>JBLWSY010000001.1:0-623800 GCA_048270425.1 Oceanospirillum sp.
CTCACGGCTTAGTTGTGTGGCTGGAATGCCATTGAGGCACTTCTGAGCCAGAGCTATTTTGAGTAATCGGCTGTACTTCGCCATAAAAAAGAACCCCCAATGTTGGGTGTCCAACTATTGGGGGTCACTTCAGAGGTTGCTCCGGGGCTTTTGCGTTTTAGAAGGCTTTAATAAGATTCCGTCCTGTCTGTTTATCGCTAAGGAGGCGGCTCGTTAGTTTTCAGACAATCCTGCCTTATCGCTTTCGGTGCTTGAACCGTTTTCCCGCTGAACGCTTTTAAACTCTATCAGCACCAGTACGGCGGGTACGACCAGAAGAATCAGCGCGGTACCAAAGGCCAGACCAAAGACCAGAGACGTGGCCATCGGGATCAGAAACTTGGCCTGCAGCGAGGTTTCGAACAGGATAGGTGTTAATCCGGCAATGGTGGTTAGCGACGTCAGTAGCACGGCTCTTAAACGTTGGCAGGCTGCCTCTTCGATCGCTTCCAAAACTTTCATACCTTCACTTCTCAGCTTCTGATAGAAGGTGATCAGAACGATAGAATCATTGATCACGATGCCGGACAAACCAAAGAAACCAAACAATGAGAGTACCGTCAGGTCCATACCCTTAACAAAGTGACCGAAGATAGCTCCGGTCAGACCAAAGGGAATGGCGATCATAATCGCCAATGGCCAGCGATAGGAGGCAAATACCCAGGCAAGAATAATATAGATCAGGGACAGCCCCAGAATCAGTCCGGTTTTCATGTCTTCCATGGTTTCCTGTTGACTGGCCGCCCGGCCCTCGTAACTGATGCGGACCGGATGCTGTTTGCGCAGCTGTGGCAGAATCTCCTGTTCCAGCTGGCTGATAATCTGGTTGGAGTTGGATACATCGTCATCCACATCAGCCATAACAATTACGGAAAGTTCGCCATCAATCCGGCGCAGCAGGTCCAGACCGCGCCGGTATTCAAAGCTCACTACGGTGCTTAAAGGAACACTGCTGCCGTTCGCGAGAATAATCGGCATCTGTTCAAGGCTGCTGAGATAGTTTCGCTGGCTTTCCGGCAAGCGGATACGAACATCAATATTGTCGTCACCCTGATAAAAGCTCTGGATGATGATCCCTTCCAATGCACTGCGCAATTGGCGTCCTACCAGGCTGATGTCCAGACCCAGAGCCTCACCGGCCGGTGTAATTGAGAAGATTAGCTGTTGGCTTCCAAAGGGCAGATCATCATCGACATTACTGACACCAGCGTAGCCTTTCAGTCGGTCCTGAATCTGCAGAGACAGCTGCTTAAGAAGATCGATATCTTTACCGGATATTTTAAGCTCAATTGCTTTACCCGGTGGCCCGTTACGGGGCTGGGTAATCACCAGTTTCTCAAGTCCTGCAGGCTCTGTCGTACGCTGTCGCCACTCAGCCATCAGGGTTGAGTTACTGATCATACGTTGCTCAGCGGGCACAAGAGCCACGGTTAAACTACCATATTCGTCCCCGAGACTCTGGCCGTTTACACCGCTATCCAGCTCAGCCATATGGTGATGAACAACGATGTGATCCACCAGCTTCTGACCAAAGTGCTCTTCGGTTTCTTTCAGGGCACGCTTGACACTGTCCAGATATTCGTAGATTTGCTCGGGTGGCGTGCCCGCTGTGAACTGGACCTGAGCATTCAGAGAATCGCTGTCAACCACCGGGAAAAAGGTAAATTTGACTCGTCCGCCCGCCAGTAGACCGATGGCAATAACCAAAAGACCCAGAGCGGTTGCCAGTGTCGCTGCCCGGTGATGAACCGCGTAGCGCACCATGCGTCGGAAACTGTGGTCGCGAAAGTGGTTGAAACGGGCATCAAACCTTTGCCGCCATGGGCTTTCTGTCTTTTTACGAGCCTTGCGAAAGCTGTGATTCAGGTGGCCGGGAAGAACCAGAAAGGACTCCACCAAAGATGCCGCGATGACACAGGTCACCACAATGGGGATATCCACCAGAATATTGCCGATGGTGCCGCCGACCATAAATAGAGGCAGAAAAGCCGCAATCGTCGTCAGAGATGACGAGACCACAGGTGCCAGCATCCGCTGAGCACCACCAATGGCGGCATGCTCAACCGGCTCACCTTTTTGGACGTGGGAGAGGGTATCTTCGCCTACCACAATAGCATCATCGACAATGATACCCAGGGCCATAATCAGACCGAAAAGACTGATCATATTAATTGTGCCGCCAATCAGATAGAGCACCGCAAGTGTCGCGAGAAACGAGACGGGGATACCTACGGCAACCCACCAGGCAACACGCACATTCAAAAAGAGGAAGAGAATAGCGATCACCAGAATCAGACCGCCAAGACCATTGTTAAGCAGCAGCTGGATACGTTCTTCAAGAAACTTCCAGCGTTCGCTATAGGCGATAACTGCTATGCCTTCCGGTAACTGTGGCTGAATCTCCTGCAGCCATTTTTTCATGATATCGGCGGATTCCAGGGTGTCATCTGCCAAAGAGCGCTGAAGTTTTACTTCAATTGCAGGGCGGCCTTCGTAAAGAATCTGATGCTGATCGTCCTGTTCCTGTAATACTACCTGGGCGATATCCCGCAGGAGCAGATATTCACCATTCTGATTGGCCTTAATCGGAAGGCTCAGAAAACCGTCTACATCCCGTTTCTGATTCAGCCCCCGAATCTGCAGGGAGCCATCTTTTTTGGCAGCGATACCCGCGGGGATATCCAGGCTGCGGGATCGAATGATAGTTGCCAGCTGTTCAAGACTCATGCCCAATTCGTGTAGTCGTTCTACAGAAACCTGAATGCTGATCTCCTGCTCTGGCATGCCTTTGAGAGTGATCTTTCGAATCCCCCGGCGCAGCAGTTGATCTTCAATATCCCTGACAAAGGGCCGCAGCTCTTCACGGCTGGTTTGTCCGACAACCAGTAGCGTTGCGATATCATCGTAGCGGATGACTTGCTGGATCAGGGGCTCTTCGGCTTCCTCAGGGAGTGTTGAGAGGTAAGAAACCTGCTGTTTAACCTCATCGAGTACTTTGTCCAGGTCGGCGAACTCTTCAACTTCCAGTCTTATCTGGGACATACCCCGGCGTGAATCCGCATAGACCTTGCGGATGTAGTTAACACTTTTCAGTTGTTGCTCAATGGGAATGGTGATCGCATCCTGAACATCTTCTGCACTGGCTCCCGGCCAGACAACCTGAACAACGATGACATCCAGTTCAAACTCAGGGAAAAACTGAGTGTTCAGTTTATTCAGCCCCATCAGTCCCGCGAGAATCATCAGAGACATCAGAAGATTGGCCGCGACCTTGTGTGTGGTAAATAACTGTACAAAGCCTCTGATCATGCCTTCCTGTTGCATCAGTTATTCTCCGTCTCTGAAGATTGCTGAGCCGCAGGTTGTTCAGCTTGCCCCGGTGAAACTATCCGCACCGGTAAACCAGTAATAGCATTGGGAAGCTGGGTGATCAGAATCTGGCTATTGGCAGGAATCGTCTCTGCAGAAATCAGGATGTTGAGCTGGTTCTCATGGGTTTGAATCGTGCCGAGTCTTTTCACCTCATGGCTGACCAGTTGATCTTTCTCGACCAGATAAATACGGTTTTGTCCGTAGAATGCGGTTCCGGGAAGTGCAATCGCCTGTTCAACGGGAGGAAGATAGAGGGTTACCGCCAGTGCCTGGCCAATGGGGAGTTGTTTCAGTAGTGGGGACCCAGGGCTGAAGCGAAACAGGGCATCGATTCCGCCCTGACCGGCGCGAACCTCTGCGCTTAGGCTACGCAGTACTAAAGGGATTCGCTGTCCCTGATAGTGTGCTTCTGCCTGCAGTCTGAGTGATTGAGGTTTATTTCCGTTATGGTTTATCAGGTTGAGCTGAGTGAGAAGGTCGTTGGGTAGCTGGGCTCTAAGCTCCATCTGATTCTGGGAATAAAGGGTTGCCAGTGCCTTTCCGGGACTGACCCGATCACCGGGAGCAACCATGAGACTGCTGACCCGTGCATCAAAAGGGGCTTTGGCACGGGTCCTTTCCAGATCCAGCTGAGCTTGCTGGTAGAGGGCCTTTGCTTTATCCCGTTGAGCCGTGATCTGCGTGAGCCGGTTGTCAAAGTTGCGGATGCTCAATTCCCGGTTGGCTAGTGTCATTTTCTGGCGAATAAGGGCTTGTTGTGCCTCATCAAGGCTTGATTGTGAGGCAGAGCCTTGTCGCACAAGGGCTTTCAAACGTTGCACGCTAGCCTGGTTCAGTTCCAGCAGAGCCTGATCCTGCTTTAGCATCTCCAGATTATTTTTCTGTTGCAGCTTTTCGCTGTTGAGCAATGCGTTCTGGTTATCCAGGTCTGCTTTTCTTTGCTGCAGCAAAATTTGGCTATCACGGGTATCCAGTTCAATCAGAACATCCCCCTCTGGCAACAGGTCTCCCTCAAGGGCATGCACCGCCGTGACATATCCGTTAACCGCGGAGGTTACCTGTGTCTGGAAAGGGGACTCTGTTTTTCCTAAAAGTTTAACCTGTGGCGTGAAAACAGAAGGTTCGGCAGTTGTTACGCTAACCGGCCAGCGTTTATTAACGAAAGGCTGGGCTTCAGGCTTGGGCTTTGTCAATTTCAGAAGCGCAAATATCAAGATTGCTATAAACAGGATAGAGAAGGCGACAATGAAAGGTTTGGCAGCCTTTGAACGATCAGAAAGCCCCATGTTTAATCCTTTTGTTTTTCGGCGAAGTTTGTCAGGGAGTGAAGTGTCTTCTCGGGAAGGGTAAGAGGACATTGCTGATATATGTTAAACCCTCTGGTCAGGTTTTTATATGTATTTGTTCTAATGTTTTGTGAGTGCCGAAAATAAAAAGAGCTGTTCCGTGGGAACAGCTCTTTGATTTTGATGAGATTTCAGGGGGGAGGGGATTGCTCGGTGTTATCGGAGCAGAATTTCACCTGCTTCAAGATAGAAGGTTGCCTTGCCAAAGTCTTCTTTCAGTATCCGCCCGGTATCAGCAATGACAATATTACAGCCGGAGTAGGCTTTTTTGAGGGCTTTGACTCTTGATTTACGACGCGCCTGAGCTTCTTGTTCCAATTCATGACGTCTTTGTTCAAGGGCTGCCATTGCATTACTGATGGTTTCCCTGGCTTTCAGAATCTGTTCTTTCTTCTCCGGTGAGATGCGGCGCTTCTCTTCGCGGATGCGGTGAATCAGGGCTTTTAGCTGTTTAGCCTGTTCCATGCCTTCTTTTAGTTTCTGCTGAACCTTGCTCATTTCGTCGCGAACAGCATCCAGAGGTCCTACTTCAAGCAGTGTGGGAACCGATGCCAGCGTGCCCAGCTGTCCCGCTTCGATATAGTCTGTTGCGAGTGTATGGCCGCCAACCAGCTGGCCGGCTCCGGACAGTTTTACAGAATCTGACGCCCAAAGACGACTGTGCATGATGAGTTTCTGAGCGATGATACTGGCGTTGCTTTCTACCCAGGCATCCTGGATAAAACGGGCTTTGATATTCCCTTTAGCGCGTACAACTGCATTTTCTTTGGTGGGTTGATCCGCGGATAAACTTGGCGATTTCTGACCAATGATTCCACCGCCGATTTCAATATTGCCGCCGGAAATAACGGTCGCATTGTCAACAAGCCCGCCGATCTTAATATCACCGGTTGCTTCCAGTAACATGCCGGGATTCACACCCTGCTTAACCTGAACGCTGCCATCAAAGCGAATATTGCCTGAGCCCAGGTTTACCTCATCAAGCTTGAGTATGTTTTCAACATGAACGCCCTGATCGGTAAAAACCGGCATGCCTTTGATTGTAGAAACATAGGTATGCCTGTCAGCATAGTCGGGCCGAACACTGGCATCGAGCTTCAGTTTTTTCTCTTTGCCGTGATAGGCCTTTAATGCCTTGCCGCTAACAGAGAAGCCGTCTTCCCCCGGTACGGGCTGTGTCACTTTAAACAGAGGGGTTTCTTCCGGCAGCACAGGGAAATCCCCCAGTTCACGGAAATCAACCTGATCTTTGGTGCCTTTGAGGATTTTTGGCCGGCGCTCTGACATCTCCTCAACCAGTGGTATGAGTTCACCGTCTTTGCCATCTTTGGGTTTTTGACCAAAAGCGATCAGATAGCAGCAAGGTTCTTTCAGGTTCTGTATGCCTTCGGTTGAAAAGAGCTTGTCAATCAATTCATTATCAAGGCCACGGAAGATACGGTTTTTCTGGAGCGCGGTATCAAACATTTCCCGGGACGGAGGCAGACCTTTACCCAGGGCAGGAATAATCTCGACTCCCGCGATGGTTTGATCAGGTGTTACATAAACATGAATTTCTGCATCAACCGGGCCGCCAATCTCAATTTCAAAGCTGCGGCGCTGCTCAATCCCCCTGGAGAGATCATTCAGGCGCGCTTCATAAAGAGGAAATTCGTCTTCACTATAGCCCGCTTCGTGAACCATATGGCGAACGGCTTCGGCAGAAATCGGGAGAACCTGCGGGCCGGGTTTGAATCGGGCAATCAGTCGGTTGCCGCTTTCATTAACGAAAAAATCCAGCCCAGTCGAATTGTCTTCGTTGACTGATTCCGGATTAGTTTGATTCTCACGGGTGTCTTGCGTAGGCTGCGCACTTGTCTTTTCTGCAACGTCCATATTGGTCTGACTATCGTTATTATCATTCGGGTTCATAGCGTTTGATCGCCCTGAGGAATTACAGTCTTAATTAGCCGACTTCACCATAAAGTGTATTTAGATTCCACACTTATAATAGGAGGACAACGATTTTTTACCATTGTGTGACCTATGTTAACGAAAGAGAAAATGTATTTATTACTCAGTTTTTAACGGTCTCGGGAAGCTGATTCAGAATATTTTTTGCACTTTTGAAAAGTAATTGTTTTGTATTAATATTCGCGAAAAATAAAGGGCTTAGCGTAGGCAAGGCTGATATTTCGGGTTATTATCCAATCAGACTGCAGGTGGTGTTGGCAGTGATATGCAACGCTCTGTCAGAACTGTTTTGAATGTTAATGAATATCTGCAGTTAATTTTGAACAAGCTGTTTCGATCGGCAAAGTGACGTTATAAGGGCTAAAGGGTATTTAATGGCTGATTCATCTAAAGTTCGCGAGTTGCGCCTGAAAAGGTTGCTGGGTATCGTGCTTCTGTCGGAGCTGATGTCCGGAAAACGCAATTTGCTGAATGTGATGCTGGATAAAGGCACCACGATGGAGAAAGACCGGAAAGAACTTGAGCTCCCGCCTATGCCTCATAATGCATGGCAGGGCTTGCCCCTGAAGCAGCAGCTTCGTAAAGCGCGACTGGAATCTGCTATCCTTGCGCTTTCATCTGAGGATCGTTCTGTAAACCCAAAGAAGAAACTGGTTTATCAGGATCATATCTACGCACCATCACAATCCTCTGCCAATGGCGGAAAATCTTAAGCAATTTCCACTTTTTTTGCTTCTGGCTATACCTTCGTTTATCAGACTATCGCATAATTAGCCCCCGTTAAAACCGAGCTTTTGCTCAGGTGTTTCGATTTGAATTTATGCGTTTCCTAGTCCGAGGGTTTCTATGACAGTCCATGTAATCAAACATCCGCTGGTTCAGCACAAGCTGGGCCTGATGCGTCAACACGGCATCAGCACGAAAAGTTTTCGTGAGCTTTCCTCTGAAGTTGGCACCCTCCTGACTTATGAAGCAACGAGTAGTCTTGAAATGGAGCATGTGACAATCAGAGGTTGGGATGGTTCTGATATTCAGGTTGAGCACATTAAAGGGAAAAAAATTACCGTTGTGCCGATTTTACGTGCCGGTCTTGGCATGATGGATGGCGTTATGAAGTTGATCCCCAGTGCTAAAGTCAGTGTTGTGGGTCTGCAGCGTAATGAAGAAACTCTGGAGCCGGTTCCTTACTTTGAAAAGCTGGTTGGCAAGATTGATGAGCGAATCAGTCTGGTGATTGACCCTATGCTGGCAACCGGTGGCTCTATGATAGCGACCATCGATATGCTGAAAAAAGCAGGTTGTAAGGATATTAAAGTCATCGTTCTGGTTGCTGCACCGGAAGGTGTTAAGCGCACATTGGAAGCGCACCCTGATATTGAGATCTTTACCGCTTCTGTTGACGATCACCTGAATGACAAAGGTTATATCATTCCTGGGCTTGGTGACGCCGGTGATAAGATCTTTGGAACGCTCTAAGACATTACGCTGCCCTGCTCAGGTTTTCTGATCAGGGCCGCTTTATTTCTGATCTGACTAAAAAAGCTTTTCTACTAAAAAGAATAATTCAGGTGTGACATGACCTCAGAAAATCAGTTCGCTTCGGCGACTTCTCCCAAAACGATTCTGACCGGGGCGCAAATGCTGTTTGTTGCCTTTGGTGCCTTGGTATTAGTACCTCTGTTAACCGGATTGGATCCAAACGTTGCTCTGTTTACTGCCGGTTTCGGGACATTGATCTTTCAGATCGTGACCCGCGGTAAAGTGCCTGTTTTCCTCGCATCTTCTTTCGCGTTTATCGCGCCAATTATCGCCAGTGTACAAAGCTGGGGCATTCCGGCGACCATGGGTGGTCTGCTGGCTGCAGGTATGGCTTATCTGGTGCTGAGCGGTATCGTTCGCGTTAAAGGTGCTGATGTGCTGCATCGCATCCTGCCGTCTGTTGTGGTCGGTCCTGTGATCATGGTGATCGGTCTTGCGCTGGCCCCTGTTGCGGTCAACATGGCGATGGGTAAAACCGGTGATGGCTCTGCCGTACTGGTTGATTATGACAAAGCAATTATTGTTTCTATGTTCTCTTTGGTCGTGACACTTCTGTTTGCCGTGTTCTCCAAAGGCGTATTTCGTCTGATCCCGATTCTGGCTGGCGTGGTTGCCGGTTATACTCTGGCCTTGTTTATGGGGATGGTCAGTTTTGCTCCTGTTCAGGAAGCGGCCTGGTTTGCGGTACCTTCTTTCACCCTGCCTGAATTCCACTGGCAGGCTATTCTGTTTATGGTACCGGTTGCAATTGCACCGGCGATTGAGCATGTAGGTGATATGGTGGCGATCAGCCAGGTGACCGGCAAAGATTATCTGAAAAAGCCGGGTCTGCACCGTACTTTGCTGGGGGATGGCCTGGCTACTTCCAGTGCAGCGCTGTTCGGTGGTCCGCCAAATACCACTTATTCTGAAGTAACAGGGGCGGTAATGCTGACCCGAAACTTCAATCCGGTTGTTATGACCTGGGCCGCAGTGTTTGCCATTGTGCTGGCTTTTGTAGGCAAAATGGGAGCCGTGTTGCAAACCATTCCTGTGCCTGTGATGGGTGGTATTATGACGTTGCTGTTTGGGTCTATTGCCGTGGTCGGTATGAACACTCTGGTTAAGTCTGGTCAGGACCTGACCGCGCCGCGCAACCTGAGTATCGTTGCCTTGATTCTGGTATTTGGCATCGGTGGTATGTATATCGGTGGAGGTGAGTTCAGTCTGCAGGGCGTGAGTCTTTGTGCAATTGTGGGCATTGTTCTGAACCTGATACTGCCAAAGCATCTCGGTGAAGCTGATGTAAAGTGATCGGTAAATCCGGATGGCTGCATCTGTAATCACATATACAGTTACATATTCTGAAAAAACCTTCGGCATTGCCGGAGGTTTTTTTATTTTTAAGCCGTAAAAAGTAAATATTCAAAACAATTTGTAATTATTAGATTAGGCTTACAAATTATAATATTATCAAAGCGTCATTTAATTTGCTTCAACGGAACCGAACGGTGATCAAAGACGGCTTTGTATCAGGTTAAGCAAGCTTAGGGTGGGTTATTTATGCAAGAAAAAGAGATAGTCAAACTTGGTAGCGATACGCAGGAAGATTACTGTATTGCCCGCCAGCCTATCTGTGATCAAAACCTAAAACTTGCTGCCTACGAATTGCTTTACCGTAACAACGCCACAACTTCGAATGCCAGTGTCAGCAGCCCTCACGAGGCAACGGCAAGGGTCTGTACTGTCGCTTTTATGGATATCGGTATTGACCGTCTGGCAGACAAACACCCGGTATTTATCAATATGACTGATGAGTGGCTGCTTAAAGGTGACATGTTACCGGAGCCAGCAGAGCGTATTGTTCTTGAGGTGCTTGAAGATATTAAGCCGACGCCTGAGGTGTTAGCCAGCCTGAAAAGTTTACGCGCCCGAGGCTATAAAATCGCACTGGACGACTTTGTGCTGACTCAGGAAACCAAAGCATTTTTGCCTTATGCTGATCTGATCAAGCTCGATGTTATGGCATGCTCCATGGACGTTCTGGAAAAAAGAGTTTCAATACTGAAGCGTCTTAATGTTCCTTTGCTGGCTGAAAAGGTTGAAACCTGGGATGAGTTTGAAGCCTGTAAGGCGATGGGCTTTACACTCTTTCAGGGGTATTTTCTATCCAAGCCTGAAACGATGCAGAGTCGCCCGAAATCTGATAGTGGCATTGTTCTGACACAACTGATGGCGATGTTGCATCAGGCTGACCCTGACGTCTCTCAGATTGAGCAGCAGATCTCCCGAGATCCTCAGCTTTATTACCGTATTCTTCGGTACATCAACTCTGCGCAGTACTCGCTGCCACGTAAGATTGAGAGTCTGCGGCAGGCGATTGTTTTGTTAGGTTTCGATAATCTGAAATCTCTGGTTAGCATGATGGTGTTGGCAGGCTCCAGTCGCCGTGGTGATACTCTGATGCCGATCGCTTTGTTGCGGGCGAAAATGTGTGAATGCCTCGCGCACAAAACAGGTAAAAAACCGAAAGAAAGTTATTTTACCGTGGGTTTACTTTCAATGCTGGACGCTTTCTTTGATCGCCCGCTGTCTTCAATATTGGAAGATCTTTCTTTGCACCCCAGTGTTGAGGTTGCGCTGATTCATCATGAAGGTGATTTGGGGGAAGCCCTCGAAGTGATTGAAGCGTACGAAAAAGCGGATTGGGGTTATGTAGAGAAGAGTGCTTTTGATCGGCATATTCTCACCGAGTGTTACGTTGAAGCGATGGCTTGGGCGGATGAGGTGGTTGGAGCTGCAACCTCATAATGCGCTTCTGCCTCTGTCCCTCAGAGGTATTGGCCGGGAACAGTCCTTTAGACACTGACGATTGAGTAGAAATAGATTAAGCTTGTATATCTGTACAGTATAGAGGCTGCAGGTATGCGCAAAATCATTCATGCTGATTGCGACTGCTTTTTTGCTGCAGTTGAGATGCGTGATAACCCTTCCCTGATTGATAAACCTATCGCTGTTGGTGGTCATGCTGACAAGCGAGGTGTTATTGCGACCTGTAATTATCCGGCCCGTGCCTATGGTGTCCGTTCTGCCATGCCCACTGCACAAGCACTGAAACTATGTCCTGACCTTATTCTCTGTAAGGGGCGTATGGAGGCGTATAAGGACACTGCGACTGCGATTCGTGAAGTCTTTTTTGAGCTGACGGATCGTGTTGAAGTAGTTTCTATTGATGAAGCCTATCTTGACGTAACGGACGTAACTGATTTTCAGGGCAGCGCCACAAGAATGGCCCGCTGGTTGAAGGATGAAGTTGTCCGCCGTACTGGTGTCACTATCTCCACCGGGGTAGCCAGTAATAAGTTTCTGGCGAAAGTTGCCTCTGACTGGCAAAAGCCTGATGGCCTTTTTGTGATAACACCGGATCAGGTAGATGATTTTATCCCTGACCTGCCTGTTGGCCGTATTCATGGGGTTGGCAAGGTAACAGAGGAAAAGCTGAAACGCCTTGGCATTGAAACCTGTGCGGACCTCCAGCAAAAGACCGTTAAACAGTTGACCGAAATGTTTGGTAAATTTGGTCTCACCCTATATCAGAGAGCCAGGGGCGAGGATTACCGCGAGGTTGTGACTGAGCGCATCCGTAAGTCCGTTAGTGTTGAGCGAACCTATTCGGAAAACATCACTCAGCAGCCCAAACTTGATGAGGCGCTGAATGCACTGCTTCCGGTGTTGGCAAGGCGTTATCAGGGTTATGAAGACCGTCAGATTCGCAGTGTTTTTGCTAAGGTCCGGTTTGCTGATTTTTCTTCAACAACCGTTGAAACCGCATTCAGTCCTGGGGCTGAGGTTTCCGCAGTACGTGGATACAGAAGCTTAAGTGGTGCTGATGCCTTAATGGATGGTGTGCGCGAGGAGCGAGGTGGCAGCACTACCGGTTGGCTCAGCAAAGAATTTTTCCAGCCCTTGATGCGAGAAGCTGTCAGTCGTGGCTCGCTTAATATTCGGCTTCTGGGAATAGGTGTTCGTCTCAGAGATCCTTCAGGGCCATCAGAGCAGCTGAGTTTGTTTACGGATTGACGCCTTCAGGATCTCCTGGCCGGAGATTGGATTTTCGCTCTGAGAATTTTTTTAGTCATCCCCCTGTTTTCCTTAGTGATATTTTGACTCAAATTGCATAGGATGACGTAATCAACTTTAAATCTTCATGTTTACATTTTTAGCCCCCGGAAGTGTTGCACTATGGAAAGCTTGGCCGTTCAGGATCTGTCTATTGTTCTGGTAGAACCCTCCAATACCCAGCGAAAAATCATCATTAATGAACTGGTTGAAGAAGGTGTTAACAATATCGAAGGGGTTGGGAGTGCCCGCGAGGCCTATGCCCGCCTGAAAACCTTCCAGCCGGATCTTCTGATTACTTCAATGTATCTTCCGGACGCCACTGCTGCTGAACTGGTGGAGTTACTGCAGCGTGATCCTTTGACTGCAGATATACCTGTGATGGTTGTTTCCAGCGAGCAGAACTACGACAACCTCGAAGCGGTTCGTCAATCCAAAGTTCTGGCATTACTTCCCAAGCCTTTCACCCGAAATGACCTGCATCGTGCGCTGCTGGCTACCATCGATTACATCAATCCCGACGAACTGACTCTGGATCTTTATGATGTCGAAAGCCTGAGGGTGCTGATCGTTGATGACAGCCGTATGGCCCGTAAACATCTGGCACGGGTTATGAATCAGATCGGTATTAATGACATTACCGAAGCCGTTGATGGCCTGGATGCCCGCAATATTATTGAACATCAATCCTTTGACCTGATTCTGACGGACTACAACATGCCCAATATGGATGGTCAGGAATTGATCAGTTACATCCGCAATGAAACTGAGCTATCCCATATTCCCATTCTGATGGTGACCTCTGAGGAAAACGAAACCCGCTTGAGTTCTGTAAAGCAAGCCGGTGTTTCGGCTCTTTGCGACAAGCCTTTTGAGGTTACTCAGGTCAAAGGCCTGCTGGCATCACTGCTGGATGGTTGAGTCTGCCCTATGAACGATCTGCTTGTTCGGTAACGACCGGCAGGTCAGACTCGCAATACAGTTAACCGGCACATAACAGGGATGTGTCGTAGCCGGAGTGTTTAATGGTGTTTGAATTGAAGCAAAAGCCCACGCAAGCAACCCTCGCTGATCGCCGTATGACGTTCACCACAGATGTTCCCGTACGCGAAGTGATTCATCACAGTCTGTTAAGTTGCTCATCTGATGCAACCTTGCATGATGCTGCGTTGCAAATGAATAAACATCATGTCAGCTCCATTCTGGTTATGGATGCCGGTCAACCGGTTGGCATTTGGACGGAAGCGGATGCCCGTAAACTGGATTTTACCGACCAGCTTCTGGGTGAAAAACGGATTGGCGATTATATGAGTTCGCCGGTTGATACCGTTGATGGTGATGAAAGTCTGAGTGAGATTGCTCTTAAGTTTCAGCGCCTGCGTCGTCGTCATTTTCTGGTTACTGATAAACATCACGGCCCGATTGGTGTTGTTTCCCAAACGGATGTGATTCGTTCTCAGGGATTGGAACATTATCTCTGCATGCGTAACGTGCGTTCAGCGCTCAATCAGGCTCCTTTGGTATTGGATGAGCGGCTCTCTCTGGCAGAAGCCGTTACCCGTCTGCGGGAAAGTCAGCGTGATGCCGCAGCTGTAAGGCGTGCAGGGCCAGACCGGTACAGCATTATTACAGAGCGCGATATCGTGCGCTGGCTGGCTTCCGGGGTAACCCGTCAATCCCTGAAAGATGTCTGCAATAACGAACTCTATGCTGTTGACGAAGACACAGGCCTTTTGCAGGCCAGTAATCTCCTGAAACAGAAAGGGTTTCGGCATCTGGGCGTGGTCAATCAGCGTGGTGGCCTGATTGGAATTCTCTCCTATGGCGATATTCTTGACAGTGTCGAGTACGAATACGTTAATCGCCTGCAGGAGGCCTTGCAGTCCCGTGATGAGGCCTTAAAAGCGTCAACGGCTCACCTGCGTCTGGCGCAGCGGGTTATTGAAGCCAGCCTCGATGGCATCATTATTACTGACAAAAACGGCATTATTGAATCCGTTAACCCTAAGTTCACTCAGGTCACAGGTTACAGTGAGGTTGAGGCAATTGGTCAAAGCACCAAATTGCTGAGCTCTGGTCGCCACTCGCCTGATTTTTATCAGCACCTCTGGTGTGAGCTACAAAATAATGGCTACTGGCAGGGCGAGATCTGGAACCGACGTAAGAATGGTCAGGTATATCCGGAGTGGCTGACAATTACGGCTATTTATGATGATGACGGTGAGATCGCGCAGTTTGCAGCCATTTTCAGTGATATTACCGACCGTAAAAAAGATGAAGAGCGTATCCGTCGTTTAGCCTTTTTTGATGATCTGACGGGCGTGGCAAACCGTCGACTGTTTCAGGACCGTCTGGAACAGGCTATTGCCAACGCGCAGCGCCACCAGCATCGTTTAGCGGTACTTTTCCTCGATCTGGATATGTTTAAACGTATCAACGACTCTCTGGGGCATGTGGTTGGTGATGAGGTGCTTAAGGTGGTCGCCGGTCGTCTGGCCCACACCGTAAGGGAAGGGGATTCGGTTGCCCGTCTTGGTGGTGATGAATTTACTGTTATGGTGCCGGAAATTGAAACCATGGAAGGCCTTATGGTTTTGGCTCAGCGTATTAACGAGGCGATCAGTGAACCTATCTCTATCGGAAGTCACGAGCTTTATATCTCGACCAGTATCGGTATCAGCATCTATCCTGACGATGGCATAAGCTCTGAGGATCTGATCAAAAATGCTGATGCGGCCATGTATCGGGTCAAAGCCGATGGTCGCGGTAGTTTTCATCGCTACACTGATTCTCTGCATCACGACTCCGTGCGGGAGTTGACTATCGAAACCCGTCTGAGAAAGGCGATAAAAGACCAGCTGTTTCAGGTTAAATATCAACCTAAAATTGACCTTAAAACCGGCAAATTAATTGGCTTTGAAGCGCTGCTACGCTGGCATGACAAGAGCAGTGGTTTAGTAGTTTCTCCGGTGGAGTTTATTCCTGTGGCTGAGCGCCTGGGGCTGATTGGAAATCTGGGTGAATGGGTGCTTGAAGAGGTCTGCCGACATCTGATGGCATGGCATAATGCGGGTCTTGAGGTTGTTCCGGTTGCCGTAAATATCTCTGTTCAGCAGCTTATGAAAGGTGACCTTGCCGCAACGGTACGACGCATCGTGCAGAATAGCGGTGTTAAAGCACAATGGCTGGAACTTGAAGTAACCGAGAGCTGCTTTATTCCGGAACAGGCTGATCGCATTGCCGATATTCTCCATGCGCTTCGCATGCAGGGGCTTCGGATTTCCATCGATGACTTCGGAACCGGTTACTCTTCGTTGAGCTATCTGCGTCGATTACCGCTGGACGCCCTGAAGATTGACCGTACCTTTGTCACGGATGTCGCCCACAACGCGGACGATGCCCGGCTGGCTTCCACCATTATCGCTATGGCAAAAGGCATGGGGCTTAAGGTTGTTGCCGAGGGAATTGAAAATCAGGATCAGCTTGGCTTTCTGCAGAGTCATGACTGCAATGAGGGACAAGGCTTTATGTTTGCTAAGGCTGAATCTGAACAGCAGGTACGTCAGTGGCTGGGAGAAGGCTGGAACCCTCTGTCAGAGTGATTGACGTTTACGGTCTCTGTTCTGATGTCAGCCGTCTATCAGCATACAGCAAAAAAGCCGATGCAATGATTTAAAATGCATCGGCTTTTTTGCATAGATGCCGGTCAGGCAGACATCAGCGCTCCGTAAACCAGGCCTTCATCACGTCGGTGATCTGCTTCAGTTGATCCGTCGTGATGATGTACGGCGGCATGGTGTACAGGTAACGTCCGAAGGAGCGTAACCATACGCCACGTTTGGCGGCAAAGTCCTGGACGCCTTGCAGGCTGGCGGCGTCTTTTACCTCTATCACCGCGGTTGCCCCCAGAACCCGTGTATCCAGTACAACGTCGTGTTTGAAGTTCAGCAGTTCATCCTTTAAAAGCTGATTCAGCCCGGCGATCCTGCCCAGATAGTCATCACGTTCGAACACTTCAATGCTCTTCAGTGCAACCGCACAGGCCAGCGGATTACCCATAAAGGTCGGGCCGTGCATAAAGGCTTTACCGGCATCATCATCCCAGAAAGCGTCAAAAACACGATCCGTTGCAATAGTGGCGGCATGGCCGACATAACCACCGGTCAGGCCCTTGCTCAGTACCATAATATCCGGGGTAACTTCAGCGTATTCTGCGGCAAAGAGCTTACCGGTACGGCCAAAACCTGTGGCCACTTCATCAAAGATAAACAGGATCTCAAACTCGTCACACAGCTTACGGGCTTCCTGCAGATAGATGGGGCTGTACATATTCAGACCGCCCGCAGCCTGCAGCAGAGGCTCGACCAGAAAACCTGCGATCTCTTCGTGATGCTGTTCGAGTACCTTACGCAGTTCCGCGATATCTTCGGCAACTTCTTCTGCGCTTGCGGTGAAAGAAGCGGTTGGTGCCGGTGCAAAGTGGTGTTTCGGCAGTAGGCCGCTGAACAGGCTGTGCATGCCTTCTTCCGGATCACAAACCGACATGCAGCCGGTGGTATCACCGTGGTAAGCACGCATCAGAGATGCCATTTTGTACTTCTTGGTGCGTCCCTGATTCTGCCAGAACTGCACTGCCATTTTCATGGCGACTTCCATACCCACAGAACCGCTGTCGCTGAAGAAAACATGGTTCAGGCCTTCCGGTGTGATCTCCACCAGCTTGTTCGCCAGATCCACCGCCGGGCGGTTTTTCAGGCCGCCCAGCATAACGTGAGCCAGCTTGTCCGCCTGATCGTGAATCGCCTGGGTGATATCAGGATGCTTATAGCCATGAATCATGCACCACCAGGAGCAGGTGGCATCCAGCAGCTTCATACCGTTGGTAAACTGAATATAAGGCCCTTCACCGGTTTCCACCTCGTAATTGACTTCGAGATGTTTCATTTGCGCGTAGGGAAACCAGAGACTCGTATCCTGCATAACTCACCTTGTAAACCAAAATATAAAAATCAAGTTTACCAGCAAGGGTTGGTGCGGGAAAGTTCTAGAGGGCGTGTTTAAGGATAGGTGCCTAAGAGCAGATGTTTAAAAATGGCAGTTAAAGAGCTGGTGTTTGAGGGGCGTTGCCAAAGACAGAAATAACAATGGCCGCTTAGCGGCCATTAAACTGTTGCAGAAAGTCGAGAATCGCTGCATTTACGGCATCGGGCTGTTCCATAGGGCTGATATGAGCCGCGCCTTCGATCAGCGCGTATTCGCCCTGTTCCAGCTGATCTGCCAGAAACTCGCCGTATTTAGGCGGTGTCATCATGTCCTGGTCGGAACTGATCACCAGCGCCGGGCAGGCGATCTGGCTAACGGCTTCCAGTCGGTCAAAATTGTCACAACTGGCAAAATCGTTATAGACAGCATCTGTTTCACTTTGCATCAGAAGCTCAGCGAATTGTTCTGTCACCTGAGAGCCGGTGTCTTCCCCAAGGGCATTTCGGGTCAGATGGCGTATAAAGGCAGGGTAGTCATCACGTATCTGTTGCAGTAACTCCCGTTGCACCCGTAATTTAGCCCCCGTGTTTACCAGAACTAAGCCATCGACCTGATCCGGATAGCGCATTGCAAACTCAAGACAAACCGCACCACCCATGCTGTGTCCGGCCATGATCAGGCGGCTGCTGTTTAACTCCCGGGTAAGTTCAGACAGAATTTCAGCGTAATGAGTTATCGACTGATTCCCCTCGTGATGCGCGCTCAGAGCGTGACCGGGCAGGTCGACAGCAACCGTATTAGCATGATCTCTCAGACCGGCCATCTGCCCCTGCCATTGGGCGTGATTCATGCCCGCACCGTGAATCATCAACAGTGTTGGCAGGTCCTGATTCAGGGGCCATTGACTGGAAATATAACCAAGTTCATTAAAGTCCTGAGCAAACATAATGCATCCTTGTAGCGATAGGGTATTTTTCTTCAGCGTTTGAAACGCAGGATGTAACCCTGTTCAACAGAAAGCTCAGACTAAACATAGCTAACAAATAATACAAATGCTCAGTTTTGACAGATATCAAAAAGCGAGATATTTCCTTATAAATATCAGTGGATTGCTGGCTTTAATTTAGCTTTTCCTGCTAGATGGTACGCCTGATGATTCTGCTTTGGCCTCTTGGAGGTTGAGGAGGCCTTTATGCGGCAGGAATTTGGGGTTTTTTATAGGTATCGGTATAATAGCTGAGTAAATCGGTTGGTTATCTGATTGGTGTTGTGACCGTTTTTGTGGCTGTTTTTGTGGATAGTTTAGGAGAGCGATATGCCCGCGATTAAAATTTTGGTAGGAACGGTTTACGGTGGTGCCCGGGATGTGGCAGATCATATTCAGCCGATGCTGGAAGGTAAGGGCTTCGCTGTCGACGTTTCTGAAGAGCCAAGTATTGCGGATCTGGAAAATAAAGAATTGGATGCGATTCTGATCTCCTGTTCCACCACGGGTGCGGGTGACTTTCCGCCGAACTTTGATAAGTTTTATCACACCTTGCATGAGCGGGGTGCCGCTCTGTCTCATTTGAAATACGGCATCATCGCTTTAGGTGATAGCTCCTACGATGAAACCTTCTGCGATGCCGGTAAGAAGATGGATGCGGTCTTAGCCGAATATGGTGGCCAGCGTGTTGGCCGCCCGTTAGAAGTGGATGCGGCAGAGCACTTTGATGCCACCGAGCCTGCAGGTGAGTGGATTGAACGTTGGGCGGATCAGTTGCTGCAGACTGAGATCGTCTGACCTTCTGATACCCAGAATCTGAAAGCCCCGACAGTTCAACTTCCGTGAAGTGATCTGCCGGGGCTTTTTATATTTTGCTTATGGCCTGAGCTTTGCTTTGATGCTGATTAACCGTACTACTTGCCTGCCTTAACCGTACTGAGTGACCAGCCACCAACCGATGCCGGATAGCAGGGCCACCACGATCAGAAAGCGCATCGCTGGCAGTTCAGAATGGCGAATGGAATCGGCAAGTGACTCAGGCACCTTCTTAACGCCAGTGATCATCGCCTGAATCAGGCGTTCACGCTTAAAGGTGTCGTGAAACAGAACCGCTGCCAGGTGCAGAATTACCATCGCGATCAGAAAATCCGGTAGCATCAGGTGAATATCCGTCAGCCAGTACTTTAGATCTTCGCTGATATAAGGCACCAGAGGGCCGTCGATAAAGATATCATCGGTCGTACCCAAGCCGCTGATGCCCTGTGCCAGCAGAATCAGAATCAGGGCAACCACCATCCAGCCACCAACCGGATTGTGCCCCACATGATGGGAATCACTGCGTACAGAGATCACATCGGGAATCGATTTCAGGGTTTTGATGGGCGAGCGGACAAAGTTGATAAAGCGGGCATGATGGCTGCCAATAAAACCCCAGATGATACGGTAGATAATCAGCCCCAATACGGCATAGCCCGCCAGCACATGGTTGTCCATCTCTACCCCTTCGGTGCCACTCCACCAGAGAAAGCCGATCAGAGCGACCAAAGCCCAGTGAAAGATTCGGATGCTGATATCCCAGACTTTGACTTTCTGTACCGGCGTGTCGTTCGGCGATGACATGCTAACTCCTTTTCGTGATTCAGAATGTTGAAAATTGAATAAAACCGTATGTTGCTTAGCGATGGCCTCGGGCTTTGTTCAGTGCATCAATCAGGGCGTCTTTACTCAGAATCTCACTGAGCAGAATACCTTCAGGTGCTCCGGGGCCATAAACCGCATTAAAGGGAATGCCAAAGCGTTGGTGTCGATTAAGAAAGTCGCTGATGACGGCATCCGGTCGTGTCCAGTCACCCTGCATCGGTAACACATCCTCGGCGGATAGCGCCTGCTGAATCTCCGGCGTGTTGATCACAGCAAGCTTGTTAGCCACACAGGTGACACACCAGCGGGCGGTGATATCGACAAAGACCACCTTGGTGTCAGCAACGTACTGCGCAATGCGATCCGGTTCAAAGGCGACCCAGTTAAGCTGGTCTTCATTGTCTGCATTTTTTGCCAGGGCGAAATCACGGGTTTCAGCCTGCGGGAAGAAAGGAATCAGCGCCAAAGCCAGCAGCGGTAACAGCCAGATCAGACGCTGGCGTTTTACCAGCAGCCACCAGAGCAGACCAAGGCTTGCCACAGCGATCACACCTGTCATCACCACCAGATCCGACAACACCCAGAACAGCCAGCCAGCGGTCAGCAGCAAGCCAATACCCAGAACACGTTTTAGTGTCAGCATCCAGCGGCCGGGTTTCGGTAGCTTGTAGACCCATTCCGGCTTCAGCGTCATCAGCAGGTAGGGCAGGGCAAGGCCAACACCCAGCGCAAAGAAGATCAGCAGCAGGGTGACGTTATCCTGTGAGAAGGCAAAGCCGATTGCGGTACCCAGAAAAGGTGCAGAACATGGGGTTGCCAGTAAGGTTGCCAGCGCGCCCTGACCGAAAGAGCTGGTCAGAGAATGGCTGTTGGTTTCGGAACGGGTTTGACCATGACCCAGCGTTGAGAACAGAGAAGGCAGACGGAACTCAAACAATCCCCAAAGATTACCGGCGAAGATCACCACAATAAGCGCAAGAGCGGCAATAAACAGCGGCTGCTGGAACTGAATACCCCAACCAATGGCCTGACCACTGGCTTTAAGGGCGATCAGAACTCCCGCTAACAGCAGGAAGGAGCTGATAATCCCCGCCGCTGTCGCAATAAAACTGCTGCGCACCTGAGTGCGGCTCAGCTCGCTGTGCTTAATCAGATGCAGCACCTTAATGGAGAGTACCGGCAAAACACAGGGCATCAGATTCAGAATCAGGCCACCAGCCAGCGCCATCAACAGCATCAGCCATAATGAGGGAGCCGAACTTGTTTCAGCCAGCGTCGTACCGCCTTTATAGCCGCTTACGGGAGTGCCCTGTAAACGGGTCAGGGATGCATCAGCCTGCTGCCAGTTAAGCGGCAGTTCGAAGTCACCCTGAGAGGTGCGGATGACCAGATTAGCGGCCTCTTCCGGGCTGGGCAGGCGCTTACGCTGAATCGGGAATTGCGCCCGCCAGAGCTGATCGCTGTTGTTCTGGATTGAAGTGCTTTGGATTGACGTGTTCTCGAGTGCCGTTGGCGGGGCAATAATGGGTGCATCCAGTTCCGGCTCAGGCGACAGCTCCGGGAACAGATCCAGCAGCTGCATATTAGCAGGCAGCTGCAGTTCAATCTCCAGCAGCTTCTGTTGGCTGTCCAGCTGGATAGACGCTTGCTTCAGACCCGCCTGATCGCCACTGCGGGGAATACGACTGGCAAACTGGTTGATCATAAAGGCCGCATCGGCATCGATCACACCGGATGCTGTAGTAAGATCCGGGAGTTTTGTTGCGGGTATCTCAGGTTTAAAGCTGACCGGAATACACAGCTCACGGCAGATCAGAATTCGGGCATCAATAGCAAGATTGCGGTTATCGGCTAAGGGCTTAAGAGTGATATCCAGCGGGAAAATCACCTTCTTTTCGTAGCCGTAAAGCTGCAGCCCCTGAAAATCAAGGCGTAGTGGCGCAGGGTAGTGCAGTTGAATCGAATCGATATTGCCGGATGTCGCTTTCACAACCGGTGGAATACCGGCAGCGCCCGGTGTGCGCCAATAAGTTTTCCAGCCGTCATCCATCTGAATCTCAAGGCCGGCTTTCAGGGTGCGCCGATCCCCTTGCTGTTCGATAGCCGCAACCAGCAAACGCGCTTTAGCCTGAGGAGTTTCTGCCCAGTCACTTTGGGTGGCCCATGCCGCTGTACTGGTGAAGATACCGCTAAACAGCAGCAAAACACTGAGAGCGACAATAGCAAGCGAGCGCATTGATGACGCAGAAAATAAAGGTGAGTGGAAAAAGCTGGTTGCGACAGGTGTCGGGATCAAAAAGCGTTTCAAAACAATATCCTGTGCAGAGGGCCGTTGGTCTGTTTGTTCAGTTGTCAGACGGTCAATTCAGTTGTTGTTCTGACAATTAAAGAAGTCGGCAAGCATAACAAAGCTGACGCTGTTGAGACATCACCCGCAAGGTCCGGTTCAGAAGTCGTGATGCTGATTAAGCACGCTTTATTGGTCATTCCTGTTCTTTTGATCAATAAGAATCAATAAAGCCCGGCATGGATCAGTCATAACCGGGCTTTGAAAGAATCGGGCCTTAATAAGATTAAAGACCCGGAGCCATCACAGGCAGTGTTTACTCGTCGTCACACTTCTGCTTGAACGCGCGGTGACCTTTTTTGCTTTGTTTACCGATGTCAGCCATCAGCTCTTCAACTTTATCCGCATCTTTAGCCTGCTCTGCAGATTCCAGTTGAGTCAGCAGATCTTCCAGCTGGCTCATACCTTTTTTGTAGTTGCCCTGCATTTTAGCCTGCTCGTTTTGCGGCTTACCCTGAGCTTTAAAAGGCATCTCTTCTTTGGCGCTGATGGTCAGCTCCAGCAGAGCTTCACGGTTTTCAGCCATAGCTGCCCAGTCTTCCGACTTAGCGGCTTTTTTGTAAGCTTTCAGATGATCTTTCATCTCTTTCATCTGCTCTGCCAGTTCGGTTTTACCGCACTGACCCGCTTCCTTGCCTTTACCCTTTCCATGGTTGTCGGCCATTGCATCGGTGGCACCCAGAAACAGGGCAGAAGCCATGGATACAGCGATCAGAGATTTTTTCAGTCCCATTGCACTCATTTGCATTTTCTCCAGCTAATCAAGCATCTAATGTCTATGAATAAGATTGTTCTTATATAACCATAAGCGAGTCTGTTTAGTCCAGATTGCCAAGGTAAAGTTTCATTAAGTTGGTCAGGATAGAGCCCGAAAATTAATCAAAGCTTAAAAAGTGACTTAAAAAGCTGCCTGTGGCAGGCCTTGTGTCCGAAATACATATTCAAATCCGGCGCTGTAAACGTTAACTTAATCGTTAACAGACAAAGCAGAGCTTTGTAGATGATTGAATTACCTACTAATAACACTGCAACCCGGTAGGTTGCCAAGGATAGAAAACGTGCGCATAACCACTTTTAAAACTCAGGCTTTAGTGTTGACCTGTGCAGCGGCTTTGGTATCAGGCTGCACCTGGGTTAAACCGGTTGAGGGTAGTGATCAGGTTCAGCTGCTTGCTGCGAAAGAAGTTTCTGCCTGCAAAAAACTGGGCTACACCACATCCCACGTGAAAAACGAAGTCGCAGGCCTGACCCGTAATCAGGAAGCGGTTAGCGAGGAGCTGATCATCCTGGGTAAAAATCAGGCGGTAGAGATGGGCGGTGATACGCTCGTACAGACCGAGCCACTGCGTGATGGCAAGGTTGTGTTTGATATCTACAAATGTAAGCCCTAAACACCGCATCGCTGAAAAGGCTGTCTGATACAGCCTTTTTTATTGCTGTATCGGGTGTTACTTGCCGGATATTTGGATTTTAAACGTATCGAAGGATTGAAAAATGGCATCGGGTTATGACGTGTACTCAAGTGCAGAATTTCAGGAAGCAATAGAAAAGTGTCAAATATTTTGGCTTAAAGGCCCCAGAGGCGGTCACTATAACGACGGCTTTGAACTATTGGGCAGGATAAAATGCGGTAATCCGGAAACGCTTTTTTCATATCTCGATGCGTTAGGGGTTAAAGTAAAACTGCATAAGGAAGAGCCGGACTGTTGGTGCCCGCCACCGGTATTAATGGGCGGCAGCAATTATTGGGTTGAATATGAGAATCAGTTTGAAATACGGGGCATAAATGCAATCATATTGATAGCGACGACAACCCTAGAGCTGGAGTTTAATCTGAATTCAACCAGCTGGTACGATGTCACCGTAGATGATGTAAAACGTGCCATTAGATTCGAAAAGATCTTAGCAGAAAAGGATATCGTTGATGTTGACTAGCCTGAGGTGTTGCCTTGGCATGATGCCAGAACTGAGGAAGACCTTTCCCGTCGTGTGATTGGCATTACCGTGTTTTACCGGACTGTCTGCAAGCCCAGAAAACCCTGCGACATTAGTCGCAGGGTTTTTTCTTTATTAGTGCCTTCTGTTTACCGGTTTGATGAAATTGGATAAGCTGCCAAACCACTGAATTACGGAAACCGTGATCGCCTGTTGTTTTTAATAGTGCAGACACACGGTTGCTCTTTAATTAAAGAGCAAATAACGCGCAGACGCGTATCTCAGGGAAGAGGTCATATCAGTAAAGGGAAGTTTCTCTTCTAGTTAAACCCTTTTCTTATTCATGGAGCAAGATCGGTTATTCGCCATTCAAAGCCCGGTAGTCCTTGGTATAACTGGATACAGAGTTTGGAAAGCCGAATGCACAAAAACAAAGTGATTGTGGCATTAGCGAATGAATTAGTGCGGATAGCCTGGGCATTGTTAGCCAAAGGCGTCCGTTATCAAAGAGTAGAGGAAGCCTGATTTTGCGCAGGTAGTATCAAAGATGACACGACAGGTTGAACCGCGATCTGGACACTCTGGCCCTAAATAAGAGAACGCCAAAATGATTAGAACCAGATCAGCGAAGCTCATCAGGGATAGGGCGAGCGCCCGAATAAAATCCGAATAGATGGCTGCAAACCTTTTTATGTTGTCGGAAACTACTTGCCAAAATAGGGGCGTCCATAGATGTTAGGCAATCAAAATGAAAATATCTGATTCTGAATTAAGAGACTTTGCCAATAATCCGGAAAACAGGATTGAATTGGGTCAATGTGACTCAAATGCCTATAAGGTTTACGTTAGGTTTCAAGCTGAAATTCATGTGGGTTATGTGGTCTGTCTCAAAGATGGAAAGCCATCTCAGCCAACGCCGCATTACTGGAATGTAAAAAGATGCATGTCTGATTCTGGTGTAGAGATAGAGCAATTAATTGATATTTACAACTACAAAGACGATAAGGTTCTTGTATATGTGGAACATAATGGCGAGCTAGAGTCGATTGAGTTCTTTGAAGAGCATATCAAGAAAGACAATGAGCATTATGCCTAACAAGGTGCTACACAAGGGCACAATTACTCGCTGGCGCTTGCAATTTTCCTGTGAGCGGTGGCGTTAGCCTCAATAGTTACACGTCCATTATAAGGAGTATATATGAGTCAAATTCAACAACTGAACATCAATCTTGAGGGAATTGGTGGTGTTCTGAAAAGTCGTCGTTTTCGTGTCCCAGCTTATCAGCGTTCATATGCATGGGAAGTCGATCATGTTGAAGCGTTGTTGGATGATATTAAAGAGGCTATCGATAACAAAGAGCGCGAATACTTTCTAGGCTCAGTTGTTGTCACAAGTGCGGATAATGGAAGATTCGAAGTAGTTGATGGGCAGCAACGGCTCACTACTATAAGCTTAGTTATTGCAGCAATTAAAGAGATTTTCCAACGAGATGAAGATCATGAGGTTGTTTTATCAGTAAAATCAGATTTTTTGGCGAGCACTGATAGAAGAACGAAGGAAAGGGAGCCAAAGCTAATTCTAAACGAAGTTGACAATGAGATTTATCAGGACCTTATTGAGGGGTTTGATGAAGTAGATGCAAAGAAGGTTAGGCGACAATCTCACAAGCGATTGGTTTTAGCTGCTAAACATTGTGAAAAATACTTGACAGACCTTTGTATTAAATCGAAGGATTCGGAAGAAGAATTGCACTCTTGGCTTGACTATATTGAGACAAGCCTAAAAGTAATTGTAGTTACAGCACCGGATGATAGTAATGCTTTTGTGATATTTGAAACTCTCAATGACAGGGGGCTAGAGCTGGCCATTTCAGACCTGGTAAAGAATTACTTATTCCACAAATCCGGTGAGAAAATAGAAGAAACAAAAAACCGATGGCTGTCTATGGTTTCAACACTAGAAAGTGCATCTGACGATCCTTTGACGGTTACATATATCAGACACTTCACAATGGCAAGGTATGGCTTAGTACGAGAAAAAGATCTCTTTTCTCTCTTAAAAACAAAGATTACTAGTAAACGAGGATCTTTGAAGTTCTCAACAGAATTAGCTGATACTGTAAGGATCTATACAGCCTTATTAAATACAGATCATGACTATTGGAATGATTTTAGCAATGATGTTTCGTATTCGGTCTCTACTTTCAATCTGCTTGGTATGACTCAGATAAGGCCCTTATTATTGGCTTTGCTAAATAAATTTCCTCCTAAAAAAGTCTCTGAAGCTTTTAAAAAGCTTGTCTCTGCAGCGGTTAGGTACCAGATGGTTGGTGGCATCGGGGGCGGCACTCTTGAAAGAGTTTATTCCGATACGGCAAAAGCCGTAACAGAAGAAAAGATTAAAACCCCAAATGAAGTGATTCAAGCATTCAAAAATGTGCCAAGCGATTCTGCATTTCTATCCGCATTCTCTATTGCATCTGTTTCAAAACAAAAAATTGCGAGATATTACTTACGTGAATTAGAGATAGCTGAAGCTGGTGACAGTGCAGAGACCATACCCAATTATGATACTAATAGCGTGAATTTGGAGCACGTGCTTCCAACAACTCCCGATCCAGCATGGTTAAAGTTTTTCACTGAAGATGAAATGAGATCTTATCAAAAGCGCATAGGTAATTTGGCCATAATGTCCTCCAAACTTAACAGTACGATTGGTAATGGCTGCTTTGAAGAAAAAAAAGGACACTACAAAGATTCAGCGTTTGTCTTCACTAAAGAAATTGCGACGGAAGATACTTGGAGCAAAGATTCAATTGATAACCGGCAGAGGAAAATGGCTGAAGTCGCAGTTAAACACTGGAGCATAGGCTAACAAACGCATGTTGACGGACTGGTTTTCCGCTGCGCTCCAAACCAGCCTAAAATGCAGGCGTTAACAATGGCAAAACACTGAGCCATATCCGCCGGATAAAAAATATACCTCGATTGTACCTAAAAGCCCTGAAACCATCGGTTTCAGGGCTTTTTAGTTTCTGCTTAGTGCACAGCCATCAATCCGCTACAAAGTGCTTACCCGGCAACGCGCAGTAGACGTTATAGTCCTTCAGCTTGGGGGCGATAACCACGTATAGTTTTGTCATCTATACGTTACTTGCGTATACTTTGCCTATGAAAAGCGTATTTGTTGAATCAACCCTATTTGAGAAGTACCGCAGTGAATACATCAGTGATGAAGAGTTCAGCCTTTTCCAAGCTGAGTTAATGTCCAACCCTAAACAGGGTGACGTGATTCAAGGTACAGGTGGTCTGCGAAAGATTCGAGTTGCAAGTAAAGCTAAGGGCAAACGTGGTGGCTCCCGTGTTATCTATTACTTCCTCGATGAAAGGCGACGTTTCTACTTGCTGACAATTTACGGCAAAAACGAAATGTCCGATTTGACCGCAGGCCAAAAGAAACAGTTAAAAGCTTTTATGGAGGCATGGCGCAATGAGCAAGCGTGACCTTTTTGCAGAACTGAGTTCAGCTCTTACTGAGGCTAAGGAACACTCAGAGGGTAGGCTAACCCTTAAAACACATCCGGTTGATGACATCAGTGAGTTAAATATCTCTCCGGATGAAATCGTGAGTATTCGTGAACAGTTTAATATGTCACGGGGTGTATTTGCTCGCTTACTGCATACATCATCCCGCACATTAGAGAACTGGGAGCAGGGGCGTAGTACCCCAAATGGGCAGGCGGTGACCCTTTTAAAACTGGTTCAGCGTCACCCGGAAACGATGTCGCATATCGCTGAGCTATAGTTCACCCTCCTATATACCAAAAAAGCCCTGAAACCATCGGTTTCAGGGCTTTTAAGTTCTGGCTGGCGCGCAGCAATCAATCAGCTACAAAGTGCTTACCCAGCAACGCGTAGTAAAAGTTATTGTCGTTCAACACACCCGCAAACTGCCCATCTTCCTGTAGGAGCACCGGCAGGCGGCTGCTGTATCTCAGGTTGATGGCGTCCCGCATGCTGATATCCGGTGTGGCGACGGCAAACTTACCTTTTTCGCCATCCCCTTGCTGCCAGTCTTCTATCGGCAGTACCTGATCACCTTTACCAGCTTCTTTGATTTTGCCGTTATCCAGCGTTACCCAATATTCGTGGCTGCGGTCGATAATGATGCGGTTGCTGCTATCTTCTGACAGCAGCTCTTTACCCGTCATCAGGGTACGGCCACCCAGCACATTCAGTGGGTTGGTGTGAGCAACAAAATCCTCAACGTAGGAGGTTTTCGGATTCAGTACAATATCTTCCGGCTTGTCATGCTGGATGATTTTGGCAGATTCCATAATGGCGATATGGCTGCCGATCTTGAGGGCTTCATCCAGATCGTGACTGACAAACAGAATGGTTTTCTTCATCTTGCGCTGCAGTTCGATCAGCTCATCCTGCAGCTGGGCGCGGATCAGCGGATCAAGTGCCGAAAACGGCTCATCCATCAGCAGGATATCGGTATCCATGGCAAAGGCGCGGGCGAGACCCACACGCTGTTGCATACCGCCGGACAGCTCATGGGGCTTGGAATGCGCCCATTCCGCCAGTCCCACCATCTCCAGTTTTTCCATGGCGCTTTGCTGGCGCGCTTTCTTGCCGATGCCTTTCATCTCAAGGCCGAATGCGACATTTTCCAGCACCGTCAGCCAGGGCATCAGGGCGAATTTCTGGAATACCATGGAGATACGGTTGGTGCGTAAATGACGCATGGTGTTTTCGTCACAGGTTGCCAGATCAACGATCTCGTCACCGTCACGCACTTTGAGGCTGCCCCGTGAAATCGGGTTCAGGCCATTCAGGGTGCGTAACAGGCTGGATTTACCGGAGCCGGAAAGCCCCATCAGTACGCAGATCTCACCCTGTTTTACCGTGATATTAGCGTTGTGTACGCCTACCACAGAACCTGTCTGGTCGATAATCTCCTGACGGCTCAGTCCCTGATCCAGCAGAGCCAGCGCCTGTTCCGGCTGCTCTCCGAAAACCACATCCAGATTTTCGATCTCAATCATGTTTTTTTCAGTACTCATGATGGTCACCTTCAGTTGTTGGAGTGGTTGGGATTAGTGGTCGCGGTTCGGCTGTTTGCACAGACGATCCAGCATGATAGCCACCAGAACGATCGCCAGACCCGCTTCAAAGCCCTGAGAGATGTTCACGGTGTTCAGGGCGCGAACCACAGGTTTGCCCAGACCATCAGCACCCACAAGGGCGGCGATAACCACCATAGACAGCGACAACATAATGCACTGAGTCACACCCGCCATAATGTTCGGCATGGCCGCAGGCAGTTCCACTTTAAACAGCAGTTTCCAGCGGGTTGCACCAAAGGCTTTACCGGCTTCGAGCAGCTCTTCCGGCACACTGCTGATACCCAGCGCGGTCAGACGAATCGGTGCGGCAATGGCAAAGATAATGGTAGAGATCAGACCCGGAACCACCCCCAGACCAAACAGAATCAGAGTCGGGATCAGGTAAACAAAGGTCGGGATCGTTTGCATCAGATCCAGTACCGGGCGGATCGCAACATGAAACTTCGGATAGTGCGCCGCCAGAATGCCCAGCGGTATACCGAACAGCACACACATAAAGGTGGCCATCAGTACCAGCACCAGGGTTTCGATCATCTCAGACCAGTAACCGAGGTTGGCGATCAGCAACAGAGAGGCGGTGACAAAAATGACCAGCCCGATGGAGCGTTGCAGCCACCAGCTGAGGGCAGCGGTCAGCGCAATCAGCACCATGGCAGGAACCATCAGCAAGAGGTCGGTGACACCCAGAATCAGCCATTCCAGTGAGAAGGCGATGGTGTCAAAAAAACCGGCGGCGTTTCCAATCAGCCAGTCAACAAAGGCCTCCATCCATTGGCCCAGTGGTAGTTTATGTTCTGTTATCCAGTTCATATCGGGTTACCCGAGTTTGATAGGCGACAAGGTCGCAAAATAAAGACAATACAAACGAGCCAAAAAGCGCCGTAAATGACGACGGCTAGATGACGCAGTGGAATCCTTTCGGCTCTGAAAAAGACAGGTCAGCGCGTTTGCTGAGCTGCCAAAAGCGAATCTGAACTGAGCCTGTTTCTCAATTTCAGTGCTCAGTTGTTGCTCCTTCCGGTGTAAAGGTCTGATGGGTTGAGTTGCCGTACAACTCTCACTTTTCAGCCATCACTTTCAGCCATTACCTCCAACACCGGGGGAGCAAGCCGAACCCTTGCGGTTCGGCTATTACCATCAACCCGTTTTGAGGCTGATGGCCTTCCCTGAATTAGAGGTTCAGGTGCTTTTTAACGGCTGGCAGACCCGGTTTGCCGTCCAGCGTTTTTACGCCCTGCAGCCAGTTGTTCAGTACTTCCGGGTTGTTACGCAGCCATTCGGTTGCAGCCTGCTGAGGCTTCTTACCATCGTTCAGGATTGCGCCCATGATCTGGTTCTCCATGGTCAGGGAGAACTCAAGATTGGTCAGCAGTTTGCCCATGTTCGGGCATTGGGTGCTGTAGTCTTTACGGGTGTTGGTGTGAACCGTTGCGCCACCGAAGTTCGGGCCGAACCAGTCGTCACCACCATCCAGATATTCGATCTCGAAGTTGCTGTTCATCGGGTGCGGTTCCCAACCCAGGAAAACAACCCACTTGTTACGACGCTCGGCGCGCTGTACTTCAGACAACATGCCCGCTTCGGAGGACTCAACCAGCTTGAAGCCTTTCAGGTCGAAAGCGTCTTTGTCGATCATCTCCTGAATCAGACGGTTGCCGTCGTTACCCGGCTCGATGCCGTAGATGCGGTTACGGAACTTACTTTTGAACTTGGCGATATCTGCGAAGGTACGCACGCCGCCATCAAAGGCTGCCTTGTTAACCGCCAGGGTGTATTTCGCGCCGGTCAGGTTGGTTTTAACGGTTTCAACGGTGCCCGCTTCACGGTATTTGGCGATATCGCCTTCCATGGTTGGCATCCAGTTACCCAGGAATACATCCAGCTCACCCGAAGCCAGAGAGGTGTAGGTTACAGGCACAGACAGCAGTTGAGTCTTAGGGGTGTAACCCAGACCTTTAACCACTTCAGAGGTTACGGCGGTGGTCGCTGTGATATCGGTCCAGCCAACATCGGAGAAACGAACAGTGGAGCAATCATTAGCCGCGTGAGCGCTTAGGGAAAAGGCACTGGCAGAAAGGGTTGCGGTGATCGCCGCGAGCGTTTTTGCGAGTGTCTTCGGGGTAAATGCTTTTTGCGTTTTCATCATCTTTCCTTCTCGTCTATTTATCTTTATTGGGCTGTTTATCTTTTTGGACTGTTATCTTTATTTGGCTTTTAGGGGTGTCAGGCCTTAAAGCCTGGCGGGCGTTATTTCGCCCGCTTATTGCTTATGGCGTACTGCTTGTTGCGTATTACTTATTGATTGATAGCCTTCAGCGCTGGCTGTTCTCGTAATCCGGATGAATCCAGACCGGCGCATCAGCTTTCGGCAGCGGTGTTTTGCCCAGAATCTTATCTGCGGCTTTCTCGGCCACCATGATGGTTGGCGCGTTCAGGTTGCCGTTGGTGATGGTCGGAAATACCGAGGAATCCACTACCCGCAGGTGTTCAACACCGCGTACCTTGCAGTCCGCATCCAGCACCGCCATCGCATCATCATCAGCGCCCATCTTGCAGGTGCAGGACGGGTGATAAGCGCTCTCGACGTTGTCACGAACCCAGGCATCGATCTGCTCATCGGACTCAATGTCGTAACCCGGCTGAATCTCGTTGCCGCGATATTTGTCCAGTGACTTCTGGTTCAGAATCTCACGGGTCAGGCGGATGCAGGCGCGCCAGTCTTCGATATCCTGTTGCTCGGTCAGATAGTTGAACAGGATGCTCGGAGCCTCATGGGGATCGGCGCTTTTAATGCGGATATGACCGCGACTGGCAGGCTTGTTCGGGCCAACGTGAACCTGAAAGCCATGACCTTTAAAGGCCGCGTTGCCGTCATAGCGCATCGCCGCAGGCAGGAAGTGGTACTGAATATCCGGCCATTTCAGCCCCTTGCGGGAGCGGATAAAGGCGCAGGATTCAAAGTGGTTGGTAGCACCTAAGCCATCTTTGAACAGAATCCAGCGGGCACCGATCAGGCCCTTACTGATCAGGTTCAGTTTGGAGTTCAGAGAGATCGGCTCTTTGCACTGGTACTGGAAGTAAACCTCAAGGTGATCCTGCAGGTTTTTACCCACACCGGGCAGATCCTTAACGACGTCTACACCGGCTTTTTCCAGCACGTCTTTCGGGCCGATACCGGACAGCTGCAGCAGCTGAGGTGAGCCCACAGAACCTGCCGCAGAGATCACTTCACGGTAGGCGTTAGCAGTTTTGATCTGGCCTTTGTGTTCAAACTCAACACCGGTTGCCACGACAACATCACCAGGTTTATCGGTGAGAATCTTGCGGCTGTGTACACCGGTCAGCACCGTCAGGTTCGGGCGCTGCATGGCGCGGCGCAGATAAGCGTTAGAGGTAGAGCTGCGCACGCCATTTTTCACCGTCATGTGCATCGGGCCGAAACCTTCCTGACGGTAACCGTTGTAGTCCTTGGTGTAGCCGTAGCCCGCATCGACACCGGCATCGATAAAGGCCTGATACAGCGGGTTCAGAGACATCTTATTGCCGTTGCAGGTGCCCACCGGGCCATTGCCGCCACGGTAATCGTCTGCGCCGCCTTCCCAGGTTTCCGCACGCTGGAAGTAGGGCAGGCAGCTCTGGTAATCCCAGCCTTCTGCGCCTTGTTCCGCCCACTGATCAAAGTCGCAGGCGTGACCGCGCACATACACCATGCCGTTGATGGAGGAAGAGCCGCCAAGGGTCTTGCCCCGTGGCGTGTGCAGTGAGCGGTTGTTTACTCCCGGCTCCTGCTCGGTGTGGAACTGCCAGCACAGGCTTTCGGTATTCATCGGATAGGAGAGCGCGGTTGGCATCTGAACAAAAATGCTTTTGTCACTGCCGCCTTTCTCCAGCAGCAGCACGGAATATTCGCCGCTTTCCGTCAGTCGATCCGCCAGTACGCAACCGGCGGAACCTGCTCCAATGATGATGTAATCGTATTCTTGCTTCATATCGCTATGGCTCATATTGGGTTGCGCAGGAATTAATAAGGGCGCTCGATATCGCCGGTCTCTACAAACACACTCTTGGTCTGGGTGTAGTGGTAGAGGGTTTCGATACCGTTTTCACGGCCAATACCGGACAACTTGTAACCACCCACTGGCATCTCAGCCGGGGAAGCACCCCAGGTGTTGATCCAGCAGATACCCGCCTGCAGACGGTTGATCACGCGATGGGCGCGACCCAGATCCTTGGTGAAGACACCGGCTGCCAGACCGTATTCGGTGTTGTTGGCGCGGGTGATCACTTCTTCTTCGTCCGAGAAGCGCAGTACTGACATCACGGGGCCGAAGATCTCGTCGATCACCTGTGGCATATCGTCGGTGCAGTCGGCAAATACCGTGGGTTTAACAAACGCGCCCTTATCAAGGCCGTTTTCCGTCGCCTGTTCGCCACCGCAAACCAGACGGGCACCGGCTTTTTTGGCCGCTTCGATATAACCCAGCACCTTCTGCATGTGATCTCTGGAGATGAGTGCGCCCACCTGAGTCTTCGGATCGGTCGGATCGCCGACAATCATCTGCTCGGTGCGGGTTTTCAGCTCTTCAAGGAAGGCATCGTAGATATCGTCGTGCACAAAGACGCGGGTGCCGTTAGTGCACACTTCGCCCTGAGTGTAGAAGTTAGCTAGCATGGCACCGGATACCGCCTGTTCGATCGGCATATCCGGAAAGATGATCATTGGCGACTTACCGCCCAGTTCCATAGTCACCTGCTTCAGCGTCTTGGCAGAATCGCCCATCACTGCTTTGCCGGTGCCGCATTCGCCGGTGAAGGAAACCTTGCTGATCTCAGGATGTGCGGTCAGCATCTGGCCGACACGGGCATCGCCCTGAATCACGTTGAAAACACCATCCGGAACACCGGCTTCGGTGTAGATCTCTGCGAGTTTCAGAACGCTCAGGGGAGTCTCTTCAGAAGGCTTGAAGATCATGGCGTTACCGGCAGCCAGTGCCGGGGCAGATTTCCAGCAGGCGATCTGAATCGGGTAGTTCCAGGCACCGATACCGGCACAAACCCCTAATGGCTCGCGGCGGGTGTAGAAGAAATTCTGATCATTCAGCTGCTGATAATCGCCCTGAATTTTGTCGGCAAGACCTGCGTAGTACTCGATCACATCGGCACCGGTAACGATATCCACGCAATCCGCTTCCTGAATCGGCTTGCCGGTATCCAGTACTTCCAGCATCGCCAGCTCGTCATTACGCTCACGCAGCAGGGCAACGGCTTTGTTCAGAATGCGGCCACGCTCGATACCTGTCATCGCTGCCCACTGCGCCTGACCAGCTTTGGCGGATGCCACGGCTGCGGTCATAACCGCATCGTCACCTTGGGCAACGGTGGCAATCACTTCACCGTTAGCCGGGTTGATGCTGGCAAAGGTCTCTTTCGGTGCCTGGGTGGTGTAGCGACCGTGGATATAGTGTTGGGTGATAGATGGCTGTTGGGTTATGGACGCTTGCTGTGAAGTATTCGCTGTCATTGGATCTCAACCTGAAAATTGGGTTTGCCAAAATGTTTATGGCGTGTTGCTAAGTGATTCTTTGTCGGATGTGTATCAGGCCATCGCCTGTTGTTTGTTCTGTTGTTTCTGGTCGCGTTGCTGGGCTGATTTGCCATCAAGATATTCCTGCCAGACCGCTTCCGGCAGTTTGAGCCGGAGGTAATCCAGAATCAGGTGTTCGGCCAGTTCCTTGTCGATGCCATCGGGGGAGAGTGCGCCCCGCAGCCAGATTCCATCGATCAGTGCCGCCACGCCCTGAGCGATAAAGGCGGCTTCGTCGTGGCTCACCACCTGCTTCAGCTCATATCTCAGATAGGAGAGCAGGCGCTGCTCATTCACCCGCTGAAGCCGGTTCAGCTGGGGCTTGTGCATCGAGTGCGACCAGAAGGTCAGCCAGGTTTTCACCACCTTGCCGTCCAATTGTTTAGGGTCAAAATTACCTTCAACAACGGCAATCAGGCGCTCCAGAACGTTATCGCGCTCAACTTTTTTTAATCGTTCACTGATCGCAGCGGACAGCTCTTTCAGAACAGAACGCATGGTTTCTTCCAGCAGTCCATCCTTACCGCCGAAGTAATGGTTGATAATTGCCGGGGAAACGCCGGCATATTTCGCGATCATGGCGACACTGGCCTTATGCAGGCCAACATCATTCACCGCTTCCATGGTGGCGTTTATCAGCTGAGGCTTACGGATTTCTGGCATGCCTACTTTTGGCATCTGACCGGCTCCCTGTTTTTTCTTAAATGAATGTTTAATTAAAAATGACAGATGAGACTAAGGTCTGCAAGTAAAAATTCATTAGGGTTCTAATCTAAAATTTATTCAGTGAATTTAATTGCAGGAAATCACTGCGAACGTGCAGCTAAAATCTTAAAAATGTCGTTATGGGGGTAAATATTAGGAGTCATATGTTTTTGGTGGGTTGTTTTTGACTGGCGGGTCATTTTTTGCGAATGAAGAGGTGTTTCCTGAATTTCAGGCACAAAAAAACCGCAGTCAGGATGCGGTTTTTTGTTCTTTCTGGTGATCGTCGGACTGTATCGGATTGTTTTGCCGGGTCCTGCAATTCAGTTTATGGTCAGTGGTTGTATTATCGAGGGCTATGATTGCTGTGGGTTTCTATCAAGGGAATCTGCAGCGCGACATGCCAGAGGATTAATTCCTCATTGGTTGTTGTTGAGATTTCAAGCTGGCCTCCAATAAGCTGCATACGCTGTTGCATATTGCTGATACCCATGCCTGGGGTCTCGGCCGACGGCAGACTGTCATTTTTCAGAACGATGACCAGATCACTTTCTGAAGGATAAAGTTGAATGTCCAGATCCGGTGTCTGGTGGTTTCGGATTGCATTGCTGACGGCTTCTCTGAGGCAAAGCGTTGCATGCGTAAACACGTCGCAACGCAAGTTGCCGGACAGGGGTTGTTGCTGCCAATTAAGCTTTATCTTCAGGTCCTCGCAGCGCAGCTCGGCCTCTTTACGCCATTCAATCAGTGCCGATTGAACGTTAACCTCTGTTTCTGAGCCGGATCGAACCAGATTGCGTAATTCGTTAATCGCTTCACGGACTAACGGGCGATTTTCTTCCGGGCTGCGGTATAACAGGCGCAGTAATTTGGCTCCCAGGTCGTCATGAAGGTCGCGTCGCATTCGGTCCCGTTCATCCTGCGCTCCCTCTGCCCGGGCATTGAGGCTGTGACTGATCAGCTTGTTAAGATCGATCACCAGTGCGGCATCATGAATGTCGGTTCGGCTGAAGAGTCGCCGACCCTGATCAGGGTAGAAGAGTTGTAAGTGTTCCTGATTTGGAAGGGTGATGCTTAAACAGGTTCTGTCCTTGGATAGCGTGGGCTGATCCTTCTGGGGGATCGCCTTAGATAACCGGGTATCCAAAGGTTCAAACACGGCCTGAAAGGCATTAATAATTCGCTGCTGAGGGTATTGTTCATCCGTTTTTGAAAGGAGTTCCGGCAGGGCTTTGGAAAGCCATCGCTGAAGCCCGTTGGAGTCACGAACAAACAATCGATGCCAAAGATATTGTCGCACCGGGAAGTACAGTGCTCCGACCACCATGAGGGCAAGCACGAAGGTTGTTTCGGATGAAGTGGCAATAAAGGTTGCTAACACAATATCGGCTGTCAGTACGGCCAGACCACCCAGAAGCCAGCCCCAGAGAATGTATGACCAGCGCTCTATTTCAAAAAAACGGTGCTGAATAACAGCAAAAAGAATACCGGTATAGATAATTGAGAAACTTGAGATAAGGACAGCCTGAGGGATTTCTGGCGCTAGCTGCTTAAGCAGCGTCGGCACAAGTGTTGCCGTCAGAAAAAGCAAAATCCAGCGAACAGAGGAACGATCACTTTTCCTCTGACTACTGGATCGCCATTGCCATGCTCCGGCGATAACGCAAAGCCCCATTTGAACAATGAACGGGATGTAAAGGCTTAAGAAAACGTCATCGGGCCAACGGAAAATCATCGACAGAGAACCGGCCACCGAGCTTGTTGCCAGCAGGGTTAAAAATAATCGGGACGGCATGCGGCGAGGGTGGTTCGATAGGAAAAGTGCCATGCCCGCCATGAAAACTGTGGTCGATACTTGGTTCGTTATTGAAAGCAGTTTGAAACTTTCCGCGTTGATGAACAGAGAGCGACTGCCGTATAGAGCGCTGGGGAAAGCGATTCCTGCATAACCGATACCGGTAATAATAAAGCCCGTTTTGCCCAGCCCTTTTTGTCCGGCTAAAGCCACTAAGGTGCAGACTAAAATCGTCAGCATACCGGCAGCAGACTGAAACCAGAAAATCATTGGCAGATCTTTTATTTCTCGATTTACCGGCAATACGGGATAAGTTTTTTCTGCTGAGGTAAAAGCCAGCCGCTGTTCATTCAGTGTTTGAGTGATCGTCTCTAAGTGTTGAAAGAGTTCATCCTGTTGTGAATAGGTTGGAAAGACGTCAGGCTCTTCCATGACTAGCCAGCTAAGTTCGGGCAATGTTCGGGGAAAGGTTTCTATCTGGCCGTTATTTTTGTTGAAAATAACAAATTTTTCGACAGTGAGGGGCTGGTCATCCGTACTTTTGGACTGGGCCATAAGCCGGTTGTCGGTAATAAAAAAACGGTAGTTAGATTCAGGCAGAGACAGTGCCTGAGCGATAAGGGCGAGCAAAAAAATCAACGGCAGAAAGATGCCGATCAATACCCGGATGGAATAGGATTTTGTCATTGGTTAAGGGTATCTCTGTTAAAAGTCCGTTTAAAAATAAAATGGTCAAATAGTCACTTATTGCGCAATACTCGGCGCCTGGTATGCGCAGGTAGTTGTTGTCGGCTTTGGAGTTAAAGATGAAAAATATCCTGATTGTTGAAGATCTGGAAGAGGTTGCTGACTGGTTGTCGGGTATCGTCACAGACATTTTCCCCGAAGCACATCTTGTTCTTGCCGATAATCTGGCAACGGCTCAGGCAGCTTTGGCGACTTGCTTTGATCTTGCTTTAATCGATATTGGTTTGCCGGATGGCAAGGGAACACATCTTATCAATGAACTCAAACAACGCAATCCGGATACGCTTTGTGTGATAACAACTATTTTTGATGATCCAGGGCATCTTTTTCCGGCGTTGAGAGCGGGAGCCGATGGTTATTTGCTTAAAGATGATCCGGAAGATGAGTTCACTTCGGCTTTGCAGGGGATAGTTGCAGGCCGCCCCCCTATCTCTGCTTCAATCGCTCGCATGATGCTGCAGCAATTCAGACCGACGCCAAAAACAGATTTTCAGCTTACAACCCGTGAAGAGGATATGTTGGTTCTGATCGCTAATGGCTTTAGCGTAAAGCAGGCAGCGCAATCCCTGGGTATTAAAGAAAATACTGCTGCATCGTATCTGAAAAGTCTTTATCAGAAACTACGGATCAGCAACCGCGCTGAAGCAACCTTAAGGGCGGTTCAGATTGGTCTGATTAATCCGGAGCGCGATTAACCTGCTCTTTTTGCAAGGACGGATGATCAACCCTAAGCGGTATTCAACCCCCGGAACAGGTGGATGACACCTTGTCAGGATTCTCTACTCTACGAGCTTTCAACATGAGCTGAGAATTCCGATATGAAACGTTTAACCGCCCCCAACCTGATAACCATCGCCTTGGTCAGTGGCAATCTTTTGCTTGCCGGATGTGGTGGTGGCTCAGGATCGGGCTCTGATTCCGATAGCGGAAATCCTCTGATTTCTGGTGCTGTTGCTGTCGGCACTGGCGTTAATGGCGCTACCGTGAGTATAAAATGTCAGTCGGGTACTGGTGTTGGCCCGGTTACCACGACAGCCAATGGTCATTATGAGGTTGAAATTCCTAAAGAGAATTTTCCCTGTATCTTCCGGGCCTCTGGCGGAAACTTAAGCGCAGGCACCAAAGCCCTCTATTCATATCTGAAAGCACCTCATAGTAACAATAATGTCAATATCACACCTTTGACCGATATGGCGTTGAGTTATGCCGTATCCGGCGCTTCAGGTCAGAGTGTTGAGGATTGGTTTGCCAGTCCCGCCAGCTGGTCCGAAGTGACAACAGGCCTGAACAATGCGGCCGGTACGCTGAGGGATAAATTGATTAATGCAGGTTATTCCCTGCCTTCTCAATGGACCTCTTCTAACGCCATGCTCCCCTTCAATGAGGTCTTTACTCCCAGTGCAACGCCTAATGCAGGGACTCTGGATGCGCTGCTGGAAACCCTGAAAGAGGCCTGGGGAAATGCTTCAACCAACTATGATGATTTCCTGGTTAGTCTTATGTCCGGCGGCCAGTTTCCGGATCCTCCGGTTAGTTCAGGTTCCGGCAGCGGCTCGGGTTCAGGCAGCGGCTCAACCGCAGAAGCAGTCGCGAAGGCCGATTTTGGTGTAAACGACAGCCCAACGACAGCAGAGTTTCTGGCGATTATGTCGACTGAATGGCCTGTGGCTATCTATAAAGTGCCAGCGGGTAAAGAGTCCTGGTACGGTAAAGGTAAGGTCGTCTTTGGTGGCACCACTGAAAACTGGACAATCACCTTATACGGAGCTGATGGTTCTGTCATTGCTGACCAAAGTGAAGATGGTTCTTTTACCAGTGCGCTGACAGCCTTTAAGCCTAATCCTATCAGTCCACTATTAAAGCCTTCTGCAGGACAGATCTTTATTAACAAAGGCGTGACGACGGCCAGTCATATCAGTGTCTTTATCTACCATGATTCAGGGTTGATTGATGGCTTTGCCGGTGGTGGGTCAGAGGTAAAATTCCGTAATAGCCTGAATGCTTATGGTGATGCTGTTCCCGATGTGTTCTCCCAGCTGGCGGGCTCCTGGAGTTCCTCTGAAAAGGCTTACTGTGATGGTGCTTATGGTCCGGAAACACCCGTGACAAACTCAGCTGCGATTACCAGTAACGGTAAAGTGACTCTGGACGGTATGGGCCAGCTTTGCCAGAGCGTTCTGCCGCAAAGCGCTCAGTGGGGCGGAAAAGACGATTTTCTGATGCCTGACCCTGATGCCGAAGGTTATCTTCTGACCCTGGATAACGCCTCGGTGAAGCTCAAGTTGAACACAGACTTTAGCCTGAAAAGAATCGATGCTTTCCTGCCGGACCTGGTAGCGCTGGGTACACCGGTTAAGCAGTAAAAACTGAGGCGTGTCGGACCGGGGTAGAGTGTTGACTCACCCCGGCTCTTTTTTTACAGGTGTTTAATCAGTTGTCTGATCACCTGCCAGCGGTTGATCAGCATGGCGCTGAAGATAAGGGCGCAGCCGATAAACTGCAGGCCGGTCATGGTTTCCCCCAGCCAGATGCTGGCAAACAGCGCAGCCCAGATCGGCTCTAAGGTCATAATAATGGCGGCGTGGCTGGCAGGTGCCATGCCCTGCGCTTTGGTCTGAAACAGAAAGCGGCCACTGGTGGCGATAATAGCGCTTGCCAGAATCCAACCCCAGATATCCCACTCAAACGACCACTGCCATTCTTCCATAAAGAGGCTGACGACAAAGGCGATGGTTGCGGTAATGGCCATCTGAATAGTGGTGAGTGGCAGTGCCGGAATCGAAGCGGCGTAGCGGCTGTTCAGGGTAAAGAAGAGGGCAAACAGAAAGGCGGAAGTCAGAAACGCCAGTTCCCCCCAGCCGAAATGAAAGCTGCTATCCAGCGATAAACAGGCCAAACCGGCAATCACCACCGGCATAGAGTACCAGAGACTCTTGCTGGCTTTCTCGCCAAAGAAAAGCGTCACCACGGGCACAAGCACTGCGCCCAGACTGGTCAGGAATGCGCCGACGCCAACATGGTTACCGTAGAAGAGTCCCAGAATCCAGAAGGTCATTGCGGTACCAAAAACCAGGCCCACTAAGGCGCTTTTCTGATATTCCTCTTTGTTGAGTTTTCTCAGGGAGCCTGAAGCCATGCCGCCCAGAAACAGACCCGCGATCAGAAAGCGAACCGAGAGAAACAGAATTGGTGAAAAAGCGACCATCGCATTTTTGGAAAAGATCCAGCCCGCGCCAGCCAGAAGAGTGACCAGCACCAGCAGAAGGTCTGCCTGGGTGCTGCGGGAGAGAGACATAACTGCGTTGCGCATATAATTTCCTTGAGCTTGTGGGCCTGCATGCCCACGCTCCTGCAGGGTTGAAAGAAGAACACTTGCTTTGTTTTAGTGAAAAAATGCCGTAACCATTCATTTTTTCAGTGTTTTTTATAGGGATATTCTGATTTTGTCTGCCAAAAAGAGCATAATACCGCCTTCAACCCACAGGGAACATTAAAATGAGTATTGAACAAACACTGATGGAGCGCAGCGGCTCTAAATGTGAGCTTTGCGGTTCAGAAGAGAATCTTGCTGTTTTTGAAGTACCGCCTGTAGAAGCGCACTCTGATAAGTGCATTCTGGCATGCGGTACTTGCCGTGATCAGATCGAAGGCGAAGAGCTGGATCAGAATCACTGGCGCTGCCTGAATGACAGCATGTGGAGTCCGGTTCCTGTGGTACAGGTGATGGCGTGGCGGATGCTGACTCGCCTGAACTCTGAACCCTGGGCGCAGGATCTTCTGGATATGATGTATCTGGATGAAGAGCTGGAGAAATGGGCCCGTGCGGGTATGCCAGCGGCGGATTCCGTACCGACTCTGGACAGCAATGGCGCTAAACTGGAAGCCGGTGACACGGTTACCCTGATTAAGGATCTGGATGTTAAAGGTACGGGCTTTACCGCTAAGCGTGGTACGGCGGTTCGCGGTATCTCACTGACCGACAATCCTGAGCATATCGAAGGCCGTGTTAACGGTGTTCGTATTGTGATTCTGACCAAGTTCGTTAAGAAAGCCTGATTTCAGGCTGTCAAAACGCACAAGTGTCAGACGAAAAGGGCGGCTATCCAATCGGATCGCCGCCCTTTTTTGTATTTAACCCAAGCTGTTACTTGCCGAAAATTGCTTTCGCGCCGGGTAGTGCAAAAACGCGCTCCAGATAAGCGTAGATCGGGCTGTCTTCCTCAACCAGTTGCAGGTCGCCTTTCTGAAGTGTTGCGTAGTGTGCCAGCGGTGTAATCAGGGCGTCAGCCAGTGTGAACTTGTCTCCGCAGATAAAATCACGATCTTTAATGCGGTCTTCAATTACTGAGACCGCTTTCAGCACCAGAGGTTTATTTTCCAGCATGCGGGCGATATTGGGTTTGCCCTCAGGGCCGGTTGGTACCACGTATTCGATCAGGTAGCTGCGGATGATAGCCTGATCCAGCTGTGTCATAGCGCGGGAGCACCAGGCATCGTGTTCCGCCTGTGCCTGCAGGCCTTCCGGTTGCAGTGGGTTTTCCGGGAAGCGGGCATCCAGATAACGACAGATCGCAAGAGTTTCCGTCAGTGTCATGCCTTCATGGTGAATGATCGGGAATTTGGCGTAAGGGTGAATCGCTGCGTGTGCCTCGCTACGGAATGGGATTTCTTCGCCGTTCAGGGTCCAGCCGATCTGGTAAGGCTGCTGTTTAACTGTGCAGGTCAGGGCAACACTACGAACCAGATTGCTGTGCGGCATACCGTAAATTTCGATCATTTTTCTATCCTTCTTAGCTGAAGCCGCTCTGGCTTTTGCCTGCGGAGCAGGCTTGTAATGTGCTGAGCGGACTTGAGTTGTTCTTGTCGTTGTCAGTTTATGTGATACCGAATTTTAACTGCCTTTGTTTTCATAGTATCGCTTTCTGTGTAGTCCAGAATAAAGGGGCTGACAATATGTTCAAGAACATCTTTTGGGCTTGTGTCATGATAGTGATCCGGCATGAAGCCGTAGCAGAAAGGAGAGAACAATGCCCTGGGCTCCTGAACATAAAGAGCAGACCCGAAGTAAAATTCTGACAAGCGCCTCTCAATTGTTCACCCATCATGGTTTTGAAAAGGTCTCCATTGATCAGGTGATGCAAAATGCGGGGATGACGCGAGGGGCTTTCTACAAACACTTTGCCTCTAAATCAGAGCTTTATTCTGAGGCGATTATCTATGGTGCGACCCATCGCGCCGGTCGGAACCTGACCGAGGCGAGTAGTCTGAATCAGATCATTGATCTGTATTTGTCCCGTGATCATCTGGATAGTGAGGGTGATGTTTGCCCTCTGGCGTTTCTGGTTTCCGATATCACCCAGCGGGAACCATTGCAGCAGGAAACCTACGCCAAGGTTTTGCGGGGATTTATTAAGCTGCTGGCGAAAGAGTCCGGGCAGAGCCGGGAGCAGGCTATTCTGTCCAGCGTGCTTATGATAGGTGGTGTTGCGCTGGCGCGGGCGGCGGGTGATGGTGATCTGGCGGATGAGATTTTGTCTGCGGCTAAGACAGAAGCTCAGCATCAGCTGGGTTGTTCGGCGGATCGGCATCCGATGAACTCTGTGGCATGCGACCAGGTTTGAGTAAGTGACAGCTGTAGGCAGGTGAGCAGGTGCAGGTCGGTGTGAGCAGGTATAGGTATGAAGAGGCATAGAGGAAAATAACGTTATGGCAGAGCAGGAATGGATAAAAGTGTACGCTGCCAGTCATCTGCTGGAAGCACACAACCTTAAGGGCATGCTGCAGGCGATGGGTATCGAGGTTCGCCTGAAAGGTGAAGGCCTGATCGCCGGTGCCGGTGAGCTTCCACCGCAGGAAACGGAAGTCGCGCTTTGGGTTGAGGCGGGTGATTTTAGTCGTGCCCGTCATGCATTGGCGGACTTTGAATCACCTCTTGCGGCCCCCTGGTTCTGTAGCCGGTGTGGCGAACAGAACGAAGCCAGCTTCGAGTTTTGCTGGAACTGTCAGCAAAATGCCCCCGAAGCGGTTTGAGCAATAGCAAAAGAGGGGCGCGCCCGCTTATATCAGGTCAGACTGGTCTGATTTTCAATCCAGAGCGGCAGCTCTTCTGCTGGCATGGGGCGCGCGAAGTGATAACCCTGATAGATAATACAGCCCATCTTTTCAAGCTGCTCTGCCTGCTCTGCAGTTTCCACCCCTTCTGCGACCACACTCATCTTCATATGCTTGCCGATGGCGATCATGGATTCCACTAAAGGCTGGCGACTGCCCGGTTGAACCTCGTCGATAAAGCTTTTATCAATTTTCAGCTCATCCAGTGGCAGGTCTCTCAAATAGGCAAGAGAAGAATATCCGGTGCCAAAGTCATCCAGTGAGATACGGAAACCTTCTTCACGAAGTGCCTGAAGCTTGCCTCGTGTTTCTGTAATGTCCCGCAACAGAGCGGTTTCCGTCACTTCCAGTACGATCCGGTTAGGGGATATCTGCCATTTTTTACACAGGGAGCGGGTCAGCTGAACAAAGTCGGGCTGTGAAAACTGCCAGGCTGAGACATTGACGGAGATGGAAGAGGGTGAAGGGCTGTCGTTTTGTTGCCAGTTAGCCAGCATTTCCAGGGTTTTATCCAATACCCAATGACCAATACGTAAAATCAGTCCGGTTTCTTCAGCGATCGGGATAAAGCGAAAGGGTGGAATCATCCCTTTTTCCGGATGTTCCCAGCGCAGCAGAACCTCGGCACCCAGTGCTCTACCCTTAGGGTTCACCTGGGGTTGCATATAAACTTTCAGCTGATCATTCTGCAGAGCTTCCCGCAGTCCCCGTTCGATCTCCAGTCGTTCGTTGACGGCCTGTTGGTGTTCCGGGGAGTAAATGACAAAGCGCTCCCGACCGGCACTCTTTGCCTGATACAGGGCGATGTCTGCATAGCGCATCAGGTCCAGCTCTGAGTAGTTGTCCGCCAGACTGAGTTGGGGAAAGAGGACCACGCCGATACTGGCACCAATATTGATAATCCGGTCGCCGATTTGAAACGGCTGGTTGAGCAGATAGAGCATTTTTTCCGCAAGCAGGCCTACCTGATGATTACCCATCCCCTTTTGGTTATCGGTTTGCAGTAGAACAAACTCATCGCCGCCGATACGGGAGATAAACACCTCTTCCGGTAGTGTCTGGCGCAGGCGCTCCCCTGCTTTGCGGATAATCTCATCACCCACATCATGCCCAAGGGCGTCGTTGATGGTTTTAAAGTGATCCAGATCGATCATAAAGAGTGCTGAGTGCGGCTCGGGTTCACCGGTTTTCGGGCGATGTATCAGGCTTTGCAGTTTCCGGTAAAGACTGGCGCGGTTGGGCAAATGGGTCAGGTAGTCCTCGTAGGCCATGCGATGGATCTGCTGTTCAGCATCCAATCGCCGGATCTCAGCCCCGGCCCGGGCGGCAAAGATCTCAAGGATGCTTTTAACCTGATCGACCCGTTCGAGTGGCTTGGTGTCCATGACTACCATTATCCCGAGAGGGTGGCCGTTTGGGTCAAAAATAGGGGAGCCGATATAACCCTCAATGTTCATCTCCTTTAAGAGAATGTCATCCGGGTACAACTCCTGAACACCGTTACAAATAGCACAGGTGCTCTGACCAAAAACGTTATCGCAGGGCGTGTTCTTCAGGCTGTAGCTGAAATTATCAGCGATAACGCCATTGGCGCTCAGCGCGAGGGTTTTTATCTCCCGCCGGTCATTTTCTGCCTCATTCAGCAAGCCTATGAAGGCATACCTTGCGTCAAAAATACGGGCCAGGTGTGTCACTAAAGATTCAAAGAAGCCCTGACCGCTAATGGCTGAAACCCCCTGGGCCGTATTTTCGATGACCTGACGGCTGTAAACTTCGTCGCTGATATCCTGATGGCTGATCAGTATCTGGGTCAGCAAGCCGTTATCATCCCGGATCGGAGCGATCGTAAAGCGTATCCAGGCGGAAGGGTTGGCAACCTGAGGGGATCGGTTTTTGATTTTCAGCTGTAACGTGCGAACAATGGCTTCATCATTCTCTTTAAAGCGTTCAATCAGCTCAGGGATCGGGATTTCCATGATGGCCGGCAGATCCAGTTCCGGCTGGCAACAGGCTGCTTTACCCCAGAATGCAGACGCAACAGGGTTGCAATGAAGGACGCGGCCTTCACAAGACAGCACAAGCATACCTATAGGGGCTTGCCGGAAAATCTGATTCCATTGATTGCTGTTCATACAGCCTCGCTATCCTGTGTGCCTGAAACCTGAATCAGGGCTGGGTAAAGGGCAAAAGACTTTGAAGTATACCACTGGAATGTTTTAACCCTTTGCGCCATATCAATGCCCAAATTGTCTTTTGCTACTAAGGCGCTATGCTAGCCCATGCTCTACTGTGTTCAAGCCTGGTTTCTTTTCTGAGGGAGTTTTTATGAGTGCATGGTTGTATCTTTCTGTTGCTATTCTGGCCGAGGTGATAGGAACATCTGCGCTGAAAAGCAGCGAAGGTTTTACCCGACTCTGGCCATCCGTCACAGTAGTGGTTGGCTATGCTCTGGCGTTCTGGATGTTATCTCTGACCCTTAAAACCATTCCCGTGGGGATCGCCTATGCCGTCTGGGCAGGAGCCGGTATTGTGCTGGTTGCTCTGATCGGCTGGGTCTTATTTCAGCAGAAGATCGATGCCATGGGTATGCTGGGAATCGGACTGATCCTCGCTGGTGTTCTGGTTCTGAACCTGTTTTCCAAAAGCAACCTGCATTAAGTAAGGCCTGTTCCCATGGCTCGTTTCTGAGTTCTGCTCCTAAGGTCTGTTCCTAAGGTCTGTTTTTAAGGTCTTAGCACGATAGAACCCTTCTTACGCATCGACTCTACATAACGGTGGGCTTCTGCGCCTTCTTCTAAAGTAAACTCCCGATCTATCACGGTTGTCAGTTGGCCGTTGGCGATCAGGGTTTCTAACTGTTCCAGATAGCCCTGCAGTTGCGGCACCGGCAAAAGTCCTGTGGCAGAGAAGAGCGCTTTTTTGCCCCTGGAGTATTTGGTCGACAGCATCTTGATCAGCAGTGGCAGCGTCAGTACGGGAGAGAGGTAGCGCCCCCGCGGCTTAAGAATCTTTTTACAGTAACCAAAGCCCAGTTTGCCGACACAATCGAAAATAATGTCGTACTCCTGATCGCTCCTGGTGATATCGGAGTTGTGATAATCCACCAGCTGATCGGCACCTATCTCTGCTACCCAGTCATGGTTAGGTTGGCTGCACAGGGCAGTAACCTCTGCTCCGGCAGCTTTAGCGATCTGAACGGCGGCGCTGCCAACACTGCCGGATGCGCCGTTGATCAGTACCTTGTCTCCGGCGTTAATCTCCCCCAAACGATGCAGGAAATTCCATGCGGTTAAAGCACCGTCGCATAGGGGCGCGCATTGCGCATCAGAGAGTTGTTCCGGCTGATGGCTAAGCAGGCTGTTTTCATCCAGACAGAGATATTCTGCATTGGCACCAAAATCCAGCGCTGTCTCCCCATAAATCTTATCGCCCACCTTAAAGCGTTCACAGCCTTCACCCACAGCGTCTACAACTCCCGCGAAGCCTGTACCCAGAACCGGGTGTTTTGGCCGGGTTAAGCCAATTATTAAGCGGGCAAAGAAGGGCGTTCCGGCGCGCATCATGGTATCCGCCTGGGACACAGCAGATGCGGTAATGCGAACCTGAATCTGCCCAGCTTGAGGTAATTGCTTCGGCAGATGGCGCACTTCAAGTACATCCGGAGAACCGTAGCGGGGACAGAACAGAGCTTTCATTTCCGTGGATTGGGCTGTCTTTTCTTCATGGACGCTATGGCTGGCTGCTTTTACTGAGGTGGCTGGTTTCGTTGGAGGTGTTGCTGTGCTCATGGGTGCTCCGGAAGGTTCTTTACTGATAAAGCTTACGCTGTAAGTTTGTATAAAATGGCAAAACTTACACTGTAAGTAAAGTGCGATTTGAGCTAATCTTTTTCTCAGGGCATTATCTGTGCCTGTGGAATCGGCCTAAGGAATTGAAATGTCAGAGAAAAAACCAGCAACAGCCGCTGCTAAGTCGGCAGATAAAAAAGCACCTCGTCAAAAGCTCACCTGTGAAAAGGTGTTGGCAGAGGCTTTGTCGCTGGTAAATGCTGGGGGTTTGGAGGCACTTTCCATGCGCCGTCTGGCGGAGCGGCTGGGGGTAAAAGCGATGTCGCTTTATAACCATGTGGCCAATAAAGAAGCAGTGATTGATGGTTTGGTGGAGTTGGTGGTCGCTGAGATGGGTTCACCAGATCAGACCTTGCCTTGGCGGCAGGCGATGGCGCTCCGGGCGGAAAATGCCCGTCGGGTTTTACTGGCGCATCCCTGGGCGACCATGCCGTTGGTTTCCCGTGTCAATGCCGGGCCTGTGATGTTGCGTTATGTGGATGATACTTTGGGTTGTTTACGACAAGCAGGTTTCACTCTGTCTCAGGCAGATTACGCCTGGAATGCGATGGATAGCTATATCTACGGTTTTACTTTGCAGGAGCTGAACTTCCCCTTTGAAGCAGAGGAATATGCGGAAGTGGCCAAGAGCTATGTGGCGATGATTCCGCCGGAGGAGTATCCCAATCTGAATGCCCTGACCCATGAAGTGATCGCCAAACGCCATCTCGGGATTCAGGACTTCAGCTTTGGTTTCAGCATGGTGCTGGATGGTTTAGAAAAACTCCTGACGGGGCGGTAAAGCCCGCTCTCTCAGATAGAGGAACAGCGGTAAACCACAGGAAACACCCACTGTCAGCGTACCCAGAATCGCCAGCCAGGAGTTGCGAACCTGCGCGCGTTTGCTTTCCACCAGAATAAAGGCGATTAAAGCGAGTGCTGAAACCACGACATCCAGCCAGGCGAAAATACTGATCGGATTGACGATTGCGTGTTCAATTAATAGTGGGATATCCAGGCCATTATTTGCCAGCCAAGGCAGAAAAGCCCCATATGGAAGTGCAATACCCAGAAGTGTCAGTAGCAGGTAGAGTTTTTTCATTCGGTGTCCATTCCAGTCGGATCAGATTGCAGTGATTTTAAAGTGAAAGAGTGTTGCCCGATTATATCTGGCTAATAAAGAAATATCTGTGCATCAGGCACAAAAAAAGGCAGCCCGGGCTACCTTTTTCGTTTCAGGCACCTGATGATCAGGCGCTTGGTTTTTTACTCACCTGCTTGGCTTTTTTGCCGCCGCCTTTCTTGGCGAAGGGCTTGCCTGCGGGTTTACCGGAGGCCACAGCTTTTTTCACCGAGGTCTTGGTATTTTTCTTACCGGCTGGTTTTGCTGCACCACTGGCCTGTTTTACCTGACCGTTTTTCAGTGTCGGGCGGTTAGTGGTATGAGAAGCACCGGTCTGCTGGCCCGGACGCGCTTTGCGTGGGCTGCGTGGATTGACCGGATCTTTATCTTCACCGGGCACCAGCTTGTGTTTGCCGTCACCAATCAGATCCGCACGGCCCATCTCCCGCAGAGTTTTACGCAGCGCAGGCCAGTTTTTCGGGTCGTGGTAACGCAGGAAGCCTTTCTGTACCCGACGCTGTTCGTAGCTCTTGGCGGTAAACAGCTTCTCACTCTTATAAGTCACCTGCTTCAGCGGGTTCTTATCCGAGTGATACATGGCGGTTGCGAGCGACATTGGTGACGGATAGAAGGTCTGCACCTGATCCGGACGGAAGTCGTGGGTTTTCAGCCACATGGCGAGGTTGAGCATATCCTCATCGTCAGAACCCGGGTGTGCGGCGATAAAGTACGGAATCAGGTACTGCTTCTTGCCCGCTTCCTTGGAGTACTTATCGAACATCCGCTTAAAGTTGTCGTAGGTGCCCATGCCCGGTTTCATCATTTTGCTCAGAGTCCCCATTTCGGAGTGCTCCGGAGCAATCTTCAGATAACCGCCAACGTGGTGGGTGACCAGTTCTTTCACGTATTCCGGATCTTCCACCGCCAGGTCATAACGCAGACCGGAGGCGATCGATACCGTATGCACACCTTCTACCGCACGTGATTTGCGATACAGCTCGGTGGTTGGGCTGTGATCGGTATTCAGGTTGACGCAGATCTCCGGATACACGCAGGAGAGCTTACGGCACGAGGCCTGAATCTCAGGATCTTTACAGTTCAGGTGGTACATATTAGACGTCGGGCCGCCAAGGTCAGAAATATGACCGGTAAAGGCAGGCAGCTTCTGTTTAATATCTTCGATCTCGTTGATGATCGATTCCTGAGACCGGCTCTGAATAATGCGGCCTTCGTGCTCGGTGATCGAACAGAAGGTACAGCCCCCAAAACAGCCGCGCATGATGTTGATCGAGAAACGGATCATCTCATAAGCGGGAATCTTGGCGCCGCCATATTTAGGGTGCGGCACACGCTGGTAGTTAAAGCCGAACACCTTATCCATCTCCTCGGTTTCCAGAGGGATCGGTGGCGGATTCACCCAGATCTCTTTTTTGCCGTGACGCTGAATCAGCGCGCGGGCGTTGTGGGGGTTGGATTCCAGGTGCAGCACACGGGAGGCGTGGGCGTACAGTACCGGATCTTTATGTACCTTCTCGAAAGAGGGCAGGCGCACGTAGGTTTTGGACGCATCCAGCTTACCGTGTTTACCCTTCAATGGAGCCGGAATCACGCGGATCGGCATCACATCAGGATCTTCCTCTTCACCCTCGCTGCATTTGCCTTCGGGAATGTACTCGTAAGGGCTTGGAATCTGGTCGATCTTGCCCGGCCAGTCCACGCGGCTGGAGTCGATCTCGGTGAAACCGCCCGGAGGGGTATCACGCACGATAGTCGTGCCGCGAATATCCAGCAGTTCCGACAGCTCTTTGCCCAGTGCCAGTTCGTGGGTCAGCTCGATCAGAGCACGTTCAGCGTTACCGTACAGCAGAATGTCTGCACCGGAGTCGATCAGCACAGAGCGGCGTACCTCGTTGCTCCAGTAATCGTACTGGGCGATACGGCGCAGACTGGCTTCGATACCACCGATCACAATCGGAGTATCCGAGAAAGCGCGTTTACACATTTGAGAGTAAACAATCACCGCGCGATCCGGGCGCTTGCCACCTTCACCATGAGGGGTGTAGGCGTCGTCGTTACGCACTTTCAGATCCGCCGTGTAGCGGTTGATCAGCGAGTCCATGTTGCCGGCGGTAACACCGAAGTAGAGATTCGGCTTGCCTAGGCGCATAAAGTCATCAGGGTTGCGCCAGTCCGGCTGGTCGATAATACCCACACGGAAGCCCTGAGATTCCAGCAGACGACCCAGTACCGCCATACCGAAACTCGGGTGATCCACGTAGGCGTCACCGGTGACGATAATCACATCACAGCTGTCCCAACCCAGTACGTCCATCTCCTCGCGGGTGGTCGGCAGGAAAGGCGCTGTACCAAAGCACTCGGCCCAGTACAGGGGATAGGAAAACAGATCGGGGGCGGTTTTATGTTTACTGCTCATGGCGCTCATCAGGTTCTGCAACAGGCGGTGACTTGCCCGTTGGTGGTGTGACAGTTCTGGGATATTCAGCTGCGGACGCAGCGGCAGAACCGCTCGGATTCTGCAAACCGCGTATTGTCCCAGAAAAACAGTCGGGAATACAGCGTTGGGTCGACTTTGTATGAAAAGCCTGTAAATATCTTTGTGCCTATTTGAATATATACAGGGACTTTCAATGGCGTTTAAAAAAAATATGGTTTATCTGAAATTTACGCCACATCGTCGCTCTGGAAAACATTGGTTCTGGAGCTTTAAGAATATGGCTGTTATGGGGCGATGCGGTATCAGAAAACCTTTCCCAATAGGCTTGTTTCAACCGGTTGCGTATAACGAGGAACTGCTTGCCCGAAGACGCTCTGTTCAGATTGGGGATACGGTTTATGTTGTGGGGAACAAGGAAAATCGTTTCGCGATAGTTGTAAAAATTGGCGCTTATTCAGCCCTACTTTGGGGTAAACAGAGGCAAGGAATGTTCCGAGCGCGCATTGATGACATTTACTTTGTGCACGCTAGTCTGTTCATTGGGAGTGATCGCCATTCTGTAGATGAAAACCTGCTTAACCTACAACATCAGGAAGAGATAGATTTTATTGAAAAGCTGTCATCCATGCGTTTCCTGCGTTGGCAGAGGGATTTGGCGCTGGAGAACAAAGTTGTTACTTTTTCAGAAGATAACATGTGTTACGTCCATCGAATGCTATTTAAGGAGCTTTTTGATTGGGCCGGGACGTATCGTGAAGATGATGTCGTTGTTGGTGTTCGTGACAATCCTACCCTCGAATGGGAACGGATAGGAAAAGAGCTGAGAACTTTTTTCCAATCAATGGCACGTTATAAGAGAAGTTTAGTTAACCCTGACAGGGAGACAGTTATTGAAGCTCTGGTCCACATTAATAAACAATTATGTTGGATTCATCCATTTGCTGATGGAAATGGAAGAGTAATTCGCATCATGTCTGAGCTTTTTGCACAAGAGGTAGGTATGAGCATTGAGTGGGGTTTTGAACGGTCAGAAAAGGGTTTTTCTAAGAAAGATTACCATGCAGCGGTTCGGAAAGCCGTTTCTGCTTCTGCGGACACGCGCGCTCTTAGGCGCTTGTTATCATGCTTCCTTTCAGCTTGATCTCGATTTATCGAGATTCCTTCTGAAGTATACTCTCTAATACGGAGGCTTCTTGAATATCGAATTTGATATTCTCTGCCCGGAAAGATGAACACATGTTTTTCAGAGCGCGATCATAGGTTTGAGCGCCCATTTTTACGGCTATGGTGGCAACGTGATGTGAGGTGACGATTGTTGATCGAACTTTACGCTTTTTCATCTCTGTATTCCTAGTGCTCTGAACATCAATTGTAGCTGTTATGTGCCCAAGATTGAACTGTTTGCTCTCAACCATTGCTGATTAGTAGTCTGCAATATTTTTCAGTCCTAAAATACTCCGTTTTACTTTACTGTTTTAAGGAAACCCCATGTCTTTAGTCCTTTGGTTATCTCTGCTTCTGATCTGTGTGCTGGGTGCGATGTCGCCGGGGCCGAGTTTAGCTGTTGTATTGCGCCAAACCGTGAGTAACGGTCGTGGTCATGGTATTGCCGCAGGTTGTGCCCACGCGTTAGGTGTTGCGGCATGGGCGGCAGCAACGGTTTGGGGGCTGGGTATTCTGGTCAGCCGATATGAGACGGTCTATCTGGCGCTGACCTGGGCCGGTGCGGCTTATCTGGTTTGGCTGGGCTTTAACGCTCTGCGTTATGCTTCGACTCCAGAGCTTCAGGCAGAAAATGGCACCAAAGAAAGCTACTGGCAGGCGGCAGGCTCCGGTCTCTTTATCTCCCTACTGAACCCGAAACTGGCGGTTTTCTTTACCGCGTTGTTCTCTCAGTTTGTGACTGCAGATCAGGGCTTAGAGGCTCAGCTGATTATGGTGCTGACCGCTTCTATTGTTGATGGCCTCTGGTACACCTTAGTAGCTCTGCTGTTCTCTCAGGCGCACCTGTTGGCCTGGCTGCGTCGCCATGTAAAACGGATCGAGCAGCTGACCGGTGTGGTGCTGATCGGTCTGGCGGTTCGGGTGGTGATTCCTTAAATGTCGGTTTCAGATGCTTCCGGTGATTGCGTTGGCCGTTATCCGGTCAACGTACACAAGGTGTTTCACGCCCACGTTTACTTCGATGCCCGCACATTAGAGTTTGCGACAGAGCTTTGTCAGCAGGCTGGCGAGCTGTTTGGTGTTCAGGTGGGGCGGGTGCATCAGAAGCTGGTCGGGCCCCATTCCGCGTGGAGCTGTCAGCTGCTGTTTAAAAGCACCGACTTTGATCAGCTGATTCCCTGGCTGGATCAGCAGCGTTGTCTGTTTAATGGGGATCGGGCAGACAGGGATGATCAAAAAGGACTTTCGATTCTGGTGCATGGTGTGACCGGTGATCACCTGAAGGATCACACCGATCACGCCTACTGGCTGGGCAAACCACTGAAACTGTACCTGTCGATGTTTCAGTAGCCATGCCTTTATTTGAATATCTAAAGGTTTTGCAGTGCGCTCGGGTTCCTGTGACTAAAATAAATCAGGTATTAACCGCTCATCCCGAGTGGGTATGATGGCTAAGCCAATCGACAGATGAACAGGAACACTGGCGGATGAAAGCAAAACTTGCGGCCATGATAGAAGCGCTGGGCACGCCGGGTTTCAGTTCCGCGCTGGCGGATTACCTGCGCACGCTCTTGCCCTGCAGCCACCTGATTATTCTGGGCTGTCGTCGGGGCAAGCATCCTATCTATCTGTACGATGCCATTCCCCATAATCGTGAATACCTGTTTCAGCGTTATCTGACGGATGCCTATCTGAAAGATCTCTTCTATCTGGCTGCCCTGCAGGATAATACCGATCGCGTGCTGACGCTTTCCTCAGTTTGCGGGCAGGATAAATCCCTATTGAAGCAAGATTACAGGAAGCGTGATTACCAGCAGGAGTTTTGCCAGCAGACCGGCGTGTACGATGAGCTTTGCCTCTGTACCCGTCTGGACGATGATCGCTGGATTCTGCTCTTTACCGGACAGGAAGGGGAGGATGAAACCCGTCACCGGCTGCAGCAGCACGCACTGGAGGCTGAGGCGACGGTATTACATGCCCTGATCCGCCAGCAGTGGGCAGGTACCGCGCAAACCTCGGCCAACAACCCGGACACCGGCCTGCTGCAATCCTCTGCCATGGCGGATAAAAGCGAGTTTCGTCAGGCCTTGTTGGCGGCGATGCTCTCTTTTGGCGAAGCGCTACTGACCCCGAAAGAGCAGGCGATCACCCTGTTAATCGTGCAGGGCTATGACTCCAAAGATATTGCCCAGCTGGAAGGCATTGCCCTTGGCACGGTAAAAAACCACCGCAAAAGTATCTATCGCAAGCTGAATGTCAGTTCCCTGAGTGAGCTGTATCAGCTGTTTATGACCCATCTGTTGGTTAGTTGATCTTAGTGACGGCAAGGCTTCAGATCATAATCAAGGTTTGCTGAAAACGCTGTAATAAACGCTGTCTATGCAATCGGCAAACTTTCGAATCAAATTTGAGTTTTCAGCTTGCTCGTCATAGCAGAGATAATAAGAAATAGGTGTCTCGGGCAGAAAGGGCAGAATGGCAAGCTCCTGTTTTCTCCACTGTGCAGACGCTGGGTGAACCAAGCCAACCCCAAAGCCAGTGCTGACTAGGTTGATGACCATAGAAGCCGTCGTCCCGTTAATCGTGAAGTTAGGAGCGGAGTCAAACTGCTCAAAGAGTTTGGTTTGTAGCGCGCTGCACTGATCGTCCGGGTTGTAGTCGACAAAGTCAAAGCCATCCAGATCTCTTGCATGGAGCGTTTTCTGTTCCGCCAGGGGATGATCTTGCGGTAAAACCGCCACCAGAGATGAGCTAAGTACAGGCTTTGCGTTGATGGTCGGATGATCAATAGGGGTTGATACAATCCCTAGATCCAGTTTCTGACTGGCCAGCATCTCTTTGATCTCAGGTGTATTGCCTGTGACAAGTGAAATGTTCACATCAGGGTTGTTCTCGCGAAAGCATTTGCACACTGACGCAGAATACTGACTACTCAAGGCTGGCAGCAGGCCAATTGTCAGTGATTTTCTCTCCTTATTTTTAAGTTCATCAATTTTGCGATTTAAGCCTGAAAGCTCCGCAAGCAAGCGGTCACTTTGTTCGAACAGTTTCAATGCTTCAGATTTGGGTTTCAGGCGACCCGACTCCCGAGTAAAAAGCTTAAGCGCAATATCCTCTTCAAAAGATGAGATGAGTTTGCTGACTGCAGATTGCGTCAGGGAGAGACTGTTCGCAGCACGGCTGGCTGAACCATGCTTTATAACCGCCCGAAACGCCTGAAGTTGCCGAAGATTGAATTGATTGCGCATGACTCTTCTCAGTTTTGACGAAAAATACCGGACAGAACATTTATGGGTTGGGTCTTTTGTATTCCGTTTTGGAATATTAGCTTAATTTTAATTCAATTGATAATTATTATCAATTGCATGTAGGATCGCATCTCCAATTTATGCAGATAGCCATTAAATTTGTCCCAAGGAGATCGCTATGACCACTTTTGGTTTGCGTGTTTTCAGTCAGGCGCTTGTTTTGACTGGTTTTTTGACAGGAACGTCCGTTGCCATTGCTGCAAATACGACAGGTACGATCCATTCCTCAGGTGTGATTGCGCTGGAGAACTGCGGCCAGCAGCTTTCTCTGCAGCATTCACCGAAACGCGTGGTTACTGTTGGGCAGGCCACGACCGAGATGCTTTACAGTTTGGGCCTGCATGACCGGGTGGTGGGGACTTCGAACTGGTTTACTGAAGTTGCCCCTGAGTTTAAAGATATTGATGCCGGTATTGAGCGTATTGCCGAGAACTTTCCAAGTTTTGAGGGCGTGATGTCCAGAAAGCCTGATCTGGTTACGGCAGATTTCCTGTTTTCGATTGGCCCCAGCGGTGTTGTTGGTAAGCGAGAACAGTTTCATAAGTTGGGCGTAAATACTTATGTTCTTGCTTCTCAGTGTATTGATCAGGATTCCAGCAAAGGGATTGATGGCGTACGTTCAGCGATGTTCTCGCTGGATAGTTTGTATCGCAGTATTCGTGATATCGCTACCTTATTTGAGGTGGAGTCGCGAGGTGAAGCGCTGATTGAAACGATCCGTCAGCGGGAGGCGGCAGCCATTGCACAAGTCAGACAGCATCAGCAGAAGAATCTCTCGGCTGTTTTCTGGTTTTCCAGCGCGGCTCTTGAAGTTGATCCCTGGGTTGGCGGTAGCAAAGGCGTACCGGGTTGGATGATGGAGAGTCTCGGTATTGAAAATGTGATCAAATCCGATGAAGTCTGGCCCATGGCGGGCTGGGAGAGCATTGCGCAAGCAAACCCGAGTATGATTGTGGTCGCCAAAATGAGTCGACGCCGTTTCGAAGCTGATGATGTGGAGAAGAAACTGGAGTTTCTGCGCACCGACCCGGTAACACGAGAAATGGATGCGGTAAAAAACAATAACATCATCGTTATGGATGCCCACGCAATGGATGTGACACTGCGCGCTGTGGAAGGTCTTGAAACGTTGAGTGCAGCAGTTACCCAGTTGGGTATGGCGGGGCGATAAAGGACTATGTTTCAGCTTGTTCGAAACTCAGGCAGCTTTGAGCTGCCGGGGTTTTATTCTGCCGTTTTAGCGACCTTAGCTCTTTTACTGGCCGTTGTTTTGTTGGCCCTGAGTGTAGGTGAGAGCTCTATACCCTTATCCGTGGTTTCAAAAACGCTGTCGAACCAGTTGCTGGGGACCGGCTATGTTGTTGATGTCATTGATGCAGGGATTCTTTGGGAATACCGACTTAGTCGAGCAGTAATAGCAGTTTGTTGCGGTTCGGCGTTAGCAATAAGTGGCGTAGTGTTACAGTCTCTATTGCGAAATGTGCTGGTTGATCCCTATATTCTGGGCATATCCGCAGGTGCTTCTGCAGGAGCTGTCGCTGTAGCCATTTTAGGTGTGGGTGCCGGTGCCTTGTCGATGTCGTTTGGTGCTTTTATCGGCGCTTTACTCTCTTTTGCTCTGGTGATGCTGTTGTCTCGGATGACTGGCCAAATAATTCTGGCCGGGATTGCGGGTGCCCAGCTGTTTCATGCGATCTCTGCGCTTATGATTACCAAATCTGCTAATGCTGAAGCCGCCCGTGGGATCATGTTCTGGCTATTGGGTAACCTTAGCGGGGTTCGCTGGGAAGACGCCTGGTTGGCCGTTCCTGTTTCTCTGATCGGGTTAGCTGTTGCTCTCTACTATGCCCGCGCTCTCGATGCTTTTACTTTTGGAGCTGAGTCTGCTCAATCTCTGGGGATTCCAGTTGTTAAGGTTCGTCTGATACTGATTTTTATCACTGCCATGCTGACAGCTGTGATGGTCTCCATGGTGGGGGCCGTCGGTTTCGTGGGCTTGGTTATTCCTCATGCTGCCCGCTATCTGGTCGGGATTCGACATCATAAACTTATTCCTGCGGCAGCTGTTTTGGGTGCCGTGTTTCTGGTGTTGTCTGATGTACTTTCCCGAGTTGTGATCAGTGGTCAGGTGCTGCCAATTGGAGTGGTAACAGCGCTTATTGGTGCGCCTGCTTTCGCCGTTATTCTTATTCGGGGAGGGCGTCACTCATGATGTCGGTTCGCGGTGCTGGATTTCAGGTGCGAGGCAAGCGTCTGATAAACCCTCTTTCATTTGATGTTGGTTCGGGTGAAGTTTTAGGGCTGATTGGCCCAAATGGGTCAGGTAAGTCGACCTTGATTAGACTGCTTGCAGGTATCACTGAACCCAATGAAGGCGAGGTACTCTTAGAGAAAAAGCCCATTCACACGATGCCTAGAGAGACAATTGCCCGACAAGTCGCTTTTGTCGCTCAGCAGGCTGAAACGCATGACCGGATTAAGGTGCGAGATGCTGTCGAACTGGGGCGAACCCCCTGGATCTCCTTGTTAAACCCCTGGACAGAGCATGATGATCAGATTGTGGAAGCAGCGATGCAAGCGCTTAACGTTGCCCATCTTTCTGATCGCATCTGGCAAACCTTATCAGGTGGCGAACGTCAGAGGGTTCATCTGGCAAGGGCCTTGGCTCAGCAGCCGAAGATCCTGATACTGGATGAACCCACTAATCATCTGGATATTCAGAATCAACTGACAATATTAAAGCTGATTGAGACGTTGGATATCACCATAATCGTTGCCCTGCATGATTTGAATCAGGCTGCTCAGTGCGATCGTTTGCTGATGCTGGAATCCGGCAGCTTAGCGGCAATTGGCACGCCTGATGCTGTATTAACATCTGATAATATCCAGCGGGTTTTTGGTGTGAGTAGCCGATTATTACAGGATGAAGCGCTGGATCGCCCTGTTTTACACTTCTATTAAGTGCTTATCTGTCCCTATAGGGATATGCGGCTTTGCTGTGCCTTTCTTTAAGCTGGTGTTCTCTGATTGTTGTGATCCGCAACAAGGTGATTATTAACGGTAGAACACAGTTAAGGCATAGCATGACCTCTCTTTTTGATGACCTGAATCGTCGCGGCCTGATCGCGCAAACCTCCAACGCCGATGAGCTGAAAACCTTACTGCAACAGCCGCAAACCGTGTATTGCGGGTTTGACCCTACGGCGGGCAGTCTGCATATCGGGCATCTGGTGCCGCTTTTGATGTTGAAGCGTTTTTACGATGCCGGTCATACAGTGATCGCTCTGGTGGGTGGGGCAACCGGTGCTATTGGTGATCCGAGTTTTAAAACCACAGAACGTAGCCTGAACAGCATGGAAACCGTGGATGAGTTTGCTGCCCAGCTGAGCGCGCAGATCAACCGCCTGATGAGGCCGCACCTGAACGGACAGCCGCTGAAACTGGTGAATAACAAAGACTGGTTCTGGGGCATGAATATCGTTGAGTTTTTCCGGGATGTGGGCAAACACTTTTCGGTGAATGAGATGATGCGCCGGGAGTCGGTTAAACAGCGGCTGGATCGTCCGGATATGGGCATATCCTTCACCGAGTTCAGCTACACCCTGCTGCAATCCTACGATTTTGTTCAGCTGAACAAGCATCACGGTGTGACCTTGCAGATTGGCGGAAATGATCAGTGGGGCAATATTGTCAGCGGTATCGACCTCACCCGCCGCCTGAATCAGACCAAGGTGGATGGTCTGACCCTGCCGCTCATCACCAAAAGTGATGGCACCAAGTTTGGTAAAACCGAGACGGGAACTGTCTGGCTGGATGGGGCAAAAACTTCGCCCTACAGCTTTTACCAGTTCTGGCTGAATACCGCCGATGCGGATGTGTACAACATGCTGGCGTACTACAGCTTCCTGTCGGTGGAAGAGATCGAAGGGATACGCAAAACGGATCTGGAGTCCGGCCATAAACCGGAGGCGCAGCGTATTCTGGCGGAAGCGATTACCGAATTTGTCCACGGTGAGACGGGGCTTAACAGCGCCCGGCGTATTACTGAGGCACTGTTTGCGGGCAAAGCGGATGATGCCGGTATCAGCCATCTCAGCGAAACCGAACTGCAGCAGCTGGAGCTGGATGGTCTGCCCTGTTTTACCGTGAACCTGCAAACCGAACTGGCGCAGGTATTGGTGGATGCGGAACTTGCGCCATCGAAAGGTAAAGCCCGTGAGCAACTGAAAGCCGGTGCGATTCGTCTGAATGGCGAACAGATGCAGCAGGATGAGACCCTCGGCCAGCACTTTGCTTTATTTGACCGCTACTGGCTGATTCAGCGCGGCAAAAAGAACTTTGTGCTGCTGAAGAAAGCCGATTAAGACGCCAAAAAACGTCAGGGCCGGATAACAGCGTTCTGTTGTCCGGCCCTGAGTCAGGTTTTCTGGTTTTCAGTCAACCTGTGGGAATGCTTTGTTTCAACTATTTCGGTTCAGCTATTTCATTTCCACTTCGATCAGCACGATATCTTCATCCGTGTTGTTCAGCACGTTGTGCTCAACACCCACTGGGCGGTAGTAGCACTCACCGGCACGCATCTCAACGGGCTTAGGGCCTTCGCCGGTGTCGATATGCAGTACGCAGTTCTGCATCGGCACAATCACGTAATCACGCTCATGGCGGTGCCACTGGCTTTCACCGCCAGCGGGAAACAACAGGTGGTTTACGCAGGTGCGCTCGTTATCGATCTGTTGAGTAATCTGTAATACCGGACGTTCAGACATGGGTAGTCCTCATCATTATTTTTTGGAATGTGTTGCTTTTATGATTTATTGAATCAGATTAGCAAGTCCGAAACTATTTTGCGGTTGCGAAATATCGGCGCTGGGTTTGGTCATATTCAATCTAAACAAAGCCGGTGTTTTGATTGATTTACTCCTGAATGCACAGCCAGCAGAAAGATTGCATAAAGCGGTCTGCTATTCCTGTTGGCTTTGTTATACTGCGCGCCTTCCGGGCTTTGGGCATAAAACCCGTCTTTAAAGATTCGAGTCCAAAGACCAAAATCGTGACCTGTTCGGTCTGCCATTTCTTTTTTATCAGTTGAGATCTCCGTGAACGATAGCGCCTTTACCAGCCTTAACCTGCCCGCTGCCCAAATTCAGAACCTGAACGATCTGGGTTATAGCCGTATGACACCGATTCAGGCGCAGAGCCTGCCACTGGTGCTGAAGGGCAAAGACCTGATCGCCAAAGCCAAAACCGGTAGTGGTAAAACCGCTGCCTTCGGTATCGGCCTGCTGGAAAAACTCAATGTGCGCTCCTTTGCCTGTCAGGCACTGGTGATGTGCCCAACCCGCGAGCTGGCGGGGCAGGTGGCTAAAGAGCTGCGTAAGCTGGCCCGCTATCAGCACAACGTAAAAATTCTGACCCTGTGTGGCGGTATGCCGATTGGCCCGCAGATCGGTTCCCTGGCCCACGGCACTCATATCGTTGTGGGTACGCCGGGTCGTATTCAGGATCACCTGCGTAAAGGCACGCTGGATCTGGGACGGGTGAATACCGTTGTACTGGATGAAGCTGACCGCATGCTGGATATGGGCTTTGCCGAGTCTATGGAAGCGATTCTGCAGGAGACGCCGGCCAACCGTCAGACCCTGCTGTTCTCAGCGACCTACCCGGACACCATTCAGCAGATCAGCAGCCAGTATCAGAACAAACCTGAGATGGTTGAGGTGGTTGAGTCCGCTCAGGCTCCAGTCAATATCAGCCAGAAATTCTTTGGCGCAGAGCGTGCCTCCGATAAAGAAGACCTGCTGATGCAGGTGCTGGGTCACTACCAGCCGGAACATGCGGTGATCTTCTGCAACACCAAGCAGACCTGTTCTGATCTGGCCCATACGCTGAAAGAGCAGGGCTATTTTGCGCAGGCGTTGCACGGTGATATGGATCAGCGTGAGCGTGATCAGGTACTGGTGAAATTCTCCAACCGAAGCACTCACTTACTGCTGGCGACCGATGTTGCCGCCCGCGGTCTGGATATCGACGATCTGCCGATGGTGATCAACTACGATCTGACGCGGGATTCTGAAGTCCACGTTCACCGTATTGGCCGTACCGGCCGTGCCGGTAAATCCGGTATCGCTATCACCCTCTTTACCGAGAAAGAGCGCTACAAGCTAGCGGGTATTGAAGAGCAGATGAACATTGAGATCACCGTATCCGATGTGGAAAAAGAGCTGTTCGACGGCGACCTCAGCGGCCACCGCGAACCGGCTATGGTGACCCTGTCTATCGACGGCGGCAAAAAGAACAAAGTTCGCCCCGGCGACCTTCTGGGAGCCCTCACCAATGAAGGCGGCATTACAGGTGCCCAGGTGGGCAAGATCAATATCTTCGACTTTACCGCCTATGTCGCGGTAGAACGCAGCGTGGGTAAAAAAGCCCTTAACCACCTGATGAACAGCCGTATTAAAGGCCGTAAGTTTAAAGTGCGTCGGGTGTAAGTGACCGCTCGCCTAATATGATGAAAGTCCGCCTAAGAGCGGGCTTTTTTTGTGCCTGCAAGTCAGACTTATTGTTCGGTTTACCAAGTTGTTGGAATTGGATAAGCTTCAAACTCGATGAATTATGTAAGTAGGTGCTCAACAGAAGGCATGTACTAAATTGTGATAACACATAGTGCGTTTTCAGGGAAACAGTCAGGTTAGAAGATGGATTTTCCTTTCTTATCAAAGCCTTTCCGCTGTTCTAGACGGTATATTGAAATCGTCAAAACGCGTATGCCTATGATTAAAATGTAAGGCTTATTTAAAAAGGAGATTGAATAAAATGGTTGAGTCAGACAAATTAAAAAATCCTGACGAAGTTACAGATAGAAATATGGCTATGTATGTCTATATTTTATATTGTTCGTCATCAGTAACAGTGATTTTGGGGCCAATTGTTGGCTTTTTACTCGCTTTAAATCAAAGATCTAAGTCAAATACAGAGTTGGGTAAAAAACACTTCAACAAGCAGGTTAGGATAGGATGGCAAGCTCTTCTTGGGATTTCTATAGGAATTGTAACAACAATCCTATTGGCTTGGCTAAATCTGGATCATCCATATGATTCCATCGTATTAGTAGGAATTGCAATTGCTGTGATTTCTTTGCTTGGATTTTTTATTAGGTCTTTAATAGGGCTAATAAATGTCATTGGTAGGAAATGAGTCTAACAAGGCAATTAACCTGGCTGGCCTCGCGGACAGCAAGCTATCGCAGTGTTATACGGTCTAAAAATGTCAAACCAAAGCATCAAGGATAGAATTCAAAAAGCCCTAACTGATTTTGAGAGCGACCAGCTTAGCTTGGTAGCATTAAAAGAGTGTATTGAAATTAATGGTCCCGCTCTTGAATCTGTGCCATACAAATCAATCGAAGACATTGATGAAATAGAATATCAACTTACTCAGTGCCAGTTCTTCGACGAGGAATTTTTTGAATGCAATATTGAGCCAGCTATCTCTTTTATTAAATGTTGGCTTAATAATGTCCTGAAATAGCGGCGTAAATAATACGTATTGCCTTGGTCGATGGGTTTGGGTTTCAAATTGATGGTGTCAATGAATACGGAAAGTATTTGGACAAAAGTGAGCTTAAATAAGTGGTTAAACAAAATATTGAGGTTGAAGGTTACCTGAAACAGTTATCGCGATGGCCGAGTAAGGGGAAAGTAATACTCGCCCAACACGATGCAGAATCAATAACTGTTTATCAAGCTTATAATAAATCAATCGGACACTATGCATCAGAGCATGGAGTTTTTGGTGGAGACTTCAGTTTTTCTCGTATGACGTGGATTAAACCCAACTTTTTGTGGATGATGTACAGGTCCGGCTGGGGAATCAAGGAAAATCAAGAAGTTACCCTGGCTGTTAAAATTAAAAGATCAGCTTTCGATAAAATTCTTACTCTAGCTGTTCCATCGAGATTTGACGGGCGTTTATATAAGAGTGTAGAAGAATGGAAAGATTGTGTTCAGAAGTCAAATGTTCGCCTTCAATGGGATCCCGATCACGATCCGTTCGGTGAAAAATTGGAGCGAAGAGCAATCCAATTGGGGCTTAGAGGTGACATTGTCCAGGATTACTCAAGTGATTGGATACTGGATATAGCCGATATTTCAGAATTTGTGAGAGAACAAAGCAAATACTTAAAAGAAGGCAATGTGGGCATGCTGAGCACACCCAAAGAAACAATCTATTTACCAAATGACATGTCGTTGCGAGCCCGTCTAGGACTAGATGAGCAGTAAGTCATATAACAAGGTTGTCCAGTTGACGTTTTGGGCTGGCTGCGCCACTTTACCCCAAAACTCAGCTATAACTAAAACACAGCTGACAAAGGCGTTAGGTTTCATCGAACATAATCAACACTAAACCAAAAACGGGACACCCATAATTTAACCCGAGCCGCCTGATTTACTCTGAATGCGCCGGTAAAGTTATGGAAAACCTCTATGACCCGTGCAATAAGCAGATCAGCCCCGCCGATACCCCTTATTACCACTGCATCGCCCGCTGTGTCCGGCGGGCGTTTCTATGCGGTGTGGATACTTTCTCCAGCCAATCCTACTAGCACCGTTGCCAATAGATATTCAGTCGTGTTGGCTGTTCGGTTGCCTGATTATGCCCGGATAAATGCCTGCGCAAGATTAGGGAAGCCTTCCTCTTCTAACCGGTCGATCACATGCTGGCTTACGTCAGCAACTAAATTACTGCGTTTCAGTTCGGAAAAGGCTTCGATAAACGCGTCCTAATGGTCTTCCCAGGCACCGCAGTAAGCATTGGCATCACCAAAGGCGTATCTGAACTGATAGGTAATCAGGTAATACTCGTCGGATTCCTGCCATTCCTTAGTGGATTCGGTTACGCGGTGCTGGTTGGCGCGTTTAACAAACAGACGAAACACTTCGGGGTTAATAAAGTAACAGTAGAGGCTGATATCCAGGCATTCGGCATATTCGCCGTCGCTTAACAGGCTTAAGTCCAGTTCCGGGTCGTTGAGTAACTTTTGCAGATAACTCGTGCCGTATTCACACTTATCAAGCCGCTTTATGATGGTACACATCACGACAAAATACTGGCTGACTGTCATTCTGCCTTGCTGTTTTAACTGCAGATAGGTGGGTTCGACGACGTGTTCGAAGAATTCAATATCAAACTCGGAGTCGTTTTCTGTCATGGCGGCATCAAAATAATCGTCGAACGGAAAGCCTATGCCCAGTGCCAGACAGTTGCGGCAGGCGGCTTCGATATCATCCGGGTGGTGGTGGCTCACCAGTTCTCCCATGCAGATATCCAGCTCAATCGCCGTCAGGTCAGCACCCATAATCTCAGCGTATTGAACGACCTCGGCTTGCGGGAGTGCCGCTGTAACATCCAGATAACTTTCAAACAGTTCTTCAGAGATTGCCTGCAGTTTGGCCTTATCCCTCATAGCTATTGCTTGCTTGAGTGGCTTCAGATCGGTTGTTTCGTAGGGATCGTTCCATTCGGCAAAATAGTGTTGTGTCATGTTATTCTTAACGGTCATTGAGTGGTTAGCTGACGCTTTTGCCCAATAGGCTGATTTTGGGGCTATTTTACGGCGAAACGTTTAGCAAATTGTGACTTTTATCTCCTTTCAATAATTAAAGTGGTCAGTGATTAATTGTTCTATGTTTATCTGCTGCTGCCAGACAGGTGGGTAAGAAATATCTTCGAATTTACCGTTTATGTCGCGATAGAGCGCATAGTGGGCAAAAAGCCCTCAAACACCAGACAGACAAAAGCCGCGCTTGGCTACAAAGCTGAGCGCGGCTTTTTTGGGGGGGGCAATAATTACCGGTAACCTGTTTCAGGGGAGGAAGGGGGCAGAGCACTTTTATTGAGTGGTATCTGACTCAGTGTTTTGCTCATCCGTCATTTGTACGGGTTCATCCATGGTTGCTTGCGTATCGGCTGACATCTCGGTTTCACATTCCCATCCCCAGCCCCGTTGTTTTTCAATAAAAGCGTCGGCCTTTTTTTCGCAGAAACCGGCACGATTACTGGCACTCCATAGCGTCTTCGTCCCCTCTGCTTTTGTGTAGTTCACTTCACAGGGCACGACACCTTCGCCGGTATAAACCACTTCAATAATGCGAGTTTGTTCACCGTGATAACAGGTCGTTTTCATGCCCGCCTGTACAGTAGGAGCTACAAGCAGAGCTGCTGTTACTAACATCAATGTTTTCATTTATTTCTTCCTTCTAGCGTATGGTGTTGGCTGTCCCCGGAATAGGTAACAGCAGGCTGGCCATATTTCACCACATATATCTTTGAGTGCAAGGGGAGGGGGTAATCCGACAGCTGATTGCTGTGACCTGCTTCACAATTGTGAGATAGGCATGCTAACGAGTTGCAGTCATTTTTTATGCGGATCGTGCAGCGCAAAAGTGATAGAAAAGTATCACTTTTGGCGCTAACCTCTTTTGAACCTGCAGTAAGTACTGCCCACATCTTTTGGAGTTGCAGCCATGAAAGTTGAACTGGTCACCTCCCTGAAACGTCAGGCCACCAAAATCCTAGCGGATCTGCATGACAGCAAAGAACCTGTCTTAATCACCGAGCATGGCAAACCCTCTGCCTATCTGGTGGATGTGGACGACTACGAGTTTATGCTGCAACGGCTGACCATTCTGGAAGGCATTGCCCGTGGTGAACGTGCTGTGGAAGAGGGCAACGTTCATAGCCAGCAGGATGCCAAAGGCCAGATGGAAAAATGGCTGAAATAGTCTGGACAGAACCCGCGCTGGCAGATCTTAATGCCATTGCGGAGTATATCGCCCTGCAGAACCTCACCGCCGCTAAAGAGCTGGTGCAAAAGGTGTTTGTCAAGGTTGAACGGCTGGAAGCCTTCCCTGAATCAGGGCGTATCCCACCAGAGCTTGAACACCTGAATTATCGGGAAGTCGTCGTCAGCCCCTGTCGGGTGTTTTACCGATACGAAGGCGAGAAGGTTTATATCCTGTTTGTCATGCGGATGGAGCAGGATTTACGGCGGTTTATGTTAGCGGGGCGGTAGTCGTACACGACTTATTGGGTGGTTTACGGGTGCGGGCGGCTTGGATAAGCTGCCAAACGGATGAATTATGTCGGTAGGTGCTTAACAGTAAGTATCTACTATTTGTGATAACGCGTAGCGTGTCCGGCAGGGAAGCAGTCAGATCTGAAAATGGACTTTTCCTTTCTTATCGAAGCCTTTCCTCAGTTTTTGACGGTCTATTGAAATCGTCAAAACGCGCATGCTTATGATTGAAATGTTAGAGCACCTACAAGGTATCGAGATGCAATGTAAGGGAAAAACTAAAAACGGCTCTGAATGCAAGAATAAGGCAATTCGAGATGGATATTGCAAGAGGCATCATCCCGATACAATTTCGAAAAAGGAAGAGAGTCACAAACAAATACAAGAACAAAAAAAGCGATTTCATGAAGTTCTTGATTTAGTTAGAGATACGTCTGAGGCAAAAGGCTGGTCATATCGTTTAGGCACATGTGATTCGAAATATTATAGGTATGCAACTGTAATAGTTAGGCGACATGTCGAAAAATCCTCTTACTCATCTGATGAGGTTGTTGGAGAGTTTAATATTACCGTTAATGATGGCGTAAAAGTTGGACACACAAACACATCCTTCTATTCCTACGGTCTAAGAAGCTTGCAAGATTCTATAACGGATGAGCTTGGGAGGCTCTCTTGGCTAGAACCCAAAAACAAGAAGAAAGTAAATCCTCCTGAAATTGAATCAATCGAACGATTAATTGGTCGCTTTCATGTTGTGGCCACTCAACTTAAGCGAAGATATAGCGGTAGAGAAACAATCAAGGTATCTGATGAATATGATGCACAGGATTTGCTTCATGGCTTACTCAAAATATACTTTGATGACGTAAGACCAGAAGACTACTCGCCAAGTAGAGGGGGCGCCTCGTCAAGATTAGACTTCTTGCTGAAAAGAGAAAAAATTGTCATTGAAGTCAAAATGGCATCGGCAAAGTTGACTGATAAGAAAATTGGTGAGCAATTAATTATCGATATTGAAAGGTATAGGGAGCATCCAGACTGCGATACGCTTATATGCTTTGTATATGATCCTGATATGCATATTAGAAATCCTACTGGTATAGAAAAAGACCTTTCAAGAAAGGAAGGAAGTTTAACAGTAAAGGTTATGGTTGTTCCTAAGTGAAGGCCCTAACAAGCGGCTGCTGACGGACTGGTGAAAGCTCCGGCTTCGCCTCCACTGCCACCAGCCGCAGAGCCGGACGTTGCACCTTGGCATCTTTATCCACCCGATAAGATGCTACCACCGCTTATCTCTGCTTCTGATTTTAGCCTTACGCGCTTCCATCAGTGATTTTGCGGCTTCGTGCTCCACAAAGACGCTATCCCCAGCTTCGAATTTCTCATGCGCCTGATTAATCTGCTCGGCGATTTGCCGAGTTAGGTCTCTGGTTTCTCTATCAACCCGAAATTGCTTACTGCTATCCATGATGGCTGTCCCGCAAAATTTGTGTCCGTAAATGTTAGCACCAGCCTTCGGTGTTACAATGCCCGCCCTCTTAAATTGTCATCGGTGTTTGGTTATGAGTTTTGCCTCCCTTGGTTTGCATTCAGATTTACTCGCGGTTCTGGAATCCCTTGATTATCAAACCCCGACACCGATTCAGCTGGAAGCGATTCCTGAGGTTATGGCAGGTCACGATGTTTTGGCGGGGGCGCAAACCGGCACCGGTAAAACGGCGGCCTTTGCCCTGCCGATGATTCACCGTTACCTGACTCAACACGCCCGGAATGACCAAAAGGCGATCCGCACACTGGTGCTGACGCCAACCCGCGAGCTGGCGCAGCAGGTTCACCAGAGCTTTGTGAAATACAGCAAGGGGTTGGGCTTTAACTCCGTTGTCGCTTATGGCGGTGCCAGCATTAACCCGCAGATTGATGCCCTTAATCAGGGTTGTGATGTGCTGGTGGCCACTCCTGGTCGTCTGCTGGAACTGGCGATAAAAGAGCTGATCGATCTTAACGAGATCGAAACGCTGGTGCTGGATGAAGCCGACCGTATGCTGGATATGGGCTTTATCAATGACATTAACCGCATCCTGAAGCGCCTGCCGGAAAGCCGCCAAACCCTGTTTTTCTCCGCCACCTTTAATGATGAGGTTTTTGCCCTCAGTAAAACGATTCTGAAAGCCCCTAAGCTGATCGAAGTCGCCGAGCGTAACACCACCGCTGCCAAAATTGAGCAGACCTTTTATGAGGTCGACACCAAACGAAAAGCCGCGATGCTGGCTTACCTGATCGGCTCGAAAAACTGGCAGCAGGTGCTGATCTTCACCCGCACTAAACAGATGGTGGATGAGCTGGTGGCCGAGTTAGCCAAAGACGGCATCAAAGCATCAGCGGTACACGGTGATAAGTCTCAGGGGGCGCGGGATCGTGGTCTGGAAGAGTTCAAAAGCGGTAAAGTGCGTGCGCTGGTCGCGACCGATGTTGCCGCCCGTGGTCTGGATATCAAAGAGCTGCAGTACGTTGTTAACTATGAGCTGCCGTACAACGCGGAAGACTATATTCACCGTATTGGCCGTACCGGTCGGGCCGGGCAGGCGGGGGTAGCGGTTTCCCTGATCTCCCATAAAGAGAAATACCTGTTTGAGGATGTGAAAAAGCTCACCGGCGAAGAGTTTCTGATGCAGTGGTTCCCGGGGTTTGAGCCGGACTTTATGGCGCGGGAGGAAGAGGAACGCGGTAAACGCAAACCCTCGAAAAAAGCTCAGCTGGCTAAAGCCTTGGGTAAAGGCAAAGGTGCTCGTAGTGGTAATGGCAGAGGCAAGCCGCGTCGTCGCTAGAGCTATAGATCGGGCGCGAGTGATTTAGGTATTAAGGAAGGGCAGCACTGAAAAGTGGCTGCCCTTTTTTCATATAATGGCAACGACAAGCCCTCAGGCGCTCAGTTGATCCAGAATCTGCTGCCACAGCTCCGGTTTGCCGTAACAACTGGAGTGAGGCAGGCGCAGCCAACCCTCTTCCGTTTCTGCCAGCAGTGTCGGAAAGCCCTGTACGCCTAACTGTGCCATCATGTGCTGACTGTGCCGTAGTTTTGGCTTCAGTTCCTGCTCATTGTCCTGCATCGCTTTTTCCCAGTCATCCGGGCTGATGCCCTGTTCACTGGCCAGCATCTGTAGGGTGTCGGCTTCTGCAACGTCCAGTCCGCGCTGATAGTGGGCTTTCTGGATCGCTTTCAGCATGTCGATCTCATGCACGCCAAGCTGCTTTGCCGCCAGAATAGCTGTGGTTGCCAGCATGGAGTCGAGCATCACCGTCGAGTTACCGGCGATTCTCTCCCGATAGGCTTCGGCAAATTCCACTCCGGTCAGTTGTGCAATATGCGGATCGGCCTGAAGTATGTGCTGGCGAAAGCTGCTATCAAGGGCGCGGCGTTCGATCATACCGCCTGGATGCAGCTTCAGCTGCCATTGATGTTTCTGAGCATGCTGCTGCAGGGTGTCGATCAGTTCGGTAGCGCCGTAACACCAGCCGCACATAGGGTCGTAAAAATAATGAATCGTTGTCATGGATGTTCTCTTTAAACCCATAATATTGGTTTGTTGATGGCAGTGATTGTGCCAATTGATTGTTTAATGAAAAATACCTAATAATGGTCATCATTGTTTCATATTTTGTTCTAATTAGAGGTGCTGATGGATCGCATAACGGCAGCAAAGGTGTTTGTGGATCTGGCCTGTTCCGGCAGCTTTACCCGAACCGCCGACCGGCTGGAGATGTCGCGCCCTATGGTGAGTCGTCATCTTGAGGCGATGGAAACCTGGTTGCAGGCGCGCTTGTTTCACCGTACGACGCGGAAAATCTCGCTGACAACGGCAGGGGAGCAATGCCTTGCTGAGGTAGAGCAGTGGTTATTGCAGGCGGAGCGACTGGAGCAGATGAATATCGCCTCTCATGAGCCTTCCGGGCAGATTCGGTTGGCCACCAGTATGTCCTTTGGCTTTTCTCAGTTGGTGCCTGCGTTAAACGGCTTTATGGCGAAATACCCTAAGGTGTCGGTGGATCTGGAACTGCAGGATAGCGTTACTGATCTGACGGCAGAGCGAATAGACCTTGCGCTGCGCTTTGCCAGTAACCCGGACCCGGCCCTGATCGGCAAGCCCATTGGTGTCTGTAAGTCGGTCTTGGTGGCCTCTCCGGAATATCTCAAACAGCGTGGCGTGCCGTTAATCCCAGAGGACCTTGCTGAGCATGACTGCCTCGGTTATCGCAATTTTGGTCGCCATATCTGGCATCTGACTCATGATGATCTGGGCACGCGATCAGTAGACCTGCACTGTCGTTTGACCGCGAATGAAGTAACGGCGCTTATGGCAGCAGCTCAGCAGGGAATGGGTATTGCGATGCAGCCAACCTATCTGGCGACTGAAGCGCTTGAGCGCGGTGATCTGGTTGAAGTGCTGCCTGAATGGCGGCTGCAGGAGCTGCAGATCTATGTGCTGTACGCCTCGCGCAAGCATCAGTCCGCAGCCGTGCGGGCCCTGATCGATTATCTGGAACAGTGGTTTAAGCAGCAGCCCTGGTAGTTCGGCGATATGCTGTTTATATTTGGCGATTGAGAAGTTTCCTTAAGGGTTATTGCTACCCGTAGTCCGGATATTAAGGAGCTGCAGCATGTTGTTAACGATGTGCAGCCGTATCATGCTGAAGGCTATATTTACCGGGCCGCTTGTGGCTGTCGTCGTCAGTTAAAAGGTATAGTTGATGGCCAAAATGACATTGGGAACCTGCTCAGAATGTGGCAGTGATTTTAAATGTGAATCTTCCGGGATGACTTCACTGTGCCCGGAGTGCGCACATTATCTGTATGGTTACGAAAACTGTGTACACATTTTTGAAAATGGCATTTGCCAAATATGCTTGTGGAACGGGTCTGTCTCCAATTACGTTAAGCGTTTGAAAGCACAGGTGTTGGAATAAGTTGGGCTAGTGGCTATAGAGGGCTGAGAACTGAATATGCGTTTCGTGAATTCGTCTCGCGTAGTGCTTACCTCTTATCTTTTTACTCTGTGCATCTTTTCACGGTGGCATATTTTGAATACTGATATCATAGAAAATCTGAAATTTCTCATCGCTTCCGCTGAGAGCAGGGGGGTTGAGCAGGGTATTAAAACCTACAGTTATTACATCGACAGGTTGACTAACGGCCAGTCTGATAAATCGGATTATGATGACTTATACCGTGAGTTATCGTCCCTGCAGCGCTTTGCCGATTTCAACGACCGCGAGTGGCAGGCTGTACTCGCTATCTTTAATGCCATTGAAACAGGCTGTCGGTAGCGAAATACTCAGCGTAAAACGCAAGGTCAGAGATATGCTAAGCCGAAAAACCGTAGCGCTTTTGAACGAAGCGTGCCAGAAGTCTGATCAACTCTATGATGAAGGTGGTTTAATCTATCTATACAGATTTGGGCATCGTAGAGCTCACTCCTTTATAACCCCCCAGCTTTTGAAATCGGCAGTCAACTCCAGGTCATTGAGCGATGCTGAGGTCTGTCAATTAAAAGCATTGTTTGCCAACGCGCTTTGTCAGTGTGGTTCCGGACCTATTTCTGACGAAGTGAGTCTCTATGTGCAAAAGCTTATAGATAGGTTGAACCTTGATTTTAGCGGAATGCATAGCTGTATTAGCGAGTCAGCGGATGATGGTTTATCTCATATGATTGAACTTACTTTTATAGAGAATAATGATTTCCATACGCTTGAGTTATTTTGGTCTGTTGACTAAATCTGATCAACGTGGAATTTATCCAAAGGTTTTCAGACCCTGAGCCCGTCTGGAATGAGGATAGTGCTTTGCTAAAACATAAGTTAGATCGTATTTGACCGGTTGTTCATTGATAATGAAAGCGTTGATAACCCAGGCGTTAGGGGAGCTGGAGAGGTTTCCGTTACCCTGGCAGGCAATGGTCAGAAAGCAGTTGGAGTATTGCTTTGCAGTGGTTTTGGGAGAAGCTTCACCTGAAAAACTGGAACAACTCAATATTGGTCTGATTGCGGTTCGCGAAATTGACGAAGAAGATCCGCTTCATTCTTTGCTCATTGTGATCCAGTATGAGCTACAGCGTAAATTCTTACCCTATGCGGCTAAAGTCCGGCTGAATATTCGTTGAAGTCAGAGTTTTGACGGGGTTCTTTCCTTGTTGGGAGTGGCAATTTATTGTTACTTTTTGGTTCTGGCCCTGGTACTGGCATTCCCTCTCTTGGCCTGATGATTTTTTTGTTTTCTGGTAATCCCTTCTGTTTTTCGAATGATTTCTTCTAAAAAAAGTGTTCTGGCAATGAATTTTTATGACGGATAATTCTCAGCATTATTTTAATAGGCTTAATCTAAGGAGGGTGTGTGAATCAAATTAATGAGTTGGATGTTGATATTGGTCATCAGCATATAGTGATTCAGCGGCGCTATGAGGCCTTGGGTGCCTTTAATGATTTGCTTATAGCAATATGGTTTTTAGTCGGTAGTTTTTTCTTTCTTAATGAATCGCTTATTGAAAGTGGCACCTGGCTTTTTATCGTAGGTAGTGGTCAATTAATAATTAAGCCGTTGATAAAATTAACCGGTTTGGTTCACGTTGGTCGGGTATTTAAAAAACAAATTAGCAACCCGGATGGCTGTAATATCCATTAGACTCTCTGGGGCATGATGCTTATTTTTTTGATTAATTTGTTACAGATTAAATCTTTATCATACTGTTATGAAACATATTATTGATTGCAAAACGGTTGATTCCGAAGCAGACTTTTGGGCTAACTACATCACCACTGTAAAACCTGAAGGTGGTGAGTTTTTTGGAAAAAATCTGGATGCTTTTTGGGATGCTCTGAGTGCTGGTGGTCCGGGTTTTCCAGGTGACGGCGAACAAGTTATAGAATTTGTGAACAGCGCCAAACTAAAAAAGTTAAAAAATGGTATTTTTTATAAATCCCTTAAGCAAATCGCTTTTGATCTGAATAATAGCGGCAGCCTTGTAAAGCTTGTTCTTAATTAGCCTGTATTGAATAGGCCGTTGCGACTAGCAAAATCCATAATATATCAGTTGATATAGCGGTTAGTGTGCTGCTTCGATTTAAGCTGCAATAGTCAAATAACAGGAGCAAACATGGCGCTTGTCTATGAAGTGGATTCACGGGTCGTTGCCGACGTTCTCGTTCATCAGGTTGATTTTCGCGGTGCGGCAGATCTGCTTGTGTTCAAGGTGGATTCACGAGGGCCTGCTTACAATAATGATGCTCTGTGGTGCGAGGTTGCTGTTCGCGGTGTCGCTTCATCGTTAATACACTGGGTAGCTTCGAGAGGCACTGCTGACCTTTTGATCTGTTATGTGGACTCCCGAGCTGCCGCCGGGTGGCAGCGTGATCACGCTCTTAAGGGCAGGCTATGATTTTTCGCCTCTGTAGCGACCTAATAGATCATAACTTCGGCTTGCGGGTCATGACTGTGCAGCAATAAAACCCAGGTTCTATATCAATAACCCTTACCCTTTAGGGCTAACGGAATGGGATTGAGACAAGGTGTCATTAAGTGAAAATCAAAAAGTTGTACGCTGATCAGACCGGGTACGAAATCCTGTGTGATGAATACCAGGGCACTGATATCCATTCGTTAAATGATATTTTTGAGGCTCTGAGTGCTCTGAAAAAAGAGTCCGGCAACTTCTCAGTACTGGCAACGCTGGATGATTTGGGGCAGGCTGAATATACATCTATGCATGCAACGATGTCTCATGATCTTGATGACGTTGAAGGTCATGACCTTTCCGTTGTCGCGCCTGAGGCCTTTGAAGATGGTGAGCATCTGGGCGATCTGTCGACCAAGTCTGAGTTTTTTATCCGGGAGAGAAACTTTCTTTCAAAAACGCTATCGGTTGATTTCTCAGGTGTTTGCGGCAAGGGACTCACGCTTGATGACGATGAAATGGATATGCTTGAAAGCGTGCATCATACACCGCTGAATTATATTGATGGCGATATCCGGATAAGAGTTGTCCCGGTCCAGTCGGCTGCGTTATCAATCAGTGCATTTCCAAATGGTTACTTCTCCTGCGACCTGAATCCGTTTGAAAACTATGTTCTGGCCAAGCATCTTGAACAGTCATATGGGTACGAACTTTTTGGGCTTGGTGCTTCTCTAATTGGCTTCAAACGAAAAAATCCATTAGCTGCTGATCAGGCAGAATCTGTTGCCCGGGATCTTACCTGTTTGTACAACAGGGAAGGGGATGCAGCCTTATTTGATCGGTTTTACAGAATTACGCAGCAGTTTGATTATTTGTTCTTAAAGTATGTTGAGTCGTTGGAATTTTAAGTAGAGCGCCGGAAGAACTGGGGCTTGCCGACGCTGTATCTGCTGAGAATGCACAGGTGAAGCCTTGGTTGATACCGGATGTAAAACGTATCGTGGGTTGCAGTAAAGGGTCTGAACATGGAAATACAGTGCCAATGCGGACAGTTCCGCGCAAGTCTTAATGCCTTTCCTAAAAACACCCCTGGTCGCTTGGTGTGTTATTGCGATGATTGTCAGTCTTATCTGCGTTATCTCAAGCGTGACGACCTGCTTGATGCTAATGGCGGCACCGAGGTGATTCCGGCTTATCCTTCGGATGTCGAAATTCTCAGCGGGCAGGAGACGCTGAAATGCACGCGATTGTCGCCGAATGGCATATTTCGTTTTTCTACATCCTGCTGTAATACCCCTATTGTTAATACCCGCCCTAACGAACCTTGGGCAGGTTTTTTGGGCTGCGTTTATTCTCCTGATGCGATCAGGAGCCTGGGTCCGGTCCGGTGTCGTATTATGGGACGTTACGCGAAGGGAGCAGTGCCTCCCGGCACCCCTGATAAATTTAATCTGAAAGCGTTGTTAGCGGTTATGCCCTTCATCCTGAAAGGGAAGTTGTTCAAAAAGTCGAACCCTTCACCTTTCTTTACCAAGGATGAGCTTACCCCGGTTGCTGCGCCTTATGTGCTGACTAAAGCAGAGCGCAGGCCATCATAATGTTGTTGAAAGCGGCTTTCAGGCCATTTTTCAGCCGGGGAGCCCTTACCAAAGGGCGCAAAATATCGCCTTTTGATGACAATCATTAACTGATGAAGTCCGCTGTTTGCCCATAATTTTGATGAATAAAAAGACTGATTAATTTTTTCAGTATTGTCTAGGGATTTCGCTGGAAAGTTATTGAGTTTTATTTTCAGGCTTTAATAGTTTTTACACGCTGAATCTTTTGTGTTTTGAATGACATATTTTTATAAAGGATAACGAATGTCCGCAGAACGTTTTGCCATGGGGCAAGAGCCCCTTGTTTTTGATTTAACTATTATTCATAAAAGTTTCGGGTGGCTTATATTTTTATTTAGTATTTTAGGCGTATTAACGGAGCCGAGTTTTTTCTATCTTTTTTTTGGTACTATAGGGTTTTGGTCTGTCAGGCGAAAACGGCAGATTTTATGGCGGCCAGACAAACTGTGTTGGTGCTACAGGGTACGGAATTTCTTTAGCTGGAAAGAATATTATTATGATATGTCGGATAAGGATACGCTGGTTTTAGATTTAGATACGTATAACCACCTGGGTAGTTCCCGAACGATTTTTTTGTCTTTTCACCCGCATGAAGAAATCAAGGGATTGAAACTGTTTGCTAAAAGTGAATTTTATCTGAAAGCTTTTAGGTCATTTAACCCCTTGCCTAATATATTGAATTCGATAAATCATATTAAACGGTATTATAAGGACATAGGGAAAGAAATTAACATCGATTTGTCTAGATTGGAGATTGAGCAAGATCTTTTGCGCTATAAAGGCGTTGATGTTTCTTTGCTAAAAAAAGAGTTGGGTATTGATTGATAGATTATTCATATCAATATGCTTTGCTTTCAGTGAGTAGTCAGCCTCATATCATAGTTATCATACGCTTACAGGGAGTGCGCTAGTGTCTCAGGAAAAAACACAAATCGATGTGAATCAGCCGGTTGAAAACCCCGATCTGTTATCTGCAATAGATCGGGTTGCCCGTGAAGGGTCTGATGAATCCAGAGAAAACCTCATAGAGCAGCTTTTTCTGGCGAATTATTTGGCCGCAATGTTTACCGATGGACTTAAAGTTTCGCCTTCTGATGGTCATCAGCAAACGGTTGAACAGGGCAGTACCTTTGGAATTTTGTCTGCTGAGAATGCCGGTAAAAACTATTTAGTTTTATTTACAGATTGGAATGCACTTGGACAATACACTGACCGGGATGTTTCAGGCCTGATATTACCGGGTAAAGATGTTTGGTCATTCGCGCTTCAGGACGATGCCTACGATGGTGTTGTTATCAACCCCGCACACAATGCGCTCCCTTTGGAACGGCCTATGCTGGAATATCTTGCTCAGCGTGTCGGTCAGTTGCATTAAAGATGGAGGGTCGGAAGCGCTTGGATCCTACACAGCCACGTATCGGGTTTGCCGGGAGTCATCGTGCAGTGAGGGCGCTTTTATCTCAGGGGTGGAGTGAGCTTTCCGATTATGAAAGCCCTGTCCTTTTTTCTTATCAGAAAACGTACCCGGATGGTCTGGATGTTCTACTGACCATTGAGTACAGAAATGGAAGATACGAACTTTGGTCTTCTGCAGAAAGCAGAGGGTCAGGTCCCGCGAGGCACAAAGATTCATCCCATCAGGATATCGAATCAGCCTTAAAGACAGTATCTGAAGAGATGCTGGCGTGGGATCGGGATTAAGTTCTTCTTCGCAAGGCATTACTGGTGAGCCACGATGAAAACAATTGAAGAAACCTATAATGAGCTGGATAACCTATTGAGAGAGGCTTCGGTCGCTCAGTTGGGTGGTTTTCGACCACCGGAAGATCGGATCACCTCTTGGTTTGGTGGTCCCGGAGTAGGTTTGGCAGGGGAAACACTTCCTGTTTATAACGGAAAGGATATGTTTTGCCTGCTTCAGGTAAAGGTCTCTGAACTGCCTGTTATTCCACCTGAGATAAAGCATGTCGCATTTTTAGTTGTTTTCACGAATCGTGAGGAATTCCCTTTTGATAAGCCTCATGGCGACGGCTGGGAAATTCGGGAGTATCAATCCCTTGATGGGCTGCAGTGCCTGCCTGAATCTGAAGAGCCTGATCTGGTCAGAAGTTTCCCTATAAAGTGGGATAAGGTCGAAGATGATGCTCCCGATTGGGAGAACGCCTGGGATCTGGTCGATATGACACCAATTAATGAGTCTGACGACGCTGATGAAAAGTTTTTTTACGAATATCATCGTTATCCGGGGACTAAGTTTGCCGGATTTCCAACCTGTATTCAGCATGGGCATGATTTAGAAGGCTTTGTCTTTCAAATCGGGAGTGAAGAGAAAGCAAACTGGATGTGGGCTGATAACGGTATTGCCTATTTCAATAAAAACAAAGCCGGAGACTGGTGCTTTAAGTGTCAGTTTTACTAATCGCTGTCTGCGGGCTGGTTCTGAAACCGGTTTACTTTTGTTGGCAGGGTGCTGTTGCTCGGGTTTATGTCGGCAGTAATGCTTTCAAACATAGGTTTTCAATTTGTTTGAGCGCTGTCGAATTATCTGGGTTGCCTGATTCGGGCGTTAGTGAAAATACCTCCCGTTAACATTCTAAGAAGAAAAGGAATCCTCTATGGATCTGTCTTTTGAGCCTTTTGTAGGTTTGGGATCATTGAAATTTGGTATGTCGGAAGCTGAGGTCGGGGCATATCTTGAGTCGGTTGATTTTGAAATCAATTGTGATTTTCAGAAGGGACGATTGGTCGCTCTTTTCGTTTATCCTGACGATATTGAGAGTCTTATTATCTCTGGTGAAGATGTTATTAAAATGGATAGGCTTGCAGCGGCTCTTTACTTGGCACAGCGCAGTTCTGACTATGGACAGGCTCAGGGGGGATCGCTCTACTTTATGGATATGGGGTGCGCGATACTTCAGTTTGAGACTCCCATTAGGGAGTTCTTTTTCTTTGCCCGAGATTATGACACCGGGGAGCCACTGATGAAAATGACCCCGGATCTGATTGAGTCCTACTACAACGAAACAGTATGAAGCTGTCGGTTCTATTATTCACGCCTTTGGAAAATACTCCCTATGAGACGAGAGGCCATTGTAGAGCACATAGCGTTAATCCCTCTTGGAGAAATACGCATGGGATGTGATGCTTATGGCATGCTCATCACGACAAATTTTGGTGTTTTTGATTTTTTAAAAAACAAGCCGGTTTTGATTGGTACTCAGGATCATTCAAGGATTATCGAGCAATCGAACTGCAAACGCTATTTGCTGATAAAGGCAGCGTTTACGACCTACATTCTTGATATAAAAGAACAGGCGATCAGTGTTTACAAGACAAATATCCGGGGCTCATCCGGTGAATGGTGTGAAGAACATGCCGTTTATGGCAAGAAAAATGAGCATATCAAGGGGTTTTCGACACATTACTTTCTTCAGTTCCCTTTTGTAAAACAGGATAAATTTGATCAGGTGTTAGCTGGCTACGAAAGCCTTCGCAGGCGTCAAATTGAAGAGGCGGTTAATGCCTTAGGTTGAGCAGCGTATTATTTAGTGAAGGCTATTTAATGAAAGATGTTAAGTAGTCGCGATAAAGACAGTGTGGTTTCAGGTAGGATGCTTTCGGATCGGGCTTATTTGAGCAGTCAGCAATATTCAGAGACGGACACATGTTGATTAAGGACGAAACTGGGGATAGAGCGTTGATGGAGTCTGCGAATTCGGTAGGGAGATCAGGAAAGGTCTCTGTTCTATTTTTTATGGCGGCTATTTTCGTTAGCGATCTTTTGTACGCGGCTCAATTTACCTTTGAGAATCTGATGACGTACCACCGCAATGATATTACCCGTATCGAATCTTTAGGCCGTTGGGAGCATGAGGGGGACGCTGGTTTCTACAGAGTGATCTATGTTGACTATTTGCTTGGTTGTTCATGGCTTTATGTTCAATGGATGCAGGTTGATCCTATGAATGGCAGTAAAAGTCCGGTGGCACTTTTTTCAGTCTATCTGGATGACCATCATGAGAATCTTTTTGAATACCCTGAAATTGTGGAGAATGAGAAAGGTTTGTTGCTCAGGTATTATCCGGTCAGCGGTCATGAAGATAATGTAAAGCATGAAGTGGTTTTACATATTTCCAATAAGCCAGGAGCAACTCAATCAGAGAGCTCAAGATTGAATTAGTATGCTTAAAACAGTAGCTCCTGAGTTTTTTCTTATTTGCAAAAAAGGATTTTAAACGTGAAAAAAGTAATTTTACTTGGTTTTATTTCTATTCTTTCTTTTCCTGTTTTTTCAGCACCAGAAATAAAAGGTAGTCCGGACGAGCTTAAAGGTTTTTTATACCCAAATGAGAAAGTAGTCTCCATTCGTGGTTTTGCTGAGAAACGTGCCTATTCTGATAAGGCAATAATTAGTCTGGTTGTTACAACTGAAGATAAAAAGCTATCAGATGCGCTTGCCAGAAATGGGCAGCTCCGTGGCAAGATAGAAAGCTATTTGGTTTCTGCTGGAATTGATAACAAACTGATTAACAGCTCGAAATTCTCCTCCTCGCCTCAGTATGGCTGGTTTGGCAGTAAGCCCGAGAGCTATAAGGTTGTGAATAGAATGGCTGTCTCTGTTACCAGTGAATCCCATCTCACCGATGTAGCAGTAATTGCTGATCGTCTCGCAGGTGTAGAGCTTTCAGGGACTGAGTTTGAACATACTAAAAAAGACGAATTTAAAGAGATCGTGAAGTCCGATGCTCTGGAAAAAATACTAAAGCAAAAAGAATTTTATGAGCAATCTCTTGGTGTAAAGCTTATTCCTGTTGCTATCAATGACTCCAATATTCATCAACAGGCGACACGGGGTGCCATGTTTGTCGCAGAAGCTGCCAGAATGGAAAGTGATACGGTTTCATCCATGACCAAATATCGGGAGCCATCCAGTGAGCCTTCGTTTGATGAGATTAATTATACCGCCAACATCTCGGTAGAATTTAAAATTATTAGCCCGGGGTCATGATGTTGCTTCGTATTGAGTATTAAAAATACTGATAAACAGGGGTTTATGTTCATGGATGATGATAAAGGATGAAGCTTGTACTCCTGCCGGGCATGGATGGAACAGGCATCCTTTTTAAGCCGCTTTTAGAGCAGCTTGAAGGTGTCGAAACCCAGGTTATCACCTTGCCCAATTACGGGCCTCAGGATTACCTCTCTTTATCCCGTTATGTTGCAGAGCATATCGGAAGTCAGGAGTGTGTTGTCCTGGCGGAGTCTTTCTCCGGGGGGATTGCAGAGGCCTTGCTGAGTCAGCATGCTCTGCATATTAAGCATGTTATTTTTGTTGCTTCTTTTCTGTCAAATCCCGCTGGATTGCTGCCTTATCTGGCGTCAGTTTTACCCCTGCACAGTTTTTCGAAAATCCCCGTTATTGCCCCTCTGATTGAAAGAAAACTTTTGTTGGGAGCCTCTGTTTCTGAAGAGACACTTGATTTATTTCAGTGCGCTCTGGATGCGGTATCGGGATCAATATTGAAGAAAAGGTTGCGCCAGATATTCACTTACAGATCTTCTGCTCGATCATTCGAGGTTGATGCGACCTATATCCGAGCGAAAGACGATGCCTTAGTGGGTGACAGAGTTTTCGAGTTTAATGCAGCGTTCCCCAGCTTGAGTGTTGCTGAGGTTGCCGGACCACACTTTATTTTGCAGGTGCAGCCAGAAGACTGTTGCAACGTAATTATGCGTTCGGCAGGGCATCTCTTAGGCGGCGGTACTTTTGATAATGGCCATCAGTCGTAAAAACAGGACAATCAGAATGTTTCAGGGATTCTTCCGAAGAAGAAAAATCAGAAAATACGCAAGAAAATTGCCTAGGGATTTGGAGAAAAACTATGGACTTAAGGATTATTACTCCAGATCCGAGGTGGATGCAGCCCTAAAGAGAAAGGGGCTCAACCAGCCTGGCGGTGTGATTACTCCTGATAATTATTATGTTTATGTTATGTACTGCTCCCGTCAGGAGGTTGAGGGGATTCAGGAAACCTCTGGTGAGCCCATTGATTATGATGCGATCCGTGGTGACGTAAGTGCGACTTTGTTTTATGGCGCTGCAGATTTCACATTCTCTACATTACTGAATGCCTCTCCTGATAGCTCAACCGGGTCTTTTGACAGCTTTGGTGATAGCGGTGGTGGTGGCGGCGGTGACTAAATTCGAATCACAGGAGGTCCTTTGATATGTCTAAAAAAACGGTTCAGCAGCTGCTTGAAGACCTGCGTCTTGTCAGTGTTCAGAATTACGACATCGTTCAGGTCGTTCGTGACTTGTTTAAACAGACTTTTGAGGATGTTGCTGAAGAGGTGAAATACGGCGGTATTCTGTTTTCGTCAGGTGTTCAGTTTGCCGGTGTATTTGCTTACAAAACTCATGTTTCTGTCGAGTTCAGCCAGGGGGCTCAGATTGAAGATCCCTTTGGATTTCTTGAGGGGACTGGTAAAGGGCGCCGACATATAAAGCTGATGTCAGTCGCTCAGGTAAATGACAAGCGACTGGCTCAATATCTGCAGCTTGCGCTGCAGGCATCCCTTGAAAATAACTCATAATGTTTAGCTGTACGTATCAGACGGGAAAAAGACTTTAAGATTCTTATGGAAATACGAAGATACTCGGAAACGTGGGCAAAAGAGATTGCAGATCTGTTTTATCAATCGGTTCATGGGATTGATGCATCAATTTATACCGAGGAGCAAAAACGCGTCTGGGCACCCACCCCAATTGACTATGATCTTTGGTCTGAACGGTTGAACATCAAAAAACCTTATCTGGCAATCATTGATAATCGCTTAGCGGGTTTTATTGAATTGGATGCTGATGGTCATATTGACTGCACCTACACCCACCCGGACTTTCAGGGCAGAGGGGTCGCCTCTTTTCTGTATGATCATCTGATTACCGAGGCGAACACTGCGGGCATGATTCGCTTGTACGTCGAGGCTTCACATGTTGCGGTGCCGTTTTTTAAGAAGCGGGGATTCGTCTTAATCAAAAAGAATGAGATACAGCGTGACGGGGTAACGTTAGTTAATTTCTCAATGGAAAAACATCTTGGTTTACCGAGATAGCATCTGACGCGTCGGTAAGTAGGGTGCAGAATCAGCATAGGGTTAAGGTGATTTTATGGCTTTTTCAGATTCAGAAAGACAAGTGCTTTTATCCGTTAAAGGGGTTGGCCCTACGGTAGTAAAAAGGTTTGAAGAGATCGGCATTGATACACTTTCAGACTTAGCGAAATATGACGTGAATGATATTGCCGAGAGAGTGGCATCAATGCTGAGAACAACCTGTTGGAAAAATAGCCCTCAGGCCAAAGCGGCCATTGAAGCGGCAATAGCCCGTGCACAGGATGAGTGATGACGGTGATCGCATTGTCACTTTCGTGTCTTTGTATTAACCCTTGCTAGGATTCCGGCGATAACCCGGATTCAGATTGGAGAAACATGGAACACTTAGCCGATAATCTATGGATATTTGACGGAGACGCTGTGCCATTTCTGGGGCTGCCTTTTTCAACCCGGATGACTGTTGTGCGTTTGTCGAACGGTGGCCTATGGGTCCACAGCCCAATCAAGCTGACTGAAACCATTAAGAAACAGCTGCAGGAATTAGGACAAGTTGATTATCTGATAGCACCTAACCATCTGCACCACCTGTTTCTTGCGGAGTGGATTGGGGCTTACCCTCAGGCAGACGTTTTTGGCACAAATGAAGTGATCAAAAAACGCGATGATCTTTCGTTTCACGATTCTCTTAATTCGAATCGTCAGTGGGCTTGGGCTTCGGATATTGAGCAGGAGCTGGTTTCCGGTTCTCCGTTGATGGAAGAGTGCGTTTTTTATCACAAGCCTTCCGGAACCCTAATCGTCACGGATCTGGTCGAAAACTTTTCTGGGGAGAATTTCAGTTATTGGCAAAGGATAGCCGCAAAAGTTGTTGGTATTTTGGCCCCGAAAGGCAAAACTCCCCTGGATTGGCGTTTAAGTTTTCTGCTGGGTAAGGCGGATGCTCGCAGGCATATGCAGCGTGTTTTAGCCTGGAACCCGCAGACTCTCATTATGGCCCACGGTGAAATCGTCCGGGAAAATACCGGAGAATTTTTAGCCCGGTCATTCAAATGGTTAGTTGGTTGATGATGCCGGATTGATCGTTGGAGCAGAATCCAGTCGTTTTTATACTGTGATTGTAAAGACAAATGTTGTCGAAAGCAGAGTTTGTCTATTGCACAAAATTGATGGCTGAGTTGATGGCCCTGGTGGGGCAGTTTTGGTCAATTGTTTGACAATCTGTCAGGTACGTATTTCTTACTGGTACTGGCATAGCTGGATATTTGGAATGAAGGTTTTATGATTAATACTGATTGTCAGTGGCTGACTACTAAGCATTATCTCTGTGTGTTGACTGTTTTGATCGCGACATTTTCTTTTAGCGCGAAGGCTGATGCGTCAGTTTTCGAGGTTGGATTTCGAAAATTTGAGGTGGCATATGGTCATGAGGGCAGTACTTTCAGTATGGCGGTATTGTACCCCAGCGCTTCTGTAGCCAAAAAAGTTGCTTTTGGCCCTTTTCAAATGCATGTTGCTGTCGGTGGCACTCCAGCTGAAGGACTATTTCCTCTGGTGATTTGGTCCCACGGTTCTGGAGGAAGTAATATGTCCTACAAGGACACTGCTATGTCCTTAGCGCAACAGGGCTTTATCGTGGCGATGCCTTTGCATCCAAATGACAATTTCCGGGATAACCGTCTTCAAGGCTCGCTGGCTAACTATATCAATCGGCCAAAGCAGATTCAGGCGGCAATTGATGAGCTTTTAACCACATCAGTTTTGAATCGACAGATCAACCAGGGAGAAATTGCTGTGATTGGTCACTCAGTTGGAGGGTATGGTGCTTTAGCTGTGGCAGGGGGGATTGCTGATACTGCGGCTCTGATCCGTATTTGTAGGCAAAATATGACATTAAAGGATCCTTACTGTGCCCCGGCCCGTAATGGTAGCCTTTTGGCAGAGGTTATCCCTGTTGTAAAGGACAGTAGAATTAAGGCGTTGGTGCTTATGGCTCCTCTGGGGATTCTGTTTTCAGCCGAGGGTGCTCTCAAGCAGGTGGATATTCCAGTGCTTCTGCTTCAGGCTGAAAAAGATGAAGAGTTGACCGAACCTTTTAATACTGATGTGATCGTTGAAGGTCTGCCGAATAAAAAAATGCTGACCTTGCAGAAAATTACCAATGCTGGTCACTATGCTTTTCTGAATGCCTTTCCTGAAGAGATTAAGGCTGAACTGGGTAATATCGCCATTGACCCGGAAGGGTTTGACCGTATTGCTTTCCAGCAAACTCTGGGGCTTCGTCTGGCTGATTATCTAAACTCTGTTTTTAAGTAATCCTTGTGACAATAACGAAGGGCAGCCCCAAGTCACAAAAGACTGCCTTGCATTTACGCTCAGGTGCGTGTTTGTCTATCTGGTCATGGGTCTCTAAAGAATTTTGCGGCGGTTTGGGCAACGTATAATGTACGCCACTTACAATTATGGCTCTTATGGTTCCGACTAAACGGAATCTCCTTTAAACTCTTTTCCATAATAAAATCCCTAAGCGCCCGGCGCGCAACTTTCTGATGGAAATAAGTGAATTATGATTCAATCGTTTAATCCTCCTGTTCGTACCCTGATGGGGCCGGGGCCTTCTGATATTGCTCCTCGTGTTCTGGCCGCGATGTCCCGTCCGACCATCGGTCACCTTGATCCTGCTTTCATTCAGATGATGGATGAGATCAAGCAGATGCTGCAGTACGCCTTCCAGACCAAAAACGAACTGACCATGCCGGTTTCAGCACCGGGTTCTGCCGGTATGGAGACCTGTTTCGTCAATCTGGTTGAGCCGGGTGACAAGGTGATTGTCTGCCAGAACGGTGTTTTTGGCGGCCGTATGAAAGAGAACGTTGTGCGTTGTGGCGGCGTTGCGGTCATGGTTGAGGATGATTGGGGCGCAGCGGTTAGCGTCGATAAAGTTCAGGCTGCGCTGGAACAGAATCCGGATGCTAAGGTGCTGGCGTTTGTTCATGCGGAAACCTCTACCGGTGCCATCAGTGATGCCAAGGCCCTGTGCGCTCTGGCGCGGCAGCACGATTGTCTGACTATTGTGGATGCCGTGACCTCTCTGGGCGGTTCCGAGCTGCGTGTGGACGAGTGGGGCATTGATGCCATCTATTCCGGTACTCAGAAGTGTCTGTCCTGCCCGCCGGGTATCTCTCCGGTCAGTTTCAGTGAGCGTGCGGTAGAAGCGGTTAAAGCCCGTAAAACGTCAGTACCCAGCTGGTTCCTGGATACCAATCTGGTGATGGGATACTGGGGCGCAGGTGCCAAGCGTGCATACCACCATACGGCACCGGTTAATGCGCTTTATGCCCTGCATGAAGGCCTGGTGATGCTGCAGGATGAAGGTCTGGAAAATGCCTGGGCACGTCATGAGAAACACCATCAGGCCCTGCGCGCCGGTCTTGAGGCGATGGGACTGAAGTTCCTGGTAGCGGAAGGTGAGCGTCTGCCACAGCTGAACTCGGTATTTATTCCGGAAGGGGTGGATGACGCTGCACTGCGTACCACGCTGCTGAACGATTACAGTCTGGAAATCGGCGCAGGTCTGGGTGCATTCGCCGGTAAGGTATGGCGTATCGGCCTGATGGGCGCGGCCTGTAATCAGCGTAATGTGATGTTGTGTCTGACGGCGCTGGAAAACACCCTGCTGGCTCAGGGCATTGCACTGGAAGCGGGTAAAGCCGGTCAGGCGGCACTGGTGGTTTACGCCAGTTAAGCCAATACAGGTACGTGGCTGGCGTGCCTGTGAATGCCGACCCGAAGCGGGCAAGCCGCTTCGGGGCGGCCTTTTGTTGCGGGTATATAAGCCGATAAAGCGCTTTGATTTAAGGTATCATGCGGCACCTTTTCCCAACGCCGGATGCCCATGACCATACCCATAACCGATGCTACACCCACCGATATTCTTTGCTCTAACTGCAAAGCTTGCTGTTGTCGTCTTGAAGTGATGATTATTTCTGCCACCGGTGTACCTGAAACCTTTATCCGGCGTGACGAGTACGGCGGCGAAACCATGAGGCGTCTGGATGATGGCTGGTGTGTTGCCATGGACCGGGATAGCTTTATGTGTACCATCTATGAGAACCGTCCCTGGATCTGCCGTGAATTTGAGATGGGCTCCTACGAGTGCATGGACGAGCGTGTAGGGCTTGAAACCCTGTAATGCGATATGAAACCGATGCACGGTCAGTGCGCTATGTTTGCTGGTTGAGTTTTAGTTCTGAATGTATCGCAGGCTGACCGGATCAGGGGTTATATTCATAGGATGTTGTTATGCAGTTGATCGCTGTTCTGGCTGCTGCCGGCTGGTGTTTTTTACAGGTTTTATTGTTATTTGTCTCCCTGCAGTGCTCCCTTGGCCTGGTTGATTTAGGGCGCTATCGGGATCGTTCCCCCCGCCTGTTTGATCTGTTTTCGTCGCTGGTTATGCTGGCATTTTATGCACTGTTGTCACTGCCTTTTATCTCCTGTGCGGTATTTTTCTATGGTGTTGTTGGTATTACCGACTGGCAACAGCTTATGCCCGGGGTTTGGGGGTCGGTAGGCTGGCTGGTCGCACTAGTGCTGTTTTTTCTCGGTTTGAGTGCGATCGATTGGCTGGCTAAGCGGTCTTTATAGGTGCTGTTATACAGAACAATGGAGAGACAACGGATGTTAACTTTTCCCGCTGATATTGTTGGTTGTGTTATTCAGGTGTCTGATTATCCCGAATTAGCCGAGGCTATTCCGGATACCGAACTGGAAATTACGGAGTGCCTGGCACCGGATGAAATACAGAGCGTGACCAGACGATATCAGCCTTATCTTGAAGGCATAACGGCTAATGCGGCGGCTGTTACTCTGGGCGATGAGATGCTGTTTATTGGCGCAGGCCCTGAGAATCCGGGCGTAGTCTATTATCTGGATCTTGAGTTTGGTGTTTTCAAACTGCAGCCCACCGTTGAGGCTTTTCTGCAATCCCTGAGTTTATCTGTGACGCTGCCTGCCGAGGAGGCCGACGATGCAGTATTTTGATCCTTTCCCCGCGACCTGTGAGCACTGTGGCCACAGAGCTTCTTACCCTCTGGCCCCTCTTGAAGCAGGCGAAAGCTATTGTGAGAGCTGTGGTGGACTTCTGGTTGATACTGGGCGGGCACTGCGTGGGGGCCGTAGACGACACGGGATAGAGATCTGGCCGCATCTGCTGATGTTTGAGCTGTTCTGTGTTTTTGATCTGGATTTTGATTGGATCAGTGATGAAGATATGGAAGTGCAACGGCTTGATCAGTTGGTGGCTCTGGTGCAGCGCCTGAGGCCGGAATTAACGACAGATCAGATTCTGGCGTTTGAGATGCTGGCTCCGTTGCGGTCGCTGTTTACAGATGCAGTACTGCTAAGTTCGGAGCTTTCGAGCCTGGCAGAGTCGGTTTATCCGCCGGAGACGACTGATCCGGTAAGCAGACAGCAGAAAACAGAATAAGGCAGGATGCCCCTGCGCCAAAGGCTCAGGGGCTGGCAATTCAAACCGTGATCAGAGATTGTTTTCCAGATACTCGCGGATCGCCAGATCATTGAAAACACAGCTATGGTTGCCACCAAAGCCCACTTCGATAGAAAACGTACCATCAGCAATGCTCATGTTTTTGTTTTCTTCAGCGTTTTCGGTCAGGTTTTTGATATGCAGGGTTTTAATCTGAGCGATAATCTCTTCCTTAGCATCCTGATCTGCAGCCAGTGTACGGAAAGCAGAGATTACGCGGTGTAATGCGTAAGTTGGTACAAACTTGATCTCGTCCGCGCTGGCAAAACTGTCCCAGTCAAACGTTACATCGATCTCAGTGGACAGGATCTCCTGAACGTCTTTTTTGAACTCTGCTACGTGCTCTTCTTCAATAGAGCGCATCCATTTCTTTTCCTGTAAACCCATAATATCCATCTCTCTATTCTGGCCTTTTGGGCCGATTTTAAAGTCATTCTGAACTCTTCGGATAGCGAAGAGCCAGAAGCAAAGCGAGCACAGTCTAGCTTTTATGACTGTTGCTCGCCAGTAAAACTAGGTTTTTTACTCTATGCTGAGATATTTAGCAATATGCGGTTAATATTAAGCATGGTCCGGCGATTGTTTATTTATTTTTCTGGTGATGCAGACACCATCTCCCTAAGCTAGGTGTTGATCCTTGATCTTTTTTTCTACCGCCTTGGCGTCATGCTTTGGCGGTTTTTCTGTTGTTTCTGCGCCTCTTTTCTTTTTTCTTTTTCACTTGCGTGGTTTTGTTCATGAAAGCGATTCGCTCTCCGTTTTTTTGGGTCAGTTTTGCCATGTGCGCCGGTGTTATGAGTACTGCTCTGATCAGCCCGCTGTACGGCATCTACAAAACTGAGTGGTCGCTTTTGGCCAGTGATATTTCTGTGATTTACGTTGTCTATATGGCGGGCGCGCTGGCGGCTCTGCTGTTTCTGGGCCAGCTATCGGATCGGATCGGGTTCCGGCGAGTGATGCAGATCTCCCTTGTGCTGGTATTTGCAGGCACAGGTCTGACGATGATCGCCTGGGATACGCTGAGTCTTAATCTCGCCCGTTTTGTTGTTGGCGTAGCCTCCAGCCTGATGACGACTTCTGCTTCGGTTGGATTACGCCAGTTAGCGACAGGTGCACATCCCAATCGTGCCGCTTCTATGAGTGGTGTTCTGATTGCGTTTGGCTTCGGTCTCGGGCCATTGGTTGGTGGGATTATCGGGCAGTGGCTGCCTGAGCCGTTGATTACGGCTTACCTGCCAACCATGGCGTTGTCAGCCATCGGCTTCTTTGCCTTGCAACGTCTTGATCTGCCAGCCCATGAGCCGATTGCCAAACCTAATAAAGATACTGAAACCAAAAAAGCCCGTCAGGCCTGGCTGCCGAAACTGACATGGCCGGAGCCTGATCATTCGCTGGCGTTTATTCTGACCAACGCCTGTGCCTTTCTGGCCTTTGGTGTGTTTGGTCTTTACGCTTCTATGTCGCCCTTGTTTCTGGAGCAGATGATCGACTGGAAGGGGCCTTTTATCAGTGGTATCTCCATTGCGGTGATTCTGTTTTTGTCCTCTGGCGCACAGTTGATGACCCGACGCCTGCCGGTCCACTGGTGCGGGTCTATGGGGCTGCTTTCCTTGGCGCTAAGCTGTGGCTTACTGTTGTTAAACCTTGAGCGCGGCTCCCCATGGATTCTGGCCATCGGCCTTCTGATCACAGCGGCGGGACACGGTATGACACTGCTGTCCGGTATGAATATGGTCAGTCGTATTGCACAGCCCCATAACCATTCCGGTCTGCTATCGACCTATCTGGTGCTGGGTTATATCGGGAGTATGCTGCCGGTACTCGGCGTGGGTTGGGTGGCTGATCATTGGGGGCTGCATATTGCGGTGAGCCTTTTTTGCTTTGGTGTGATTGCTCTGGCAGGGGTGAGTGCTCTGTTCTTCTTCCGTCATCCCCAGATGCAGGCCAGAGACTGAAGGCTGCTCTTAAGGGACTAACCATTTCTGAGAAAAGGAGTTTGTTTTGAAAGCAAAGCGTTTTGTAGCTTCATCGGCAGTGTTGCTCGGTGTTCTGTCGATTATGTTTGTTAACCAGGCCCTGGCAGGATGTGCTCAGAAAGAGAATGCGACCTGCCTTGTCTTGACTGAGGGAGAAGAGCTTTCTCAAAGCTGTGATCTCGCGATCTGCGCGAATGTTCATCAGTATTCCCTGCACTGGGATCTGGCGGATGGTCGTAGTGTTGAAGTTCAGGGCACGACTGAACAAACGGAGATCAGGGTCAATGGCAAACCGGGCGTAGGTATTCCTCATCAGGTACTGAAAGAGGACCTTTCCTGCTTTGGATTGGCAGATATGTCTGAAGTCATCTGTGCTGTAGATGCACCTTATTAAGCTTCAATAAAACGCTCCAAAGTTTGAAACGCGCAGTCTAAAGTCCATTAAAGGCGCTGTCGGTGAGGAGTGCTTAACAGCACTCTTCCTCGATCTGTTGCAACAGTGCTGTGCTCTCTTTATCGCGAACGAACTCAAAAAACTCGTACAGGGTATTGGTCTGACACCCGATATAGAAGAGGTTGTCGTACTGCATCTGACGCTGCTGTGAAAACTTGAGTGAGAAGTAGCGCTTCCAGTTGTTGTCTTCCGGTAATTTTGACAGCTGTGTTTTAAGACGGTCGATCAGTTTGTCTGCGTTCTGATCACATTCAATGTCGCAAAAGCTGATGTAGCGGTCGGTATTTGCTGACTGATTCATAACAACTCCATCGGGATTAGGTTTAACGCTGATGATAGGTTGGAGCCGTCGTTTTTTCTGTCAGCTGGCTGACACTTCCTGTGCCAGTGTGCGAATCGCTTCAACATCTGAAAGATGCAGAGTCCGGCGGTTTGGTCTTGTGATCAGCCCCGATTTTTCTAATCGACTCAGAAGGGATGACAGGGTCTGCCTGCTGGTACCCAAAAGACTGGCCAGCGCTTCTGTATTGCCCGGTAGCGTTACGGTATCTGAATGCTTCAACTGCGATTCATTTAGCAAAAAACGGGCTAGGCGTTCTTCGACTGACCGGAAGGCGAAATCCTCTATCAGATAAATTGCCTGTGTCATCAGCTGACCGACTTCCCGCAAGGCAGTAATCGCCAGCTCCGGCTGCACCTGAAAAAGCTGCTGCAGTTGATGCAGAGGCCAGAAGGTCAGTTCCACGGTTTCTACCGCTTCGACCCAGGCCGGAGTGTGACTGACGTAGATACTGCCAGGTTGCAGGTAACCCAATGTTTGCTCTTTTCCTGCGCCAAAAAGACAGATCCGTGCCCGGCCCGAACGGATAAAAAAGACACGATTGTCTGATGCGCCGGGAGCCGAAATCATCTCCTGCCGTGGATAACGTCGGCTTTGTCCCTAGGGTAACCGATCAAACCAAAGCGGAGATGATGCTGAAAGCGGATCAGAGGTTGAGGCTGAGCTCGGAGGCTGTTTTGAACCTGTACCGCAGGTCTGTGTGGGGTGAACGGTCAGCTGAGCGGATGAGTAGGGGCAGGACATGAAAATCTCCCGAATATAATGATGTTCAGATCGTTATTCGGGATACAGCAAACAGCGTGGCGTTGAAACGGGTTGAACGAAAAGTTGTAGGGTAAACCGAAAATTTAAAAAAAACTGGGTAACGAAAAATCAATGGCTATGTGACTTTTCAAACCGTAGGCTGCAATATGATTTAACCTATGTTGAGAGATTTTTAGTTGTTTTTTCTGCCTAATAGGCAGACTTTGTGTCGGCATATAAACATACTAATATTAAGCCTTAATCATAATTAGAGATTAAATATATATGCTTGGAACAACCATGGGCAATATGAAAATACCGTATGGAGTAAATACTTCTGGAAAATTCACTTCTTCAGATTCCGCAGAAAAAGGCTCGGTGTACTTTTGTCCATGCTGCGGTGAAAGGCTTACTTATCACGATGGAGGTGCTAAAACAAAATACTTTGAGCACCCAGCGTCATCTAATTGCAGTCTAGAGTCAGTTTTACATATAACAGCTAAAGAATTGATTCGATCTGTCATTGAAAATAATGCTGAAGGTAAGCAGGAAATCAATCTTGAAAATTATTGCCAAGGTTGCGAGAGGCAGTTTTCTTCTATATTGCCAATAAATACATTTTCATCTGCTGGCTTTGAAGTGAATGTTGGTGGTTTCACTTTTGATGTAGTTGGTTATCGAAATGGATCAATTGGCTTGGCTGTAGAAATTATAAATAACCATGAAATAGATGTTGTCAAAGCAAAACACTGTCAAGTCTATTGGGTTAAAATAAAAGTTGATGATGTACTTGACAATCCAGAAAAATGGATTCCTATGCAGTCAAATCTAAAGAGATCTTATTGTATAGATTGTAAAAAACATTTTAAGAATGTGATTGAAGTTGCAAATCAATTTTGCATCGAAAGGTCTATGTATTCCCCGGTAAAGAATCCAGCTAAAGCTAATTATATAGCTGACATTGAAACTTGCTTTAAATGTAAACAAGAGATTCCGGTCTTTTGGTGGAAAGGCGTCCCCTTCTGTGATGTTGAGCCACCCAATCCAAAGCCAAAAACTGTTCAATACAGGTACTCAAAGCGGTACGGAGGCTCATATTGGGCAAATACATGTCCAATATGCAATGTGATTCAAGGTGACAACTATCTGTATCTTTCCGATAACGCTCCATTCAAAGGTTTGCCACTATCGAAAGAAGTTAGATCAACAGTGGGTAATATAAGAAGTTTGCCGGACGAAATGTCAGTATCGGATGCAATTAATTTTTTGACCAGAAATTTTTAAATCCGCTAAGATATATTGATGGTTGTTTTTTTAACTTGTAAGATATTGGAAGTCGATATGAAGATTAAATTGGAACTAGAAAATTGTTACGGAATTAATAGAATTAGTCATGAGCTGGATCTATCTAAGGTTGATGGAATTAATGGTGTTTGCTCGTTGTATGCGCCCAATGGTACGCTGAAAACATCTCTAGCTAAAACATTAAAAGATATTGAAGGAGATAAATTATCGAAAGATATTATATTCCCTAGTCGTGTAACAAAAAGAAATATCACAGTAGATGGTCAGTCTGTTAATGCTAGCCAGATAATGGTCATTAATTCATACGACGAAAGCTATAGCTCAAAACAGGTTTCCACGCTGTTGGTTAATGATAATTTAAAGCGTGAGTATGATGAAGTCTTGAAGGAAGTCGATGATAAGAGGACGCTTCTGATAAAAGGTTTGTCAAAGTCCTCTGGGAAGCAGAACAGAACTATTCCAGACCTAATCTGTGAAGCGTTCAATTGTTCGGAAAGAGACTTTCTAGATCTGTTGGCCAACCTGTTCGCTCGGGATACACAAGACTATACAAGCCTTGCCGAGTACAAATATGGAGATCTTTTTAATCCTAAAGTCTTAGATCTGGCTACAACAGAGAGTTTTGATCAGGAGTTGACCGATTATGTTGAAACCTATGAGAGACTCATTAGCGAATCAGTGGTTCTATCAAAGAACTTCAACCATCAGAAAGCAGGGAATGTTTCAAAAAGCCTATCTGATACAGGTTTTTTTGATGCATCTCACAGCGTTAACCTTTCGATTAACGGCCAAAAAGAAGAAGTTGAATCTAAAGACCGTCTGAATGAGATTTTGCAGGAAGAACAAAACAAAATCTTTCAGAGTCCAGAATTGAAAGAGAAATTTAGCAGGGTAGATAAAAAGCTCACAACAAAAGAAACTCAGGCATTTCGTGATTTTATTGCAGATCACCAAGAATTGTTACCAGAATATAAGGATATTAAAAAATTTAAGGAAAAATTGATTACAGGTTACCTTCAGTCACATCGTGCAGCTTGGGAAGATCTGATATCAACTTATAAGTCAAATCAGGGGAAGGTTAAATCTATTGTTGATCAAGCTAAGCAACAGGAAACAATTTGGAATAGCGTTGTTGAAATATTTAACAAGCGGTTTTCTGTTCCATTCAAGCTTAGGGTGGGGAATCAGGATGATGTAATACTTAAAAATGCAGCCCCATATATTGAGTTTGACTTTGATGACAATCGCGGTGATCGACAGGAAATTAAGCATGAAACCTTGCTTGATGCACTGAGTCAGGGTGAGAAACGAGCACTTTACATTCTGAATGTTCTTTTTGAAATTGAAGTTAAAAAGAATTCTGATGAACCGATATTGATTGTCATAGATGATATTGCAGACTCCTTTGACTATAAAAATAAATACGCAATTGTTGAATATCTTCGAGAAATATCACAAATATCGCATTTTTACCTTTTGATTCTCACACACAATTTTGATTTCCATAGAATTGTAGGTGGGCGGATAATTGGAAGTAGGAATAGGGCTGCGCGTCAAAGACGAGTATTGGCTACAAAAACATCTTCAGAAATAAAAATTAATCCTGAAAAGTATCAGAATGATGTATTTGTGGCTTGGAAAAGAGAGATGCATAGTAATGACTGTTACATGCTTGCGAGTATTCCTTTTGTTAGAAATCTTGCAGAATATTGTGGGCATAAAGATCATTATTTGACCCTGACATCATTGCTGCATATAAAAGAAGGTAGTAGTGATATTAAGGTTCAGCAATTACAAGATATATATCGTATTGTACTTGTTGATAAGGCTGAATTAACTTTTCCTGATGGACAGTCAGGTGTGATTGATAAGATACTTCGAAAGGCTCATGAATTGTCAACCATGGCGCATGAGTCCCCGGAACTTGAATCTAAAGTGATTGTTGCAATGGCTATCCGATTGAAAGCAGAGCAGTTTATGATAGCTAAGATTAATGACCAAGAATTTGTTGATAGTATAGAATCAAACCAGACACGTGAATTATTTGATAAGTATGTTGCAATGTATCCAGACGAATATGAGATAATACGAACTTTAGATTTGGTTAACCTTATGACTCCAGAAAACATTCACTTGAACTCGTTTATGTACGAACCGATTCTTGATATGTCTGCTCATCGTCTATATAGATTGTATGATGATGTCAGATGTCTCGGAAATTAACGGGAAAGTGGCTATCAATATAGTCCTATAGAAGGCAATAAAAAAGCCACAGTGTTTGCTGTGGCTTCAGGGCTATTGTTGTGGCTTTAGGGCAAGAAAGGATCGGATTTACTCGATCACGGCATCCACAAAGTAGTGGTCTTTGCCGTCGATCTTCTCGCGCACTAAGCCGTGTACGTCAGTTTCAAAGCCCGGGAAGCGGGTGTTGAAATCCCGTACAAACTGCAGGTAGCGCACGATGGTTTTGTTAAACAGCTCCCCCGGCACCAGCAGCGGAATACCCGGAGGGTAAGGCGTTACCAGAATCGCGGTGATGCGGCCTTCCAGCTCATCAATCGGCACGCGCTCAATCTGGCGGTGCGCCATCTTCGCCCAGGCATCGCTTGGGGTCATGGCGGGATCGATCTGCGACAGGTACATCTCCGTGGTGATGCGCGCCAGATCATACTCTTTGTACACGTTGTGGATCGCACTACACAGATCCCGCAGGCCCACCTTGCTGTACTGAGGCTGCTTAGCGGCAAACTCCGGCATCACACGCCACAGGGGCAGGTTCTGGTCGTAATCGTCTTTAAACTGCTGCAGCTCCGTTACCATGGAGTTCCAGCGGCCTTTGGTGATACCGATGGTGAACATGATAAAGAAGGAGTACAGGCCGGTTTTCTCGATAATGATACCGTGCTCCGCCAGATACTTACTGACGATAGAGGCCGGGATACCGATCTCATCGAAGTTGCCGTCAACATCCAGACCCGGGTTGATAATGGTTGCCTTGATCGGGTCGAGCATATTGAAGCCGGAGTCGATCTGACCGAAACCGTGCCACTTATCATCCTTGTGAATCACCCAGTCGTCACGTTCGCCGATGCCTTCGTCCGCCAGATAATCCGGGCCCCAGACTTTAAACCACCACTCATCGCCAAACTCATCATCCACCTTGCGCATGGCCCGGCGGAACTCAATCGCTTCCAGAATCGACTCTTCCACTAGTGCTGTGCCGCCCGGAGGCTCCATCATGGCTGCCGCCACGTCGCAGGAGGCGATAATGGCGTACTGCGGGCTGGTGGAGGAGTGCATCAGATACGACTCGTTAAAACGATGGGTATCCAGCTTACGTGTTGCACTGTCCTGCACCAGAATCTGCGATGCTTGCGACAGGCCTGCCAGTAGTTTGTGGGTGGACTGGGTGGCAAAGACCAGTGTCTCTTCAGAGCGTGGACGGTCTGAGGCAATGGCGTGCATGTTCTGATAGAAGTCGTGGAACGCCGCGTGGGGCAGCCAGGCTTCATCAAAATGCAGGGTGTCGATGGTGTTGCCCAGAATGCCTTTGATCTCTTCCACGTTGTAGAGCACACCGTCGTAGGTGCTCTGGGTGATGGTCAGAATACGGGGCTTCTTATTCACCGCTTTGCTGGCAAAGGGGTGGTTTTCGATCTTCTGACGGATCGCTTCCGGATCAAACTCTTCCTTCGGAATCGGGCCGATAATGCCGTAGTGGTTACGGGTTGGCGTCAGGAAGATCGGAATCGCACCTGTCATGATGATGGAGTGCAGAATCGACTTATGACAGTTACGGTCAACCACCACCACATCGCCCGGTGCCACGGTAGAGTGCCACACCACCTTGTTGGAGGTGGAGGTACCGTTGGTGACAAAAAACAGGTGATCGCAGCCGAAGATACGGGCGGCGTTCTCTTCACTGTCAGATACGGGGCCGGTGTGATCTAGCAGCTGACCCAGCTCTTCTACGGCGTTACAAACGTCTGCACGCAGCATGTTCTCACCGAAGAACTGGTGAAACATCTGACCCACCGGGCTTTTCAGAAACGCCACGCCACCGGAGTGACCGGGGCAGTGCCAGGAGTAGGAGCTGTCACTGGCGTAGTCCATCAGAGCGTTGAAAAATGGCGGCGCCAGAGAGTCCAGATACTTGTTCGCCTCGCGGATAATATGGCGGGCCACAAACTCCGGGGTATCCTCAAACATGTGAATAAAGCCGTGCAGCTCGCGCAGAATATCGTTCGGGATATGGCGTGAGGTACGGGTTTCACCATAGAGGAATACCGGAATATCCCGGTTGCGTTTACGCACTTCAATCAGGAAATTTCGCACGGCTGTCAGTGCGATATTGACGTCGTTCTCGTCGTTGAAGTCGAACTCTTCATCGTCGATCGATACGATAAAACAGGAGGCGCGACTGGCCTGCTGTGCAAAAGACGTCAGGTCGCCATAGCTGGTCAGTCCGACCACTTCCATACCCTCCTTGCTGATCGCCTCAGCAAGGTCCCTGATACCAGACCCTGAAATGTTTTCAGAGCGAAAATCTTCATCAATGATGATGACGGGAAAGCGAAATTTCATCAGTTTAAGTGCCATCTGTTAAAGAAAGGAAAAATACCGATTGGCAGCGGTTCTGCAAAAGGTGGTTGTCCTTAGCGTAGACCATCTTATCGGCGCGGATATTAATCAGAGTTAAACAAACCACAAAGAAATTATTTGTCGTTTTTAGAATTAAATTCACGATAATTAAGGCTTCATATAACCTGGCACTGTTTTTAATCGTTTTTTATGACCATTGATGCTTTACGGGCGACTTTTCGGTGTTGTTTGGTATCTGAGTGAACGATATCCGTCAAATAGACTCTGTATGGGTAACTATTTTTATCCGAGTTTTGAGGTTGGATATTTTGAAACGTTTTATTAAACCCCTGATATGGGTCGTTGTTTCGGTTCTTTTGATTACCAGCATGATGGCGGGGCTGGTGGCGCTTATGGAGCACAAATCTTCGCAACGGCCAGATGTGGTTTTTCAAACAATGAATGGAGAAAGCGTTAATCTGGATCAGGTTGCAGATAGCAAACCCATGCTGGTGAACCTTTGGGCGACCTGGTGCCCGCCTTGCATTCGGGAGATGCCTATGCTGCAGCAGGCCCAGCAAGACAATCCGGATATTACCTTTGTCTTTGTGAATCAGGGTGAACACTCTGAGACTGTTGACCGGTTTCTCAAAGATAGTGGGCTAAAGCTGAATCATGTCCTGCTGGACAGTAAAGGCCAGTTGGCACAGGTGACCGCCAGCATGGCGCTGCCTACAACACTGTTATACAACGCCAAGGGCGAACAAGTGGGACTACACCGTGCTCAGCTCAGCCCTGAGCAGTTGGCCGCTATGGTGAAAACGCTGCAGCCCTGATGAAGGATGCGCTTCAGGCAAAAATATGAAAGCCCGGTATGCACCGGGCGTATTGTCCGCAGATGGGCAGATCTGCGGAAAAATGAATAGCACTTAGGCGCTCAGAGCATCCGCCATTAAGTCAGCCAGAGACGTCGTCGGACGACCGATCAGCTGGCTCAGCGTTTTGCTGTTATTAAACAGACCGCCTTCAGCCGCAGCGGCATCAGAATCTGCCAGCAGGTCGGCTAAACCATCCGGCAGGCCTGCACCTTTAAGTGCTGCTGCAAAGTCCGCTTGCGGCATATCCTGATAAATCACTGATTTACCGGTCTGGCGGTTCAGTTCTGCAACCAGTTCAGCCAGGGTGTAGCTCTCGTCACCGGCCAGCTCATAGGTTTTACCGGCATGGCCTTCAGTGGTGAGCACCTTAGCGGCGGCTGCGGCGTAATCGATACGGCCAGCAGAAGCGATACGGCCTTCTTTGGCAGAGCCAATAAAGGCACCAAACTCCAGTGCCGGTGGAATGCTTGCCAGATAGTTCTCTGTGTACCAACCGTTGCGCAGCAGTACGTGAGGCACGTCGGATTCAGCCAGAGCGGCTTCGGTCTCAACGTGCTCTGCTGCCAGTCCAAGTTTGCTCTCTGTGGCATTCAGAATGCTGGTGTAAGCCAGCAGAGTAACGCCTTCAGCTTTTGCTGCATCAATGACGTTTTTATGCTGCGGGAAGCGCTGACCCACTTCGCTGGAGGAGATCAGCAGCACTTTCTCAGTACCCTTAAGAGCGGTCTGAATGCTTGCCGGGTTGGTGTAATCCATCGCGCGAACCTGAACGCCTTTTTCAGCCAGATCTGCTGCCTTTTCAGGAGAGCGTACTGCCGCGATGATGGACTCAGGAGCTTCAGTTTTCAGCAGTTGTTCAATTACCAGACGGCCCAGTTGACCGGTTGCACCTGTTACCAGAATCATAGTTTTTTCCTCAATAATGATATTAACGATTGGGTAGAAAGCGTGTTGTGTTGCATTGAGGACAGGTTATCAACGATACTTACCTTTAGTAAGTACGCACAAAAAGGTAAGTATCAAAATGGTTGCCACACGGGATAAAAAGAGTGTTTCCGATTCTTCAACAGTTGAAGATAACGCCAGCTTTACAGAGCGCTTCCGGCGGGGAGATCTCTTTTCAGACAAGTGCCCGTCACGGGATGTACTCAAACATATCACCAGTCGCTGGGGCGTACTGATTCTGGTCGCGCTGCAGGGCAACACCCTGCGTTTTAGCGATCTGCGCCGCAAGATCAAAGGTGTCAGTGAGAAGATGCTGGCGCAAACCCTGCAGTCGCTGGAAAGTGACGGCTTTGTACTGCGCCATTCCTATCCGGTTGTGCCGCCTCATGTGGAATATTCCCTGTCAACACTGGGGGAGGAGGCAGCAGAACAAGTCGCAGGTATCGCTAACTGGATCGAAGAGAAGATGCCCCAGATCAGCGAAGCCCGGCGCTTAGTCGCTGATAAACGGGCGGCAGAGGATTAAGAGGCTAATTAAGCGTCTCAGATTCTGCATGGCGGATGAATCCTGAGCTAAAAACAGGGATAATACCTGCCAGTTAAACGAGTCAGATACTCAGCAGCATTTTTATTGATAACGGAATAACGGTCAGATTTATGAGCAAGTCCCTGCAGGATCAGCTGTTAAAAGCCGGTTTAACCAACAAGAAGAAGGTTAAACAGGCCGAAAACCACAAGAAGAAACAAGCCAAGGTTAAGCGCACCACCGGTCAGGAAGATGAGGTGAAGCTGCGGGCAGAGCAGCAGCGTAAAGAGAAGGCGGAACGTGACCGTCTGCTGAACCTGGAGCGCAAAGCAGAAGAAGAGAAGAAAGCGATTAAAGCTCAGGTGAAGCAGCTGATCGAAATGAACCGTCTGGAAAATTACGCCGGTGATCTTGCCCATAACTTTGTGATGGATAAGAAGGTTAAGAAGATCAATGTTCAGCCTAAGATCTCGGATCAGCTGGCGAAAGGTCGTCTGGCGATTGCTGAACTTGACGGCCGTTTTGAGCTGATTCCACCTAAGGTCGCAGAGAAGATTCTGCAACGCGAGCCGGACTGGCCGATTGTGCTGAATGAGAAAGCACCGGACACCGGTGATGCGGAAGAGGATGATCCGTACGCAGATTTCCAGATTCCTGATGATCTGATGTGGTAACGCCATCTCACGAAGCCAAAAAGCCTGCCCTGTGCAGGTTTTTTTATGGATCATTCAAATATGCTGCCAAATCAATTAGTAAAGAGCCGATACCTGTTAGGGTGAAAGGACGAAATCGCTGGAGATGCCCATGAGTACCCGATACAGCTTTAGTTCTGATGAGATCAATGAGGCGATCGATATTTTAGAATGTGCCGTTATCAATCACCGTAAATGGTATGAGTCTTTGTTAGAAGGGCTCGTTTGCAATCAACCATTCAATGAGCAGATCACAGATCCTCTGGCACATACCAAATGCGGTTTTGGTTGCTGGTATTACCAAAGTGTCTCTGAGGCGATCCGAGCGACACCTGAGTTTTCGGTGATCGAATCGACTCACAAGGAGATGCACGATGCCGCAAGGGATTTGGTGTTGCAATACCAACAAAATCAGGCGGTTTCGTTAGCGGGTTTTCGCACCTTGGGTAGCCGTAAAGCGCAACTGGATCAGTTATTAAACCGAATGCGGGATACCATTGTCAGTCAGCAAAACTCGTTTGATGCGTTGACCGGTCTCATTAACCGTCGGTCAATCGGTTTAATTCTCGACAAAAATCATGCAGCGTCAGTTCGTCACAACACGCCTTATATTCTGGCGATGCTGGATATCGACTTTTTTAAAGCGATCAATGACACCTATGGCCATCTGGCTGGCGATAGAGCTCTGAAATCGGTCGCAGATTTTCTGATGGCTTCAGTCCGGGAATCGGACAGTGTGGGCCGATACGGCGGGGAAGAGTTTTTACTGCTTCTGCCTTCGACATCCCCTGAGGAAGCCAAAGAGCTTCTGAATCGTCTGAGAGAAGGGATTAGCCAGCTTAAAATCGAATACGAAGGTGAAACGATACAGCTGACAATGTCCATCGGTTATTCAAGCTTTGATGGAGGCAAGCCCGTCTGGCAGATTGTTAAAGATGCGGATCAGGCGCTCTACCAGGCGAAGAAGAATGGCCGTAATCAGGTGGTCGCCCATCGGGACGACCTCCTTTGTTAGTCTTGGCTGATTAAGCTACTGGTACTAGCGGATTAAAGTGCTGGTGCTGAATGATCAGAGCGCTTCTAGTAACTTCTGTGCGGTCAGGGCAGAACTCATCGGGTTCTGTCCGCTGATCAGCAATCCATCCTGTACCGCAAAGGCCTGCCAATCACCGGCTTTCTGAAAATCACTACCGCGTTTAATAAACTCATCTTCCAGCAGAAATGGCACCACCTCGGTCAGCTGAACGGCATCTTCTTCGCTATTGGTAAAGCCGGAAACAGCCTTGCCTTTGACCGCATAGTTGCCTGAGTCATCTTTAATATTCAGCAGAGCTGCCGAGGCGTGGCATACCGTGGCTACGGGCTTCTGAGTTGCCAGAAAACGTTCGATCAGAGCGATAGACGTCGGGTTGTCCGTCAGGTCCCACAGTGGGCCGTGCCCGCCCGGATAAAACACGGCATCAAAATCATCAGCATTCATATCAGCAAGCTTCAGGGTGTTAGCGAGTAGGGCTTTTGCGTCAGCATCCTGATCAAAACGACGGGTATCGTCTGTCTGAAAATCTTCCAGTTCACTTTTCGGATCAACCGGAGGCTGACCACCTGCCGGAGAGGCAAGGGTCACCTGAACGCCTGCATCGATCAGTGCGTAGTAAGGTGCTGCAAACTCTTCCACCCAGAACCCCGTGGTTTCACCAGTATCCCCCAGGGCTGAGTGAGAGGTTAAAACCATTAATACTTTTTTATTACTTAATGTGCTCATATTGATATCTCCCGGAGCCGCATCAACGACTCTGTGGCTATGTGTTTTCAGATAATCTGAAATCTTGTCCAGGAGTTTACGTCTTGATTTTATGTTGAACAATAAGAGATAAATTGACTTCAATGTTTTAATTATTGATACAATTGAGCGGTGCGGTAAGTTCAAGCGGAGTCCGGGTCTTAAGATGAATATTTCCTTTGAGCAGTTAAAAAGTATGGTGGTGTTTGCGCAGGTGGTGGAGCAGGGTAATCTGACTGCCGCGGCTAAACGCCTTGGGCTATCGCGTGCGGTCGTAAGCTATCACTTGAAGAAACTGGAAGAACAGCTTGAGGTGAAACTGCTCAATCGCTCTACCCGGGCGATCAATCTGACCGAGGCCGGATCGGTTTACTACCAGTCCTGCCGGGTTATTGCAGCGCAGGCGTTGCAGGCGCAGCAACAGATGGAAGCGCTGAAAGATGAGCCGCAGGGGCTGATTAAAATTACCTGCCCGGTTAATGCCGGACTTCAGTTGGTCGTGCCAGCCCTGAATGAGTTCATAAACCTTTACCCTAAGATTGAGCTGGATGTGATGCTCAGTGATGAAGTTATCAATATCATCCAGGAAGGGATTGATCTGGCGATTCGGGGGGCTCCTTTACCGGACTCCGGCTTACAGGCCGCCCGTTTAACAACCTTGCCCACCTGCTTGTGTGGTGCGCCGTCGTATTTTAAAAAGCACGGACGACCTGCAAATCCAACTGAACTGGGCAATCACCGCTGGGTCATCTACAAACGAACCTCAGATGTGCTGACCCTACAAAGGGGCGAGCGGTCTTACAGCGTGGTTTTAAAAGGGGGGATAAGTACCAACAATGCGGCAGCGCGTACCGCGTTTATCGAGGGTGGGCATGGGTTGGGGCGTATTCCCCTGTATGATGCCGGGCCGCGAATAGAAGCGGGTTATCTGGAAACGGTTATGGATGACTTTGAGCTTAGCCCTATCGACATCTACGGGGTCTTCCCGCCGGGCAATGCAGCCTCTAAGAAACTGAGGCTGCTGCTGGATTTTCTCAGGGAATATTTTGTTCGTCTTGACCGTCAGTTAACCGGTATTGTTCGCTGAATAGCATCGCTTGTGGTGGGGTTTGTTTTTTAAGCGATAAGCGTCTCTGAGAGGCTTAATCGTTCCGGTAGATGGTTTCGATCAGGTGAAAGCCAAACTTGGTTTTAACCGGGCCATGAACTGTCAGAATCGGCTTAGTGAATACGACATTATCGAATGGTTTTACCATAGCGCCACGACGAAACTCACCCAGATCACCGCCTTTCTTGCCGGACGGGCAGAGGGAGTGTTGTTTAGCCAGCTTGGCAAAGTCGCCACCCACGGCCAGTTTCTTTTTGATCACTTCCGCCTGTTCGCGGGTTTTAACCAGAATGTGTCGTGCGCAGGCAGTGGCCATGATGCTGTCCTCTGAAAGAGTGTCTTGGGTCTGTGCTAGGGGGACGTACTAAGCGTGCTCGGGCGTTGCTAAAGCGCGGCCTTGACACTGCTTCAGTAAAAAGCCGGCCATTATAGCCATTTTTTCCGGCGAAGCAGCAACGTCAGCACAATCGCTGAGCTGAACAGGCCGCCACTGACCCACCAGAACGCCTCTGAACTGTCGGTTCCCGGCATGCCGCCCACGTTGATTCCTAAAAGTCCGGTCAGAAATCCCAGTGGAAGGAAGACTGCGGTAATCATCGACAGCAGATAAACCCGCTGGTTTCCCAGTTCTGACAGCTGGCTGAGTAGCTCTTCCTGAATCACCACGGCACGTTCCCGCATCGCATCCAGATCTTCCAGATAACGGATCAGGCGGTCGGTGGTTTCACGGACCTGCAGGCGTTCTGTTTCGCTCAGGCCGCTGAACTTCTCAGTATGCAGTCGTGCTAAGGCATCCCGCTGCGGTGCCAGATAACGGCGTAGGGTAATGATCTGGCGGCGCAGGGCTGAGAGTTCTACTTTTACTTCGTCGTGACCACCCGTCAGCACGCGCTCTTCCAGATCGGCCAGTGTTTCCTCGTAGCCTTCCATGGTTTCCCGCATCCGCCAGGTCAGGTTGTCGGTCAGGTCGGCAATAAATTCACCGCTGGTAGCCGGAGCCTGATGGTTATGAATCTGAGACAACAAGTCCTGGATCGACTGCAGCTGGCGCTTGCGGGTGCTGATGATGCGGTTCTTTTCAACCCAGAGGCGGATCGAAACCATATCATCCGGGTCGGCTTCCGGGTTCAGGTTAACCCCACGAAGCAGCAACAAAAGCCCATTATTAAAAGGGGTGCAACGGGGGCGGGTTTCGGTTGCGGTCAGGGCTTCTGCGACAACGGCCTCCAGGCCGGACTCCTGCTCAAGCCAATTCTGAACCTCTTCATTGGTGTAATCGAGGTGTAGCCACAACAACCCCTGTTCCGGTTGCCATTGAGTGACCTCATCGGCAGTCAGAGCTTTTCCTTTCTGGTCATTAAACAGATAAGCGTGAATTAAACCGGATGACACAGGCATGTAGCCCTCCTCAATGATCCTTGTGCTGATGGGGCGGAGTTTACGACCAATATTCCCTGACTGAAAACACTTATTTTAAACAAAAAAACACCCTGCAGGGATTCCGCTTTGCTGCGGATCTCTTCAGGGTGTTTCAGAGGCTCAGTCTAACGATAAATCAGACCGAGCAGATATCCTGACCGTGCTTAAGCGCTAATGGCTTCAGCCAGTGCTTCACGAGCTTCGTTAATTGGTGCCTCACCAGCTGCAACACCAGCGGCCTGAGCCAGACGGATATCCTGCAGACCAATAAAGTTCAGTGCTACTTTCAGGTAGGTGTCCTGGTGGTTCAGGAACGCGATTGGCGTGTGAGCTCGGTAGTCACCACCGCTTGCTGTAATCACGTAAACCGGACGATCTTTCAGCAGGCCTTCAGGACCCTGTTCGGTGTACTGGAAGGTTTCGCCAACACGAGCAACCTGATCAATCCAGGTCTTCAGACCAGAGGTAATGGTGAAGTTGTGCATTGGAGACGCGATAACAATCTCATCGGCTTCACGCAGTTCTGCGATCAGTTCGTCAGATACTGCCAGTGCTTTGTTCTGTGCTTCGGTACGCTGCTCTGCCGGGGTGTAGAAAGCACCAATGGTTTCTTCAGTCAGGTGCGCAGGAGGGTTGATACCTACATCGCGATTAACGATTTCACCTTCAGGGTTGCGGCTCTGCCACTTTTCAACAAATTCTGCGGTCAGATCACGGGTAACAGATTGGCTGCTTTTAGGGCTTGAATGAACAACTAATAACTTTTTCATGACATATCCTCTGATTAGGTTTGGCCAGAAATCACTCAGTTAATGTGCTGTCAGTTGCCTGGTGCTGAGTGCCGATCTGGGTTGTTGCTATGGAGGCTATTTTATGCCGATCAAAAAGAAAGAAAATTGCATTAAATAGTGTTATATATTCTATGAAATAGAATTGTTGTAGTATGAAACCAATAAAACTGAACGATTCGGTTAGATCTCGGAAAAATCTGTCGTTTATTTCGCTTTCTGTGAAAGGCAGGGGTAAAAAGGTGCAAAAGTAGGGGGTAAAGAGGATTATGGCCGGTCATAAAACAACCCTGGAGCAGTGGCGCATCCTGCAGGCGGTGGTCGATCATGGTGGTTATGCCCATGCGGCTGAAGCGCTGCATCGCAGTCAGTCATCACTGAATCATGCGGTTAAAAAGCTGGAGCATCAATTGGGGGTTGATATTCTGCAGGTTAAGGGGCGTAAGGCCTTTCTGACCGAAGCGGGTGAAGCCTTGTTGCGCCGCTCCCGAGTGTTAACAGAGACCGCTGAAGGCTTGGAGAAACTGGCGGAAAATATCGATATGGGTTGGGAGCCACAGCTGAATATCTGTGTGGAAGCCATCTACCCAAGGGATCTGCTATTTCGAGCGTTGGCACGTTTTTATCCGGAGAGTCGTGGCACCCGTATCCGGATTATTGATACGGTGCTGACCGGCAGTGTTGAGCAGATCATTAACAATAAAGTGGACCTGGCGATTACCGGTCATGTGCCTAAAGGTTATACCTCAGAAGAGTTGTGCCGAATCGAATTTATGCTGATTACTCACCACAGTCATGAGCTGGCGGCTCTTGGTCAGGCGGTCAGTCAGCAGGAGCTGGTAAAACACATGCAGGTGGTGATTAAAGATAATGCAGTGAAACCTTCAGAATCTCAGGGGTGGCTAAAGTCAGAGCAACGCTGGACCGTGGACAGTTTTGAGCGGGCCAAACAGATTCTGAGGCATGGTCTGGGCTTCTGCTGGTTACCACGTCATGAGGTACTGCAGGAGTTGGCCAGTGGCGAGTTTGTTGCCCTTGAGGTGGATTTTTCTTCAACCCGAACCGGCACCGTCAGTCTTGTGATACCGGATTCCGATCAGTTGGGGCCGGGCGGTAAGCGTCTTTACGAGATTCTGATGGAAGAGGGGCGAACCGGTAACTGTAAAAAACATCTGCAAAGCTTGGGTGTGCATCAAAGCTAACTGTGGGACAGCAAAAGAAAAACTGAAGGTAAACATGTGTCTTATGAACCATCAGAGCATATCTATCCTGCTGGGGCTTGGGCTATAATTGTCACAATTATGAATCAATAGGAGTAAGCAATGGTTCTGCAACGGCTAAGAACTTTTGTTTCACGCGCTATCCTCTTTGTTGTGCTTAGCGTGGTGATGTCAGTTAGCGCTTCGGCAAATGATAAGGCTTTGCTACAGGCCACGATTGAAATGGATCGCCAGTATATTCCGGCCGTGATCTATATTGATCAGGGGGATCTTGAGTCTGCCAATGATGCGATGATGAAGTTCTCTCAGCAGTGGAGTTCGTTTGTCACCACATTTGAGGTCAATAGTGATGATCCTGAGTGGCAGCATTTTCTGGATATCGCCTCCGGCATGGTCAGTGAAGCCTTTATTGATGTTCAGCAGGGTGATCTGGAAAGCGCCAAGAAGCAGATGGATGCGGTAACCGTTACACTGCACGGTCTTCGTGAACGTAACGGCATTAACTATTACGTTGATGAGTTGAACGCGTACAAGCCTTATATGAATGCCATGATTGATGTGGCGGACAACAAAAACGGTAAGTTATTCACCAAAGCTCAGATCAAAACGCTGCAGAAAAACTGGGCGCAGGTCTGGCCACGTTGGGAAGCGATTCGACATCATGTCAGTCGGGCTAAGTTTGATCAGGAGTTGTTCGGTTTTACTGATGACCGTTTTGTCGAGCTGAAGCAGGCTGTGGCTCAGGAACAGATGGCGCTGAACAAGATGCGTGAAGCGTTGCGTAGTGGTACTCATCAGGAGATGGCCGATGCGGCAATCGGTCTGGAAGCAGGCTTTATGCGTACCTACCGTGCTTTTGGTGATATGCCGTTCGAATAGGTCTCTGATCCGTCTTTCGTGCTATAAACCGCACGATTCAGATAAAGAAAGCCAGACAAACAAAAAGCCAGCCCGCTGTTTAGCGGGCTGGCTTTTTTTGTGGCTAACGCTTTTACCGTCTAGTTGTTTTTAGTCTTCAAGAGCTGCCAGAGCCAGAGATTCAGCAACGCGGATACCATCGATACCCGCTGACCAGATACCACCGGCATAACCTGCACCTTCACCGGCCGGATACAGACCTTCCACATTGATGCTCTGATAGTCTTTGCCACGCTTAATGCAGACCGGGGATGAGGTACGGGTTTCAACACCGGTCAGCAGGCCATCGTCTTTGGCAAAGCCGCGGATCTGACGGTTAAACGCCGGAATCGCTTCCCGGATCGCTTCGGTGACAAAGTCAGGCACCACCTTGCTCAGATCGGTCAGAGTGATACCCGGCGTGTAAGACGGCTGTACGTCGCCCAGTTCAGAACTTGGCTTGCCGGCAAGGAAATCACCAATCAGCTGAGCCGGCGCATGGTAGTTTTCCCCGCCCGCTTTGAAGGCTGCTTCTTCAAGACCGCGCTGCAGATCGATACCTGCCAGCGGGTGACCCGGATAATCTCTTTCCGGTTCGATGCCCACCACAATAGCGCTGTTGGCATTGCGCTCGTTACGGGAGTACTGGCTCATACCGTTAGTCACCACGCGACCCTCTTCAGAGGTTGCCGCTACAACGGTGCCGCCCGGACACATACAGAAGCTATATACGCTGCGGCCATTTTTGCAGTGATGCACCAGTTTATAATCTGCTGCACCCAGAATCGGGTGGCCGGCGTTATCGCCAAAGCGGCACTGGTCGATCATGCTCTGTTCGTGTTCGATACGGAAGCCGACGGAGAAAGGTTTGGCTTCGATATACACGCCTTGGTCATATAGTGCCTGGAAGGTGTCGCGGGCACTGTGACCGACTGCCAGCACCACGCGGGAGCATTTCAGATACTCGCCCGTGGACAGGTGCAGACCTTTCAGCTTGTAGCCGTCACCTTTTTCATCCAGATCCAGTTTTTCAACCCGGGTGCTGAAACGTACTTCGCCGCCCAGATCGATGATCTGCTGGCGCATTTTTTCCACCATATTCACCAGTCGGAAGGTGCCGATATGGGGCTTGCTGACGTACATAATCTCTTCCGGCGCACCGGCGGCGACAAACTCATTCAGTACCTTGCGGCCATAGTGCTTAGGATCTTTTACCTGGCTGTAAAGCTTACCGTCTGAGAAGGTTCCGGCACCGCCTTCACCAAACTGCACGTTAGACTCAGGATTCAGTGGCTGCTTACGCCAGAAACCGAAGGTGTCTTTGGTACGTTCACGCACCGCTTTACCGCGCTCAAGCACAATCGGCTTAAAGCCCATCTGTGCCAGAATTAGTGCCGCAAACAGGCCGCAGGGGCCAAGGCCGATCACCACAGGGCGCTCTTTCAGATCTGCAGGGGCTTCGGCGACAAACTTGTAGGTCATATCCGGCGTAACGCGAATACTCTGATCTTTAGCAAAGCGCTCCAGTAGCTTGTCCTGATCAGCCACTTCAACATCCAGCGTGTAGATCAGTTGGATATCACTTTTCTTACGTGCGTCATAACCCCTTCTGAAAACATTGAAGGACTGCAATTGCGGCTTCTTAATGGACAGCTTCTGCAGAATAGCCTGCTCCAGAGCCTGTTCATCATGGTTAAGAGGGAGTTTGATATCGGTTAAACGCAACATAGGTAAAAGTACTCGTTTACTTTTCAGGACGGTGCCAAAGACAAACTGCGCATTCTAAAGCAGTTGCCGGGGTTTAGGTAGATGCAGTTGCCGGGGTTTAGGTGGATAGCGCAGGCTTTTAAGCGGCGCAAAAAACTTGAGTTTTAAGTGAGCTACATTACACTTGCCGCCAACAAAAAATGATGGAGATTTCAGCCCGCAATGGCCTTCGTAGTGACCGACAATTGCATTAAATGCAAGTACACCGACTGTGTTCCTGTTTGCCCGGTGGATGCCTTTTTTGAAGGCCCTAACTTTCTGGTGATTGATCCGGTGATCTGTATCGATTGCGGGTTGTGTCTGCCTGAGTGCCCGGCAGAAGCCATCTATCAGGATATCGAGCTGCCGCCTGAGCAACTGATCTATAAAGAACTCAATGCTGAGTTATGCGAGAACTGGCCGAATATTACCCAGCTGAAAGCGCCGCCGGAAGATGCCAATGACTGGAACGGTGTGCCGGATAAACTGCATCTGCTGGAGCGTTAAGGGCATTCAGCCCTTAACCTCATTTCCGATATTAAGGCTTGGTATTAAGGGCTCAGATATTAAAGCACTCATGTATTAAGCGCTTAGCGCTTAAAACCCTTGCCCACAATATAGACTTCACGTGAACGCGGACGGGATGCGGAAGGTTTGCGGATGTAGACCTTATCAAACGAGCTGCGCACATCCTTCAGGTATTCATCATAGCCAACGCCCTGGAATACCTTGGCGCAGAAGCTACCGCCCGGTTTTAACACATTGCGTGCCATATCCAGTGCCAGTTCCACCAGATACATGGATGAATACTGATCGGTGGCGTTAACACCGCTCATATTGGGTGCCATATCGGAGATTACGGTATCCACCGGCTGACCATTCAGCGCATCCAGAATCTCGTTGTAGACCGACTCTTCGGTGAAGTCACCCTGAATAAAGGTCACGTCTTCCAGACTGTCCATGTGCAGAATATCAGACGCGATCACACGGCCGTTATCACCCACAACCGGCGCTACGATCTGAGACCAGCCACCCGGTGCGGAGCCGAGATCGATCACAACACTGCCGGGTCGGTACAGTTTATCTTTCTCGTTAATCTCTATCAGTTTGTAACTGGCACGGGAGCGATAGCCATCAAGCTGGGCTTTCTTTACATAAGGATCGTTAACGTGTTCGTCCAGCCATTTCTGACTGGTTTTTGATCTGGCCATGGGGAGGTGACTCTGCTGTCGTTAAAACGGCGCGTATTGTAAACTTTCGCCCCTGAATTGCAAAACACTGGCACACCGTTCCAAGCCTGATGTGTATTAAGAGCCAAATAGGCAGGTAAATGAAATTAGACGACGTTAAAAAGCTACACCAGAAGAAATATCGAACACAGCTGGGTCATTATCTGGTGGAAGGCGAACATCTGGTTTTAGAGCTGCAAAAAGCCCTGAAACAACAACCATCAGCAGCCAATGTCACTCTCTACATCACCGAAGCACATCAGGGGTGGGCGGCTCAGCTGGGTTCCGGTTTTAAGCCGGTGGTGGTTAGTGAAAAACAGATGGCACAGATGAGTGATACCAAAACCCCGCAGGGCATTATCGCCTGTGTGCCGCTGCCGGATCTGAGTGCGCAAACAGAAAAGGCTTCTGAGTCGGCAGAACGCTGTATCTATCTGCATGAGGTACAGGATCCGGGCAATCTGGGTACTATTATTCGTACGTTGGCCTGGTTCGGTAACTTCCGTCTGTTGCTCAGCCCGAACAGTGTTGATCCGTTTAACTCCAAGGTGGTGCGCGCCAGTATGGGGGCGATCTTCCATCTGCCGATTGAGCTGGATGTTCCCCTTGAGAGCTTATCCGCACGCTTTGACCGCTTCGCCTATCTGGATCTGCAGGGCGAGCAGTTAAGCGCTCCTCAGTTTGCTGATTACCCGTGTTATCTGTTTGGTAATGAAGCGCGGGGCGTGCCGTCTGATGCGCTAACGGCTTTTAATGCGGATGCTTATACCATTCCGGGTAGTGGCAGTATTGATTCGCTGAATCTGGCAAGCTCTGTGGGTATCACGTCTTACCAGTTATCAATGGCGAAATAGCCGGTTAATCGTAAGCTTTGCTTGGTTCGAAAAAGAAAGGGTAATCATCAGATCACCCTTTTTTATTGCCTATCCGTTAGAGACTCGCCACCGGCAGGCACTGGCTCTGATTCGACAGGAACTGATCGATGGTTCTTACCGCCGGTGCATCCTTTGCCGCATGGTTGTCTGCAATACCGCTCAGATGTACCAGGGTGCTGCGAACCGCATCATCCCGGCTGATACTGAGGCGAGGGCATTGCTGCGCCACCAGATCGTAAATACCGAGAATATAGCTGCTGCACTGGCCGGACTGAAATGCCGACATCAGCGACTGACTGCCTTCCATCAGAGGCTGGCACTGTTGTTTCAGCTGTTTTGTGGTCAGCATGCCGCTGCCGGATAGCGGTTTGGCTGAAACTTCAGCCTGTGTCTGAGCTTGTATCTGAGTCGACAGCGCCAAAGCGCCAATACAAACAGAAGAGATCAGATGTTTTAACACTGCCTTCACATGCAGCCGCAGAGGGCAAAGGTAGCCCGCGCTTTTCTGTATCCTGAAAATATTAAGCCAGAGATTATCCGGTGCCTTGGGTTTAGAAATAAAGGGTCTGGATATAAGGGGTTTGGAAATAAAGGGTCTGGATATAAGAGACTTGGAAAAGAGAGCCTTGGCAATCACCCCATCATCAGGATGGCCGCAGACCTGCGGGCCATTAACCGGTGCCGGTGGCAGTTTTGCGCTATGAAGATCCTTCTCAGCGCGTTTCTGGGTAGAGCGATCAGGGTTACAGCGGCGGTTTTCTGGGTAGATCATGGTTTATCCTCGTCCGTTTCCGGTCATATCCAAAATTACCTTGGCGCCTGATATTGCGTGGGCAGCTCGGTTCGGATCAGTTCTGAGATTGGGCTGAGCTGACCGAATTACCGTTTGTGCTGCATGTGCGAAAGCACAGATTACACGCTACGCTGGGATTTTGACTGAACGAGGGCAGAGGGATTTCAGTTTGCTGAAAGATTCAAGGCAATAGGATGACAGGTTCGATGACAGAGTAAGGTGGAACTCCGCAGTATCTTATCTGGTGAATTGTTGCACAATCTGACTTCACCGCGCTCAATCCAGCGTAATATCGGCCCTGATTCTCCCTATTCAGTAATTATGCACAGAATTGTTCACTGAAATTGTGGACAACTTTTTGTTTTTCTATCTTGCTGGTTTACAAGAAGTTTTTCGCTTTTCGTGCCACTAATGCTGTGAACTTGTCGTGATCTGTGGGGTTTTAAGCTGGGAGTTTTCCACATCGAAGAGGATGATGGCTGCCCGAATTGCAGTTGTCGTTCGTAAGAAGATTGGTCGCGTGATTTATGATACGTAACTGAAAGCCTTGAAATCAGTTATGTAGTGCTTACTGATCAGTTTAAAGCACGTGCCAACATAGATGATGGATAAAACGACTGTTAAACTAGCGGCAATTTACGCGCTTATGGTGCTGCTTATAAACATAAAAAAGGCAAGGTCATGTATAACTTTAGTTTTCAGAATCCAACCAAACTGATTTTCGGCGAAGGCCAGATAAGCAAAATCGCTTCCTCGATCCCTAAAGACAAGAAAGTACTGGTGATTTACGGGGGCGGCAGTATTAAAACCAATGGTGTTTACGACCAGGTGGCTGCAGCGCTGGCGGAACATCAGTGGACTGAGTTTGGCGGTATTGAGCCAAACCCGGGTTTTCACACCTGTCTGAAAGCGCTGGAACAGATCAAAGCCGATGGCAGCGAGTTTCTGCTGGCCGTTGGCGGTGGTTCTGTGGCAGATGCGACCAAGTTTATCGCCGGTGCTGCCTGCTTTGAGGGGGATCCGCTGACCATTCTGACCGAAGGTGCCAAGGTTCGTAAGGCGCTGCCGCTGGGTGTGGTGCTGACCCTGCCGGCAACCGGTTCTGAAAGTAACCCGAACGGCGTTGTTACCCGTTACGAAACTCAGGACAAGATGCCCTTCTACAGCCGCGCACTTTATCCTCAGTTCGCCATTCTTGATCCGACGGTGACTTACTCTCTGCCTGCCAAGCAGGTGGCGAACGGTATCGTGGATGCCTTTGTTCACACCGTTGAACAGTATCTGACTTTCCCGGTGGGTGCCGATCTGCAGGATCGTTTTGCTGAAGGCATCCTGCGTACCCTGATGGACAACGGCCCTAAAGCCCTGTCTGAGCCGAAAAACTACAACGTGCGTGCTAATGTGATGTGGTCAGCGACGATGGCGCTGAATGGCCTGATCGGTCTGGGCGTACCGCACGACTGGTCAACGCACTTTATCGGCCATGAGCTGACCGCGCTGCATGGCCTGGATCATGGTCAGACATTGGCGGTGATTCTGCCGGCCATGTTGGAAGAGAAGCGTGAGCAGAAGCGTGAAAAGCTACTGCAATACGCCCGTGAAGTGCACGGTATTGAGCATGGTACAGAAGAGGAGCGTATCGACCGTGCTATCGAAGAGACCCGTGCCTTCTTTGAAGCGTTGGGTGTTAAGACACGGCTGAGTGATTACAACGTTGGCGAGGCTGATATTCCGGCGATGATTGATGCCCTTAAAAAGCACAACATGATCGCCCTGGGTGAGCATCAGGACATCACCCCGGAAGTGAGTGCTGCGGTACTGAAGCGCTGCCTGTAACCGGGCAAGCGCTCGTGGGCGCTATGAGCTAGACGAGGCCGCTAAATCAGCGGCCTTTTTCGTGTCGGTTAAATGAAAGGCTGAACATCTTTTTTATCAGTAGCCCCTTCAATAGCCTGAATTGGCATCTGTCAATGTGATGTTGGTGTTATATCGGTTTTTAGTGCAGTGGCGGTATACTGCGCATCCTCAGTTTGCTGGCAGTTTCAGTAACGGTATGATTTGAGAAGAAAATATCTAAAAACAAGCTTGAAAAAAGCAAGACTCAAACATGCTCTGAAACACCCAACAGAAGTGACAAACATAAGTCACCGTTAGCGCAGCTTAGTTGCAGAGAAATCGGGATAAAAAAAGCCCGGCCTGCAGCGAGAGATGCAGCCGGGCAAACAACTTTCCGAGGGATAAAAACAACTTACACTTTTCGCAAGAAAAGCATTTCACTGCTGTTGCACGACGGCAGTAAAAAAAGGCCCGGTAAATGCGGATTACCGGGCCGAATGGTATCCGGTCAGCAGGGTGTCGAAATGACCGGTGTCGACCACCTGAGCATTCATAACAAGCAAGCATGAATCAGAGGGAAACCTCAGGTGCCATCCACGTGTTAAATAATAGTTAACCCCACTTTGATTAAAAATCTTTCCGAATCAATATAAAGTTTTGTTTGCAACAAACTTTTGTCGAATTCCCCCGCTGAATAAAATATCCTTGCAGATATCGGGTATCTGACAAGCTCCTTTGGTACACTGGTCACTCCGATATATACCCCATATTCCATCTATTTTTCAGGCAGTTGCAGTTTCTATGAGTGCTAAGAGTACGAAGAACTACTCACTTGGTCAGGTGGGTGACTATGAGATCAAACAGCTCAAAGTATTTAAAACCGTCGCCGACTGCGGAGGCTTTTCAGCCGCAGAAACCGCGCTGAATATCGGTCGCTCGACCATTAGTCTGCACATCTCCAATCTTGAATCCCGTCTTAATCTGGTGCTTTGTAAGCGCGGGCGCTCCGGCTTCTCGCTGACAGAAGAGGGCGAAGTCATCTACAAAATGACCGAGAACCTGCTGGACTCGCTGGATGCGTTCCGTATGACGGTAAACAACCTCAACTCCAGTTTGACCGGACGCCTGAAAATTGTCCTGTCTGATACCGTAAGTCTTGATCCAAGGATCGCTTTCCCGGATCTGATCGGCACCTTTGCCGACGAGGCCCCCGGTGTTCACCTGGCAAACGACGTGGCATCCATGGCTGAGATCGAGCGCATGGTGCTGAATGACCGCGCCGATGTTGGCTTTATTCCTTGCCACCGCAAGCTGGAAGGTCTGGACTATATTGACCTGTTCAGTGATACCTGCCGCCTTTATGTCAGCAGCAAGCACCCTGTGGCTGCACTGCCGGATGAAGAACTGACCGACGAGTTAGTGAACAGCCTGCCGCTGGTTCACGCAGGGCTGAAACCGCATGAATCCGTTGATGAACTGATGACCGGCCTGAATCGCGCCGCCGAGGCATACTTCTACGAAGGCCGACTGGCGATGATTCTCTCCGGCAAGTTTATCGGCTTCCTGCCCGAGGGCTACGCTCAATCCTACGTGGATGACGGCCTGATCCAGCCCCTGACACCGGAAGAGCGTTATTACGAACTGCCGATGACCGCCATCTGGAAGAAAACTGCACAACCAAGCAAACCCCGCGAATTGTTCCTGAGAATCCTGCGCGAACGCTTTAATACCGGTGAGAGTGCCAGCTAAACACTGACTCTTATTGGTTTGTTCCCGCTACATGGCGGGAACGCAAAAGCCCGCTGTTTATCCTCCCAATGGGAGCTGTAAACAGCGGGCTTTTTTATGGCAATTACACCTGCTAGGAATAATTGGATTAAACTAACTGCAGACTGATTTTTGAGGTGGGAAAAATGAGCAAACAGAAACAGGTCACGGAGACGCTGGGCGATAAATTGCTTCGGTCTGTTAAAGAGATGAAGGCAGGTAAGGCAGCACGGGTAAATTATGTAACGCAAGAACCCAAGAGGGAGACTGGCAAAACTACATAAATCTTGTTGTTATCGACCTATCTAAATCTCGTTCCCACCGCTCCGCGTGGGAATGCATACCCTGTAATCTTCCGGTGTCATATTTCGTCAGACTTTAGCCTTGTTTAGCGGTTTTGCTAATTAAGATAAGCTGTAAAATCAGTGAATTACTAAAATCGTGGCCGCCAGTTTTTAATAGCACAGGCCGCGCCTGCCCTTAAGGTAAAGGGCGAGATAACACGCATACGTGTTTAGCAGGGATGAAGTCAGATAAGAAAACGGATTTTTCCTTTCTAATCAAACTCTTTCCTAATTTTTAGACGGTATATTGAAATCGTCAAAACGCGCATGCCCGATATTGAAATGTTATAGCGCTCAGGTTGCCGGCTACGGTACAACTCTATAAGAAGGAAAGAAAATGGATGATTTGATGGGTGACGAGTTGTTCTTGCAAGTCGAGGAGCACTTGAAGTGTAGTGAGCAAAGTTGGCTACTGGGTGCTGGAATAAGTTTCGATGCAAAATTACCACTAATGTACCCTTTAACGAATAAAGTTCAGAAGGATATGGAAGTTAGCCATAAGAAATTATATGACGATATTATCACTCCGCTATTTGAAGAGTTGCCAGAGCAATGCCATATAGAGCATGTTCTTAGTCATCTTGGCGACTATGCTGCATTAGCTGAAAGAAACAAAGAAAAGAAAACAGTAATTCGAGGGAATGAAGTTGAGTTAGCTACGCTAGAAGAAGCACACAATACAATTCTTGAGTCTATCTCAAATGTTATCCGATGTGGCTATGTTGAGGACAAGGCTGGAAATACAGTTGAAGAAGGTTCTTTGTCTAAACCAATCGTGGACATTAAAGCACATTTAGAGTTTGTTGATACACTGTTTAACCACGCATCAGCTGGTGTGTATGAGCGAAGAAAAGCAGTCAATATTTTCACAACAAACTATGACACTCTTCTAGAAGATGCATTAGCACTAAATAAAATATCTTATTGGGATGGATTTGATGGCGGAGCTGTTGCCCATCGAAAACAGAAGTATGGAGACCCGGTACCATCGAACGGACAGCGCGCTAACTTAATTAAGATGCATGGTTCGATAGATTGGTTTCTTTGTGACAAAGGATATGTATGGCGAGTTAGAGAAAATGACCTATACCCAAAAGTGGATCGTCGAGTTCTAATTTACCCTCAAGCTACTAAATACGTTGCCACTCAGCAAGATCCGTTCTCTACACAGTTTGACTTATTCAGAAAATCGCTGAATTCTTCCAATAGCAATATTTTAGCAGTGTGCGGCTATAGTTTTGGCGATGATCATATCAATAACGAAATTGAATTTGCTTTATCAAAAGAAGAGAACAAAACCGTATTAATCGCATTTTTGGAGTGCAGGGATGAAATTCCTTCATGTTTAGAAAAGTGGCGTAGTGATAGTTTTGGTTCAAGAGTAATTATCGCATCCTTACACGGCCTGTTTATTGGAAAAGATGGCCCATTTAGAAGAAAAAAAGAAGACGATTATTGGTGGACATTCAACGGTGTAACATCAGTATTAAAGAATGGGTGCGAGGTTTAGTTATGTTTACACCATCTGAAGAGCTGAAAATAGGCCAAGTTGTCGAAGTATCAGGAACCAATATAAAAGTTGAGATTTCCGATAAAATATCTGAATTAACAAGAACTTTTAATGGTCGTGTTTACCCTGTCGGGCAAATAGGTAGCATGGTTAAAATTCACTATGGGCGTAAAATAATTTTTGGCTTGGTGACAATGCTCAGAATGCGATCAGAAGAGTTAATTGAAGCAGGTATGCCTGTAACTGCTGATTCTGATCAGCGTGTAATGGAAATCCAACTGCTAGCTGAAGGCAGCTGGCATAATACAAGATCAACTTTGGGTTTCAAACGTGGTATTAAAACCTACCCTTTACCCCAGCAAGGTGTCTACCTTCTAACAAACGAAGAAATTTCTTTTGTCTACCGTTCCGCTGAAGGTACAAGAGATGATGAAGTAGACCCATTAGTTCCCTTTGCGGTTTATAGTGTTTCTGAATCTACAGCCTGTCGGGCTAACATTAATAAAATGTTTGGTATGCATTGTGCGGTTCTTGGCTCTACAGGATCTGGTAAGTCAGGTACTGTTGCTGCGATTATTCATAGCGTTCTATCGCATAAGAATAATGAGAAGGAGCTATCTCCTCAGATAGTGGTCATTGATCCTCATGGTGAGTATGGTTCAGCCTTTAAAGAGAGAGCTGTACAGTACCGAGCATATGACATAGCGGCAGGTGACGACGATCAGGAAGAGATAAAGCTACCGTATTGGTTAATGTCTAGTGATGAGTTCACTAACCTAGTGATTGGTAAAACGGAAAGAAGCGCTACCAGTCAAAACAATGTAGTTCAAAAGGCACTTGCTCATGCAAGAATGGTTGCCGCTGGAATCGTCAAACCTTGTCCAAGAGAGTTTGGTACAGGTGCCCTTAACCATTTAGAAAATTTTGATGATCCAGATTTGTGTGATGGCAAAGATACTTCCGATATTCTGGAATTCGACCGTGATAAACCTAGACCATTTTGTTTAGATGAGTTTGAAAGTCATGTTAGGTACATACAGGGAGGTAGGATAAACCGTAACAACCATGAAAGCATGACAAATTCTGATTTAGCCAAGTCACCAGTACCCTCTGTTTTAGATAAACTAAAAGTTCTGAGAAGAGATACTCGACTTTCATTTATGATGAAGTGTTGGCTTGATAACGAAGAAGAAATAAAGCTGCATCAAGTCTTGAACCAGTTCATTGGTGCACCTAGTCAGGCAGGCAAAGATATTAGGATTATTGATATTTCAGGCTTACCAAATGAAGTTGCAGGCCCGCTTACCGCACTAATTGCTAGGTTACTTTTTCAGTATAAAGTATTTCAAAATCAACAAGAGAAAGAGAAGGATCCTATATTATTAGTTTGTGAAGAAGCTCATAGGTATGTTCCAGATCATGGGGAGGCTCAGTACGCAGCCGCTCAGGGAGCAATCAGGCGTATAGCAAGAGAGGGGCGAAAATACGGAATTGGTTTGATGTTGGTAAGTCAGCGTCCAGCCGATGTGGATAGCACAGTAATTTCACAGTGTGGCACGTGGGTTATATTAAGACTTACAAATTCAGCCGATCAACAGCATGTCGCACGATTTTTGCCAGATGGATTGTCTGGAATGGTAGGTGCGTTACCGATTTTATCTCAGCAAGAAGCAATTTTTGTTGGTGAAGGGGCTGCTCTCCCTTCTAGGGTCAGAGTAAGAGACCTAAAAGAAGACCAATTACCGAAATCAAATACTATACCATTTGCTCAAGGCTGGGCGAGTGAACGCCTAGATATAGATAAATTGAAAGAAATATCTGAGCGAATGTGCAGTTAGAAAAGCGTTATAACAAAGCGATTTACGCGGATAAATTACTCGCTGCGCTTATAATTTACTGCTGAGCGCGGCATTAGATTACTCTAAAATTTCTGGATAGAAGTAAAAATGTCTAGCCCAATAAAATCAAATCTACAGAATAATAGGACCGCTATTCAACAATGTATTGAATCTGCTCTTATAAATGGAGTTGGGATGGGACACCGTTCTACGCTGTATGGTTCAGTAAAGAGTTATCAGAAACTCGATGAGCCAGCGATTGTTTCAAGCTTGTTTCAATATTCGTTACCTGAAATACAGTATGTATTAAATTTTTACTTGAACAAAACAGGGGTTACGGCTCAGATTCAAGGGTATTTTTGTCATCAACGTCCGATAGTTACTTGGAAAGGCACTTCAAAGAACGCTGAATTAGGTGATTTGTTTGTAGTGCATATGCATTATGATAACAATCTCTCTGTTTACATGAATTCTTTGCTGCTACAGGCAAAGGTATCGAGCGCAAAGGGTTACGCGATTAATGTTGGTAAGAGTGATCAACACCAGTTGCACTTATATGAAAAATGGCCGAGATTTGATTATGCAAGACCTCAGAAAGTCGTGGGTCGGGATGTTACACCTAAAAAGGCGTTTGATGGTGCACAATACCTATTGCTTCACGAAAACTTAAAGCGGTATGGTACGTATCAAAATAATGGCTTCAAAAATAACACTTCTTTCAATATTGCCAAAGCGAGTGGTTCTTTGAAAATAAATAACCCTTTTTCAAAGGCTTTATTAGATTTTTTATGTGGTGATACTGGGCGGCAATTTTATAATAGAAGACACCCAGGATACTCGGAATGGTGTAAGGTTTGCTGGGATCTTTTGCTTGATGATTCTACTTACAATGCGAAGAAAGTAAACATAGTTGACGAACCCCGTCTATTGCAATTTAAATTTTCTGCACTACCTATTAGTACGGTTATTATTCAAACAGGGTTGATAAATTTTCCACAACAATTTGATTAGGTTTGTTTAATAAGTTATTTAATAGTGATTTCCAATGCTTGGCATTTTCATTCCACGTTGGGTTTTACGTTTACGGCGGTCCGGTTGAGTTTTATTTTGGCATTGCTCAGACGATACTGCGGCGTTATGCATTTTAGAGAAGGGTTTGGCAATTGAGTAAAAGCGATATCGTCACTTCAATCAAAGCTATTGTGAGCGGTGCTGTAGATATGTCAGGTAACACGGTCGTAAACGTTCTTGCGAAGCACAATGAGTACGTGATCTATGAGATAGAAACCAAAGACATAAATAACAGGATTAAAGTTTTTATAGATGGCCATACAGACGAGTCCGAAGCAAAGATTCGAAAAAGGTTCAATGCTGTAAAACAGAAGTATATCGAGGCGAAAGGTATGCTTTCAAAGTCGTCTAACTTTGAGATGATGAAGCACCGTGTAGCCCATACGCTCTCAACAGCTCTTAATAGTGATGAATCTGGGGGGGCAGACACATTTGAGAATCTAATTAAGACTATAACAAAGGAGCATGAGCAACTGGTTGTTAACAGAGCTTTGTATCTTTTGCCATCTGTTATCTCAGTAGCTTTTTTTTTCGCGCTCTGTGCATACAATTTAAGTGATAGAGTAGCCAATGGGCCTTGGTGGCAGCTATTTGTGGTTTTTATCGGCTCATCTTTGGGGGGGGCACTCAGTATTTTAATAAATGCAAAAACCTTAAACTTTGAAGAGTTTCAAACCAAGGGCTACTATTTTTTGCTGGGTGTAGAGCGAATAGTATTAGCATATATGGCAGGAGGGGTGGCATATGTAGCACTCAAGTCCGGCTTTCTAAGCTCAGAAATTTTAGATAGAGGTTATTGGTCCTTAATGATGGTGATTGTTTTTTCTGGTTTTTCAGAGTCGTTGGTTCCTGGCTTTTTGTCAAAATCCGAAGGTGTGTTGCATAGCAATGCATTGCAGCGGACAAGCCGCTGAATCCGGCGTTAAACGTAGGGAATATGGGCAGAAAGCGAATCTAACTATCGGTGGCGTAGCTCTCATAAAGTTTAGGGGGGATAAGCGAATTGCTGTCAATCTTATCCTAATAACTAAAGAGTTCAGGGAGCTTCTATCTGATAATTGTTATTTCTCAGATGCTACATTTGAGGCAATTAGCTTCATCTTAAGGTGCAGTGATAATGAGAATTCATCCCCTCAAGGCTAAAAATAAATACCAAACATTCTGAACTTGAGGTGGCTATTTATATGAATGTTCATAACTTATTTAGCATGTCTGATGAGGAGTTGCGTAGATACTTGCGATTGGCTCGAATTGGGGTTTGTTGTGACATCTCAGCTAACTATGATTTGCCCTACGAGTTTTTAGATGTTCACCGTTAAAACGTTTAACAAGCCGCAGCAGGCGGATCAAATGACAGCTCCTTTGTCGCTACAATTTGCCTACTGCACGGGGCGTTATATTGCCTCCCACGCAGAGCGTGGGAGCTAGTTGGGTATGGGAGTGCTCAGCAAACTATTTCCCTATATCCCCTCCAAACCCCACCCAAAAAAATACCCCGGCCTAGGCCGAGGTATTGAGTGTCACTCTAGCGTGCTTAAGAGTATTAAGCGTGCTCAGCGATCATCTTAGCCAGGATATCCAGACCTTCGTTCAGCACTTCGTCGCTCATCGTCAGAGCAGGCAGGAAGCGGATAACGTTAGCGCGGATACCGCAAGACAGCAGAATCAGACCGTGCTTAGGCGCAGCAGCAACCAGAGCTTTAGTCAGCTCAGGGTTTGGCTGGTTGATGTCGCCATTCTGGATCAGTTCCATTGCAACCATTGCACCCAGGTTACGTACGTTGCCGATGACCTGTGAGTGCTCTTCTTTCATTGCGCTCAGACGCTGGTTCATCTGCTCGCCGATTGCCGCTGCGCGTGCAACCAGGTTTTCTTCTTTGATCACGTCCAGTACGGCCAGTGCCGCTGCACACGCAACAGGAGAGCCTGCGTAAGTGCCGCCCAGACCGCCAGCAGGAGAAGAATCCATAACCGCTGCTTTACCAACAACTGCAGACAGTGGGAAACCACCTGCGATACCTTTAGCCATCGTCATCAGGTCTGGTTCAACGCCAGCGTGCTCGATAGCGAACATTTTACCGGTACGACCGAAACCGTTCTGGATCTCGTCAGCGATCAGCATGATGCCGTGCTCGTCACAGATCTTACGCAGTTCCTGCAGGAACGCAGCAGGAGCCTGGTAGAAACCACCTTCACCCTGAACTGGCTCGATGATGATCGCAGCAACCTGAGATGCTTCGATGTCGCAAGTGAACAGCATTTTCAGAGCTTTCAGAGAGTCTTCGATGCTTACACCGTGCAGTTCGTTCGGGTAAGGAGCGTGGTAAACGCCAGCCGGGAAAGGACCGAACTGAGCTTTGTAAGGAACCACTTTACCGGTCAGCGCCATAGTCATGTTAGTACGACCGTGGAAGCCACCGTTGAATGCGATGATGCCAGGACGACCAGTGTGAGCGCGTGCGATTTTCACACAGTTCTCAACCGCTTCTGCACCAGTCGTTACGAAGATCGCTTTTTTGTCGCCAGAGATAGGAGCGATATCAACCAGCTTTTCTGCCAGTTCAACGGCAGGCTCGTATGGCGTTACAGTGATGCAGGTGTGAGTCAGGTTTTCAACCTGGCCTTTAACAGCGTCGATTACTTTAGGGTGGCAGTGGCCGGTGTTCAGTACGGCGATACCTGCTGCGAAATCGATGTAGCGGTTACCTTCTACGTCCCACATTTCAGCGTTTTTGGCGCGCTCAACGTATACCGGTGCCAGGTTGCCCTGACCTACAGCGAAAACTTTATTTTTACGATCCTGCAAAGATGCATTAGTTGACATGATGTACTCCACAAATAAAGGCCTGCCTGAGCAGGCCGCAGTAAAATAGAGAGCTGAAAGCTGTGTCTCAGCCTGTGCAACCGGGGTTATTAACGAATGCCACCCAGCAGCATGTATTTGATTTCCAGGTATTCTTCCAGACCGTACTTAGAACCTTCACGGCCAGTACCGGACTCTTTAACACCACCGAAAGGTGCCACTTCGGTAGACAGGATGCCGTCGTTTACAGCAACCATGCCGTACTCCAGACCTTCAGAAACACGCCAGATGCGGCTCATGGTTTCGGAGTAGAAGTAAGCCGCCAGACCAAATGGTGTGTTGTTAGCAATCTCAATCGCTTCTTCTTCAGTTTCGAAACGAACGATAGGTGCTACAGGACCAAAGATCTCCTGAGTGAATACCGGCATGTCCTGAGTGACGTTGGACAGGATCGTTGGGGTGTAGAACAGCTCACCATGGGAGTGACGCTCACCACCGGTCAGAATTTTAGCGCCCTGCTCAACAGAGGCCTTAACCAGGTTGTCTACTTTATCGATAGCCGCTTTGTTGATCAGAGGGCCAACTTCAACGCCTGGCGTGGTGCCGTTACCGATCTGCATCTCTTTAACGCGCTTAGCCAGCTTCTCAGCAAACTCGTCGTGTACACCAGCCTGAACCAGCAGACGGTTAGCACAGACACAGGTCTGACCGGCGTTACGGTATTTGGATGCGATTGCGCCTTCTACAGCAGCGTCGATATCGGCATCGTCAAATACGATGAACGGTGCGTTACCACCCAGTTCCATAGAGGTTTTCTTAACGGTGTCTGCACACTGCTTCATCAGCAGTTTGCCAACCGGAGTAGAACCGGTGAAACTCAGTTTGCGAACGATAGGGCTGGACGTCAGTTCGCCACCGATTGCTGCCGCGTTAGTACCGGTAACAACGTTCAGGACACCTGCAGGTACGCCGGCACGCTGAGCCAGCTCAGCCATCGCCAGTGCACAGAAAGGGGTTTCTTCAGACGGTTTGATCACGATGGTACAACCCGCTGCCAGTGCAGGAGCGGCTTTACGGGTGATCATAGCAACCGGGAAGTTCCATGGCGTGATCGCTGCAACAACACCGATTGGCTGTTTGATCGTCACGATACGCTTGTCAGCCGCGTGAGTAGGGATAACATCACCGTACGCGCGACGGCCTTCTTCTGCGAACCATTCGATGAAAGAAGCACCGTACATCACTTCGCCCATCGCTTCTTTCAGCGGTTTACCCTGTTCGATGGTCATCAGCAGGCCCAGGTCTTCCTGAGCAGCAACCATCAGGTCAAACCATTTCTTCAGGATAACAGCACGCTCTTTAGCGGTTTTTGCTTTCCAGGAAACCATTGCTTTGTCAGCCGCTTCAATCGCCTGACGAGTCTCTTCTGCGCCCAGGTCGGCAACATCTTCAATGTGCAGGCCAGTCGCTGGGTTTTTAACGCTGAAAGTTTTACCGCTCTGAGCGTTAACCCATTCACCGTTGATGTAAGCCTGTGTCTTAAGTAGCTGTGGATCTTTTAATTTTAGTAACATGTTTTGCTCCAACTTCCTGGCACATAAAGCAAGTAATTCGCCGGCAGGGGTTTGAATCAGGACGCAAGAGTCCATGACAATTGCTGCCAAAGTACGTGCATACTAGTTAAGGGTCTTGTTTTAAAAAATGAGTAACAATCAACGCATAGTTTGGTTAAGGCTGAACAAATGCTTTTAAAAATGATTTGATCTGAATCAGTCTTGTCTAAACTAAGGCTGCAGTCCTTGTATCATGAGGGCTGCAGCCTTTTCGGGTTATACGGTAAAGGCTTCTGTCAGCTTTTCCAGTTGCTCTGCGCGCTCATAGGTTGCGCGTGTATTGTCTGAGATCTGACGGTTAGCCTGGTTGTTGTTGTTAATTTCTCCGGCGATGCTGTCCATGTTCTGGGCCATGTCGCCAGTGGTCAGCGCTACCTCCCGGATCGCCTGACCAATGGCATTAGCCTGTTCGGCAGCTTCCGACGTTTGTTTCTCGATATGGCGAATCGCTTCTTCGGCCTTTTGGCTCAGCTTGCGACCGGTTTCAACCTGAGTACGGCTCTGGTTGATAGCGTTAACCACATCTTTGGTGCCCTGCTGAATACGTTCGATCTTTTCGGTGATGCTGGCAGTCGCTTTTACTGTTTGTTCTGCCAGGGTGCGCACTTCGTCGGCAACCACTGCAAAACCGCGACCTGCTTCACCGGCGCGGGCGGCCTCAATGGCGGCGTTCAGTGCCAGCAGGTTGGTTTGTTCGGCAACACCCTGAATCAGTTCGATAACGGTGTCGATCTCTTTAGACTGTTCGCCCAGTTCCTCAACCGAGTGGCTGGTGCTTTCAAAGGCTGCGGCAACAGATTGCAGAGATTCCAGCGCTTCAGAGATAACTTTTGCACCGTCCAGTGCAGAGTCATGGGCGCTTTGTGTTGAGTCGCTTACTTGCTGTCCGCTTTGGGCGATCTGTTCTGTTGTCACGCTGATCTCTTCAGTGGCGGCTACCAGTGAGGTACTGCGTTGGCTGATAGTTTCGCTGCTCTGCTGAATATTCTGCTGTGAGTGGTCCGTCTCGTCGGAGATCTGCTTCAGGCTGTGAGTACTGGTTTTAATGTGGCTGACCAGATCATGAATCTGGCTGCACATGCTGTTGGTGGCATCTGCCAGCTGATGAAACTCATCGCTGGGGTTGGAGCCTTTCGCCATGCGGGTGGTCAGGTCGCCGGAGGCGATCTGGTTCAGTGCGGCGAGTGCGCGCTGCATATTGCGCGAGATTGATGTGGCTACTGAGCCGATAATGGCTGTGGCAATGGCTACCAGCACCAGGCTACCGATAATCAGACTGCTTCGCGCGTTGTCGCGTGTTTCCTGTACGTTCTGCTGGGCTTCTTCGGCCAGCACATCAATCAGGCGGTGTGTCGCCTGTTGGATCTGATCATTTAACTGGTTGCGGAGCTTGTTCAGGATGTTTTCATCCTTGGCATGTTTCAGCTTAACCGCGGCCATTGCCAGGAAGGCGGCCTCATAGCGGTCGGCATCTTCGGCAAACATATCTTCAAAGTTAAAAGCCCGCATATCACTGCGCAGTTTTTCAATCAGATCCAGAACGGCCTGATGGTGGGCCTGATCTGAGTTGATCAGAAAGTCTTTTTCAGCGTTGCGGATCTCTTTAAAGGTACTTGAAAAGCTGTCCAGAATGCCCATTTTTTCGACAACTTCTGCGGCAGTGTTGTCCAGCTTTTTGATCAGGCCTTGTTCGCCTTCAAGCTTAAGGCTCAATCCAATGCTTTCTTCCAGCGTGTTCAGGTAGCCCGGCATCAGGCTGAGTATTTCGCCCAGCTGGCCACGGGCGGTGTTGTCCGTCAGGTTGTCACGCGCTCGGGTTAGTGGGGCTTCATAGTTAGATTTAAGCTGCTTGACGGTCTGTGCCGCCTGATTAAGCGCATCGGTTTTTGGCTGTTCTTTCAGTTTTTCAAGAATGAGAAGGCGGGATTGCAGCTGACTGATCTCGGTACTGGCCTGATTAATCTGATTCTGCTCCGTTGAGGCGTCATTCATAGTGCCCAGCACAGAGATGCTGTAGACACCCATGATACCAAAGCCGACGATAATGACGGCAACGATAAGAATCAGCTTCTGTCTGAGCGAGAAGTTGATATTCATCCTGTTCTACTCCTGGTTTTTATAGGTGAACTCTTAGTCCGGCTGGTCACCGTCATGAGTTTCTTATGGGATTCGGGGTTCTTTATTATTAGCACTTAAGGTTGCGTTACTCCGGGGCCGGAGGCTAAACCGGAGTTTTGAGCATAACTTCGCGACTTTAGGGTTAAGGCTTTGGTCTAACAATCGATCGACATCAATGTTTAGTTTGGCCGGTAAGCAACTTTGATACTGGTCAGTAAAGCGCAGATAATCGCTACCCCTTGTCACAGAGCGGTTGCAGAGGGTTTTGCTCATAAAATCTAATAGGGGGGTATTTCCGTTGAGTTACCAAAATACTGATAAATGGTTTCTAAAAATAACGTTTTTGCTCTATTGGGTTTTTTCATCTGTTTATAAATCACCGCCGCGCCCAATGTGAAGTGTTTGTGCTGACGGGCGATCGCTTTCAGTTCCCCTTTTTCAACGTAGGGGCGGGCAACCTCTTCCGGCAGAAAGCAGATAAATTCCCCGCTTAACGCTAATGCAATCCTGGATTCGTAGTGGTAAGAGCTGCCTGCCAGATTCATCTCGCTTAGTTGGTGGTAGATCTCTTCATGGGGCTGCAATCCGGCATGTACCAGCTTGGCGTTACAGATCATCTCATTGGTGATGAGGTCATCCTGCAGGTGATAGAAGGGATGGTCTTTGGCGCAGTACAGGTAGTTGTTGTCACTAAACAGATGAATGTAGTTCAGTCCCTGCAGCTTCCGGTGGTAGGGGATAAAGGCGATATCCAGATCGCCGTTCAGTACCTGACGCTCCATATCCCGCATGTGCTCCACTTCAAAGCTGAGGGTTACTTTGGGGGCTGCTTTACAGTAGGCGCGCATGACCTCCGGTATACGGCAGCGTTCGTCGGTGCTGTAGGTGTCGCTCAGGGCGATACGCAACTGACCCGCGGGGCTTTCACCCAGGTTGTTTAGCGTACTGCGGAACTGATCCAGCTGTGCCAGCAGCTGTTTGCTCTCTTCATAAACCACGGCACCTTCGTCAGTCAGCAAGAATCCGCCGCGTCCCCGTTTGCACAGCGGCATACCCAGCCGTGCTTCCAGCCGGGCGATATGGTTGCTGACGGTCGGGCGGCTGATATTCAGTTCAGCTGCTGCAGAGGTGAAGCCACCACTTTCAACAACGGTCTTGAAGAGTTTGAGTTGCTTCAGTTCATAGTCACTGATTTGACCCAAGGAGGGTTTTTTCATCGAAGGCCTCACCTGCAATCGCTTCTCTGTGCTGTTTTCAGGGTAGATAAAAGCGACGGCATACAGTAACGGTTTGTACAAAATAACGCACTAAAGGGTAATGCATGGTCAACCTTAGCAGGGTAATGGGGAAAGTTGCGTAAAAAAATTGAAACCTTTGGGTAGATATTGGTTGGTTTAATCGGGAAAAGGCTTTTGTGATGATCTCGGGGCGCAAGGGGTAAGCCGATAAGGCTACTTAATAAAAAACTATAAGATCAGGTGAGACATATGTTCACTAAAAAGACCATGTTTGGGACTTTAGGTCGCTATAAAAAGAAAATTTCAGCAACGGCACTGGCTCTGACATTAGGCGTGACGGGTATCACGCAGGCTTCGGCTGCAGAACACAACTGGCGTTTCAGTAATCTGTACAGTCGTGGTACAGCTTTCGGTGAGGTTTACGAAAGTCTGGCTAAAAATATTGAGGATCTGTCCGATGGCCGCATCAAGGTTCAGGTTCTTTACTCCGGTGAAGGCGTGGGCACCAGCGGTCTGCTGGGCGCGGTTAAGTCCGGTCTGATCACTATGGGCGCGCCTTTCCAGTCGATGCACGCCGGTGAGCTGCCAGCGGGTGTGGTTGAGATTGGTCTGCCCGGTGGTACTGATGATCCTAAAGAGCTGCAGGCACTGTTCCACGAAAAAGGTTTTGGCGATGTACTGACCAAAGCGTATGGCTCTCAGGGTATGGTTTGGCTGGAACCCTACATTCAGCCACCGGTTTATATTCTGACCAAAGAACCGATTAACTCGGTTGAAGACTTTAAAGGCCTGAAAATACGTGCTCCTGGTGCTTACGGTAAGTTCCTGCGTAACCTGGGTGCCTCTCCTGTTTCCCTTGCCTGGAGTGAGATCTACACCTCTCTGGCGACTGGTGTAATTGATGGTTCCATCGGCTCTAACATGATTGACCACCGTGATGGTAACCATGTTGAAGTGGCAAAATATATGTACCGTCTGCCATTGGCTGGCGCACAGGTTCTGCCAATTGTGGTTAACCGCAATGCGTGGAAGAAACTGCCGGATGACCTGAAAGCGGCTGTGCGTAAAGCAACCGAGATTCATGCTGCTGATCAGTTGCGTCTGTCCCGTAAATGGGAGTCTGAAGCAGTCGCAGAAATGGAAGCTAAAGGCCTGAAATGGAGCCCTGAGCCAAGTGAAGCAGACAAGAAAGCATGGGCCGATGCCGGTGCAAGTCTGTGGGATGAGTACGCTGCTAAGGATAAGTACAGCAAACAGTTGATCGATATTCTTCGCAAAGAGCAGATGTAAGTCTGATTAAAGCGTCCGTCCGATTCAGGTAAAACCTGTCGGGCTGGCGCTTTAATTCATTCAACATCTTAGGGAGCGCCTTTGGGCGCTCTTTGTGCTCCGATTGATTAGGTAAGCCTTTCTGGTGGGTAAACGACACTGCGCGCCCTCTATCAGGCTGATCTTATATTAGGTAATAAAAATGACTGCATTCCTCAGAAACCTGTGCTTGCTGGTGGATCTGATCGTCCGCCTGTGTGGTAAAGCTGCAGCCTATCTGATGCCGGTCCTGGCATTTGTTGTTGCTTTCGAGGTTTTCTCCCGTTACGTGTTAAACAGTCCGACGATTTGGGCGTTTGACCTGTCACTGTTTTTGTTCGGCTATATCGCTGCACTGGGCGGTGCTTATGCGCAACAGCAGCGCGCACATATCAACGTGGATATTCTCTATTTCCGGGTCTCTAAAAAATCCCGCGCCGTGTTCAATCTGGTTTCCTGGTCGCTGGGTATCTTCTTTTTGCTTCTGGTGATTCAGATGTGCTTCGGTAAGTTTGAGGAAGCGATCGAATACGATTACCGCCGCCAGAGTGAGTGGGCTCCGCCTATGTTCCATTTTTGGATCATGATGATGGCTGCCGGAGGTTTGTTTGTGGCCCAGCTGGGTCGAGACATGCTGGCAGAAGCCTATTACCTGATTACCGGTCAGCCTCTGATCTCGGAAGAGAGTTCAGATGAAGACGACAACGATAACAAGGCACAGCAAACTGAGGCGTCGGAATAATGGATCTGGGTATTGAAGCATTAACCGGCATTTTGCTGGTCTGTATTTTCTTATTCTTTGCACTGGGTGCTCAGGTTGGTCTGGCTCTGGGCGGTATCGCCATGGGCGTGGGCTATATGGTTTGGGGTGATGGTCTGTTTAATATTATCCCCTCAACCATAGAGTCGACCTATTTCAGCTTCATTTTGCTGGCGATTCCTCTGTATATCTATATGGGGCAGCTGCTGACCAAATCCGGCATTGGTGACGCCATGTTTAACTTCAGCCAGTTGGTTGTAGGTAAGGTGCGTGGCTCGCTGGCGATCAGTGTGATCGGTGTTTGCTCTATGATTGGTGCCATGGTGGGCATTATCGGCGCGGGCATTATGACCTCAGGTTCTATTGCTCTGCGCCCTATGCTAGAGCGGGGCTACGACCGCAAACTTGCCTTGGGTGTGATCATGGCCGGTGGTGGTCTGGGGATTCTGATTCCGCCAAGCATTCCTATGATTATGTTTGCGGCATCGACTCAGAACTCGGTGGGGCGTATGTTCCTGGGCGCAATGATGCCAGCACTGCTCACGGTTTTCTGTCTGATGGCCTACGTGGTGATCAGCTGCTGGCTGAAGCCCGAGCGTGCACCCATTGATTCTCAACAGGATGATTTTGTTCCGCATACCCCCAGTGAGCGTTTCTGCGTGATCCGCGATGGTCTCTTCTCTCTGTTGCTGATTGTGGCGGTACTGGGCAGTATCATTACCGGTATTGCGACACCGACCGAGTCCGGTGCTATTGGTGTGATGGGAGCCATCATTCTGGCGATCCTGTTCAAGCGCTTTAAGTGGGATATGTTCCGTTCTGCCGGGTTGCAAACCGGTACGCTGGTGAGCGTTGCCATGTGGATCATCTTTGGTGCATCGGTGTTCAGTAACTTCCATCTGCTGATGGGTGTGCAGAACATGGTGGCAGACTTTACCAGTGGTCTGGATATGCCGCCGATCATGATCATCATTATGTTCCAGCTGATCATGTTGTTGCTGGGCTTTATCATCGACGAATTCATTATCGTTCTGATGTGTGCGCCGCTGTTTACGCCGATTGCTGTTTCTCTGGGTTATGACCCGATCTGGTTTGGTGTGCTGATGATTCTGAACATTCTGATTGCCGTTCAGACACCGCCTTATGGCTTTGCGCTCTTCTATCTGAAAGGCATCGCCCCGGCAGGTATCGGCATGGGCGAGATCTATCGCTCGGTAACGCCGTTTGTGATGATCAACGTGATGGTGCTGATTCTGTGCATGGTGTTCCCGGAGATCGTACTTTGGTTACCAAACACCGTGATGGATGGCTAGCAGGCAATTGGCGAGTCGCTGATCAGCGCAACACTGATTTTAGTTATCTGCCAGTAATACACGATTAAGATTAAGCAAAAGCCGCTTCGTAAGAGCGGCTTTTTGCGTTTTATAGTTTAGACAAACCGCTCAGGGAACCAGCCCGCCCTGAGAATTTTCGGTAATGCTTTTCTGTCGGCGACTGCTTTTCTGTTCATGGGTGATCACAAACAAGCCTGCACCGAGAATGATCCCCGTGCCAACTAAGGTCAGGCTGTCCGGATATTCGCTGAAGACAAGAAAACCCAGCAGGGTAGCGCTGACAATCTCCAGATACTGAAATGGAGCAAGGGTGCTGGCAGCAGAGCGGTGAAACGCCACATTGATCATCAGATAACTCGCAGCAGAAACCGTCCCTAATAACACCAGCAACGGCAGATGGGATCTTTCCAGTGGATGCCAATGCATCAGCGATTGCGGGGTCTGGCTGCCAACAATTAACAGTACACCAAGAAAGAGAATACCAGCGATACCGGTTCCTATCTGAATTTGCAGCGGTTGCAGATGGTCGCGGCATTTGCGGATCACAATAAAGTGCAGCGCGTAGCAGAGAGCCGCCAGCATCGGTAGCACGGCACTGAAGCCGTATAGCTGCCAGTTAGGGCGAATCACGATCATGGCTCCGATCAGACCAACAATCGCGGCGAGATAACGAACCCAGGGGGTACGTTCTTTCAGAATCAATCCCGATAGAATCATCAGCAGCAGGGGTTCTATAAAGAAGAGGGCGATCGCATTAGCCACCGGCAGCTCTTTCAGTGACCACATCATAAAGGTGATGGCCGAGGTGATAAGAACGCCCGCGAGGCCCAGTCTAAGTTTCAGTCTACCGGATAAGTCCTTTAATAATCGTAAGCTAACAGGGCTGCGCAGAGTAATCAGAATGATGATCAGGGTCTGCAGGACTGTTCGGATAAAGCTGACCTGCACAGGACCCAGAGACTGAGTCAGGATTTTGGCCAATACATCTACCGAGGGCACCAGTAGCATCGCCAGAATCATGATGATCAGGCCGCTTTGGTTGCTTTGTTGGTCGTTAGGTTGCAGTAGGAAAGAGAAAAAAGTTCGCATAGCCGTTGCCAGGCTCCAGACAAGGTTGGTGCTGTTAACCGTTTCAGGTAGGTTGCTTTTCTGAGCGGTCGTTCCGGGTTGATCGGCTCTTAGTGGCCGTCTCTTGTCGTCGTTTTCAGCTTCTTTGAGCTGTCATCAGTTCGTTTTACGAACCTTATAGAGTGATCTCTGCGCGAACTGAAAACAGGCGGATTTTCTGTTTTACCCCTTGCCGATTTTATCTTTGGTGATTCCCTTTCACCAGCTACGCAGAAGCGGCATAATACGCGCCTTTTACCGAAGCGGACAAACAGGAAGTTTCTCCGCCCGGCCGAATAATTAATCAACAGATTCAGGTTATTAACTTGCTGACTACTGCCAATATCACCATGCAATTCGGCGCTAAGCCGCTGTTTGAAAACGTTTCCGTAAAATTTGGTGAAGGAAACCGTTATGGTCTGATCGGAGCCAATGGCTGCGGTAAATCCACTTTTATGAAAATTCTGGGTGGTGATCTGGAGCCAACCTCCGGCAATGTTTCCAAAGACCCGAACGAGCGTATCGGTAAGCTGAAGCAGGATCAGTTCGCTTACGAACAGTACAGTGTCGTGGATACCGTGATTATGGGTAACGCTGAACTGTGGGCGGTTAAAGAAGAGCGTGATGCGATCTACGCTAAGCCTGAAATGACCGAAGAAGACGGTATCCGTGCCGGTGAGCTGGAAGGTGAGTTCGCGGAAATGGACGGTTACACCGCTGAATCCCGGGCTGGTGAACTCCTGCTGGGCGTGGGTATTCCGACTGAGCAGCATTATGGCCCCATGAGCGAAGTGGCTCCGGGCTGGAAACTGCGTGTGCTGCTGGCTCAGGTGCTGTTTTCTGATCCGGATATCATGCTGTTGGACGAGCCCACCAACAACCTGGATATCAACACTATCCGCTGGTTGGAAGGTGTTCTGAACGAGCGTAACTGCACCATGATCATCATCTCGCACGACCGTCACTTCCTGAACTCTGTGTGTACGCACATGGCAGATCTGGACTACGGTGAGCTTCGTCTGTACCCAGGTACTTATGATGAGTACATGACGGCAGCCACTCAGGTGCGTGAGCGTCAGCTGGCGGATAACGCCAAGAAGAAAGCTCAGATCGCTGACCTGAAAGCCTTCGTAAGCCGTTTCTCGGCTAACGCGTCCAAGTCTAAGCAGGCGACGTCCCGTGCCAAGCAGATCGACAAGATCCAGCTGGAAGATATCAAACCTTCAAGCCGTCAGAACCCGTTTATCCGCTTCGAGCAGGAGAAGAAACTGCACCGCTTAGCGCTGGAAGTGGAAGGTCTGGCAAAGAGCTTTGACGAAGAGTTGTTCTCTGGCCTGAACCTGATGGTTGAAGTGGGTGAGCGCGTGGCGATTATCGGTCCGAACGGTATCGGTAAATCCACGCTGCTGAAATGCCTGGTGGGTGATCTGGAACCTACCGCAGGTACCGTTAAGTGGTCTGAAAACCACAAGCTGGGCTACTACGCACAGGATCATGCCTCTGATTTTGAAGCCGACAAAACCCTGCTGGACTGGATGGGTGACTGGGGTCAGGAAGGTGATGACGAGCAGGTGATCCGTGGCACGCTGGGTCGTCTGCTGTTCTCCCAGAAGGATATCGATAAGTCCGTTAAGGTGATCTCCGGTGGTGAGCAGGGCCGTATGCTGTTCGGTAAGATCATGCTGCAGCGTCCGAATATTCTGCTGATGGATGAGCCGACCAACCACCTGGATATGGAATCTATTGAGTCTCTGAACCTGGCGCTGGAAAACTACGAAGGCACCCTGCTGTTCGTATCCCACGACCGTGAGTTTGTATCCTCGCTGGCGACTCGTATTATCGAGATTACACCAACCGGTATTGTGGACTTCCACGGCACCTACGAAGACTACCTGAAAAGTCAGGGCGTTAACTGATGAATAGCCTGGATAAGAGCTCAATCTGAGCCCAGTACCAGACGCTAATTCGATGCCGGTTTGTTGTGTTTCTCTGTCAAAAGAGGTGATCGCTGCAAGCCGGCATTTTTGTATCTCAAACATAGAAGAGGTGGGCTATGGAAATGGAATTTGTTGTAAAGGTTGCTGTATCTGTTCTGTTAGCTGCTTTGGGCTGGGTTGTTGCTCACTATTTTACGTCTAAGCGTGATTTGGCAAACAAACGACGCGAGGTCCAGACCGAATACTTGATTGAGGCATACCGAAATATAGAAAAAGCAATTGAGCCTGCAGAGTACAACGCTGATTGGTGTGTATTAGTTCAAACAGCTTTCTCAGAAGTACAGCTTTTTGGTTCGCAAAAGCAGATAGATTTAGCTCACGAATTTGCTGAGCTTTTACTAAATCAAAGAAAAATAGACAAAGGAAAGTTAAATCTACTTTTAATGGAATTGCGTTCAAGTTTACGTGCGCAGCTTGGTTTAGAGTCCGCTGGATCAAGTATCGGTTATATTCGAATTAATGAATCCAATAATTACTAGATTGAAAATGAGCCAATCCAAAAAAGCCCGACTTGATCGCTTTATCAGTCAGACCCTGTTTGAGCGTGATCCGTCCCGACCGGTAAGCAAAAAACAGGTGCGCCTGATGTTGGCGCAGGGGCGGATTCGGGTGGATGGTAAACCTGCAGAAAGCATCAGTCAGCCCATCGACTTTTTCAGTCGCATTGAGCTGGATGATGAAATGCTGCAGAACAACCGACCGTTATATCTGATGTTGCATAAGCCTGTGGGCGTGGTCACAGCAACCACCCATGCGAAGCACAAAACCGTTATCGATCTGATCGACCATCCGGATAAAGCTCAGCTTCATTATGCCGGAAGACTGGACCTGAATACGTCAGGGCTTCTGCTGTTGACCAATGACGGCGACTGGTCAACAGCCCTGACCCAGCCGGATAAATCGGTAGAAAAGTGCTACGAAGTTGAGCTGGCGCGACCGGTGACAGAGGAGTATGTACGGGCTTTTGAGCAGGGTATCTGGTTTGACTACGAAGGCATTACCACGCGCCCGGCCCGGCTTGAGATTCTGGATGAGCATCATGCCAGAGTCTGGCTCACGGAAGGACGTTATCATCAGGTTAAGCGGATGTTTGGTCACTTCCGTAATGAGGTGGTGAAACTGCACCGCAGCTCCCTGGGCTCACTGAAGCTGGACCCTGTGTTGCAGCAGGGTCAGTGGCGTGAACTGACACTGGAGGAGCTGTTGGCGTTAAAGGAAGAGGGTGCAGCTTTCTCGGGCTCTGTTAACCCAGTGCTTTGATGCTGGTTGTCAGCTCATCAAAATGACGGATCACCTGATCAGCCTGATGGGCGTAGTCCGGCAGTTCGTCCGGTGCATAAAGGCAGGAGTGCATACCGGCATTGTTAGCGGCTTCCACGTCATAACGGAAGTCGCCAACATACATCACCTGCTCCGGTTGGAGTCGCCACTCGCTGGCGATCAGCAGGAGCGCGGTCGGATCGGGTTTTGCCGGAGCCTCTTCCCGGGTGATAACCCGGGTGATCGGCATGGCGTTGTTGCGGATTTTAATCTGAGCCGCCTGCTGAAAATTGCGGGTAACGATTGCCATGGGGAAGTTCAGTCGGTTAAGGCACTCGACAAATTCCTTTGCACCAGGAATCCATCCGGCCTGATGTGCGTCGTCCAGTTCATGCTTTTCGATAATGCTATGAGCTCGGTCGCGCAGAAAGGGATCTTTCAGGTTTGCTGCAAACGCAAGAATATCCTCATCTGAAGGGCAGGAAACCTGTTCTCTTAACCATTTAAAGTCCAGTGAAGAAGAGACCAGAGTGCCGTCCAGATCGAAAATTACCCCTTTAATATTTTGCATGCTGTGCCACTCCCGACGAATTGCTATTGGTCCTAAATCTAACTATATCAGTACGTTATAACAGTAAAGCGGAGCAATTTCATAGGTTAAAATAATTTTAGACAGCGAAGGCGATCTGTGTATAATGAGCTTGTCTGAAAGCAAGTCTGTATTTATGCACCATTTCGATGTCTTCACTTTAGTTTGATCTATTCACTAAGTAAGTTCTCGTCCTGTTTTCCATAAGTAATAGCACGACTTCCAGAAAAACCGCTTCAATGAAGAAGCAACAAAATTACTCTTGAATGACAGGAATTTAATCATGTCTAAAGTTACTGGCACTGTTAAATGGTTCAACGAATCTAAAGGTTTTGGTTTCATCGAGCAGGAAAGCGGCCCAGACGTATTCGCACACTTCTCTGCGATCGTTGGTAACGGTTTCAAAACCCTGCTGGAAGGCCAGAAGGTTGAGTTCAAAGTAACTCAAGGCCAGAAAGGCCCACAGGCTGAAGAAATCGTTGTACTGTAAGACTTTTTAGTCTGACGGTTTAACGGGCTCTAGCCTGGATCAAGCGCTTAATTCGTTAAGCAATTGATCAACAAAAAGCGAAGCTACGGCTTCGCTTTTTGCGTTTTTATGAGTAGCTTTTTTATAAGGTCAGTAAGGTACGGCGATGAGTATTTCAAAAGATAAAGTTGTTCAGTTTTACTACACACTGAAAGATGAAGCAGGCCAGACGCTGGAAAGCAATGTTGGTGCTGATCCTGTAGCTTATCTGCATGGCCACAAGAATATGATGCCTGGCGTTGAGAAAGCCCTTGAAGGTCGTGACGCAGGTGAAGAGTTCAGCGTGACTCTGCCACCGGAAGAGACTTACGGTCTGCGCCGTGACGACAGTGAGCAGCGTGTTCCGACAAAACACCTGATGGGTGCTAAGAAATGGAAGCCGGGCATGATGGCGGTTGTTCAGACGGAACAGGGGCAGCGTCAGGTAACCGTTGTTAAGGTGGGTAAGTTTATGGTGACGGTGGATACCAACCACCCGATGGCCGGCAAAACCCTGACTTTTGATCTGATTGTTGCTGATGTTCGTGATGCAACCTCGGAAGAGATCGCCCACGGCCATGCCCACGGTATTGGCGGTCATCACCACTAGGTATCGGGCTTACAGCCACTTGGTATCGGGCATACTGCCACTTGATATTGGTGCTTACCACCATGTATTGGCGATCATTCCGCCCAATCGATAGTGCAGCAAGTCGCAGACTTAAATAAAAAGGCACCCGTGAGCTTAGCTCCGGGTGCCTTTTTGCTTTTGTGTTGCGTTACGGGTTACTGAACAGTCGTGCCTTCATCTCGTATTCAAAGCTTTGGCTGAGGCTGATCAGATCCGGTAATTGTTGCCGGATCTGATTATAATCACCGGCCTTTCCCTGAGCTTCCATCCGGATGACTTTATCCAGAAGCGCCTTGGCCGAACAGTTTGCTACCAGACCTTTCAGCTGGTGCAATGTGGCGGTCAGCTTGTCATTTGGAGTTGTTTCAAGCTCCGCAAGGATTTGGCGGATATCATCTATCGCGGCTTCCATCACCAACTGCATCAGTTCCAGTTCATTACTGAGTCGGTGACTGTATTCCTCAAAATCAAAGATGGGTATTTGTTTAGCCTCTGCCCCAGTTGCAGGCTCTGTCGCGCGTTCCTCAACAGTGTTTGCGGCAGGCAGACTTTCCTCCTGTTGTGCCTGGGGCAGAAAGCGGTTCAGCGCTTTTTCCAACTGTTCCGGATCGATAGGCTTTGTCAGAAACTCATCCATTCCGGCCTCAATGCAGCGTTTACGATCATCCTGCATGGCGTTTGCGGTCAGAGCGATTACCGGTACCTGACTACTGGTTTTAAAGCCATCAGTCTGGCGCAACTCACGAGTGGTTCGAAAGCCATCCATCACCGGCATCTGGCAATCCATAAAGATGATATCGAAACGTTCTTCCCGCATTTTATGCAAAGCTTCATAGCCGTCGCTGGCGATAACAACTTCAAGTCCAAACTGGGTTAAGAGCCCTTTTGCAACCACCTGATTGGTTTTGTTGTCTTCAGCGATCAGCGCATTGCCGGAGAATTGCTGAAGCCTTTTTTGATGTTCATTATCCAATGAATAATCCGGCAAGCGTGTGCCTTCTAATATAGCCAGAAGTTCTGCAGGAAATAGCGGCATGCTAACCACACCAGAGTAGAGGCTGAGATCCGGCGTTTTCTGGTTTTTACCCGGCTGACGCATCAGGATCAGCTTGGGCTTATCGGCTGCTGACCAGTACTGCCTCAGTTGCTCACTTAAAGCGCCGGTTCGGCTTTGTTCAGCATCTTCATCCAATAGGATATGAGTGTAGCCCTCAGGATTATTTTCCAGCTGCTTGTAGGCTCTGCTCGGGCTTGTGATATCACCTTTCAGATGCCACTGCCGGAACAGTTCCTGCAGGAAGATCTGAGTGGCAGGCCGGGAGTGAATCGCCAACACTCTCGCCTTGCCTGTCAGATCAGGTTGAGCATCATGCCTAAGATCTGCGCTTTCCAGGGGAATTTCGAACCAGAACATCGAGCCTTCACCATAACCGCTTTCGACTCCTATTTTACCGCCCATCATCTCAACAAGCTGCTGACTGATATTCAGGCCCAAACCGCTGCCGCCATACAGATGAGTGGTATCTGCACTGGCTTGCTGGAAACGGCGAAACAGAAGGGAGAGTTGCTCTTCCGTCAGGCCAATGCCGCTGTCTTTTACTTCGAAGCGTGCCGTCAGTTGCTGAAGATCCTTTTCATTGACGGTAGTTTGCGGCGTCAGGAGCAGGTCGATAGAGACAAAACCCTCATGGGTAAACTTGATGGCATTACTGATCAGGTTGTTCAGTACCTGGCGCAGACGCAGACTATCCGCCCGTACTCTGCCAGTGGGAATGTGGCGGGCAGGGCAGATCAGCTCGATCTTTTTTTCATTGGCCTTAATGCCGTGGGTAGCACCCACTTCAGCCAGTAGGGTGGCAAGATCAAACTCTTCGGTTTGCAATTCCAGCTTGCCGGCTTCGATGCGGGAAAGATCAAGAATATCGTTCACCAGTTCCGTTAGCGCGTCGGCGCTGCCAAGGGCGAGAGAGACCAGATGATTTTGCTCACGATTCAATGCCATATTCTGCAGCAGGTGCAGAGTACCGGAAATACCGTGAATCGGGGTGCGGATCTCATGGCTCATATTGGACAGGAAGTCGCTTTTGAACTGGCTGACTCTGTCCAGCTCCCGCACTTTTTTCCGCAGTTCCAGCTGGGAGACAACCGCGCGGGCCAGAATGCTCAGGTTATCTTTCTGTTCATCGGTAAGCTTCATAGGATGAGGCGCGATGACGCAAAGAGTACCGATGGCATAGCCTTCCGGTGTGATAAGCGGGGCTCCGGCATAGAAACGAATAAAGGGCGCGCCCGTTACCAGAGGGTTGTCCCAAAAACGATCATCCTGAAGGGTATCGCAGACTTCCATCACCTCTGGCTGATGGATCGCATGGGCGCAGAAGGCGATATCCCGTTCGGTCTCACAGGCATCAAGGCCTACTCTGGCTTTAAACCACTGACGTTCCGGATCGATCAGGCTGACCAGAGCGATAGGTGTCTGACAGAGGCGAGAGGCCAGAATGGTCAGATCATCAAAGGCTTTTTCCGCGTCAGTATCCAGAACCTGATAGGCTTCCAGAGCTTGAATGCGACTATGTTCATTGGCTGGCAGGCTAGGCTTAATCATATAAACAGGGATTCCTGTAACAGACCCCATCCGGCTGGAATCTGTAAGACGATTAGAGACAATGCGGAGGGCTTAATTTCCACTGCTGTATCAGTAATTCGTTAATTGTATCAGTAATCCTAAAAATTGGGACGCTACCATAATGCCTGTTGCACTCTTAGACCGATGCTGGCGATGGGCTTAAAAAGGCTGCTTTGAGGGTGTGCGCCACTGGGAGGGTGAGTGTCCGCTCCAGCGTTTGAAAGCCCGGCAGAAGGCAGCTGTTTCAGAAAAGCCAACCCGCTCGCTGACATCATTCACCGACAGATGCTCCGAAACCAGAAGCTTCATGGCAAAGTCCCGTCTCAGCTCCTCTTTGATCGTTCTCAGGGATGTCCCTTCCTCCGTCAGTTTGCGTCTCAGAGTTCTGGGGGCCAGATGCAGTTCCTCGCTGATCGCTTCCAGTTCCGGCAGCTGATGAAAATCATATTGCTGCAACAGCATACGTACCCGTGTACTAAGTCGATCATCCTGTCCTGGCCGATGCAAAATCATAGCGGGGGAGGCTTTGAGAAACCCTGCCAGTTCATCCGGTGTGCGGATGATCGGTAACTGCAGATAACGGGGATGCAGAAAGAAACCGCAGGCTTCGGCCCCATAGATGAGGTTGCCGGTAAACATGGCGCGATACTCTTTCGCATGAGCTGGCGCGGGGTAGTTAAAACAGGTGGCGCTGATAGGAATATGTTGCCCCACCAGCCAGCTGCCGAATCGTTGCCACATCAGCAGCAGAAACTCCTGCAGCAGATGATTCGGGTCCCCGTCCCCATCATTCAGTTGCAGCCGGTAGAAGATCTGGCTTTGCTGGCTATCATTCAGGCTTTCGCCATCCAGTCCTGCATCAATATGGTGATAAACCGTGCTGTAGAAGCGGGCGCTTTGCTGCAGCATGCCGCCCAGGGTATTGGCCTGTTGTGCGAGCTCTGCCATCAGGGCAAAAACGCCATTTTTACAGGTACTGGGTGCCAGTCCCATAAACTCATCTTGGGTCGTGCGCCACACCGCTTTAATCAGATCGCTTAGTTGTTGTTCAGTAATCAGATAGTTCGGGTCATCCGCCTTATCCGCAGGAATATTCGCGGCTTCCAGAAGTGATTGCTCATTCACACCCTGGGCCAGAGCTCCTGTGATGCAGGCACGAATATAGTGGTTGGCAATATGAGCTTTTTGCCGACGCTCAGGGGCTGCAGTCAAGGCGATAGCAGGCATGATTCGGTGTCCTCTTTTTCGTTCCTGAGCCTGTTCGAGTTCCCGTGCTCAGGGAGAAGGTTTTTTTATTGTTATTCGGGACTTGTTAATTACGGCTTGCCGTCCGGCAAAGCGAAAACAGCTTCTCAAGGTAGGGTATCGCCTATCCTGCGTCCAGCTGTCAGTCTGACTGTCCGGTGTTTGGCCCATTAAGTCAATAAAATAGACCGTAAATGTCATTCAGTCTTTTCATGGTCAGGGATTTAATGGCCTTAACAGTCAATCTTTCTCGGGCATAACGTGATAAAGACCTGAGAGAAGAGTGATCAGAATAAGAACCAAACCTGCGGAACACGACTATGAACGCTTCAGTGACACCTCATTCCCCATCTCAGTATTCCACCCGTATTTACGGCGAAGATGCTCCTCTGTTTGCCGAAATGGTGCAGCGCTTTCTGCAGCAGGAAGTCGCCCCTCATTTTGAACAGTGGGAGGCGGATCATCAGGTGCCCCGTCAGCTCTGGAACACCTTTGGCGAGGCAGGGTTGCTGGGTGTGGATCTGCCGGAAGCCTATGGTGGTTCAGGTGCGGATTTCCAGATCAGTCAGCTGATCTGCGAAGAGATATCCCGACAGGGTTTTGGCGGTATTGGCAGCGGCTACAACATTCACGCCAATATCGTGATGCCCTACATCCTGCATATCGGGTCGGAAGCTCAGAAGCAGCAATGGTTGCCCAAAATGGCTTCCGGTGAAGTAGTTGGAGCTATCGCAATGACAGAACCGGGTGCGGGCAGCGACCTTGCGGCCTTAAGAACCCGTGCAGAGAAAGTGCCGGAAGGCTGGAAGATTAACGGCTCCAAGATCTTTATTACCAACGGCCTGCTGGCGGATATGGTGATTGTTTGCGCTAAAACCGATCCGCAGGCGGGTGCCAAAGGCGTCTCTCTGTTTCTGGTTGATGCCAGCCTGCCGGGCTTTTCCAAGGGCAAGGGGATTCACAAGATCGGTCAGCATTCCAGTGATACCGCAGAACTCTTCTTCGAAGATCTGATCGTGCCGGAAGATGCCTTACTGGGTGAGTTGAATAAAGGCTTTGTTTACCTGATGCAGGAGCTGCCCCGGGAACGTCTTGGTGTCGCCTCTCAGGCATTAGGCGCGATGGAAGGGGCGCTGCAACTGACGCTGGATTATGTGCAGGAGCGCAAAGCCTTTGGTCAGCGGATAGGCGATTTTCAGAATACCCGCTTCAAACTGGCAGAAGTGAAAGCTCAGATCGAACTGGGTCGGGCTTACTTTAACCAGTGTATGCAGCGTTACAGCGAGGGCGCGATGAGCGCGACCGATGCCGCCACCCTCAAACTGATGCTGAGTGAGATGCAGTGCAAAACCATCGATGAATGCCTGCAGCTGTTCGGCGGCTACGGTTACACCACCGAATACCCGATCTCCCGCTTTTACGTTGATGCCCGTATCCAGACGATTTATGCCGGGACTTCCGAAATTATGAAAGAGGTAATCGCACGCTCTTTGCTGGGGCGCTGATCTCATTTTGGGTCTGATTTAACAGTCTGCCCGTCCCAAACTCCCGATTAAAAACAAGAATAACTGCGAAGGATTAAGCCATGTCTGCAACAGATTTAACTCAGTTTGATTTAACACTGTTTGATTTAACCAAGGTCGTTATTTTGGATGGTGCCCGCACCGCGATAGGCTCTTTTGGTGGCTCCCTGAGCCAGTTTACACCCGCAGAGCTGGGCACTTTTGCGGCTAAAGAAGCGATCAAACGCTCTGGTGTACCGGCTGCTGAGATCGACCATTCGGTCTTTGGCCATATCATCACCACCTCACCGCAGGATGTGTACCTTTCCCGTCATATCGCTCTCAATGCCGGTTTGCCGGTGGAATCTGCGGCGCTGAATGTAAACCGCCTTTGCGGTTCTTCTGTGCAGTCCTTGATCTCTGCCGCTCAGATGATTGCTGCCGGTGACAGCCGCATAGCGCTGGCAGGTGGTGCGGAAAGCATGAGTCAGGGGGCGTATCTGCTGCCCAATATGCGCTTTGGTCAGCGCATGGGTGACGGTAAAACTCTGGATATGACGCTGGATATTCTGAGTGATCCCTTTGATAGCGGCCATATGGGCATCACCGCTGAAAATATCGCAGGCCGATACGGTTACAGCCGTGAGCAGTTGGATGCCTTTGCTCTCACCAGCCATCAGCGAGCCAGCACCGCAATCAAAGAGGGGCTGTTTGACTCCCAGATTGTGCCGGTAGAGATTCGTCATAAACGGGAAACACGTCTGTTTGCCACGGATGAGCATGTCAGAGCCGATATCACCGCTGAAGGCCTGGCCAGTCTGAAACCCGCCTTTAAGAAAGAGGGGCTGGTAACCGCTGGTAACGCTTCCGGTATCAACGATGGGGCCGCGGCTCTGGTGCTGACCTCAGAGACTGAAGCGGAGCGCCGTGGCCTGAAACCCCGTGCCCGTTTTGTCAGTTATGCCTTTGCCGGTGTTGAGCCGGATGTGATGGGGCTCGGGCCGATTCCTGCGGTGAAGATCGCACTGGAAAAAGCCGGTCTGACGGTTGCTGAACTGGATCTGATCGAATCCAACGAAGCTTTTGCCGCCCAGGCGATGGCGGTGACGGAATCCCTTGGGCTGGATCCTGCCAAGGTAAACCCCAATGGCGGTGCCGTGGCTCATGGTCACCCGGTGGGAGCAACCGGCTCCATTATCACCCTGAAAGCCCTTTATGAACTTGAGCGCATCGGTGGTCGTTATGGCCTTATCACCATGTGTATCGGCGGCGGACAGGGGATTGCGCTGATTGTTGAAAATCTGAAGGGGTGTAGCTGATGGCTGAACTGCAAATCCGCCGGGTGGCGGTGATCGGTGCCGGAGTTATGGGTGCTGGCATTGCGGCGCAGGCGGCCAATGCCGGTGCGCAGGTGCTGCTGCTGGATCGTGCCTCTGAAGGCATGAATCCTGTCGAGCGCAGCCAGATCGCTGCTGATGCACTGGCGCGTATGGTGAAGGCTGGCTCACAAGGTGCTCTGATGTCCGCTGAAGTGGCGGATCGGATCTCGGTCGGTAATACCGATGATCATCTGGCAGAGCTGGCTGATCAGGACTGGATCGTGGAAGCGATAGTGGAGCGTCTGGATATCAAGCAGGCGCTGTACCGCAAGATCGATCAGGTTCGGGCACCGCACTGCATGGTGTCATCCAATACCTCCACCCTGCCACTGCGTCATCTGTTGGAAGGGATGAGTGAGGGCTTTCGCCAGCACTTTGTCGTGACTCACTTTTTTAACCCGCCACGCTATATGCGACTGGTGGAGTTTGTCTCCACCGATGAAACCTCACCGGAGGGACTGGCGGTACTTAAAAGCTTCAATGACAAAGCCATGGGTAAAACCGTGATCACCTGTGCGGATCGTCCGGGCTTTATCGCAAACCGTCTTGGGGTGTACTGGATGCAGGTTGCCCTTCAGGAAGCGATGGCGCTGGAACTGGATGTACGTCAGGCCGACCAGATTATGCAGCTGTGCGGTTTCCCAAAGACCGGCGTGTTCGGGCTTTGGGATCTGTGTGGTATCGACCTGATGCCTGAGGTGACCGCAAGCCTCAGTCGTCTGCTGCCGGAAGAAGATGCTTTCCAGCGATACGCCAAGTCACCAGACATCATCAGCGCCATGATCGAAAACGGCTGGCATGGCCGTAAGGGTAGGGTGCTGCAGGGCTTTTATCGACAGACTCAGGATGAGGCCGGAAATAAACAGCTGCTCCAGCTGAATCTCGGTAATCTTGAATATCAGTCTCTGGCAGAGCTGCCGGACTGGCCGAGCCTCAAGCTCAGACCAGGGGCGCTGCCGGAGCTGGTTCAGACGGAGGATAAGGGCGGTGAATATACCCGTCGTGTGCTGAGTCGGGTTGTGGCCTATGCGGCCTCACTGTTACCGGATGTGGCGGAGGATATTGATGCTATTGATACCGCCATGCGTCTGGGCTACAACTGGCGATTGGGTCCTTTTGAGCTGAGAGACAGGATAGGTGCCGAGACGTTTGATGCTCTGCTTAAGAAAGAGCAGAAACGCGATCCTGATTCTTTTGCCGAAACAGCACCCTGGCTGCAGCAGGCCTCAGAAGAGCACAAATCAGGTTATTGCACGCTGGAAGGTGTGGATCATCAGCTAACCAGCCATCAGCTCAATCTGACCGGGGGCTATCAGCCTGTTCAGCGTGCTGAAGGCATAGTGCACTGGTCTGATCTGACTCAGGGGCAAGCGTTGAGAGAAGGTCAATTTAGCCGACTCTGGCAGTTGGATGATGAGCTGCTTTGCCTTGAACTCTCCGCCCGAATTAACGCCCTGAGCACCACGCTACTGGATGAGCTGGAAGCTGCTTTGGATCAGGCTGTAGCCGGTAATCAGTCCTTACTGATCGCCAGTAGCGGGGCTGTCTTTGCTGCAGGTGCAGATCTGAAAGAGTTTATGCAGCTGAGAGAGTCCGGTGCTCTGGAAGACTATATCCGTCGCGGGCAGCAGCTGTTTCAGCGTATCGAAGCATCGCCGGTGCCTGTCGTCGCTGCAGTGGCCGGTAAGGCGCTCGGCGGTGGGGTAGAGCTGCTGATGCATTGCCATCATGTGCAGCTGTCGGCAGAAGCTCAGTTGGGGCTGGTGGAAACTCAGGTGGGGATTGTACCCGGCTGGGGCGGTTGTAAAAAGCTGCTGGCTCACTCAAGCCGGCTGATGGGGGCTGATAGGGCGATTGAACACTGCTTTAACACTCTGAGATCTGCCCGGGTCAGTTGCTCCGCTTTGGAGGCGCAGGCACTGGGATTTGTCTCAGAACGCAGTGCTGTCAGCATGAACCCCGATCGTCTGCTGGGGGATGCTATTGCCGTAGCCAAGTCGCTTAAGGCTAAAGGTGAGACGGCCACAGTCGATTCTGAGTTGCCGGTTCTGATGGTTTATCAGCCTGATTCAGCTTCGAGTCCGGAAGCCCCCTTTCAGATGTACTTAGAACAGGAGTTACTTACCTTGCTGAATCAGGCGAGTCGTGAAGACTGGCATGAGGCGTTTGATGAGCTTGAGCTTGCGACCGATCTTAAGCTGGCGCAGCAGGAGGGCTGTCTTGCCCGAATGCAGCACCTGTTAGCCACCGGAAAGCCCCTGCAAAACTAAGGTGAGGTCACCGGCGGGGTTTTGATCAATGTGGCCGTTTCGATCAATAAAAACGACCGTTACGGCCATTGTTCGCACCGATCAGGCGTTATTAACTAGCTGACGCCTGTTCTGAAACGATTCTTTTAATACAAAAACAATAAGTAAGAAGAGAGGTGTCGCATGTCGACCATGGATATGGCTCAAGTAATTGCCCGTGCTACCCGCAACACCATCGGCGATGGTCTGGAACGCTCCGCCCGCCGAAATAATGCCAAGATAGCTCTGCAGTATGCGGATCGTCGATGGAGCTTTTCAGAACTGAATTTGGCTGTTAATCGTGTGGCGAATCACCTGATTGCAGCGGGTCTGGAGAAAGGTGACCGCGTTGCCGCTTACGGTAAAAACTCCGATGCTTACCTGCTGCTTTTCCTCGCCTGCGCCAAAGCGGGTCTGATTCATGTACCGGTGAATTTTGCGCTGGTGAAAGAGGAGCTCCTCTATGTGCTGAATCAGTCCGGTGCCAAAGCCCTGTTCTCCGATACCAGCCTGAAAGCTCATATTGATGAGGTTTATGATCAGGTTGATCTGACCCTGCATGGCAGTCTGCATGCCGCTGACCCTGCGGCAACCTCTGATGAAAAGCTGGATATTCTGGCGATTGCTCTGGACTCATCTCTAAATTCCGCCACACCGGATCGTGAACTGAGTGATAGTGATGTGGTGCAGATTCTCTACACCTCCGGCACCACCTCGGATCCGAAAGGTGCGATGCATACCCATCGCTCCCTGATGTCGGAATACTCCAGTTGTATTAACCATCTGGATATCGCACCGGATGATCGTGGGCTGGCTGCGCTGCCGCTGTATCACTCCGCCCAGATGCATGTATTCAGCATGCCTGCGCTGTTGTCGGGTTCCTTCTCTTACCTGATTGATACCCCAACACCGGACCTGATTCTGAAACTGCTGAAAGAGGAGAAGCTGAGCGCCTTCTTTGCGCCGCCAACGGTCTGGATTGCTCTGCTGCGTCATGCAGACTTTGTTGATGCTGAGCTGCAACATCTGCAGAAACTCTATTACGGCGCATCCATTATGCCGGAGCCCATTGTGCATGAGCTGGAGCAGCGTCTGCCGGAGTCCGGTCTGTATAACTGCTATGGCCAGAGCGAGATTGCACCTTTGGCTACAGTTCTGACTCCTGCGGAACATAAGGCCCGCCCAAGTTCCTGTGGTCGTCCTGTGTCTTCGGTATGCACCCGTATTGTTGACCCTGTCACTGGTGAAGATTGTGCACCGGGACAACAGGGTGAGCTGGTGCATCAGTCGCCCCATCTGATGGTGGGTTACTGGGATAAACCGGAAGAGACAGCAGAAGCCTTTAAAGATGGCTGGTTCCATTCCGGTGATCTGGGGATTCAGGATGAAGAAGGCTTTATCTATATCGTCGACCGCATCAAGGATGTGGTGAATACAGGTGGTGTGCTGGTGGCCAGCCGTGATGTGGAAGAAGCGCTCTACACGCATCCATCCATCGCTGAGGTTGCGGTCATCGGTGTGCCGGATGAGAAGTGGATCGAAGCGATTGCCGCGGTGGTGGTGCTGAAGCCGGATGTTGACGTTGATGAAACCGTACTGATCAGCCATGCCAAAGAGCATCTGGCGGCTTTTAAGGTGCCGAAAAAGGTACACTTTGTTGATCAGCTGCCAAAGAACACAGCCGGAAAATTACTCAAGCGAACCCTGAGAGATCAGTTTGCTCAGTCCGCATGATCCGGCTTGAAACATTGATCTCAAAGGATCTCTGTTTGACGTTTTCCCGCTCACTGTGACTCAGTGAGCTTTCTACGCGCAAGAACTGATAAAAAACAACCTTAACAACAAAAACAACAAAGGAAGACCCTATGCGTCTGAAACTGAAACATCGATTTAATCTGAAACAGCTCTCAGCTGGTGTGATCTCTGCTCTGGCAATAGCGTCAGGTGCTCAGGCCGCGGGTATCTCAGATAATGAGATACGTATCGGTTATATCGCTGATATGTCCGGCACCTATAGCCCGTTGGCAGGCCCGAATGGTCTGACCGCAGCCAAAATGGCCATCGCGGATTTTGGCGGCAAGGTGAACGGCAAAAAGATCACGATCGTTGCCGCTGACGATCAGAATAAGCCGGATATCGGTGCCAATAAGGTTCGTGAGTGGATCGATACCGATAATATCGATCTGGTTGCCGGTATGGTCTCTTCGGCAGTAACTATCGCGGTAAATAAGGTGGTGGAATCCAAGGGCAAGCTGTCCATTGTCTCCGGTTCGGCTTCCTCATCGATTACCAACCAGTACTGCACGCCAAACTCGGTGCACTATGTTTACGATACTTACGCGCTGGCCCACGGAACCGGAGAAGCGGTAGTGCAGGAGGGAGGGGATAGCTGGTATTTTCTGACCGCCGATTATGCCTTCGGTCATGCGATGGAAGGTGATGTATCGGCTGTTGTGAAAGGCAGTGGTGGTAAAGTGGTTGGCAGCGCCCGTCACCCGCTGGCAACCAATGACTTCTCTTCCTTTATCCTGCAGGCGCAGGCTTCCGGTGCAAAAATTGTGGGTCTGGCTAATGCTGGTGCTGACACCATCAATGCACTGAAAACCGCCAAAGAGTTTGGTGTGGTGGAGTCCGGTCAGAAACTGGCGGGGCTTCTGGTTTTCCTGCATGACGTGAAGAGTCTGGGGCTTGAGACGACTCAGGGCCTGCAGCTGACTACAGGTTTCTACTGGGACCGTACGCCGGAAACCCGCGCCTGGTCGAAGCGCTTCTATGATGAAACCGGTTCCATGCCAACGATGGTACACGCGGGTATCTACTCATCCACCATGCATTATCTGAATTCGGTGCAGCGTACCGGTACAGATGCTGCTGAGGCTGTTCTGGCGGATATGAAAAAACACCCGATCAATGACTTCTTCGCAACCAACGGACGTATTCGTGATGATGGTCGTATGATTCACGATATGTATCTGGCGGAGGTGAAAAAGCCTTCGGAGTCTAATGGTGATTGGGATCTGTTTAAAATTCTTCGCACCATCCCGGCTGAAAATGCATTCCGTCCTTTGGCGGAATCCAAGTGCAGACTGGTTGCCGGTCGCTAATGGCTAATCGCTAATCGCTAATCGCTAAAAGCAGCTGGTCGTTAGAAGCATCAACTTGCTAAAAGTATTAACTCGCTAGTCCACCTCTTGTTATCCGGACAGGGATGTCCACCTTGATAAAGCCTGACTGCTGATGATTGGCAGACGGGCTTTTTTCGTTATGACATCAAGCGATGATATTCAGGCGGAATATTTCTTGCTTAAGTTACTAATAAATAGAAAAGCGGCAATCCCTGCCATGCAAGGTTTGTGAGTTTGTAATCGAAAAAGGAGCTTACGATGCGAATTGATACCGATCAGAATCTGGCACATCGCTTTGAACCGACTCAACTAAAGAGTCTGGATGAGCTGCCAGACAAAACCTTCCGCCAGATTGTCGAAAGTAATCTGAGTTTTCTGCAAGCGCGATATCAGCAGATTGAAAATTATCAGGGTAATCCGGTCAACAACACTTATGCGGAAGTTGTTGTTCGCGGTCAGGTGGTTGCGACGATTGATAACAATGGCTATCTATCGACCAGCAATGGATTTGGTGCCCAGCACCAGGTGGCCGCGGCAGCAGGTCTTAACCCTCCGGGGGTAGCTAAGGGGCCTGAACTGGCACAGGCCAGAGCTGAAATGATTGCTCAACTCAGTGGCGGATATATTCGTAAGCATGAAAATGCCATGGATCAGAAAACCTATGATAACAGCGTTAAGCCGTCGCTTTCGGTGAATACTGAATTGATGATGCAGGACCCCATGTTTCTCAGCATGATGAAGTTTGAGAAAGCCCGGGAAATTTTTGCCAGTCGTCAGGTTGGCTGATCAGCTTCAACCTCTCACAGTAGCTGAGCAGCAATCTTTCTTGCCAGCGAGGCATCGCCGAGATGCTGAGTTAATCGGCTGACTTTGATCCATTTTCGACGTCGTTGCCCCATTTCCGGCCAGCGTTTCAGCTCCTTACGAACTTTGAGCGGGTAGAGTGTCAGATGACGCTCTACCTGCTTCCCTATGGAGCTCGTGTTGTGTCTGAAACGGTATTTACGGCTTGCCCGGCCCAGGACGCCAGCCTCTTCATAAGCTTCCAGCTGTGCAACATCGGCATCACTCAGTTTCTTCTCGTGCTTGCCCATGGGAACGATCCAGTGACCATGTTTCCGGGATGTAACGAGGCAGATCTGGAGTCCCTTTTTTTTGTGGTAGCGAATCGGCAGTGCAGCAATTTTCGAACGTCCTTTTTTCTTAGCCATGGCTGGCCTCCCTGTCAATCCGCTCAGAGTTTCTTCAGCTTACGGGAGATCTCCTGCCAGAGCTCTTCATAGGCCTGACCACCGGCAGAGCGGGCAGCAAAACAGCTGACAGGTGCTCTGTGTTCTCCCATTTTCTCGATATCCGTTGAGAAGGGGATCTGAGTTTTAAGCAGGCGTGGTGTTTCACCCTGCATGCGCTCTACGGTACTTTTGTGTAGCTGCTTTTGCCTTTGAACCATAGAAAAGAAGGGATAAACCATTCGGGTGGGGAGGTTCTTCTTATCAAAAAACTCGTGCAGCTGTTCATAAGTGCGTTCCGATAGTGTGGTCGGAATCACGGGAACAACAATCATGTTTGCTGCATGAAAAACTGCTTCGCTCAGATAGCTCAATGTGGGCGGGCAATCGAGTATGATCAGGTCGTACTCTTTTTTCAGGCCTTTCAGCACCCGCTTGAGCCGAAGTTCCCGTTTACCCTGATCGCTGAGAAGGGCATCAAAATGCCGGAAAGACTCATGGGCCGGAATAATATCGAGATATTCAAAGTCAGAGGCTTTAATCTGTTTCAGAAGCTGTTCATAGGTCCTGAAGAAGCGTTTGCCCCAGTTCTTCTTGCTCGGACGCACCCGGAAATAGAAGGATGATGCACCCTGAGAATCCAGGTCGATCAGCAAGGTACGATAACCCGCCTGAGCCGCCAGATAAGCTAGGTTGACTGAGGAAGCGGTTTTACCCACGCCGCCTTTAATGCTGTAGCAGGCCAGTGTTTTCATTCGGATAACCTCCCTGTTTTCGTCTCTGTGGTGATGGCTTTGGGGATGAGTGACTCAACACTCTGGCGAACATTGTCGTCCAGAAAGTTTGCCAGCTGCGCACGAATGTATGACCGCTCGACCCGTTGACGATTAAAAAGCACACCATTGAGGGCATGAACTGCAGCCTGGGTATCTGGTGCCACTTTATTGTGCTGCAGGTACTGTTCCAGTCTTTCCCGCTGAACGGAGAGATCGTTAAATGCTCCCAGATTATCCTGAAGTTTTTTTAGTGCCTTGATCAGAGGGCGTATCTGTTTTTTCGGGAAGAGGTCGGCAAAGAACTCCAGCAGATACCGCAGCTTCTTGCAGCCGAGCCGTACCTCATGCACTTGTTCATCCGGAGAGGTGTCTGTTATCTCCAGAGCATCCATCGCAATGGCGTTGTATCGGCTGATGATCTGACGGGCTGCAATTTTTAAAACAGGCTTATGCCCTTTTTTAGTGGGTGTTTTAGGACAAAGTGCCAGATGAGACTCGAATAAACTTATCTTGCTGCGGTATTCCGGGCTCTTTAATTCTGCGGCCAGTTTCTTTTGTTCCTGCTGGCGCTCTCGGGCAAGATCTTTGAATAAGCGTTGCAGGCCTTCGTGAAAGTTCTCAGGGATCAGTGCCAGATAGGCTGCTTCCGATTTCAGATAGACATCCAGATCTCTCAGTTGGTTTGTCGGTCTGGCCAGCTCGGCCAGCTGTTTTTTAAACCACTGACTCTCTTCTTTGCCGAGGCTTTTTTTCATTTGACTGAAAAGAGCCCGCATCCGGCGCAGGGCGACACGATACTGGTGCAGGAACTGAATATCCCAATCCCTGATAATACCTTCTTCATTAACTCTGACGTTGTGCCAAAGCTTCTGGGCGATCAATGCTACTGCGTCACAGGAATCAAGTTCCGGAGCCAGTTTGAATTTGGGGCGGGCGGTGTATTCGCTGGGCTGGATCCCTAACAGTTTCAGGCTGTTGATAAAAATATGGTGCTCCAGCTCATTCGGCTCCCCGTTGAGCACGATATTGAGGCAATGGCGATATTCTTTTTCATAACCACGCAATGCCTTAAGCTCAACCATGGTGCCGTAACCAGTGAGGATAACGTTCAGGTCACACACTTTTTTCAAGTCGTTGTTACGGACCGCGTATTGGCAGAATTCGACTTCAAGCTCTGCCATCGGAAACAGACGACGGCCCTTGGTCAGCTTCTGCAGAGATTCCCGTAGCTGTGGATTAGATAAATCTCGGGCAAAAACCGGGGTATTCTCCCGATCAAAGAAGCTTAGAACAGAATTGTCGACCAATAACACCATTCCTTGGTTATTGCTGGCCAGTAGCTGGTTTTTACGCCACAGGTGCCATTCGAAATCATCAAAAAAGCTTAGAGTTTCGTGTCGGATCTGCATGGGTTCAAGGGTGAACTTTTGCCGATATTGATCGAGTAGCAGTTCAGTCGATGCGCTGTCTTGTACCAGCCAGCGAGAGTGGGCAGTCATTTTGTATTTACTTCCCTTTCGTAAATGAAATTCGTCCGTCAAGGTAGGCTTCTATCAGGGTCTCGAGCAGATTCTGGACGCTGGTGTCTTCTTCAATTGCACGTATTTTAAGGGTTTTCAGAGTCTTACTGTCGAGTCGGAGCGAGGTATTTTTCTTTCTGTGTTTACTGTCTGCAGGAAGTTCCGTTTCATGCGTAACCATAAGCCATCCTTTTGAGGTCTTGATGTAATGACGTCATTTAGTATTACGATTCTAAAGATGAATTACAAATGACAATATTGTGACAAGGGTTTTTAGCAAGGGTTCTGTGGTGGTGGGGGAGATGCTTGTCTCATTTTTCCGCTGGCGGATTTTATTCTGAGGCTTTAAACCGCTACTATGTGCGTTTAGGGGCCTTAGTTAGGCCAAACCCATAAACAAGGATATTGATATGGTTAAGTTTTTTCAGCGAGTTCGTGTTGGTTTTTTTGTTTTACTGACCGCCTTTTCGGCTTCTGTATTTGCGGGCGTTGCCGAGGACGTGAAAGCGGTTGTTGAAGAGAATATGGCTGCAACGCAAAGTGAAGATATGGATCGCATGATGAATACGATTCATCGTCAGTCGCCAAGCTACAAAGCAACCCGTCAACAGGTTGCGCCTTTGTTTCAGCAGTATGATCTGACCTACGAGCTGAACGACTATGAGTTTGTAGGCATGACCGGTGAGTTTGCCGTGGTTAAAGTGCGTCAGACGACCCGCAAAGTAGGCGGCGAAGCGGCTTTCAATAACAATGAACTGGAGCTGTTGCAGGCTTTTAAGAAAGAGGGCGGGCAGTGGAAGTTCTGGTCTCAGTCTATTCTGAATATGCGCTTTTTTAAGTGATCTGAACCTGTCCTTAATCATTTTCTACAGAGAGCAGCTTCCTTCGGGAAGCTGTTTTTGGTTCTGCTTCCCGTATATCTCTTGGTGACCCTTTACCGGGCCGTCCGGTTTATTGGTTTTCGTTCTCTGGCTGTTCGGTGTCTTTATTAACGGCCTCTGCTTCCATCTTTGCCCGTTCTGCTTTTGATATATAACGAGGTTTATTGCAGCCGCCGCTTTCAAAAGCTTTTTTACTTTGAGCGCGTTTGGCCTTTTTGCTCAGTATCTGATTGAGTTTCTTTTTACGGTTCATAAGTGTTCCGGTTTGTATTCAGTAGGTGTCTGTAGCGCAGACAAAATAAAACCCCGGTGGCGATGCCCCGGGGTTTTGGGTGAAATAGCTCAGAAAGGCAGACAGAGCCTGCCCGTCAGAATTACTTCTTAGCGTTACGCTCTTTAACTTCAGCAATAACCTTCTCAGCAACGTTAGCTGGGCAAGGGTTGTAGTGGCTGAACTCCATAGAGAACTGACCACGACCTGAAGTGATAGTACGCAGGTGACCGATGTAGCCGAACATTTCGGACAGAGGTACGTCTGCTTTGATGCGAACGCCCATTGCACCAGCTTCCTGGTCTTTGATCATGCCGCGACGACGGTTAAGGTCACCAATTACGTCACCTACGTTGTCGTCCGGAGTGAACACGTCAACCTTCATGATAGGCTCGATCAGCTGAGGACCGGCTTTAGGCATAGACTGACGGAATGCACCTTTAGCGGCGATTTCAAACGCTACTGCAGAGGAGTCAACCGCGTGGTAACCACCGTCGTACAGCTCAACTTCAACGTCCAGTACAGGGAAGCCAGCCAGAGGGCCTTGCTCCATCATGCCTGCAAAACCCTTCTCAATTGCCGGGAAGAATTCTTTAGGAACGTTACCGCCCACAACAGAAGAGGTGAACTTGAAGCCGGAGCCAACTTCACCTGGCTTGATGCGGTAGTCGATCTTACCAAACTGACCGGAACCACCAGACTGCTTCTTGTGCGTGTAGCTGTCTTCGATCTGCTTGGTGATAGTCTCACGGTAAGCAACCTGAGGAGCACCAACTTCCAGTTCGATACCGAACGTACGCTTCAGGATATCTACTTTAATATCCAGGTGCAGTTCGCCCATACCTTTCAGGATGGTCTCACCGGAATCTTCGTCAGTTTCAACCTGGAAGGATGGATCTTCTGCAACCATTTTACCCAGTGCAACACCCAGTTTCTCAGAAGAACTCTTGTCCTTAGGAGCAACCGCGATGGATATTACCGGATCAGGGAAGATCATGGCTTCCAGAGTACATTCGTGCTTAACATCACACAGAGTGTGACCCGTCTGAACGTTCTTCATACCAACGATAGCGATGATGTCACCTGCCTGTGCAGAGTCCAGCTCGTTACGGTCGTTAGCGTGCATCTCAACCATACGGCCGATACGCTCAGTTTTGCCGGTTGCAGAGTTCAGGATGGTGTCACCCTTCTTCAGCTTACCGGAGTAGATACGAACGAAGGTCAGGGCGCCGAAACGGTCGTCCATGATTTTGAACGCCAGAGCACGGAAAGGTTCGTCAACAGATACAGTTGCTACTTCGCCAGTTGGCTCACCGGTTTCCGGATCAGTCAGAGGCTGTGGGTCAACTTCAGTCGGAGACGGCAGGTAGTCAACAACACCGTCCAGGATCAGCTGCATACCCTTGTTACGGTAAGCAGAACCACAGAAGGTTGGGAAGAAGGCCAGGTCACGGGTACCCTTACGGATACAACGCTTCAGGTCTTCAACAGAAGGCATTTCACCTTCCATGTAAGCTTCCATCAGGTCATCGTCCTGCTCTACAGCAGTCTCGATCAGCAGCTCGTGGTACTCTTCAACTTTGTCAACCATGTCCGCAGGAACGTCCTGGATTTCAAAGTTTTCCGGCAGACCGGAGTCATCCCACACGTAAGCTTTTTTGGTCAGTACGTCTACAACGCCAACGAAGTCATCTTCGATACCGATTGGCAGAGTCATAACCAGAGGAGTTGCGCCCAGTACTTTCTTAACCTGCTCAACTACACGGTAGAAATCTGCACCCATACGGTCCAGCTTGTTTACGAAGATCAGACGTGCAACTTCGGAATCGTTCGCATAGCGCCAGTTGGTTTCGGACTGCGGCTCAACACCACCGGAACCACAGAATACACCGATACCACCATCCAGTACTTTCAGAGAGCGGTATACTTCAACAGTGAAGTCAACGTGCCCAGGAGTATCAATTACGTTGAAACGGTGGTCTTTCCAGAAGCAACTTACCGCTGCAGACTGAATGGTAATACCACGCTCAGCTTCCTGCTCCATAAAGTCAGTAGTGGAAGTACCGTCGTGGGTATCACCCATCTTGTGGATCTTACCGGTCAGCTTAAGGATACGTTCAGTTGTAGTGGTCTTACCCGCGTCAACGTGGGCAAAGATACCAATGTTACGATAGTGATCTAAGTTTGACATGTTTCTACGCTATACAGTCAGGTTAATTTGCGCGTCAGAACACCAAAAAAAGGCACTAAGGCCTTTTATAAAGAGTTACTGCGCGTTCAATCAGATTTGATTTGCGCGCAAGTATAGCAAATGTACTTCAAGAAAATAGACCAGAGCCCCAAAAAAACGCCCTTTTTATTGTAATTTCTACTGTTGACACTTCTGTTAGAGTTTTTGCAGATATTCCTCTAACGCCTTGATGCACAATGAGTTGCTTATTTAACGCCCTCTTTCGTCTAATGTGCTTTCTTAGCGCTGGAATTTCTGATGTGGCGGGATAGAATCCTCTCTCTTTTTTTGTTTGCAGAGCAGGTATTAAAGCGCTGTTTATCTATGCCGGTTACCAATTGATCAGTGAGGTCAGAGTGCAAAATCCCGCGCAGGTTATTAATGATCATCGTTCGGCCCTGGTGTTAGGTGCCGGTCTTATTCTTATCTCAGAACTCTTTTTGGTGCTTTCAGGCATGGTGGTAAAACACATTGCCGGTGATGTGCCTGTGCAGATGATCGTGTTTTTCCGAAATGCATTGGGACTTGTGATTCTGATGCCCTGGCTGATGCGCAATGGTTTGCAGGCGGTCAGAACCAGCCGTATTCGCCTCCACCTGATGCGAGCTGGGGTGGGCGTAACGGCGATGACCTGTCTTTTCTATTCCTGGGGTTATCTGCCGCTGGCTCAGGCTGCGCTTCTTAAACAAACCGCGCCCTTCTTTATTCCGGTAATTGCCTTTATCTGGTTGGGTGAGCGCATTCCAACAGTGGTTAAGCTGGCGATACTGATCGGTTTTGCCGGTACTTTTCTGGTGCTCAATCCTCAGGAAGGAAAGTTCAATATAGCTGTATTAATCGCTTTGGGAGGCGCCAGTCTTGGGGCCTTGGCTAAAGTGACTATCCGCAGAATGAGAACGACGGAACCCGCTCAGCGAATCGTTTTTTATTTTGCTTTTTTCAGTGCAATTTTCTCTTTTATTCCTGCCCTTCTGGTCTGGCAGGCGATCAGCTGGCAAATCCTGGCCTGGTTGTTTGTGGTCGCGGCTACGTCAACCCTGGCTCAACTGTTCCTCAGCAAGGCCTATGGATTTGCCCCAGCGGGACAGTTAGGTCCTTTTACCTACGGTTCGGTTGCTTTTGCTGCCCTGATGGGGTGGTGGCTTTGGGGCGAGGTGTTATCCCTGAATACCTGGCTGGGTATTGCATTGATTACTGGTGGTGGAATTCTGGCGATGCTCGGCAAGGAATTAGTTAAATCAACCAGGTAGATGTTTAATGCTTAAGATAAAGACTAAATTTGTTTAATTTACTGGGTGTTTGTCGGCTTTCGGTTGCTATTTATGGTTCTGCTGGTATAAAAGGCCGCCTTTCAATTAGAAAGGCTGGCCTTTTTTATGTGTCAGTCATAAAAAATAGTGCAAAGTGACTGAGGTTCGTTTTGGAAAAGCAATTAAAACCATTTGATGTGCTTGGTTTGGGGTTTATGACTTTTGCCTTCTTTTTGGGGGCAGGCAACATTATCTTCCCGACGATGGCGGGTATGCTGGCAGGTGAGCAGGTTATGCCTACGATGCTGGGCTTTCTGCTGACTGCTGTAGGTCTGCCACTTCTGGGGCTGTTTGCCGTGGCTAAAGCCGGTGGGGGTATCTCTCATATGACGAAGATGCTGCATCCCGGTATCGGTATTTTTATCTCTGTGGCTATTTTCATCATTATTGGGCCTCTGATTGCTGCGCCCCGTACGGCTCTGGTCGCATTTGAACTGGGAATCAAGCCTTTTGGTGAGTCGCCTCTGATCAGTCAGTTTGGCTACTCATTACTGTTTTTCACCGTTGCGACGCTGCTGGCGCTCTTTCCCGGTAAGCTGATGGATTCGGTCGGTAAAGTGTTGACGCCCTTGCTGATTGTGCTCCTTGTTGCTCTTTCTGTTGCGGTCCTGACTGCTTCCGGCAGTCAGGTTCAGCCGACGGATGCCGCCTATCTGGAGGCTCCTTTTGCCAAAGGTATTCTCGACGGTTACAGCACCATGGATGCTTTAGCCTCCATTATGTTTGGCATGCTGATTGTGGATCTGCTGAATAAGAAAGGGGTGAAGGATTCCGAGCGTCAGTATCGTTATCTGGTCATTGCTGCTCTGATTGCAGCTGCAGGTCTGGCATTTGTGTATGTTTCTCTGTTTTTCCTGGGTGCGGGTTTCGGTGTTGAAGGTGCCAGCTCTGGTGGTGCGATTCTGACCGCTTTTGTTGCCAACCAGTTCGGCACTTTGGGGCTGGTTATTTTATCCGGTGTTATCACTCTGGCTTGCCTGACAACGGCTGTGGGATTGCTAAGTGCTTGCTCCGACTACTTCTCTCAGCTGACGCCAATTCCATATGCGGGATATGTGGTGCTTAATGCGGTTTTCTGCATCATGATGGCCAACCTTGAGCTGGGTGTGTTGATTGAGCTGAGTATTCCGGTTCTGGTCAGTGTTTATCCGATTGCCGTTGCTCTGATGCTGTTCAGCGTCTTCTCCGGCCAGATCGGTATGAAAAAGCCGGCCCTGGCCCTCACCCTCTCGGTTTCTTTGTTTTTTGGCGTGGTTGAAGGGCTTAAGGCTGCTGAGGTTAAGCTGCCGGATCTCAGTTTTATGCCGCTCTATGAGTTAGGGCTGGCCTGGGTTTTGCCGACGCTCTTGGTACTGGTGTTCTTTATTCTGGTCGGGCGTCTTAAGCCCCAGACAGCAGTGTCCTGATTGCATTGCTATCGCATCCTGACGAATGCCCTGATCGCGATACTGCTGTGGCTGAGGCTGTGACTTTGCTGCTGCATCGGCTCTGAGAGGCTGCTGTTATCAATTCTACAGATTGTTCAGCGCCTAAATTGAAAGGCCCGTCAACGCTTATTGCGTAGACGGGCCTTTTGCTATCTGGGCAAGGGGAGGCTGGATATCTATCTTTATTTGAGATCGGGGGTATCAGTTTAATTCATTTCTATTGATGAGCTGGCTGGCTTAAGGTGTTTGCTTCACTAATAAAGGAGTTCGCCATGGGGCATGTTCAGCGTTTTCAGGTGCTTTTGGCCGGTGTCTTCAGTCAGATTATCTGTATCGGTATCGCACGCTTTTCCTATACGCCCTTGCTTCCGGTAATGCAGCAGCAAACCTGGATTGGAGATGTTGAAGGTGGTTGGCTGGCTGCAGTTAATTATGCCGGATATATGGCAGGGGCATTGCTTGCCGCCTCTCTGAGTGACCTGCGACTGAAAGACACGCTGTACCGAATCGGTCTGATACTGGCTGTAGTGACGACCCTTCTGATGCCGATGACCGAAAACTTCTGGCTTTGGGTGATTCTGCGTTTCTTATCTGGTTTAAGCAGCGCGGGTTCGATGCTGATTGCGTCTGCACTGATTCTGAACTGGTTGATCCGCCATGGACATCGCAGTGAATTGGGTATTCATTTTGCCGGTGTGGGCATGGGTATCATGGTCGCTGCTCTTTTTGTGGAGCTTATGCTTCAACTGGGTCAGAGCTGGCAGCATCAATGGTTGTGGTTTGGCGCTTTGGCTGCGGTGCTTGCGGTGCCCGCATGGCGGTGGTTGCCTAAACCTGCTCTGACGCCTGTTCAGGGGAATAATAAGAATATGCAGGATATGCCACCAACCCGAAAATTCATGTGGTTGATGCTGGCTGCCTATTTTTGCGCGGGTTATGGCTATGTGATCAGTGCCACCTTTATTGTGACGATTGTCGAGCGTATCCCTCAGCTAGCCGGTATGGGGGCGCTGACTTTTGCTGTGGTTGGTCTGGCCGCGGCCCCTGCGGTAATGAACTGGGACCTGATCGCACGCAAGGTCGGTTATCTGAATGCACTTATCATGGCTTACAGTCTGCAGATTGCCGGTATTATCCTGCCAACCTTTTTTCACAGCCTGGAAGTTGCTCTTTTCAGCGCCTTGTTGTTCGGGGGCACCTTCATCGGTTGTGTGAGCCTGGTACTGACAATGGCCGGGAGACTTTACCCGTCCAAACCGGCGAAACTGATGGGCAAAATGACGCTGTCTTACGGTGCGGCTCAGATGATTGCTCCTGCTTTAACAGGGATTCTGGCTGAGCGAACAGGGCATTACGATATCGGGCTTTGGCTTGCCGGTGGGTTTGTTGCTGTCGGCACCGTGCTGATTATTTGGTTGAAACTGACTGATGCCACAGCTCAACTGCTTGATGAGAGTGGCCGATTGCAGGCCACCTCATAGTAAAGTACCCACGAATAAACTTATGCAGCCGTTTCAGGCTGCCAGTTTATTCAGCATCAGATGAATCTGAGGTTTCAGATTGGCGGGAATATGACTGCCGATACTATCTGCCAGCTCCTTCTGTTCTTTCTTTGGCAAGCTGCAACGACATTGCTGCAGCCAGTGATCGCCCACAGAAGTCTCATCCATGCAGTGATAGGCAATTGCCAGGTAGGGCAGAACCTGAGGGTTTTTGTTGATCAGCCAGAGATCCATGGCGCTTTCTTTCAGAAACCAGAACTGCCCGTCCTTCAGCAGTTGGTTGAGATAGCCTGAAATGGTCATGTCTTACTCTTTTTCTAATGGGGGATCTCTTTATTCTGGTAAACAGGCTCGAGCTTGTCACGTGTCGGAAACTGACCGAATCTGACCCCAAAGTTTGCTGGCGTAGTGCCCTCCGGCTAAAGCTGATAGCATTCTCTTCCTTTTAATCTCCTGCAGGATGTGTGCGGTGTTTTTCTCATCATTACTTGGCCTCTTATCTCGCGCAGGGCTATGGGTTTTACCTGTTGTGGGGTTGGCACTCTTAATGGCCAATCCGGCCTGGGCCAATCATCCTGATCTTTCTCCTGATGCGTCGGATCGTGCGGAGCTTCCGTTTGACTGGTTGGATAACCCCGGCAAGCCGCTTGAGCTACAGCAGGTGATTAACCGATTAGAGCAGGGTGCGTTTCAGCCCCTGGGAACCTCTTTAGGGCGAGGGTATACCCTGTCGAATTCCTGGCTAAGCTTTACGCTTACCGAGAAACAGCTCAGCTCTTTTGATTATCTGTGGATGTCTCCGTCGCAACTGAATGAGGTGGATGTTTATTATCAGACTGGCATTGATGCCAGTGACGCGGATAGCTATCAGATGGTTGCTTTGGGGGATCATACGGCGAGCTCAGAAAAACCTTATTTACATTTTCGTATGCTGTTCCCGTTAAAAAGCATTCGTGCCTATCAGGCCTATCCTGCTTTCCGGGCCCTGGGAGAGTATCGGGTTTTCATACGGGTAAAAACCAACAGTACTCATACTTTGAATGCTGTTTTGCTCTCCGATGCCGGAATGATCCAGGATAGTAGTTTTTACCTGTTCTTTTATGCAGGCTTTACCACGATTTCTTTTATTTTGGCGGCATTCTCTCTGTTTGTAGCCTGGCGACTTAAGGACAGAGTTTACACTTGGTATGCGTTTTATCTGGTGACCATTATGGCTGCCTATATGCCGATAACCGGGATCTTTTTCATTGTATTTAATAATGCACCTCCTTATCTTTCAGATCTCTTTAGCGGTGCGGGTACCGGATTAGGTTTTCTTTGTTTCAGCATGCTCTCGATTCATCTTCTGACGGATGATGGAAAGCATCTGCATCCCTGGGTTAAAGGTTATCTTGTTGTTACGGCCTTGTTGGGTGGCGTTACAGCTCTTACTGCTCCGTTTGATTTTTATGCTTATACCGGTGGGATTATCGGCGCTAATGCGATTCTTTATTCACTAGTTCTGATGATTTGCTTTGCCTTGAGACTTAAGGGAGGCGCAGCTAAAGAGTGGTTTATTTTTTCTGCGTTATTTTTTACTGCTGCAGGGTCATTAATCAATTCCAGTCGCTTGCTGGGTTGGTTGCCGGAAAACCTCTTTACCATTCATATTTTCCAATTTACCTCGTTATTGCATATGTTGCTGCTGAATCAGGCTTTTGCCGAGCGTGTGATGTCAGCTGAGAAAAAGGCCCTTAAAGCGGCTCAGCTTTCTGAGCAGAGAGCCAAAGAGGTTGCCGCCGATATGAATCATGAGCTGATCAAAGTGTTAGATCAGGAAAAGTCCCTGCGAATTGAGCAGGAGCGCTTTATCGATATGATCTCTCACGAATACCGGACGCCGTTGTCTATTCTAAAAACCAATCTGGAAATTCTGGAGCTAAAAGAGAAACCTGACTGGACTGGGCGTCACAATCTGCATGTTATGCAGCAAGCTTCAGAGCGCTTGCAGGAGGTTTTTGATAAAACGATAAAAGGTGCAAGCTGGAAGCAAGCGTTAGCCCATCGTTATGAGCAAAAAGAACTGGTGTCTCTGTTGGATCATTTTATGGATGAAGCTCATGTGATGTGGAACAGTATTCGGGTCAGTTATACCGTTAATGTCCGACACGCCTGGTATAAGAGTCTGGATGCGGCTCTGATGAAAACGGTCGTTTTCAATCTGGTTGATAATGCCCGTAAATACAGTTCTGATCCTTTTGGTATTCAGGTTTCACTGATTGAGTCTGAAAACGGAGATGGTCTGGTATTTAGTGTAAAGAACCCGGTTGCAGGCGTGGTCGGTAAGTCCGGTAAAGAGCTGACTGAGAAATATACCCGGGGTGGAAACAGTGCCGGAACCAGTGGTCTGGGCTTGGGGCTTAATCTTGTTGAGCAGATCGTAGAGCAGTTGGGAGACAGGATTGATCTGATCGAGAGCAACAACTTCTTTGAGGCGCGAATTTGTCTGAGTGCAGAGCCCGCGCCGGAAGAAGAGCTGTCTTCTTTCGAGAGTGGTCACAAACCTGATAGCGGCGATAATGGCTTTTAGATTGGCTTTGATTTAAAGCGGCAAAGAGAGTGTTTGGCTGAATCAGTTTTCGGCCACAGGAGAGTCGATAAGAATGAGTGCGTTAAAGATATCTCAGCCTGTTTCAGTGGTTTTGGTGGAAGATGATCAGTTCCTCAGAGATAGCCTGGTGGAGTACCTGAGCCTTAAAGGGTTGTCGGTGAAAGGTACGGGAACCGCTGCCGGCTTTTATCAGATGCTTGATCAGGAAGCCTTTCATGTCGCCGTGATCGATCTTGGATTACCCGATGCTTCCGGTGAGATTCTTGTGGATTTTGCCCGAAAGAACAGTGAGATGTCCCTGATTGTTATAACCGCGAACGATGGTCTTAATTCGCGGGTTAACTGCTACCAGTCCGGTGCAGATCTCTTTATGGGAAAACCGGTGGAAGGTCAGGAGCTGGCAGCGGCAATTATCAGTCTGGCGGAACGGAACAGAACCCGTGTCTCCGTCGAGCCTACTGAAGATGTATCAGATTCCGGTTGGCAGCTGAACAGTAAAAGCTGGTCTCTGATTACCCCCAGGAATGATGATATTGAGTGTACGGTTAAAGAGTACAGGTTGTTATCTATGCTGGCTGAAACCCCCTCAGAGCCTGTTAAACGACCTAAGCTCTTGATGGCGCTGTATGGTCGTGATGACGATAGCGCCCAGCGTGCACTGGATACGCTGGTGCGGCGTTTGCGTAAGAAGATCCAGCAATATTGGGATGACGAAGGCTCGCCAATCCGAACCGTATACAGTGTTGGTTATCTGTTCGCGGATGAGATTGTTGTCCACTCTGCCTGACGGTTAATTGAGTGAAGCAGGGTTGTCAGGAAGACACCCTGTGTTCTGGTTTTTCTGCGTTTGTGTTCCGTGTCTGCTGACGGGTTACCAGATTTTTTATGCCCTCCAGCTTGCCGGACTGATAGTTTTTACGCCAGATAAGCAGGGTATTTACCTGCGCAAAGGCTTCCGGTAACTCAAAGCGTTGGATGCTGGAGCCGATCAAAAGGACATCAAGCACTGATTCCGGTATCACGGCGATACCGGTTCCTGCCGATACACAGGCGGCCAGAGCATGATAGGAGCTCATCTCCATGCAATTTCTTGCGCTGGCTCCTTCGCTGGCTATCCAGTTCTCAAAGACGCGTCGGTACGCGCAACCACTCCGGAACGTGATCAGGTTTTCATTCAGGGCATCGCTGGCTTTGATAAAACCCTTGCCACGGGCTGCGATTAACACCAGCTTTTCCTGATGGGCTTCCATGCTTTCAAATTCATCTGAGGCGATGGGTTCTCCGACAAATGCGGCATCCAGATCATATTGCCGAACCCGTTCTACCAGATTGGCCGTGGTGTCGGTGACCAGATCCAGTTGCACTTGCGGATGTTTGGCATGATAAGCCGAAAGCAGTTCAGGTAATCGCGCTGCGGCTGTGCTCTCCATTGACCCCAGGCGAAGCTGTCCTTGAGTTACGCCACCCCGAAAGGCAGCTTCTGTATCCTCAGCCAGCTGTAAAAGCCGGTCCGCATAGCTTAGTAGCAGGGTGCCTTCGGCAGTCAGCTCCAGTCGTCGGTTGATACGATGGAATAGGGTGACTTCTAAGCGTTCTTCCAGCTGCATCAGTCGGGTACTGATATTAGACTGCACCCGGTTAAGCTTACGGGCCGCCCGTGTTACGCCGCCTTCGGTAGCGACTGTGCGGAAAATTTCCAGTGCATCCAGGTCCAGATTATTTAAAGTCATCTCAATTCCAGATCAGGTGTTCTTGATTAATCATTTTTAATGATACTGATGCTAGCATATTCTCCTGACAACCGATAAAGCTACTAGGGTATAAATTTGACTAGCACCCTGCTTTGATAAATGCCGCTATGTTTTCGGATGTCCGAAATGATTAAGGAGTTTCTATGACCGAGCAGATCAGCCAGAGAGCCCCGTCAGCGTTATTACAGCGCTTGCAATACCCGATATTCCAGGCCCCGATGGCTGGCTCACAGGATAGTAAACTGGCGATTGCTGTCAGTGATGCGGGTGGGCTTGGTGCTTTACCTTGCGCCATGCTCTCGGTCGGGCAGGTGAGTGAACAGCTTGAGTTAATTCGGGCAAAAGAGGGGCGGGTTATCAATGTGAATTTCTTCAGTCATACCTCGCCGGAGCTTTCTGATGAGGATCAGAAGTGCTGGCTGAACACTTTGGCACCCTACTTTGCTGAGTTGGGTGTTGATCCCGCCAGTGTAACATCCGGTGCGGGTCGCCAGCCTTTTACCCGTGATTATCTGGACGCCATTGCACCTTTTAAACCTGAGTTGGTCAGCTTTCACTTCGGGCTACCGGATCAGGAACTGATAGATGACATTAAAGCCTGGGGTGGTTTGATCGCCTCTTCTGCGACAACGCTGGATGAGGCGTTGTGGCTTCAGCTGCGGGGCGCAGATCTTGTCATTGCACAGGGGCTGGAAGCCGGTGGTCACCGCGGGCATTTCCTGCGCTCTGACCTTGAAGAGCAACTGCCAACCCGTGAGCTGGTCAAAGGTTTGGTGCAGCATCTTGATATCCCCGTTGTTGCGGCAGGTGGAATTTCAACCCCTGAGCAGGTTTCAGAGATGTTGGCACTTGGTGCTTGTGCCGTTCAGATAGGCACAGGGTTTCTGCTGGCACCTGAAGCTAAAACATCGGCATTGCATCGCCGTGCGCTGAAAACTGAAATGACTCAGGATACGGCGATTACCAATCTGTTTTCCGGTCGCCCTGCGCGGGGTATGGTTAACCGACTGATGGCAGAACAGGGACCGATATCCGATAAGGCACCCGCATTCCCCTTAGCGACAAATGCAATCGCACCTCTGCGTGCTGCGGCAGAGAAGCAGGGGAGCTGGGACTTTTCACCGTTATGGGCGGGCGAGGGTGCGTCGGAGTGTCAGGAAAAGCCGGTTACTGAATTGCTTCGCTGGTTTGCTGGTACTTCTCAGTCATAAATGTCATCCGGAATGACAACAGATATGCCTGCCTTTATCGGATACAGCGATCGCAGGGCTGACGCTGTAACCGGGGCCGGACTTTGGCAAAACCCACATATAAGCCATCAAAAAGTGGTTTTAGAACTGGCCATCCGGTGGGGGCCATCAGCCAGCCAAGGCCGATTTCCCGATAGATAATTCTTGTGGCATCCATCGCTACCCACCATTCCCCGTTGGGCCCTTGCAGGTGAAGGGCTTTCATCAGGGTATTCAGGCTACGCCCGGTTGGTTCCGGGTTGAAAGAGGGATCACTGATGTCAGCAAAAGCGAGGGTGTATCCCTTGCGGGCACAACGCTTCTTCAACCAGTTCACTTCTTTACGGCACAGGGGACAGGCGCCGTCGTAGTAAAGTCTGTAGCGGTCTTTAAGTTGGCCTGCCGCTTTTGTTTGATTCAATCCCGCCATTTGATACTCCACTGATTTTCTTTGCGTGCCACTTTTCGTACCGCCCGGATTGGCATCATTTTGTTTAGAGTGGTCGGCTTAATATCACCGTTTGTTCACCAAGTGTTCAGTACGAACAGTGGCGTTTACCGGTTTAGTTTTCTGTTTGATTTCAGCTTTCCTTCGGAGTGCTTTTCTCAATCCTGGCTAAGATCGATATTGGCTTTGCTCGCTATCTATTTCTTTCTGGTTGGATATTGAGGTGATTTATTTTTATTTTTCTGGTTAAAGTCGCCAATAATGGTGTTTTTCAAGCTATCTTTGATCACTTATGCCAACGGAGTTTGGCGACAATGTTGTGAAAATAACAACATGTTGGATTAAGCCGCAGGCTTAGCCAAAAATATCGGGAAGTGATTATGTCCGCTGATACACTGATCCATTCAAATGATACCTCACTCGAAAGTCGTGACAGCAAGAAAGCCTCTGTGCTGGAGGTGAAAACCCTTGAGATGCCTGCCGCCCAAAAAATGTTGGGGTTGGGGGCGGCGCTGATGATGGTGTTTGTCTGGTCCGGCTATTTTCTGTCTCTGCGTGCCGGTGCGGTAACGCCCATCAGTACCTATGAAATTGCTCTGCTGCGTTTTGGCTTGCCGGGTTTGATATTGCTGCCGGTTTTTATCCGTAATTGGCATCAGGTGCGTCGTGTACCTGTGATCTATGTTCTGGGGATGCTGATAGGAGGCGGTCTGCCGTTCTTCTGGCTTGGGGCTATGGGAATGCAGCTGGGCCAGGTTGCGGAAGGCAGTACTCTGATTCCTGGTGTAGCGCCTCTCTTTGTCACCATGATGGCTGTGCTGATTTTTAACCAGCCCCTTTCTGGCTGGCGTCTGGCGGGTCTGATTCTGATTTTTTCCGGGGTCATCGCCTTTGTCGCTAACTCTGTCACGGGTAATACCCATGTGAGTGCTATTGTACTCTTCCTCTCTGCCAGTTTTTTCTGGGCTCTGTTTGCGCTGTCCATTCGCCAATGCGGGTTGTCTCCGCTGGTGGCGGCTTCCACGGTGGCTGTCCCAACAGGTAGTGTACTTCTGCTGTCGGGGCTGATTATGCAACCGGAACTGGGTTGGTTTCAGCTGACACTGGAGCAGCAGCTGGGGCAATTACTGGCTCAGGGTTTTGGGGCGGGACTGGCATCCGGTCTTTTGTTTGCTTTTGCCATCAGCCGGCTTGGTGCTGAGGTGACTTCTGCCATCGGTTCTCTGACACCGGTTGCTGCATCAGCCATCGCTTACCTTTGGTTTGGTGAGGACGTGACACTGATAATTATGGGTGGCATTGCTCTGATCAGTCTTGGGGTGGTACTGGCCAGCGGTATGATCAAAGGGCAGCTGGCTGAATAGCAGCAGTTCAGCGCTGCGCTGGGAAGGCTGAGGTTCTGGCTTTAAGAGGCCAGGTTTTAAGAGGGCTGTGTTTTAAGGTTCTGGGTTTAAAAGATCCCGGATTGAGTGGCTTAGCACTGCTTCTTCCTGATGCAGTGCTGAGTTTTCTGCCCTTACTAAACTCGGTACAGAAGAGATTGCTGAGTCACGATAAAGCGACGTTAACTCAGGTGGTTCAGCGGCAATTCCGTGCGTGTTTTAACCTGACGCAGAACAAAGCTGGTGCGTATGCTGGTCACACCTTCAATCCGGTTTAATTCATTCAGCAGAAAGTGTTCGTAGTAGGCCATATCGGGCATAACCACTTTCAGCATAAAGTCCGCATCACTGCCTGTAATCAGGGCGCATTCGAGGACTTCATCGTAATTCAGAATTTTTCGTTCAAAGTTTTCAAGCCGTTCCGGAATCTGGCATTCAAGGCAAACCTGAACATAAATCGTCAGATCCAACCCGAGGGCGCTTTGATTAAGCAGGGTAACCTGTCGGTTAATGATGCCCGCATCTTCCAGAAGCTTAACCCGACGGGCACAGGGGGAGGGGGAAAGCCCGATCTGTTCCGCAAGTTCGAGGTTGCTGATGTTGGCATTTCGTTGCAAAACCTCGAGGATTCGGCGATCAATTCGGTCAAACTGTTTTGTTTTATGCATAGCAAACCATTTCTTATTGTTGGAGTAGTAGCGGTCAGCGTTGGCTGAACAGCTATATTTGGTTTTTATTATTGTTAGTCCGCTATTTTAAAGGCTTTTCAGTTTTTTTTCTGCGTTGTAGTTCCTTTTAAGCCCTTTGTGAAAGACTTTTCCTGCAGCATGCTGTCGGGACCCTATAACCAATGGTGAAGAGCCTGCATAAGCATTGAGCTGTATCATCAGGGATTGCCTAAACCCCTGTTTTAATGGACGCGCCCGGTTTTATATCTGTTACATCGATCCACAAGGTCGCCAGAGAGCAAGTGAATGCCGTTACATCGTAAAATAATCTCTTTTATCCGAACACTTCGGGGCTACGTGCTCATCTCCATCATGGCGGTGTCTATGGTGGTCTTTTTTAGTGTCACCTTAACAACGACCCTGCTCTACGAGGATGTGATTCATCGTCAGGCGGCTCAAACGTCGGAAAGCATTGCGCAAAGTACCTTCAACAGTATGTTTCAGGTGATGCGGCAAGGCTGGACGCGCCAGGATCTGGAAGTTTTTCTTGCAGAGACTAAGGATTCATTTGCCGGTACCCCATTTGATATTGAGATTTACCGTGGCAAAGCGGTAGAAACTCTATATGGGGTGATTGATCAGCCAGAGCCAGACTCTGAGATTCAACAGACCTTTTTGGATGGTCAGCATCATCTGAGTAGTGCCGACAATATTATTCGCCGCCTTTATCCTCTGAAAGCCCGCGGTGAGTGCTTGCAATGCCATACCAATGCGGCGGCAGGGGATGTTCTTGGCGTCATCGAGATTACTCAGGATCTGCGTCCTCTCAGTAATGATATTCGTCAGAACTATATCGCCCTCTTTATTATTGCGTCGATGCTGATCATTTTTGCAGCCCTGGCTATTTCTGCTTCGATCTCTGTTCGAATTAAGCAATCGATGCAGCGCTTTAAGAATCAGTTAAAGGATGTGAACTCAGTAAAAGATTTCCGTGAGCTGGATGCGAGGAAAGTCGACTTTTACTTTGATGAATTCAACAAGGCATTTTTACATGTCGGCTCTCTGATGGAGAAGCTGAAAGATGTTGCCGTGGACAAGGATATTCTCGAATTTGAGATCCGCCTGCTGAGCAAATTTATTATCACTTCGGATGTGGTTCGTGACTGGAGGGACTTTATTAAGGACCTGTTGGTTGATATCAATACGATTATTCAGGCCCATACTCTGGTAACCATCTTTCAGGTTGATGATGAAGGCTACGAACTTGAGGTGTTCTGGTATCAGGATGTACCGGAAGAGACACGAACCGCTTTTGAACAGTTCCTGCGTACCAATATTGAAGGTGATGAGCACTTCCATAAGGGGGCTGTGATTCTGAGTATTACTCATCACGTGTCCCATCCAGAGCCGCAGAGCCTTGGCCTGCGGCCGATTACGCCGGAAGATATCGAACTACAAACCAAATCTCTGTTGCTTGAAACGCCAAAAATTGGCGGTGTTGTTGGGATTGGCGTTCAGTCTGATCTGGCCCGGGACCCGATCCGTCATATTGTTATTGATGGCATTCTGACGACCTTGCTGAATCTGGTTGGCTCGGTTAAAGCGATCTACAAGTACACTCAGGATCTGGAGTTTTATGCCACCCGTGATCCTCTGACCAGTCTGCATAATCAGCGAATGTTCAAAGAATTGCTGGGTTATGAGGTTGGACGTGCCAGTCGTCATAAGGACAGTTTTGGTTTGTTGATGCTGGATCTGGATAACTTCAAAACGGTTAACGACCGCTTTGGTCATGCTTATGGCGATCAGTTTCTTCAGGCCTTTGCAAAAGTTCTTGAGGATTCGATTCGTCCCGGTGATTTTCTTTCCCGCTATGGCGGTGACGAATTCACTATTATTTTACCGGAAGCCTCTCAGGAACAGGCGTTTTCAGTGGCTCAGCGGATTAAGAGGGCGGTTGAAAAGATGAATCTGCGCTCTCCTGATGGTGAAGCGATGCATGCGACCAGCTCCATCGGCATAGCCATCTATCCGGACCATGCGAAAAATCCGAGAGATCTTTTCCTGCTCGCCGATAACATGATGTACAAGGCTAAGCGTTTGGGTCGTAACAGTATTGCTGTGCCTGATGACGATGAGGTCGCGGAGGTTTATAAAGAAGCTGGCGCTAAAAATATTATGGTGCTTAACGCTCTTGAAGAAGAAAGAATCGTGCCTTACTTCCAGCCTATTGTGGATGCGAAAAACGGTGACGTTGAAATTCACGAACTGCTGATGCGTATTCAGATGGATCATCGAATTGTTCCGGCCGGTGAGTTTATTGATATCGCCGAAGGAATCGGTGTCGTCCACAAGATGGATTATATGCTGATCGAAAAGGCCTTCGATCAGATGGTGGCCCAGGATTATAGGGGCAAGCTTTTTGTTAATCTGTCGCCAAAATCTCTGATTGTCAGTGAATTTATTGGTCGCATTCATCAATTGGCGTTGGATAAAGGCATTGCTCCGGAGCGGATTGTTTTTGAGCTGACCGAACGCGAAACGGTCAGTAACCTGAATCTGCTTGAGAAGTTTGTACTTGATCTGAAATTGGAAGGCTTTAACTTTGCGATTGATGACTTTGGTTCAGGCTTCTCTTCATTCCATTACATCAAACATTTCCCTATTGATGTGATCAAGATAGAAGGTGAATTTATCCGCAATATGCTTAATGACGATAAGTACATGGCCTTTGTGAAGAGTATTGTGACCCTGGCCCAGAGTTTGGGAATCAAAACGATCGCTGAATTTATTGAAGATGAAGACGTCATGGATAAAGTCTGCGAGCTGGGTATTGATTATGGCCAAGGCTATTATCTGGGGCGTCCCGGAGAACGGTTCGCGAGGCAATCCATTCATCTCTCTTCAGAATCCAGCTGCTGAATGAGATACCGTTAAAAGTTCCGCTGGCGGGGATGGCGTTTATTATCCTCCCCGCTTGCATTTCATGTCCCATAAGCCTACTGTTTTTTTTACCCTTTTAGGCGTACAATATTTCTCTATTGATATATGGTAGATATCTCTTCTATGTGCTTGTTTTAGAAGGCGTTTACTTCAAGGATGTTATCAGGCTACCGCTCAGCTGGGAGAGAATGAATGGATGCAGAAATTCCTACAGTAGGTAACGATATTGTGGATTACAGTGGTTTAAGCCGGGATGAGCTTGAACAGCAGCTCAAAGAGCATGTTCAGGAATCGGAGAAGATCCGTAGCCATCTTAAAAGTGAAGTACGACGGCACAGGGATACCTCCGCAAAGCTGAATCTGATCAGCCGAGTCGTTGAGAATGCACATTTCGCCGTAATGATAACCGATGCTGACCAGCATCTGGTTTATGTCAATGAAGCTTACACCCGCCTGACAGGCCTTAAATCGACGGATGTTGTTGGTCGCACCCCGAAAGTTAATCAATCCGGCCGTCATGGTCCGGAGTTTTATCAGAAAATCTGGAATGAGCTGAATCGAAAAGGCGTCTGGCGTGGCGAAGTATGGGATCGTCGGCCGGATGGCAGCTTCTTTATGAAGTACCTGTCGATTGAGGTGGTTCGTGATGAAGCCGGTGAAGTGACGCATTATTTTGCTATCTTCAGTGATCTCTCCGAGCAGAAGCGAACTGAGGAAGAGTTGGAGCGTTTGACGCATTATGATCCACTAACCGAACTGCCCAATCGCATTCTGTTCCGTAACCGTTTGGGCCACGAATTCAATATTTCCAACCGTCACCAATCGCGAACAGGCCTTTTAGTACTCAACCTGGATCGATTCCGTATGATCAACGACGCCTTTGGTTTTGCCATCGGTGATGATCTGCTGGTGCAGGTTGCCGAGCGTCTGAAAGGGCGGGTTCGTTCTACGGATCTTCTGGCCCGTCAGGAAGATCGGTCTGAGCGCGATTCTGATCTTATCTCCCGTATTGGTGGCGATGACTTCAGCTTTATTCTCAGTGAGCTGCGTGCTCCGGAAGATGCCAATGTCGTTGCCCGTCGCCTTTTAGCGGTCTTTGATGAGCCTTTTGATGTTGAAGGGGAGGAGGTCTTCCTCTCGGGCAGTATTGGTATTGCGGTTTACCCTGATAACGCCCGCAGCGAGGATGGTCTGATGCAGTGCGCTGAAGCGGCGCTGAATATGGTCAAGGCCGAAGGCAAGGGCGGCTATCGTTTTTTCTCTGATGAACTCAATCGCAGTAGTGCCGAGCGGGTTCGTCTTGAAGCACGTCTGCATCGGGCGGTGGCTAATGAAGAGTTTACTCTGCATTATCAGCCCAAGCTGGATTTTAAAACCGGCACCATGATTGGAATGGAAGCTTTATTACGTTGGCCTCAGGATGATGGTTCTATGGTTCCGCCGGGGAGCTTTATCCCTCTGACCGAGGATACGGGTTTGATTAATCCGATCGGTCGCTGGATCATCCTTCAGGCCATGCAGGATACCTGTCGTATTAATCAGAAAACCGGTCTGAATCTTCAGGTCGCTATCAACCTTTCCGTGCGTCAGTTTCTTAACCCCGGTGTTGTTGGTGTTATCAAGGAAGCTCTTCAGATCACAGGTATTGAGCCTGCTTTGGTGGAGTTTGAGATCACTGAGAGCATGCTGATTGATAAAGTTGAGGACGCCCGTTTGTCGATGGATAACCTGAGAGATTTAGGGGTGAAGCTGGCGATTGATGATTTTGGCACCGGTTACTCATCGCTTTCTTATCTTAAAGAGTTTCCGGTTAATACCATGAAAATTGACCGTTCATTTATTGCCCCTTTACAGAAAGGACCTGAGGCGGCAGCCATTGTTTCTGCACTGGTATCTTTGGGCAAAGCGATGGGCTTGACGGTAGTGGCTGAAGGTATTGAAAATCAGGAGCAACTGGAGCTGGTTGCCTCGTCGGGCTGTGACCTTGGACAGGGGTTTCATATTGCCAGGCCTATGTCTTTGGACGATCTGATTCAAAACGTTAAATCCAAGGCTATCTAGAAGACCTCGCTCGTTATTGAATTTGACCTGCAGTGCAGTCTTAGTGCTGCAGGTTTTTAATTTTTGATGATAGCTGTTTTTGTTTGGCGTGCAGCTGACCGCTGATTTCCTGAAATTCCTTTATCAGTAACCCCAGTTTGTGCAGCTGGCTTTTAGTGCTGGATGGATTCTGCATCTGTTTTTCCTTTTTTTTAGGCTATACAGCTCCATACGATGGCTTGCCTTTCCGGGATCATATTTATAATTAATCTGCCTGATGTTTATTTGGGTGATAGATCTTTCAGCAAAAGTTTTTATCGACAAATGATTCTTGTGATGATCAACGGGATAAGCTAAGGTCACGGCCCTTAAAGGACTGAGAAATGACTGGCTTTTCAGGATGTTGGCCATTTAAAAAGCGATTTCGGGTGCTGTGATTTCACAGTTAAACGGGAAGCAGGTACACAGCCTTATCAATCAGAGGTATGTTCAAGCCTGCACTGCCCCCGCAACGGTAGATGATCCTAATGCGCTGCTGATCCACTGTGATGTTTCATCATGGGAAGGTGCAGCTGCCAGTGCTTTTGAAGTGCTGGGTCATAAGTCCGGAGACCGGCCTGAGATTTCCCCACGAATGATAAAGGCTCATCTCGGGTGGAGATGAATGTGGAACTCTGCAAACCGCTATTTATGTGGCGGGCTACCCGTGTGTGCCAAAGGAAAGGTGTCCTTTGGTTAGTAAGTTAAAATTTCTGTTTTTCTTCCGGCGTTCGCTGCTTAGCGTTCTGTCATGTCTTTCTCTTCTTATCTTCAGTCAAACCGCCCAAAGTGCGCAGTTATTTACTCTGGTTTCAGACCGTGCGGCCAGCGAGTGGGCTGCTGCTGCGTCAGATTTTCATCGACAGTATCCGGATCATCGCCTTGTGGCACGAACACCAAGTCAGTTTCTTGAGGCCACAGAGACAGAGCGTCAGGATTTGCTGGCCTCTGACGTGGTCTTTGCTGCCGGTCAGTTTGGTGAAGTGGCTGATCTTCTGTTGAAACACAGCTGGCAGCCAAATGATCAACTATTGGTAGTGCACAGCGACCGCCGGCTTTTGCAACAACAGCAAATTGGACAGAGTCGCTTGTTCGCCCCCTTACCGTCTGATCTTCTGGAGCTATGGCGCCGCCCTCCGGACGGTGAGGCGTTCTCTCTCTGGATGGAGGAGCAATTTGGCCTTTATCCTCAGTTCAGTTACTGGTTAAAGGCTAAGTTATTCTGGCAGCAGGGTGGGCAGGATAATCTTCGGGGGCTGATTGCTCATCTTTTGTCGCCTTTTGATTCTGGGCTGATCGTTCCCGATGTCCAGCCTCAGGATAATGTCCGTTTCTCGGTATATGCCAAGTCCGGTTTTGGTAAAGCCTATGGCTTAGCTGAGTTGAATCAGCTTCCTGTTACCCACGGGCCCACCCTGATTATTCTGGATCATATCAAAGCTGAAAGAGCTGGTGATCGAGCTCTCAGCGAGGCTTTATGTGATCAAAGCAAGCTGCATTGCATCCGCGTACTTTCTGCTTGGGGGCAGCCAACTGCTGATGCTATTACCGCGCTCAGCCGGGTGCTGCCCGATGAACAGCCTAAGGTTGTTGTTAATTTAAATGATTTTGTGCTCGGTGGTGGTGAGCAGCGCGAAGCTGTGAATCAGTTATTGCAGGCATGGCGCGTGCCCGTGCTGAAAGGGGTTCGTCTCTGGGAGCAAACAGAATCTCAATGGCAGGCCTCTCAGGTGGGTTTGCCGGTGCAGACCGTTCATTACCGAATCGCCATGCCGGAACTGCAGGGGCAAAGCCAGCCGTTGGTTCTGGCGGCGTTAACGCCTGCGAAAACCGATCCGTTAACAGGCATTGAACTCCGATTGAGTCATCCTATTGAGTCTCAGGTGGACTATCTTCTGCAGCGTGCTAAACGCTGGTTGGCGTTGCAGGAAAAAACTAATGCTAAGAAACGGATTGCCATCATCTATTACAACCATCCGCCGGGACGTCACAACATAGGTGCAGATAACCTTAATGTGCCGGAAACTCTCTGGCATCTGCTCAATGAACTTAAGACAGCGGGCTACGACACGGGGGCTTTGCCGGAGAGCGCTGAGGCCCTGCTCGACCTGATTCAGCAATCGGCGGTGAACCTGCCTGAGGATGCCTCTGTGCTGGCAGATATGTCTCAGCGGGTTCAGAAAATGAGTGTTGCCCGCTACCAGAAACATCTGGCTAGCTGGCCGCAAGCGTTGCAACAGGAGCTGAGCAATGGCCCTCTGGCTTATCTGCAATCCAGCACCCGTGAGGCGATCCGGATTGCCATCAGCCGTGGTGGCCTGGCTCAGGCAGATCGTGAACTGCTTCAGCGTAATTTGCGTGAGACGATCGAAAGTGTCCACCATTTGCTTGAAGGCGCGGATCATGCTGCCAGAGAGAGAGCGCTGAACCTTCTGGACCAGCTGGAGGCTTCTTTTGAGGGTTGTCTGGCAAAAGCGGATATCACCGCAGATTCGGAGTGTTGGCATGAAGGCGAAGCCTTTATCACTGGGCTTCGTAAAACCGGTATCGAAGGCCTCAGAGGCTGGGGGGAGGCACCCGGGCGCGTCATGGTCTGGAACAATGAACTGCTTCTGCCGGGGCTGCAGTTTGGCAATATCTTTATCGGTCCTCAGCCGCCAAGGGGCTGGGAGTTGAATGAAGAGCTGCTGCACGCCAACACCCGTTTCCCACCACCCCATCAGTACGTGGCCTTTTATCATTTTCTGAAGTCGGAATTTAAAGCGGATGCTCTGGTGCATCTGGGGCGACATTCAACCTATGAGTTTTTACCCCGTAAGCGAACCGGACTGTCTGCTGAAGATTATGCGACAGGCCTGATTGCCGACCTGCCAAGCATCTATCCCTACATCGTTGATGGTGTGGGTGAGGGGATTCAGGCTAAGCGCCGTGGTAGTGCTGTGATGATCGATCACCTGACCCCACCATTAATCGCGACCCCTTTGTATGACGACCTGCTGGCGTTGCGTCAACTGATTGAGAGCTTTGAGGCGGCTGAGATTCGAGAGGATGAAACCGGGCAAAATCGGGCGGTGACTCAGATTCGGGATACTCTGAACCGACTCAATCTGAACGACGAGCTGGAAGCTTCTATGGCGGCAGAACTTAAAGTGCGTGGTGTCAGTTTTGATCAGGTAGAGGATCATCTTCTTGTGCATGAGGTTGGTCACTATCTGACCCAGCTACAGGAAGAGTTTATGCCCATGGGGCTGCACGTATTTGGCCGTGATTGGCAGCCGGATGCTGTCGATACGCTGTTAACTTCAATGTCAGATGATCCCGCTGTTCGTGAAAAATGGAATGAGCCACTGAGGCAATCTCCTGCCCATGAGATGAGCGCATTATTATCGGCTCTTAATGGTGATTATGTGGCAGCGGGTAAGGGGAATGACCCGATCCGGACACCGGATGCTTTACCCACGGGACGTAACTTTTATGCCCTGGACAGCAGTCTGATTCCTTCCAAGCTGGCCTATGAGCAGGGTAAGGCGCTGGCAAAAGAAGCTCGCGCGAATAGTCAGTCGGAACCTGGTGAGCGGGAAGCGATGGTACTTTGGGCATCGGATACGGTCCGCGATGAAGGCGCGATGATCGCTTTTGCTATGGATATGCTGGGGGTTAAGCCTCGCTGGAGTCGCCGTGGGATTCTGAAAGGTATTGAGCGGTTAAGCCAGGCAGAGATGCAGTCTGATGAAGCGGATCGTGTTCGTCGTGATTTTGTCTTTACCACATCAGGCCTGTTCCGGGATCTTTACGGGGATCAGTTGGAATGGTTGGATCGTGCTGTCCTGCTGGCGCTGGATGCCTCATCTGATCGTATTCGGCGCGAACTGCCATCGCTGTCGTTGGCACTGAATGAAGCCCTGGCCCCTTTGGGTGTACTGCAGAATCCGGGGGATGAGCTGCTGGAGTTTAACCGTATTGCGATGAACTGGGTAAAGGATACTCAGCAACTCATGGCTTCTGGTATCGGCGCTGCAGAGGCGGGGCGTAATGCCAGTTTGCGACTCTTTGGCACCTTGCCAGGTGGCTACGGCGCGGGTGTGAATCGTGTGGTTGAGCGTTCCGGCAGCTGGCAGCATCGCGGGCAGGTTGCCGAGGTGTATCTGAATCGTATGGGTTATGCCTACGGGATTGATCGTCAGGGGGATGTTGCTCATGACAGCTTCAACCGAAACCTGGCCAGTGTGAGTAACACCTATCTGGGCAGAGCCAGCAACCTGTACGGCCTGATCGATAACAACGATGCTTTCGATTTCCTCGGCGGTCTGAATATGGCGGTTGAGCATCAGCGCGATGGTCAGGTGCCTGCCAGCTGGGTCATTGATCATGCAGACAGGAATAATACATCGGTCAAACCTTTGTCCCGGGCGATGATGCAGGAGTTTCGGAGCCGTTATATCAACCCCGAGTGGATTAAACCTCTGATGGCTGAAGGCTATGCCGGAGCCCGAACCATGGGTAGTGAGTTTCTGGAATACTTGTGGGGCTGGCAGGTGACAAGCCCTGAAATTGTACAGAGTTGGCTCTGGGATGAGGTGAAGTCAGTTTATGTGGATGACAGTCTGGAGTTGGGGCTGAATGAATTTCTGAAGGAACCGCAGAATATCCATGTCTATAACAACATGCTGGCAGTGATGCTGGTAGCTGCGGAAAAAGGCTTCTGGCAGGCTGACGAGGCAACCCTTAAGCAACTGGCTGAGCAGTTTACACAGCAGGTGCTGGTTCATGGTTTGCCGGGTAGCGGACATACCAGCCCGGATAATCCGCTTTTCGACTGGTTAGAAGGTTACCTCTCTCCATCTGACTTTGGCGAGCTGCAGGCACTGCTGGAATCGACCCGATTACCTGAGGTGGTGGAGGCCGCTGCTCCATCCTCAGTATCTGAGATCTCGCTTCAGGGGAATCAGGAGAATGTGAAAGACAGGGATTCTCGGGCTTTGGATAAACCTGAGAATGAGTCTGCCAACATGTCATCGGAATCTCAACCGGGCGAGGAGCTGCATTGGCTGATTTATCTTCTGCTGGCTGGGGTGATGGCGATCTTTGTACTGGGCTTTATCAGAGGTAGAAGAGGTTAATATGGGGTTGATGGAAGGACTGACGCATGGCGTTGCCCAGGGAATCCTGCACCAGCTGGTAGCTTTGCTGCTGGATCCAGTGATTATCCTGCTTCTTCTGGTTACTCTGGTATCGGTGGCCGACATAGGTTGGTTATTGGGGGAGCGCTTTGGTGGCTTGAAGGCTGCGGCAAAAAAGCTTTCTCTGGATGAGTTGGAATACCAGTTAAAAAAGCGGGTAGAGCGCTCTGACTTTGTTACCCGTTTAGGCCCGATGCTGGGCTTAATGGGTACTCTGATACCGCTTGGACCGGGGCTTGCGGCTCTGGGGCAGGGGGATTTTCAGCAACTGACCCAAGCGATAACAGTTGCATTTGATACCACAGTGCTTGGTTTGCTGGTCGGCGTTGTGGGTTTTATCAGCGGCCGGTTACGCCGCCGCTGGTATGATCATCTGCTGGCCCGACTGGAAGCGGAGCAGGCAGCATGAGTAGCAGACATCGGTGGAATCATTCCCGCTTCGATCAGAGCGATGACGAACCGTTAGGCCCTTTGGCTAACCTTGTTGATCTGATGCTGGTTTTTGTTTGTGGTCTGGTAGCGGCGCTTGTCGCTATCAGCCCGGACTTAAACCAAAAACTTCGTCAGTCGGAAAGCATTCAGCAGGGGCGTGAGCTTCCTGAAATCCCGAAAGGAATTGGCGAGGGCGGCTCCGGATATCAGACAGTCGGCAAGGTTTATAAAGACCCTGAAACGGGTCGATTAATACTGATCAGCCATGAATAGCTGCTTGTCGTATGTTCATGCGGATTTTTTATAACATATACCTGATTGAAATCTTCTATGTTCGCTTTAACCCGAATAAAATCCTTTCTGAATAAAGGGTTATTTTAAATGCGTTATTGAGGGTTGTGAGTTATGAAGGAATATATCGGGCTTGGCATTGTTGTTTTCTCTCTTATTTTCGCTGTGAGTGCGGCCATTATGGCCTGGAGATTAAAGCAGCGCCTGGACTCCGCTAATTCAAAAGTTGCGCTGGAGAAGACCCGTCGTGAAGAACGCCGCAAAACCTATCAGGAGGTTATCTCACAGTTGGAGCATGCGATCGCTTCGGTCACCAAGGGAGATCCTGAGCTGAATAACCTGTTTGAGGATCTGTCGCCTAAGTTACATCTGCATGCCTCTGAAGAGGTGAATTCTAACTTTATCGAGGTGTGTCTTCTTTTGGAGAACTGGACCGCGATGAAGCAGGATTCGGAGAAAACCACACAGGAATTGCAGCGTCATCCTGATCAGGAGATTGTTTTGGAACAGCGTCTTTCTGAACAGAAAAAGCAGTCCCAGGACGCTTATCAGCTGTTTAAGCATAAGTTTAATAAACTGACTGCAATGATGCGCAAGGAGATGAGTGAGGCTCTGTGATATTTTCTCTGCAAAACGGACTGCGGCTTGAGCTTTATCCCACATCACCGTATATTCCGCATCCATCACTCCTATTGCAGATAAGGACGCCAAATGGCCCTGAAATCAACCGTTTATAAAGCGACGGTGAACCTTGCCGATATGGATCGGGGTGTCTACCTTGATCAGTCTCTGACACTTGCCCAACATCCTTCTGAAACCGATGAACGCATGATGCTGCGCATTCTTGCCTGGAGCCTGAACGCGGTCGAAGGCCTGGAGTTCACCAAAGGCTTGTGCGTGGATGATGAGCCGGAGATTTGGAAGAAAAACTACTCCGACGAAATTGAGCTTTGGATTGAACTGGGCTGTCCGGATGAGAAATGGCTGCGTAAAGCCTCTTCCCGATCTAAAGATGTGATTCTGTACACCTACGGCGATAATGCAGCGCCTATCTGGTGGCAGCAGAATAAGAGTAAATTATCCCGTTTCGAAAATCTTCAGGTCTGGAATATCAGTGATGCTGTGATTGAACAGCTGGCGAAGATGACTGCGCGTACTATGCAGATTCAGGTTACGATTCAGGATGGAACAGCCTGGTTTAACTGCGGTGATCTTACGGCTGAAGTTCGTCCGGAGCGCTGGAACTGATCCTGCTTCTGGTGTGAGTCAAAGCTATAAAAAAGGCCTTGTTGTTAACCAACAAGGCCTTTTTTTGGTGCCTGATTTATCCGGAGATGTATTCCGAAAGATAAATCAGGCTGTAGCGAAAGATTAAGCCAGCTCTTTAGCCAGGCGATCCATCGCGGATTCCAGATTTGCATTGCTGGTTGCAAACGAAATGCGCATGCAGCCTGCGGTACCGAAAGCAGAGCCTGGTACCAGTGCAACACCGGCTTTTTCCAGCATAGCTTCGGCAAAATCGACATCGCTGTCAGAACCGTAAGCCTTGATCGCTTCGGAGAAATCAGCAAACGCGTAGAAAGTACCGTCGCCCGCCAGGCAGTTTACGCCCGGGATCGCATTCAGTTTTTCAACAACAAAATCGTGGCGCTGTTTGAAAGAAACCAGCATCTCAGCGATACACTCCTGAGGACCATTCAGAGCCGCTTCAGCAGCGTACTGAGAGATAGACGCAGGGTTGGATGTAGACTGAGACTGAATCTTCTTCATCGCACCGATAACTTTTGCAGGGCCTGCCGCATAGCCAATACGCCAGCCGGTCATGCTGTAAGCTTTGGAAACGCCATTCAGCACGAAAGTGCGGTCGTACAGTTCAGGCGTTGCATTCAGAATGTTGCAGAACTCCTGACTCCAGATGATGTGCTCGTACATATCATCAGAAGCAATCATCACATGAGGATGTTTCTTCAGTACTTCACCCAGCGCTTTCAGCTCATCCAGAGAGTAAGCCATGCCGCTTGGGTTAGAAGGGCTGTTGATCACTACCAGCTTGGTGCGTGGAGTGATTGCCGCTTCCAGCTGTTCTGCTGTGATCTTGAAGCGATCAGCAGCGGTCGTCTCAATGATGACCGGCTTACCTTCAGCGACGAGTACCATATCCGGGTAAGAAACCCAGTAAGGTGCTGGGATAACCACTTCATCACCTGGGTTCAACAGAGCCAGGGCCAAATTGAAGAAGCTCTGTTTACCGCCGGAAGAAACCAGAATCTGGTTAGGCTCGTACTTAAGACCGTTATCGCGCTCGAATTTCGCTATAATGGCCTTCTTTAAGCTTGGTGTACCGTCAACAGCGGTGTATTTTGTCAGGCCATTATTGATAGCCTCAATCGCTGCATCTTTGATGTGTTGCGGGGTGTCGAAGTCTGGCTCACCAGCGCCCAGGCCAATAATGTCTTTGCCTGCTGCGCGAAGCTCTGCCGCACGGTTAGTGACCGCTAAAGTCGGTGAAGGTTTGATTGACTGTACGCGATCTGACAGTTGTACGTCCAAGCTGATATCCTCAATTTATTTTCAGTCAGAAAATAGGCGTTGTGCAGTTGAACTATACAGGAGATACCGGCCTTTCGTGAAGGGTAGAAAGTTTAAAAAATCTGCCAAAAAGTCCGGTAAAACCTTACGTTTGCGTTGATAGTTGGCATGTTAATCTTTGTGCAGGTGTCTGCCGTCAGTCATGGGCTGAAGATGATGTTAGTCTTAGTTTTTGTAGGTTTGGCGGTGTTTGCTGAATTTTGTCATTTTTTTAAGAAATAAGTCTGGTTAAACATGGAATCACAGAAAAAATTTAAGCTTCATTCCCGTTTTAAACCGGCCGGTGATCAGCCCGCTGCCATTGATGCACTTTGTGCAGGTCTGGACAGTGGTTTGATGCATCAAACTCTTTTAGGGGTGACGGGTTCCGGTAAGACTTTCACCATGGCCAATATCATCGAGCGCACCCAGCGGCCGACCATTATTCTTGCCCATAACAAAACGTTGGCAGCGCAGCTCTACGGCGAATTTAAAGAGTTTTTCCCGGAAAATGCCGTTGAGTACTTTGTTTCTTACTATGACTACTATCAGCCTGAAGCCTATGTGCCAGCGTCGGACACCTTTATTGATAAAGATGCCTCGATCAATGAACACATTGAACAGATGCGCCTTTCTGCCACCAAGGCGCTGCTGGAGCGCAGAGACTCTCTGATTGTTGCCACGGTATCAGCGATTTATGGTCTGGGCGATCCCAAGTCCTACCATAAGATGGTGCTGCACATTAATCGTGGCGAGCGCATCGATCAGCGCCAGATGCTGCGTCGTTTGGCTGAATTGCAGTACACCCGCAATGATCTTGATTTTCGTCGTGCGACTTATCGCGTTCGCGGTGATGTGATTGATATCTTCCCGGCTGAATCGGAGCAGGAGGCGGTTCGGGTTGAGTTGTTTGATGATGAGATCGATAACATCTCTGTTTTTGATCCGTTGACCGGCGAGCAACTGAGGAAGTTGCCCCGAATCACCATCTATCCGAAGAGTCACTATGTGACGCCAAGGGAAACCGTGGTTGAAGCTACTGAGCATATTAAAGATGAGCTCAGAGAGCGTATCGAATGGTTCCGGGAGCATGACAAGCTGGTTGAAGCTCAGCGAATTGAGCAGCGTACCCTCTATGATATTGAGATGATGCTGGAGCTGGGCTACTGCAACGGTATCGAAAACTACTCACGCTATCTCTCGGGGCGTGATCCGGGCAATGCGCCACCGACTTTCTTTGATTATTTGCCGGATGATGCCTTGCTCTTTATCGATGAATCCCATGTTACTGTGCCTCAATTAGGCGCTATGTACCGTGGCGACCGTTCTCGCAAGGAAACGTTGGTGCAGTACGGTTTCCGCTTACCCTCTGCACTGGATAACCGACCCATGAAATTTGAGGAGTGGGAACAGATCTCTCCTCAGATGGTGTTTGTTTCCGCGACACCGGGTAACTACGAGGCGGAGCATCAGGGGCAGGTTGTTGAACAGGTTGTTCGCCCTACAGGTCTTCTTGATCCGGAAATTGAAGTCCGCCCGGCATCAACTCAGGTTGATGACCTGATGTCAGAGATCAGCCTTCGGGTTGCCGATGGTGATCGCGTTCTGGTGACTACTCTGACCAAACGTATGTCGGAGGATCTTACCGATTATCTGTCGGATCATGGCGTTAAGGTGCGTTATCTGCACTCAGATATTGATACCGTTGAACGGGTTGAGATCATTCGGGATCTGCGTTTGGGTGAGTTTGATGTGTTGGTAGGTATCAACCTGCTGCGTGAAGGTCTCGATATGCCTGAGGTTTCACTGGTGGCGATTCTGGATGCGGATAAAGAAGGCTTCCTGCGCTCGGAGCGTTCCCTGATTCAGACCATAGGCCGTGCGGCCCGAAACGCTAAGGGTAAAGCGATTCTTTATGGTGATCGTATTACCGGTTCCATGCAGAAGGCGATTGATGAAACCCAGCGTCGCCGTGAGAAGCAGATAGCCGCCAATGAAGCGGCAGGTATTACGCCGACAACGGTGATGAAAAACGTTGCTGACATTATGGAAGGCGCGCGCATTCCCGGTAAGAAAATCAGTAACAAATCTGCTAAGAAAGTGGCTGAAACGGTGGGTGAGTATGAGGTGGAGCCTGCCCTTATGCCTCCTGAGCAGCTTTTGAAAACCATTAGTAAGCTGGAAGACAAAATGTATGAGGCTTCCAAGAACCTGGAGTTTGAAAAGGCGGCTCAGATTCGGGATGAGATTCAGCGTCTGAACAGCCATCTGCTTAAATAACCGGAGCGTTGCCGGAGGCGGGTTTTTCTCCGGTTTGCTGCCGATCTGGCCGAAAATACTTGGGTAACGGATCCTGAAATGTCTGCTGACTTTTCAGGAGACCGTTAAGCGAGTTTAAATGAGATTTTATTGCCTATTAGCGCTGATATAAGAAATAAGGTTTTTATAGGTTTTTTAAATTGACAGAGTGATTTATTATTTTTTTTCACTCATGTCTAAAAATATTAAAGTTATTACTCCACTCGGTATAATCCCTTTTAACGATAAGGAGTTGCCGTATGGAAAGCAGAGCCGAAATTTCAGATGCTCTGGCTGAAAGCCTCAATCAGTGGAGCGAAACGCTTCATTCCCGCAGTAAGCGTGTTTCTATGTTCAGTAACAGTGCCGGATGGCGGCAGTTCTATACTGTTTTTCATCCCATTGATGTCATTCAGAGCATTTTTTACTTTTCAGAAGAGTACGAAACGTATATCGCTGATTATGCCTTTCAGCAGGATTCCTATATTACTGAAGCATTTCCCAGCCAGGCGGAAGCCTTTGCCTGTATCGACTTTTTTCTGCGTGACACAAAACGTCACCAACATCAGGCGATCTGGCTGGAGGGTAGCTGGCAGGTTTTAAGTCGTGCCTGTACCGACAGTAATGAACCCGGGCAGGCATTGCAGTGTGATCGTTATGCGCGTGTCGGGGGACGAAGCCAGTGTGTGAATGATTATAACTGTCGGGAAGACGATGAGATCTCCCTGATAATGCGAAGTGTTAAGCCTCTGATTCGCCCGGATCAGCTGCAGGTAGAGATCGACTCGTCGGAGCAGACTAGAGCACCCTCTGTTGATGGTCAGCTTTATTTTATTCTCGGTGGCGAACCGTTGCAGTACGTCGAAATTCAGTTCCATCTGCGTCACTTCTTTCGCTGTCATGACGAGGTTCGACGGGCAGATGCCAGGATCAGTTTTTATCAGACCTCAGAGCTCAGTGATTATCGCCATGCCTGTGCCGAGCTGTTGAACGAACCTGTCCATCACTACCTGCTTAGTGCAATCTCCGCTGTTCAGCATAAACTACAGCAAGCGCTGAGCTCGGAGTTGAACGATGCAGCCTCTTTTCCAAATGATGCGGACCATGTTCAGGCGCTGCTCGATATTATGTGGCAGAGTGTTCAGACCGAATATGCCGACTTCTGAAGTCGCTCGTTGCTTATTTTTTGTTTAAGGATGAATGATGACTAAAACAGTTATCCGGGATCGATCGGATCTGGATTTTTCCGGCCAGACGGAGTTCAGTGATCTGAGTCCACTGGTGGGTTTTACCCGGCTTGAAAATCTTGATCTGTCGGAAACCTCTGTAACGGATCTCAGCCCGTTGAGTTCCTGTAGTAACCTGAAAGTCCTTCGTTTGAATGGCTGTCAGGTAGTGGATTTGACTCCGCTGGCGGGCCTGACGCAGCTCGAGGAGCTACAGATCTGTCAGACCGACGTGTCAGACCTGTCCGCTCTGGCGTCACTGAAAAATCTGACCTGGTTACGGGCGAATTACTGTCCGATACAGGATATCAGCGCCTTGGCCGGGCTTGATTCACTGACACGGCTGGATCTGGCCGGATGTCAGGTGTCGGATTTTTCTCCGTTGTCCGGGTTGGCTAATCTGGTGCTGCTGAATCTGCGTCATACCGACTTTGATGATTGTCGTCTGTTGTCAGATTGCGCTTCACTGGCCAACCTCGATCTTTCCCGCACGGAAATTACGGGCCTCAACGGATTGGAGTCATTGCACAATATCTGGTGCCTTGAGGTAACCGGAACCCATGTGAGCGACTTTTCTCTCCTTGGCTCCTTGCCGAAACTGCGCGAACTGGCCTGGGGTGAGTATCTGGATAAAACAACCTATGGTGCGCTCAGTCTGATTCCGGTTTCTGAGCTGGGGCTGAACTGGCATCGTGTCTGTGATGCTGAGCTGGCAGTGTTTCTGAAAGGTGCTACGGAGGCGGTGGATGAAACCGATGAAGAGGCCTGGTTTGATGCGCTGACACCAGAGCAGCAGGCGGCTGTACAGCGGGTCTGGGATTTTATTGTTGATTACAAAGTCTGGAATGACAACGCCATAGCCGCCTACCGTTATCGGGATGACCAGGGGACGCATCAGACCAAAGCTGCTTATGACGAGCTGCTGCAGGAGCACTGTCACCCTGATGTGCAGCCTCAGGAGGCTTTATTCTCAGCAGATTCCATGCATGACCCGGATGGCGAAGCGATCACCGAACTTGAGATGAACGGCAACTCAGCCCGGGTCAGCACGCGGCGAACAGATGCGACAGGTTTTACTGCCGATTTTGAATTTCATTTGGTTTGTGAAGGTGATAACTGGAGGATTACCTCTTTACGTTATCAGGGTGATGATGGTGTCTATGAGTCTCTGTGATACAGGATCTTATGAAATGAGAGAATGCTGATGTTGGTTATTATCGCCCAGTTGGTGACCCTGGTGCTTGGTGTATTTGGCTGGATCGCGATGATGTTTGCTTCTCTGCCGGGCAGTAGTCTGAGTATGTCCTGGCATGCCCGTTGTGTACGGGGTTTGTTTTATACCTATCCGGTCTTTGTGTTGTTGGCTCTTTATGGGCTGAACAGACATGCTTCTATAAGTAACTGGGGATTTTTATGGGCTCTGCTGCCTCTTTTGCCCATTGCTCTGGTTGTGTTGATTTTTAAACTTTATGAATGGATGAATCAGCGCTGAGCTTAGGTGATGGATCGTAATTGAAGATAGAAAAGGAAGAATGATAATGCATGCCTCAATAACTCCTGAAGAAACCGTGATGCTCTATCAGTTAGGCTGTGATGTTATGCAGGGCAAAAACAGCAGCAGTTATGAGTCTTATACTGATCAGCTGATCATGACAAACAAACTTTGCTATATCGAGCGTAAAGAGTATTTTGGTGAGCTGCCGGAGCTGTGCAACCTGAAGCAGGAAGCATTGCGGGAACTCAGTTCAGAGGCGCTGATCGGAGGGATTATATTCTCGGTACCTGTTGAAAGCTGGGATAATCTAAGCCAGCGTGAAACGGACTATCTGAATTATGAGTTGCCCCATTATCAGTATCTGAATCATCACCTGAAACCCTACAAAACGCGGTTGGTGACCGTGGCGTTTGGCAACGAACATGATTTTGTAATTGCGGTTCCACTTGAAGATGACCCTCAATGGGCTGAATGGCAGGCTCTGATACAGTCTGAAGCGCTGAAACTGGTATTCTATCCACCGATGGATGAAAGCGGAATTCGCGAGCTGTTGCGAAGTAATCTGCCTACTATTTATACCTGAACTCATTGATTGGGCCTGACCGTACAGATTATTTATTACAAAGGTCAGGTAAAAATCGGCATAGTAAATTAAAGAGCCGGTGCACGTTATATTGCCCGGCTCTCTTTGCAGATGCTTAAGGTTGGAGGTTGTTTATAACATCGGTTCCCAAAGACTAATTTACTTCTCTGGGGGTAATTTCAGATAGTGCAGCTTGGGGGCGGTTTCGGTCCGAACTAGCTGATGTTAGGCTGACGCCCCTGTTTAATGTGCCGGTCGCGGTTGATCGCCTTTTGGCGCTCGCTTTTCTTAAGCAATACATAAACAGCAGAGCTGCCACCGTGGCTTTTATGGGCGCTGTTCACTGCAATCACCTGAGGGAATTCCGGTAGCCAGCGTGCCAGATAACTTTTTATCACACAGGGTAGTGAGTCGGGAGCGCTGCCTTTGCCGAAGCTAATCAGGGCAACACGAATATCATGTCGATAACAGTCTTCGATAAACTCGAACACCTCTTTTCGGCAGAACTCAACTGGTTTTTTATGTAAATTAAGGGCGGCATCGATAGGGTACCGGCCCTGTTTGAGGCGTTTGTAAACGCCTTCCTGAACACCCTCTTTTTTGTATTCTACAGGGTCAAAAGGCCCCAGCAGTTCGACAAACTCATCGGAAAGAAAATTTTTATCCTCCGCTGTCTGCGCCTGAGCGGCATAGCGACGGGCTTCAAGAGATTTGGCATCCTCTTTTTTGTTGGTTTTCAGGTCGGCTTTCTGATCCTGCTTCAGAGGCACTACTCCCCGCATCTCACGCAGAAAGTAATCCAGATCATCATCACGGTAAGCCATAGCTGTCTCCCAATGAGGTGGCGTTAAGTTTCTGTAGAGGGAAAACCCTAGTTTGTATAGATAAGGCTTTAATAAGACAAATTAAAGGCGATAATATAGCGCGTAATACAACTTTAATTGAAAACAGATATCAGATGTGTCTTAAGTTAGGATCTCCTGCTACTAAGGCGCTTTGGCTCGCGGTGGGAAAAAATAGTGATGTTGCTGAAGGACAATAAAACACATTGGATCTCTGTGGCCGTTGCCAGCCTGATTTTATTTGTTTGTTTTGCCGGGTTTTACCAGTTGCAACAGCACGGTAGCCAGAGTCGTCAGGCGCTGTTGGAAGAGAAAATTCGAGTTACAGATCAGCTGTTTAATCGTTGGTTTCAGAAGCAAAAGAATGTACTCAACATCTGGTCCAGATACCCGCAAGTTTCTGAATCTGTCCGTTCGCTGTCAGCATTGACTAGCGCTAGAAATGAACTTATCGCAGCCCCTGAGCAGTCACTGCTTCGCCAGTTTTTCTCGCCTCTGCTTAAATCAACCAAAATTGACGGTTATATGCTCATCGACAGCCGGGGCCTTGTTCGGGCGGCTTCGGATAACCGGTTAATTGGTGAGTCTTCCCCCATTGCTGAATATCCGGCGCTATTTGCTCCGCTATGGCAGGGGAGAAATCAGTGGTTGATTCCTTATACAAGCCCTTATCCTGTGCCGGATCATAACGGTGTTTTTCGTCAGCAGCAGCCGTTACTCCTGATTGCAGCCCCGGTATCCAATGGATTGGAGGTTCAGGCCGCGCTGGTTTTTACCGTGAACATGGGGCGGGAGCTTTACCACCTTCTGGATGAAGTGGTGGCCACTCAGGATCTTTCCATTAGATTGCTTGCCAGGAATAAAACACTGGTCGAGATTGACCGTCGGGTATCCCCGAAAGATCCCAGCGTATTCGAAGAAGTCGTCGTCACCCGCGAAAATCGCCAATTACCGGTTTCCTATTCTGTTGCTAAGACGTTTCCTGTCAGCCGTATCTTCAATTCTCAGCAGTATCTCCTGCTTGGTATTGGCAGTCTTGCATTGTTTGCCCTTGTCAGTCTGTTGGTCAGCATTTTTCGGGAGCGCCCTGAAAAAACAGAAACTGATTCTCTGCAAAAACTTTTTTTTGATAAAGGGCGGGAAGGGTTGCTGCAGGTTTCAGCCCAAGGGAAGGTTGAAAGCTTTAATCAGCAGGCTGCCAGCTTGCTGGCAGGGAGTAAGGATGTCACGCCTGAAGCGATGTCGATCTTTTTAACTGAGTGTGCTCTGGGCTTGAGTGATGAGAAGGGCGAACCGTTGGGAGATCTGATGTCGCTGATATCAAGTTCCTTCGGTGAGACTTTCTATGCCTGGTGGTCTGTTACCGCTGGACGGCGTTTGTTGGCATTTACCCGGGAACCTTTTTCTTCTGACCCGAGTACGATTCTCAGTGTTAAAGATGTGACCCGTCAGCGTCAGGAGTTTCTTCAGCTCAAACGTCAAAGTGAAGCTTTAAATGATGCCGCCGAACTTGTTTTGTGGATCAATCGCGAAGGTGGCATTGTTGGTGCCAACGAAACCGCATCAAAAATCCTGGGCTATTCGCATCAGGATCTGCAGGGACTTGCCATTGGTGATATTGATGCCTCTATTAATGAAGAAAGCTGGAAGCTAATCTGGAGTCGCATTCGACGGGGAGAAGCGATTGAGCAGGAAGGCAACGCCCTCAGACGCAATGGCATCTCCTTTCCGTCTGAGGTATTGATTCGTTTCTATTCTGATGGTTTTGATGAGTTTGCCTGTTTCTTCCTCCGTGATATCAGTAAGCGAAAGCGTCTGGAAGCGGATCTCTATCGTAAGCGAATGCGTTTAACCGAGAAGTTATCGGTTACCTCTCAGGAACTTGAGGTGAGAGAGGCGGAGAATGAAGCTCTCATTGAAGCTTTACCCGATATGTTAGTGGTATTTAACTCACGTTTTGAAGTGTTGAGTTTTCAGGAGCCCAGAGGGGATGTTCTGAACATAGCGCTGAGCTCAGGTCAGGTGCTTTTTGATATTTTTCCTCAGTTGGAAACTGAAACATTGCATCAGAAACTGACCGATCAGGTCTGTTCGGGGCTCGCGCGCTATTTTACCGAAATTACTCTGGAAGATCGCAGTACGGCCCAAACTCTTGAATTACGTTTTGCCCGGACCGGTACTAACAAAATTCTGCTTTTGATTCGTGATATCTCCGAGCGGAAACGGGAAGAGTATTTCCGGCAGTTTAATAACCGACTGCTGATGAGTATTTCTCAGATGCAGACCCGCTTTATCTGCAGTCCCGATAAGCGTCCGGATATTGATGGTCAATTATCCTCGTTGGTTGACCTTGCTCAGTCTGAAAGAGGCTTCTACTGGCTGAGCGAATCTTTGCAGCAGAAATTGGGCTGTCCTGCTTTTGGTGAACAGGTTCGTGCCGTTACCCAACCTCTGATAAAGGGGCAGGACATTGATCTGTTTAAAGAGCGAATTGTCCAGGGTGTTGCCCAGTGGCGAGCGTCTATTGAACCTGCCAAACCCATGCTTATTCCACTTGGGGATATATTTCAGGGGCGCGACTGTTTGCGAAAAGGACTCTTGCTGCTCCCTGTTGTTTACTCCGATCAACCGGTTATCTGTTTTGCACTTGTGATTCAGGATTTCAGGTACTGGTCCTCTGAGTCCCGATTATTTGAACCTTGGCTGGCAACCATTGCCGCCCTTCTGGCGGCTCATGAATCTGAAAACGAGAGGCTCTGGGCCGCAGAAAGCCTCAAGTTAGAAAAAGAGCGTGCCGAACATGCCAGTCAGGCGAAAACTCAGTTCCTCTCGCGCATGAGTCATGAGTTCCGTACCCCTCTGAATGCGATTCTTGGTTTCGGGCATCTCTTGCAGATGGAAGAGTCCATGGAGGATGAGCATAAAGAGCATCTGGCCCAGATTGTGGATTCCGGTGAGGCGATGCTGGCATTGGTCGATGATGTGCTTGATCTGGCCCAACTGGAGCGCAGAGAGTTTAGTGTTGACCTGACCCGTGTGAGTCTTTCCGATATGGTCACTGAATGTATCGCGGAAGTGGTTTCTGATATTGAGCAGGCCGATCTGAGGTTTGAGGCTGACTTGCCGGGCGAAGATTATTTTGTGCAGGCTGATGTGAAGCGCCTGCGTCAGGTGATTCAATCGTTGCTGAAAAACGCAATCAGCTTTACGGCTCCGGGAGGGCTTATTGCGGTCCGTCACCGCTGTTTGCAGCTCTATTGTGAGCTTTCAATTCAGGATTCCGGTAAGGGTATTCCTCAGGATTTCCTGGATAAAATCTTTATGCCTTTCGAAGCAGCTGAGGGTTACATTGATGCTAAAGGCATGGGGAATGGACTTGCGATTGCCCGCTTTGCCGTTGAAGCGATGGGGGGCAGTATTCATGTTGAGTCAGAGGTGGGCGTTGGGAGTATCTTTACCCTAAGGATTCCCTGTGAACAGGCTGATTATGCCTCTGGCTGTTGTTCGGTTCCCTCCAGTGATACTGAGAATAGCGAGACAATAGCAGCGTCTGACTCCCGTTATTGCTGTGCAGGGCCAGCTCAGGATGATAGTGCTGATACTGCTCGTATTTGCAGTACTATTGCCGGGGATACTAAGGTAACCACGGCTGCCGACAAGGATAAAGGCGAAAACCTTGAGGCAGAAAAGACTGCGGGGACCTTCACCGTGCTTTATGTCGAGGATGACGAAGCCAACCGTAAAGTGCTGGAGCGTCTGATTCGCCATCTGGACCCGGGTATTACTTTCTGTGGTGCCCCAAGCGCGGAAGATGGCATCTCTCAGTTTCTGGAGCAAGCTCCGGACCTTATGTTTGTCGATATGAATCTGGGGATGATCTCTGGTTCTGAAGTGCTGGGTATTATTCGTGACCAGCCTGAAGGTAAGGAGCTTCCTGTTATTGCCGTCAGTGGGGATGTGGCAACGGATGCTATTGATCGGGCTCTGGACCAGGGTTTTGATGATTACCTGTGTAAACCGGTTTCAATTGAAAGCTTGACCTCTGTCATTACGCGTTACAGAAGCTAAACAGTGCTGAAATGGTGATTTGATACACTTCGGTCTGCTCCTGTGTAGCTTACTGAAATTTAAGGCTTTTTTGGCCTTCGGTTTAAGGCTTTTTTGGCCTTCGGTTTAAGGCAGACCCCGTGATCAATCTCTCACTGCGCACCCGTTACATCCTGCTACTGGCATTCTCATCTATTGCGATGATGATTTTTTTTGCTGTGATGGCTTTTTCTGAATTACAGCGGCTGCACCAAAGTATGTCTGAGGCGGGTCAGAGCCGCATAAATGATGCTTTAACCCAGGATATGCTATCCCGCAGCGAAAAGTTACTGAGTTCTTTTTCCCCATCTCTGATCAGTGCGCTTAAAAAACACCAGCACGATGTTCTTGTTGAACAAGTATCCCTTTTTTCAAAAACTGCCGATGGTGAGTCGTGTGCTTATCTATGACAAGCGTCAGGCGGTTATTCTGGATAGTGATTCTATGTCCACGGCTCCGGATACTAATGTGCAAAGCCGTTTACCTTTTACGATCAGCCTGGAGCAAGCAGGGCACCGGCTTCGGGGGGAGCTGCTGGTGATTCATCACCCGTTATCGGCAGCAGAACAAACAGTCGGTGGCATCGTTCTGATACTGAGCCTGGAGCCTATAAGAGTCTCAGTTTCGGAAAATCATAAAGTCATTGATGCCACTCTGACAGAAACCCGGCGTCATTTTCTCCAGTCTTTACTTTTTCTGTTGTTGATCTTTGGCGGTTTGATTCTGCTTTTAAGCGCCCTTTTTTCTTACAGTATCAGCAGCCCTATCAATACACTGATGGCCTATTCAGAGAAGCTTGCACTTGGGCTTTGGGAGCTTCCCGCACGCTTACGTAAAGATGACGAGTTTGGTCGTTTAGGGCATGCATTCCGCCAGATGGCGATGCAGATTCAGGCCAATGTTCGTAGTACTGAAAATCTGGCTTTCTATGATCAGCTGACTGGGATTGGTAATCGGACTTTCTTTCAGCAGCAGATTACTGATCTGTTGGATGATAGCCATGAACCGGACTTTGTCGTGATCCATATCGGTCTTGATAACTTCAAATGGTTCAATGAGACCCGGGGTTACAACGCCGGTGATGAGCTATTGAGGCAGGTGGTTTCGGAATCTCTGTTAGCTATTAATGAATGGTGTAAGCAGTGGGCATTCAGCCGGGAGCGTATCGGTATCTATCGGCTGGGCGGCGATGAGTTTGGCATTGTGGCCGATGGTGATATTTCCCGGCATAGCTTAAAGGCTCTCACAGCCCTGATGATGAATGTGTTTGACAATGATGCCCTTAAACCACGGCGACTTAACGGTATGCAGGCCAGTATTGGAGTTGTACGACGGCCTGAGCCGCCAACATCGTTAGCCGAAGTACAAACCCATGCGGCCATTGCCCTTAACGTTGCCAAGAAACAGGGGAAGAATCGTATTGTTTACTTTGACCCTGAAATGGATCGGTCACTGAAGCGTCGTTATCAGATCGAACAGGCATTGCTGTCAGCCCGACGTGAACAGCAGCTCTATATGGTTTACCAGCCTCAGGTTTCACTGGAAGATGGCAGTATTCTTGGCTACGAGGCGTTGATGCGCTGGCAGCATCCTGAATTGGGTTTTATCAGTCCGGGTGAATTTTTCCCGATTGCTGAACAGATGGCGGTTATAAGGGATCTGGGGGAGTTTGTTATCCGTCAGGTGATGCAGGATATTCCTCATCTGACAGCGATGCATAATGACCAGCTGAAAGTGTCACTTAATGTTTCTGCGGCACAGTTCTACTATCACGATGTTGCGGGCATGATCATTCAGTCGATGCGTGAGCATCAGATTAACCCTCATCAGATCGGTGTTGAGCTGACGGAAACGTCATTGCTGGAAAAAGATCAGGTGGTCGTCGAGCAGTTGCAGCGAATGCGGGATGCTGGTCTTAATATTTTGCTGGATGATTTTGGAACGGGTTATGCGTCACTGAACTATCTTAAAGAGTTTCCGATTACCGGACTTAAGCTGGATCGCAGTTATACAGCCCGATTGTGCTCCGGTGATCATGGTGACTTTGCGCTCTTTGAAAGCCTTTTGTTTTTGGCGAAAAATCTGGGGCTTAATACGGTTGTCGAGGGTATTGAGAATGAGCATGAAGAGCGTCAGGCTAAGCTTGCGGGTGCCAGAGTTGCTCAGGGATTTAAATATGCTGCCGGTAAGCCTTTATCAGAGGTTTTAAAGCTTAGAGGCCGTATCTGAGTTAGGGTTTGTGCAGCACCAGATTATTGCCGTGATTGATTTTTACCCGGGTTATGCGCTCAAGCGAGCGCTTGTTCTGCCGGTACGCTTTCTTCAAGCCGGGAGGGTCTCAGTGCTTATTGTCGTCTTCAAACTCTGCCAGTAATCGGGTTTGGCGATAGGTTTGCATTTCCGACTCCAGCTTTTTCACTTTGTTTCTCAGCACCATAAAACCAGCCTGAACCCTTGCCACATCTTCTAACAGGTAAGGAATCTGATCTGCGAGCCACTCGGCATCATCGCTCTTCCTCTCTTCCTGCCATCGTTGCAGAATTTCTTTGAGCTCCGGTGAGGTCTTTGAATGATAGCGACTCATAATGATCCCTGTAATTGATGGCAGCACTGGCAGGTAAGCTCAGTCATCTGAAGCCTTCATGATACCTGCTCAGTTCCTACGGAACCATTGAGAATCCTTTCTTAATGGGAAATTGACATTACGATCAATAAGGGTTTTTATTGATCTCCCACAACAGGATGTTGTTTCGGTTCAGAGGCGCTTGACCTGCATCAGTACGAAATATGCGGGGATCATTAGAATACGCCGCCTCTGTCAAACACTGAAATCAAAGCCAACGACGATAATAAAAATCACACGGAGGTGTGGCTTGAAACAGAATCTGCCGGTTTCCGGACGGGAAACCCTGCTCACCGACGGTATCCCTCTGGTTTCAACAACCGATTTGAAGGGTCAGATCACCTATGTCAACGAAGCCTTCATTGAGATTTCCGGATTTAGTGAAGATGAGCTGTTGGGGCAGCCCCATAATATAGTTCGCCATCCCGATGTGCCGCCTGCAGTCTTTGAGCAAATGTGGAAGACAGTGAGCCAAGCCAAGCCCTGGATGGGGGTTGTTAAGAACCGCTGTAAAAATGGCGACCATTATTACGTTAACGCCTTTGTTTCAGCCATTATTCGCAATGGTGAGGTCACCGGATATCAGTCTGTCCGTCTCAAACCCAAGCGTTCGCAGATTGAAAGAGCTGAGCGTATCTACAAACGGGTTAATGCAGGTAAACGCCGTATTCACCTGATCGATCTACCTATCCTTTTATCTCTTCCGGTACTGGTTGTTTTCGCGTGTCTGACGCCTTTTATCCTTCAGGGAGTAGTGGGGCTGACGGGGTGGCAGCTGATGCTGGCTTCCGCTTTGGGTAGCGGGCTGTTGGGGTTGGCCGCATATAAACTTATGGGGTCGCTCAAGTTTGCCTGTCGTTTATTGGTGGGTAGTGATTACAGTGCGCTTTTGGCTCAGATGTATTCCGACAGCTCCTCCGAGGCGGGTTTTCTTCGTTTAATGGCTAAGTTACGCATCGCGAATGAGCAAGCGATACGAACGCGAATACACTATTCTGCGGATATGTTAGCCAGTCTGGGCCAGGGCACACAGGATATTTCAGATATGGCCGCCCATGCGGTCCGACAACAGAATGATGAAGTGCGTCATATTTCAAAAGTGGTGGGTGAAATGTCGGAAGCGATAGCAATCGTCGCAGCACGTTCTGCTGATGCTTCCGAAGCCACATCTGATGGACTTAAGGAAGCCGAAAAAGGTCGCCAGGTTGTCAAAGATGCCATGCACTCCATTCGTCATCTCTCGGATCAGGTTAAAGTTGCGGCCAATCAGGTTGATGACCTGCATCGTGCCAGCGAAGACATTTCACACGCAGTATCTCTGATCAATGATATTGCCAGTCAGACCAACCTGTTGGCATTGAATGCTGCTATCGAGGCTGCAAGAGCAGGAGAGCACGGACGTGGCTTTGCTGTGGTGGCTGATGAAGTGCGTTCTCTTGCCTCACGTACGCAGCAATCGACCCACGAGATCCAGGCAACTCTGACGCGTCTTCGGGATGAGACCAAAGAGGTTTATCAGGTGATGACTGAAAGCCGAAAACAAGCTAAAGCCAGTGTTGAACAGGCTGAGATCGCCGGAGAAACCTTGGAGCAGATCGCTTTTACGATGCAGGGGATCAGTGAAAGAGGTCAGAGTATTGCCGCTGCAGCCAGACAGCAGAGTATTGCAGCCGGAGAGATTAATAACAGCTTACAGGAAGTGACCGCAAGCGCTGGTGAAACGGAGCAGGCTGCCCAACAGACCCGAAAGGCTTCAGCCAAGCTCAGTCAGCATGTGGCAGTCATTATGGAAAGTATTGCCGGAGGCAAGTCCTGATGAAAATCAGGTTTGTACCGTATTTTTGTCAGGTGCATCAGCCTATTGGATAGCGGCAACTCCTTGTTTATCTGTTAGTATTTGCCCATAGGCTTTGTGAGCCACAAAGAAAATAATAACAATGATTAAGGAGCAGCAAATAATGTGGCTGATTATTCTGATAACCCTGTTAATCGGAGCGATGGGTGAAGCATGTCTGGGTAAGGCTTCGCGACAACATTTTCAGGAAGGCCTTAACGAGCAGAGTAAACGTTTACTGAAAATGTCCGGCTGGCTGACTCTGGGCAGTATTTTAGGTTTTCTGGGGGTGCAGTTTTATCATCAGGGGATTCTGATGTGGGCCGTGGGTTTTATGCAGTTGGTAGCAGGTGCTTTTTTAATGCAGCGTTTTTTGTCAAAACCCGATATTTCGCCGACAACCCGAATTAATTTGGCGCTTTTTTCTGGTCCGATCTGTATCACGTTATTGCTGGTTGTGATTAAGGTTTATCAACAGTGATTAAAGTTGTTGCAGTTTTGTTGTTACAGCTTTAGTTGCTTATGCTGCGAACAAAAAAGCGCTGCCTGAAAAGGCAGCGCTTTTTTCGTTTGGGCTGTTTATAAGCACTAAAATCAGATCTGAGGATATTCCCGCAGAGCGCTGATCATCGCTTGCATCTCATCACGGGTGCCTATTGTGATACGCAGGTGATTTTCGATGCCCGGCTTGGTGAAGTGACGAACCAGAATATTCTTGCTGCGCAGGTGCGCCATCAGATCCGCCCCGGATGCCGTTTTATGGCGGGCAAAAACAAAGTTAGTGCTTGACGGCAGTACATCAAAGCCCATCTCTTCCAGCTGTTCCGTCGTCCAGTCACGGTCGTTCATGATCTGTTGTACGGTCTGTGCGAAATAAGGGGTATCTTCAATAGCCGCTGTGGCTGAGGCTAATGCCAGCATATCCAGAGGGTAGGAATTAAAAGAGTTCTTAACCCGGTCAAGACCGGCAATAAGATCCGGATGACCCAGAGCAAAGCCCACACGCATACCGGCAAGGCTGCGGGACTTGGATAGGGTTTGAACCACCAGCAGATTTGGATAACGGCTCACCAGCGTGCTGGCGCTTTCCGCACCGAAATCAACGTAAGCTTCATCTACCAGAACCAACGTCTCGGTATTTCGCTGCAGTAAGGCTTCAATCGCATCCAGGCCTACTGCAATGCCGGTTGGTGCATTTGGGTTCGCAAAGATGATGCCCCCATTTTCCTGATGGTATTCATCAAGATTAATACGAAAGTCATCACTTAACGGAATATGCTCAGGGGTAATTCCGTACAGGTTGCAGTACACATCGTAGAAGCTGTAGGTCATGCTTGGCATCAGCAACGGTTTCGGCTGACGGAAGAACGCCATAAAGGCATGAGCCAGAACTTCGTCGGAACCATTGCCGACAAAAACGTGATCCTGTGGCAGTTTGAAATGATGACTCAGAGCCTGCTTCAGAACAGAGCCGTCCGGATCAGGATAAAGGCGCAGTTTCTCCTTCGGGAAATGCTCCAGAGCTTCCAGAACTTTTGGCGATGGCGGATAGGGGTTTTCATTCGTGTTCAGCTTGACGATGTTGGTGGTCTTAGGCTGTTCACCGGGGACGTAGGGCTGAAGGTTGGTTATCGCTTCACTCCAGAATTTGCTCATCTGTAAACTCTTCTGTTCTCAATAGGGTAATCACAGGTTTTGCCGGATGCCATCTTGCCGTTTTCAGCACGTACTTCGCATTCAAGGATGCTAGGTGCGGGTAATTAATAGAGTCATGCTGACGCCTCTTCAGAGGGAGCTGGCAGGGCGATTAAGGCAAGAGACCAAGCCTAGCACTGCTCCGGATAATTCTCACCTATCGGATGTTATTTTTTGCATTAATCACAGCGGTCTTTGACCGGTGTTACATTCCGGAAGTGTAAATAATTTTTTACACTTCGGATTTTGACTTTACAGTGCTGACCATCGCAAAAATCCCTTTTTTAACGCCGACTGGTATAATTCTGCATGTAGTCTCACTGTAAATGTTCAAGTACCAACATATCTTCTGTCACGTCTAAACCCATTCTCCAATAACAACAAATGTCAGGGTGACGATGGCCGCTGCGTCAGTTTCCGGTGTTATTTACCGGATCTCATTCGTTTTGCGTCAGTTTTGGAGAATTCAATGAAAGTTCATGCTGCTCAGTGGATGGCTATTGTCGAAGCCTGTCTGCTGGTTGCACTTGGTGTGCAATTAATTAACGCTTCCGGCTTGCTGGTGGGAGGCACCGCTGGCCTGGGGCTTATTCTGCTTCAGTTTGTGCCTGATATAACCTTTGGTCAGGTTTTCTTTGTGATTAACCTTCCGTTTTATCTGATCGCAATGCGCTATTTAGGCTTTGGGTTTACCCTGCGAACCTTTGGAGCTGTGACTCTGCTGTCGGTGTTTGCTGATCTGATTGAGCACAATGTAAGCCTTGAGCTGTCGCACCCCCTGATCGCTTCTGTTTTGGGTGGTTTACTGATCGGCCTGGGGCTGACCTTCCTGATTCGCGCTCATGCATCATTGGGCGGGATTACCATTCTGGCGGTATTTTTGGAGCGTCGTCTGGGGATTAATGCTGCCCGAACAACCTTCGTTACTGATATGAGCATTCTGACCTTTGGTTTTATTTTCTTTGATGTTCTGACGGTGTGTTACTCCATTATTGCTTTTATAGCGGTTGGGTCAGTCATGGGGCGTTATCGGAAACCTGCATTTGAGCCACCCGAGCAAGTTGCCCTGAGAGATCAAAAGGAGAACATTCCTCTCAAACAGGATGCAGTTAAAGTCTGATACAGTGTTTATCCTGATTTTTGAAAGCGGCAGCTAACCCTGCCGCTTTTTTTGTGCGTGGCTGACTGTTTCCGAACAAAACAGTTTTCACGCTAACGGTTCTTTGATTGGCTTAATCCTTGCCGGTTTGGTCTCAGATCAAGAGTGCTTACTGTAAGCTTTAAAACGTAGATAATAATGTTTCCCATTTCGATGATGGGGCTTTAGTATCGATAAATTGACGTTTTAGCAATCGGAAGTCTGCAAGGCTTTCATTGTTTAGAGAATTTTGTTGGTTAATCTGTAGGGGAAAGAATTGGATAGCCTCAATAAACTGAATCAGTCATGCTCCAGAGATGCCGCATCACAGGAATCCGGGCTCACGCGCAGAAGTTTTCTTCAGTTAGGTGGGCTGGGTATGGCTTTGGCGATAATGCCTCGTTGGAGTCTGGCGCAGATCGACTCGGGCCTCTCCTATCATTACCGACTGACTGCCGAACCTGCTCAGGCGGAATTGGTTTCTGGTTTTAAAACCGATGTGCTGGCTTTTAATGGAGATATTCCCGCGCCTGTGATCCGCGCCAAACAGGGGCAACCGGTACGTATCGAATTTACCAACAAACTGAACGAACCCACGACTATTCACTGGCACGGCCTGCGGATTCCCATTGAGATGGATGGCGTCCCCTTTCTGAGCCAGAAGCCCATTATGCCGGGGGAGACTTTTGTTTATGAGTTTACTCCGCCCGACGCGGGTACCTTCTGGTATCACCCGCATATGAACAGTATTGAGCAGCTTGGCCGCGGTTTGGTTGGTGCTCTAGTGGTCGAGGAAGCTATTAAGCCTGATTTTGATGTTGATGAGGTGCTTATCCTGAAGCATTGGCATCTGGACAAGAAAGGTGACTGGAAAGCACTGACACGCCCTCGTTATGCTGCCCGGATGGGGACACCGGGGGAGTGGGGTACCGCTAACGGTGTTAATAACCCCCGCTTTAACTATCGTCCCGGCAGCCGTGTGCGTTTGCGTCTGGCCAATGTTGATAACACCATGACCTATCAGTTGCATCTGAAAGGTGTCAAAGCTCAGGTAATTGCCATTGATGGTAATCCCGTGCTCAATCCATTTCCGTTTGAGGGCCACAAAATCGGCCCCGGTATGCGCCTGGATCTTGCCTTTGTGATGCCGGAAACCGCTGTTACGAAAACCAAGGTCGTACTGGAGTACCAGTTGGGCAAATTTGGTTTTCCGATTGCTAACTTTGTGCCCACTTCGGAATCTGCCTTACCGAAGAAACCGATGCCTAGGCTGGCGATGAATCCCATCCCAGTACCGGATACTGATAACGCAGAGACGCTTTCTTTTGTGTTTGAGTGGGAGGGAGCCATCAGTCCGGTGGACAAAAACGGCAAAACCCATGACACCTTCTGGTTGATTAATCGTCGACCCTGGCAGGGAATGGGGCCGGGTAATATTCCTGAGCCCGTGGCCGATCTGACCTTAGGTAAAAGCTACATTTTTGATTTGAGAAATAACACTCAGTATCACCATCCTATCCATATTCATGGTCATACGTTCCTTGTTTTGGAAATGGATGGCGAACCGGTCACACCTTTTTATACTGATACCGTATTATTGGGTAAAAATGGACGTGCCAAAGCGGCCTTTGTCGCTGATAATCCCGGTCGGTGGATGTACCACTGTCATGTGATCGAGCACATGAAAACCGGACTGATGGGATATGTGAAGGTAAGTTAAAACTTGCCTTCCTTCTGGGGCGACCGAGTCGCCGGAGAGTGGGGCATGGCGCAAAAAAAACTGCTGCAACAGGTAAGAAAACTTTCAGATCGCATGGTAGAGCTGCAGGCTCCTATCCGTGTGCTGGATGCGGTGAACTGGGATAAAGACGTACGCCAGCAGTTCTTTGCCAATAAAGCTCAGAAACTGCCTGAAGTGACACCGGAGATGTATCAGCAGCGGGATCTGGGGTTTGATCCGCAGGCTTTGCGCCATGCTTTCAGTGATCTGGAGCTTGAGATCAGTCGTTCTATCGGTCAGCTGAACCCTATGGCTCGACTGATGAAGCGAATGTGCAACGAGTACCGTCAGGTGCTGCGCATGCTGGAGTCCCGTGGTACGCCGGACTTTCATCACTATTCTGTGGAATTGTACGGCCATCCTCATGATGTTTTCCATGCTGGCGATCCGACTTTGGCGGAGCTTGCGATCATGCTGGAAGAACCTCTGGTGCAGCTGATTGATCATGAAGTTCTGCCGGATGAGCCCAAGGATATCTCAGCAGAAGATGCTGTCACCTACCTTGATAAAGTACTGAGCCAGAGTATGCCGGGTCTTAACGCGAGGGTGATTCTGTCTGATGGTATTGTCAGTGATGCAGCGGCGGGCAGTGATTACATCAAGCTGAACAAAGATGTGAAATTTTCCCGTCGTGAACTGGATCTTCTGGAAGCCCACGAAGGCTGGATTCATGTCGGCACAACTCAGAATGGCCTGGCCCAGCCCTATCTGACCTGTCTCGCAAAAGGTACGCCAAGCTCAACGGTGACTCAGGAAGGTTTAGCGGTTCTGACCGAGATTATCACGCTACGCTCAACACCAAAGCGGCTTTCAAAACTGGTGAACCGCATTCGTGCGGTGACGCTCGCGGCAGATGGCGCGGATTTTATCGAGGTCTATCGCTATCTGCTGGATAAGGGCATCAGCGAGGACGACAGCTATACCATCGCCAGTCGTACCTTTCGTGGGAGTCTGCCGGATGGCATGCCGTTCACCAAAGATCTTGCTTATATCAAAGGCTTTGTTCTCACCTATAACTTCTTTCGCGTTGCGGTTCAGAAGGGCAGAATTGATCTTTTGCAGTTGCTGTTGGTGGGGAAAATTCAGCTGGAAGACTTCCGTCTGATCAGCGAACTCTATGAGCAGGGAATCGTGGTTGGCCCCAAGTTTCTGCCACCGCACTTTCAGGATATGCGTGGGCTGGTTACCTGGTTGAGCTTTGGTCGCTTTATCGGCTCGCTTAAGTTTGATCAGCTGGAAAAAGACTACAGCCCACTGTTCTGATGCAGCAACCAAGCTTTTGACGTCTGCGATTAGAGTGGTTTGCTGGCCAGGCGATACCCGTTTAGGGGGTATCGTGTTTGCACCGATCATTTTCGTTCTATGGTTATCCGATTCTGGTGTTAAGATATGCAGCCATTATCTCAGTCAGGCTTCCATTACGGGGCATGAATCTGGGCTAGTGGCTTTTTTATCGTCAGAATGATTGCAAGAGGGGAGTCAATGGATCGGGTTGCACTGGGTCGTGTCTTTATGAATGGCGGTGGTCTGTTGCTGGTATCTACAGCAGCCGTTAACTGGGCTGAGATCATCGGTATTGATAACGGCTATCTGGCTATTGGTGGGACCATCGCCATGGTGATTGGCTATGGCCTTGGCCGAAACGAGCTCTGACATTGGCTTTTCGAAGATGATTTTGTAAGCAACTTTGCCGTTTAGCCTTTTCTTACTTTTTCAGTAAACACTGTTATTCATTAAAAACAGTTATTCACTTCGCTTTGGAAAACATGGATGTCTCTACCGCGCCTACCATCTCAGGTCCCTCCTATATTCCGGCGACACCGCATGTTCCTGTTAGCAACAATGCTGGTAGCTGGCGTTTGCGCTCTGATCGTTTTCCTGGGAATTAAAGTCACGGAAGAAACCTTCTACCACTCATTGGATCAGGAATCAGATGTTCTTGAGAAAAGTTTCAACGGCCTGTTAGAACGTACCTACAAGAACATGGAGATGATTGCGACGTTTATCAGTAATAACAGTGACGTTCAGCAGCTGTTCTATCGCGGAAAACTGGCGGTAGAGTCTGAAGGGGGAGGGGCTGGTGGAGATGCAGCAAACCAGTTTCGTGATGCGCTCTATGTTTCCGTATCATCCAGCTGGAAAAAGATTCAACAGAAATTTGATGCCCGACAGCTGCATTTTCATCTTGGGCCCGGGTCCCTCAGCTTTCTGAGAGTTCACCGTCCGGGCAAGTATGGCGACAGAATGGATGATCTTCGCTATACCGTTGTTGATACGAATGCCTACCTTAAGCCGGTTCAGGGGTTTGAAACCGGTCGCGTTTATTCGGGCTTACGCGGTGTTGTTCCTGTTTTTGCCACCGATTCTGAGACCCGCAAAGAGGTTCATGTGGGAGCCCTGGAGGTAGGGACGTCCTTTAAAACCGTGCTGAATATCTTTGATAATACTCAGGATGTTGGTGCCGGAGTCTTACTGGATAGAAATCATGTGGAACACGCAATGTGGCCGGATGCCGTGGCTAAGCACTTTAATGGACGCGTAGAGGCCTGCGATTGCTATCTGGAAGCGGAGTCCCGTTCTGGTGAGCTGACCGATCTTCTTCGTCATACTGATAATCAACTGCTGAACCCTGCATTTAAGGTTGAAACAATGCTGTTGCCGCTTAATGAGCGTTATTACGGCTTTTCTCTGATCCCTTTGTTTGATTACAAAAACAGCTTAAAAGGAAAGGTGCCGGAAAACAGAGTTGGCTATATCGCGTTTTGGTTTGATCGCACCGCCGCTTACCAACAATTGCAGACGACAAAAAAGCAATATGTTTTATTTGGTGTCGCCGGGTTCTTTTTTATCACCCTGATTATGTTGTTGGTTGTTCGTTTTTATATCCGCCACCTTACCCGTCAGGTTGAGGATAAAACGCATGCCCTGCAGGAAAGTGCCGATCAGCTTAAAGCCGCGCAAAGGGTTGGTCATATTGGGCATTGGCAATGGGTGCCCACAACCGGTGGCATGACCGTTTCTGACCAGATTTACCGAATGCTTGGACTTGAACCTCGTCCTGATCCGGATCTTGGGATTTTTATTGATTGTGTGCATCCGGATGATCTTGATGAAGTGCTGGAAACGTTGCGAAAAGTTCAGAATGGGACCTCCTGTAGTCTGACTCATAAAGTTCAGACAGCCTCCGGGGGGGTAATCTATGTCCGTAACCGCATGCAAGCACTGAGAGATCAGCAAGGTCAGGTGGATCGTATTTTGGGCACTGTTCAGGATGTCTCTAATCAGATCGAGCTTCAGAAAGCGATTGAGGCTAAAGAGCGGCTTTATCGGCAGCTTTTTGAGCGTAATCGTGCGGTGAAGCTTCTGCTTAACCCCAGTACTGGCGATATTATTGATGCTAACGATGCCGCTCAGCGTTATTACGGCTACAGCCATGAAGAACTTAAAGAAATGCGCATTGATCAGATCAATACGCTGCCTATTGATGAGTTAAGAGCAGAGTTTAAACGTATTCAGGATGAAAACCGTGACTGCGGGTCTTTTAAGCATCGTTTAGCCAGCGGCGAGATTCGCGATGTTGAGGTTTACACCAGTAGCGTGGAGTATGACGACCAATGCTTTTACCACTCGATTATCTTCGACGTTACTGAGCGCAATAAGATGGTTGCTCAGCTTCAGAAAGCCGCAATGCATGACAGTCTAACCGGACTCTTTAACCGGCGAAGTGTTGATTATCGGGCTGAGTCCGAGGTCGCTGATTATCAACGTTCCGGACAGGTATTTTCCGTCATGATGCTGGATATCGATCATTTCAAACACTTTAATGATACATACGGCCATGATGTGGGCGATATTGTTCTGAAAGCGGTTGCCAGTCTGATAGAGTCTCAGGTCCGCAGCAGTGATCTTGTGGGACGTTTTGGTGGTGAAGAGTTTATTGTTCTGGCTCCGGATACCAATCGTGAAAGTGCAATAAAACTGGCCGAGCGCATTATTAGCGCAGTGCGGGAACATGAGACCGAGATCCATGGTGAGCGAATTCGGATCACGCTTTCAGCCGGCGTTGCCACGTTGGGTCAGAGTTATGTCCCGGAAACAGTGGCAGACCTGAGAACCTGTTTCTATGAGCTGGTGAAGCATGCCGATGAACACCTGTATGATGCGAAGGCGGGTGGTAGGGATAGAGTCTCAGGATAAACTAAACCTTTGCGTCATCGCCATTGCAGCCAGTAGGTATAAGCTACCTGATTACTGTTCTCTAATGTCTGCCTGAAACTGTCACTGGGTTGCTTCAGGCACTCTACTGGCAAAACTTCCGGTTCCGTCCAGCCGGTTTCTTCATTCAGGTAATCCCTCTGATAACCCCAGCGCCCGCATGACAAAAGGCTGTCATATCCCATGTCGCGTTCACAGATGACACAGGTCTCAAACTCCGTTCGTATATGCTGACCCTCAACCCCGTAGCTATCGGAGACATAAGGTGTATCATAAATTCCAACGGTAGAGGCTCTGACGGGCCGGCCGTTCCAGGGCTTGTCCAGATTGTCCAACGGTGTCAGATGGGTGCCGTAACCGTGTTCCATAGGTGGGTTGTCGTAGAAGGGGGTATACGCCTCGTCCGGAATATCAATCTGAATAGCTTTTTCTCCCTCAAAGAGTTGGGCTGTAGTTTTGCGAATCTGCAGCAGGCGGTAGCGATTGCATTGCGCCAGATTTCTCCCCGTGACCAGACCTTGAGTGTTTGCAAAGAAGTGAATCTCAAGACCGATACCTGTAGCGTTATCGCCAGGAATGTACCGGGCATCGGAACGACCACTGTGATACCAGGGCTGTGAAAAAGCCAGAATACCGACCTGAGCTGATGATGTTTTAACCGGACAGGATTTACTAACCGTCAGGGTTTCAGTGTGAGCTGTCGTCGCGGTGAGCAGTAAGAGGGCTAGCAAGTGCAGTTGTAAGCGCATTGTCATAGAATTACCTCTCAGACCTGAGTACGATTTAAGTGTAGAAGGTCTGTCTCTTTTGAGTTTTTTGTTTTTCTTGTGTGTTGAGTACGTTTTCTGTTTTGGACGATCGAAACAGACTGGAAAATGGGAGAGTAAAGTGTTCTTAAAAGGATTGTTCTGGCGTCAGTCCCGGGGGCTGCTAGCTCTTTTCTTATTGCTTATTTCGGGTTGTAGTCTGGTGTCTTCGCAGCCGACAGATGAGCCTGAAACTGTAAAAAAGGTGGATAAAAAGCCTGTGACGGTTTCAGAGCAGCTTAAGGTTATACCGGAAGGCGAGATAAGAGGGGTCGTATCATACCGAGAACGAATTGCACTTTTATCCGGTGCTTTTGTAAGGGTGGTGCTGATTCAGGAAGGTAAAAAGGCAGAGCCGCCTCAGGAGATTTCAGAACAGATTTTTCATCCAACCGGACAAGTTCCTTTTGAGTATCGTTTGAAATTTGAGCCCGAGGATATTCGTGGCGGCTTTCAATATGCTGTTAAGGGACAGATTTTTTCGGAAGATGAGCGCTTGCTCTTTGCTAGCGAAACACCCGTTCCGGTGGAGCCCTTAGGACCGAAAAGACAGATCAACTTACCTCTTATTCAGGTTCCGATTACTCATCAGTCTCATATGAAGCCTGTTACTGCCGCGATCAGTCGGGTTTTTCAGTGTGGTGATTTTGCCTTCGGGACACGAACGGGAATTGGCGAAATAGCCCTATATTTACCTGAAGGTGTTGTGGTTTTGTCGCAGGTGCGCTCCGCATCCGGGGTGCGCTATCAGGAGGGAGACACCCTTTTCTGGATGAAAGACGATCAGGCGATGTTATCTCATCAGGGTGCTTTTTATCGCCAGTGTTTGCGTAATACCGAACGCGAGGCCAGGGACCCGATTGAGCGACGCCCCGTTGATTTTCGCGCTATAGGCCAACAGCCTACCTGGTTACTTGAGATTGTGAATGGGCACAACCTTAACCTGATTACTGAATACGGACAGAAACGTGTTCAGTTGCCTGAGCCGGACAGAGTTGAGCAATACAACAGCGTGATTTTCCGGGCTAAGGATGATCAGAACAGGGTTTCAGCTTCTGTTCGTAAAGAGCCATGCCAGCTACCGGCTATGGAAGGGCAGGCCAGTATTCAAAAAAAATGGCCTGATAAGGTCAGTGTCTGGTGGAATGGGCGACACTACAAGGGCTGTGGTGAGTATCTTGATTGATTGGAGCTCAGAACAGAACGGGATCATATGACCCCATTCTTTTCTGCTTTAGTCAGAAAGGTCAGGCGACTCGGCTGAATCCAAGGTCTTCTGCCAGAGTCTGAAGTGAAAAGGCTTCAATCTCCTCCGGTTCAACGGTTCGGGTAATTTTTACATTTCTGTAGGCATCACCGGCAAGATCTAAATCTCGCTGTTTTTCCAGTGGTTTTCCCTCATTATTGAACAGGCAGCGCACTTTAGGCCGTGAACGAGTGGCCTGAGTCACATCTGTTACCATGCCGATCTGTTGTTTGTTCAGTTCGACCAGAGTACCTACCGGATAAACGCCGACAGAACGAATAAAGCGCTCTACCAGTTTGCCGTCGAAGTTATGATTTCGCATGGCATAAAGTTTTCTCAAAGCCTGAGTTGGTGTGTCTTTGTTGCTGAAATGCCGGTTGCGGGTCATGGCTTCAAAGGTGGTCGTGATCGCAAGAATACGGGCTTCCATCGGTATCTTCCGACCTGAAATGCCAGATGGATAACCTGTTCCATCAAAGCGTTCATGATGATAAGCCACAATACTGTTCAGCGGACGCAGGGCAGACGACTGATGCAGAATATCGCAGCCATAATTAACGTGTTTCTGGATACTAATCCGCTGACCGATGCTGAGAACTTCTTTCTGCTCCAGCAGTTCTGCTGGTATTTTAAGCATGCCGATGTCGTGCAGCAGGGCGCTCATGCAAAGCTTGTGTAACTGGGCTTTAGACAAACCAAGGCTGCGGCCAAAATTGAGACTCAGGATAGCGACATCCAGAGATTTTCGTTCCAGAGAGCTGTCTTTTTGCTCCAGCTGGCTGAGCAGCGCCAGAGTACCGGGGCGGGCAAGTGTCGATATCAGTAATTTTTTTGATGTGGCCTGAATACTGGAGGCATCGACTCCCTGTCCGTTACGGACACGGTCAAAGTTGACACTCAGAATATCCAGGCATTTGTGAAAACTGTCGATGACAAACTGCTTGGATATTTTATCTGTCAGTGCGGCTTCATTTCCCGGTAATTTTTTTTGAGCCACCGGGTTCTTTCCGGGGGTAGCATCTTCTTTAGGAGCGGGACGCGTTTTTGCATCCGGAAGAGAGACCGGGTCTGACGTAGGGGATATATCAGTTTCTTCTGTGTTCGATATCGCAACGCTCAGTTCCGCTTCTCTGGAATCTTCAGAGGCTTGATCGGTCTCGATTGCGACAATTTTGCAATGTTGCAGAAGAAGAGCAAGATCTTCCCCAGAGTCGAGAACAAAGGGGGTGGTCCATTTCGGGCTTTTGTTCCAGCCAATATCCAGAGCGACAATTTTCATGCCCGGCATTAGCTTGGTTACAGGTATATTCTGGCGCATTTAGAATCCTGAACACTTTAGAGATGGCTGATCAAATCCGTGTTTCAGACCGTTGCTCAATGGAGGTTACAGCGAGCTCTTGCAGTGCAGTAAGTCAGACGCTGTGCTGTTATCGTTATATTTTTAAAGTAAGTTTAGAAGATCAACTCTTGCTAACAAAGCAATAACCGATGAATGTTTGAATTTGTAAGATTGCTATTCACAAAAAGTGTTTTTTTCATCAGAAAAGCGATCAGATTCAGGAAAATAAACTGGGAAGGCAGAGATTTTACTCTGCCGTTTTGCAGATCTGCGATAAATGGCGTAGTGGTAACTTATCCCAGCACTTGTTTTACCTGTCGTGTTACGTCCTCCTGCGAGGCGCTGTTTAACAGTGAGATAGAACGGTAGGTATCGCCGCCAAAGTTTCGATCCAGTTCGAACAGAACATGGGTCTGGTCCTGCGTTGTAACAAAGGTGACTTCAACTTCGTTTAGCCCGAACAGCGCAAATCGGTTCGGCCGGTATTCCAGCTCCTGGTAACATCCCAGGGTTGACTGGAAATTGGAGCCTCGGACCGTTCCATCCTCCACATCGGACTTCATCAGACTGAAACCACAAGCGTCCATCGCCTGCATAACTTTGTTTTGTGTTGACGTAGCGATAACCTCGACCGGGTCTTTATCACGGGCATCGAGCGCCATATCGATATTAAGGCCGGTTGCCAGCCAGACTTTTGTCTGGTTTCGGCTGGCGCCATTTTGGCTGATTGGTGTTTCCAGTGGAAGCAGGCCCTGAAACGGTATCTCACGGGTTTCTCCGGGTTTAAGCGTAAACCGGTCCGCGATATGCCAATGGGTCAGTGTCTTGTTGACAACCATCTCTGTCTCGTCACGCTCTACTTTTACCCGTGTCATCAGGGCAAGATCCAGCCCGGAAATATCCTGTTCCGTATCACCACCTTTAATCACAATAGTGGCTTTGAAGCTTTCACCGGGGCACAAAACTTCTGTATGAAGCAGCGTGTCAACTTTTGCACCACCAATACCAACACTGGCCAGAATTTTTTTAAGCATTGTGTGTCCTTCGGGTATATCAAGTTAAGCGCTCAGAGGTTGAAGGGGCGCTAACTTACGGTTTAGTCAGATCTTTCTTTGTCATTGGTCTTTGAAAAAGGTTTCACTATTATTCCAGAGACTAATTTTATGGATCAAATTTTACGGATACATTAGGATCGTTTTTCTTCAATCTGAAATAGCCTGGGCCTGACTCTTGAATATAGCTTTCCGGTCTCATTGTAAACGCTTCGGCATTGCCGCAGTCATATTTTGCTGCAGGGGCATTTTTATGCTTGCTCTGTCATTGTGCCCGGCCCTGATGGCGAGTGCGTCATCCGCTGGTCAGATGTCATTGAAATCCACTGAACCAGCCTCCCTGGCATTAACTTTTCCCGGTTTGAGAGTCGTCACATCAGAATTTCCACCATACAGCTACAGTGCCGGTAACAGTGCTGAAGGTATTGCCGTTGAAAAGGTGCGTTTGCTTTTGGATCGGGCCGGACTGGATGCCAAAATTGACGTTTATCCTTGGGCGCGGGCTTATGATGTTTCGCTGCGTGAGCCTAATGTGTTGATTTTTCTGATTGCCCGTACTCCGGAACGGGAAGCTTCATTTCACTGGATAGGCTCTCTGATTGATTTTGATGTGAAGCTGTTTCGTTTGTCTGCTCGGGATGATATTCAGATGACTGACCTCCAGCACTTGAACAAATTCAAGACAGGGAGCCTGAATCGGGATGTTAAAGGGCAGTATCTGAAACAGCAGGGCATCGAAACCATCGCTTACGCCACTGAAGAGAGCGGTATTCATATGCTTAAACGTGGCTATATTGACCTGATGCCTGCAGAAGTTAACTCCTTTAGCTATCGCGTTCAGCGTCTCGGATATTCCCCGGACGACTTTTCTGTCGCTTGGGAGCTTGAGGCAATATCCAATCCTCTCTACCTGGCTCTCAGTAAGAATTCTTCCCCTGAATTGATACGACAGCTCCGCCAGGCATTTTCTCAATTTGCCCCGGAAGGGGCGTTGGAATGATCAACCTCCCGATATTCGGAGTTTCAGGGGCAATTTCTTGAATATTATTCATTTATAATATGGGCACCTTTGCCGATATCCCGAGGAAGAACTTTACCTTTAACGGGTTTACTTCCGGTGATGGCTGGATCTGAGGTGTGGTATGAAAATTCAACAAGGACAGTTTAATCTGCGCTCCTCCCATGAGACGCTGCAACAGTTGACCCGCGAGCAGTCTCTGGAGGTCACCAAGCGCGTTGATGGCAAGGATGAAACTCTGACCTATCAGAACAGAACCAGCTCAACCCGGGTCTCGCTAAGTTACTATGGTTCTGCGCCACAAGCGCCTGATGAAGGGGATGATACCTATCGTCGCATGCCGGGCCGCAATGGTATTGGAAATGCGAATGGTTTTGAGCATGCTAAACCACCGGGTCAGGAACAGTTTGATCGCCTTAAAGCGGGTGAAAATCAGGTGACGGCTGATCCTTTGGATGGTGATTTATCCATGGATGCTGAAACCATCGCTGATCTTCGTATGCTGACTTTCGTGCAGCTGATGGAGCAGATGTTTGGCCTTACCATCTCTGTTGAAGATCTGGATCAATCAGAGCGTGACCTGAAAGATATGCAGAAAATCCGGGATCTGGGGGAACAGCTGGATGCTACTAAACCGGCCAGTGATCGTGCCGCACGGGGACAGGATGGTCCTCCACGAAACGGCCAGCAGGTCACATTAACGACCAGAACCTTCTTCCATGAGGAAGAGCACACCCGTATGTCTGCTGAGGGTAAAGTGATTACCGAAGATGGGCGTGAGCTGGAGCTTTCGCTGGATATCGGTATGAGCCGGACCTTTCAGTCGGAGAGTTTTATGAGCATCTCAGAAGGAAATCTGAAAGATCCTCTGGTGATCAATTTTGACCGCCCAACGGTAGGTCTGAGCGATAAGCTGCATTTCCAGTTCGATCTGGATGCTGATGGTAATGATGAAACCTTACCGGAACTTCTTTCGGGCTCCGGTTATTTGGCATTGGATCTGAATGGCGATGGCATTATCAACTCGGGTCATGAGTTGTTTGGTGCTAAAACCGGCGATGGTTTTGAAGAGCTTGCGAAATACGATGATGACGGTAACGGCTTTATTGATGAAAACGATGCCGTCTTCAGCCAACTGAAAGTCTGGGTGCCAAAAGGTGACGGTGAGAGTGAGCTTTACGCCTTGCTGGATAAGGATGTCGGGGCGATCTATCTGAAATCTGAACAGACGCCTTTTGCCCTCAAGACTGATACTACTAACCGGACTCAGGGTTACATTCGTGAGTCCGGTGTTTTTCTGAAGGAATCCGGTGGTATTGCTTCAGTACAGCAGATCGATTTGAAAGTGTAATTGTCGTTGGAAGCGCAATTGCCACTGGAAGCCTAATTACCATCGGAAAAATAACTGCTGTTTATTATATCTTTTAGGGTCGCTGTTTCTTTTCTGAAGCAGCGGCTCCCATTCTTTACCAGCCTTTCTTTTCTAATCGCAAGACTTTACCGAATTAGCTTTTTCTCAAGAGTCTGCCACAGCGCCTGAGCCAGCTGGCTGTGTGCCGCGCTTCTTAATCGGATCAGGTAGATGGGAATATCGCTTTGGGACGTATAGTTTTCCACCTGAACAGGTTTCAACGAGCCATCCTTCAGGTCATTTTCTATCATGTGCCGGGGTATCCTTGCCCAACCCATTCCGGCCTTAATCAAAGCCTGTTTTACCACATAGTCATTCACGTACCAGCGCAAGCCTCCGGGAATAACATTGACATGATCAAAGGGCTTAGAGCCACTGTCAGCAACCAAAATATGGGGTTTATGCCTAAGCAGATCATGACTAATCGGTTGAGGGGTGTCGGCAGGCAATAACCCGGGAGCGGTCACGCACAGGATGTGGATTTTAAAAATCTCGATAGATTCGTATTTCTGGTTAAGTCCTGTATTCGGGCCAATTGCCAGCTCTGCCTGATAGGTGTCCAGTTGCTCCAGTAAACCGGAAAGATGCTGAGTGCTCAGATTCAGTTGTAATCTGGGATGCTGGTCGCAGAACTGCCTCAGCTGGCTTAATCCTTCCGGAAGGGCGCTCATCGTGCTCAACGCAATAGATAAGCTGGGTGGAGTGCCGTCGGTTAACTGATGACCCAATCGCTCGAGTGACTCTGATTCCTGCAACAGGCGCTTTGCTTGCTGGTAAAAGCTTTTACCTTCAGGTGTCAGAGTCGGACGGTAGCTACTGCGATCCAACAGTTGCAAAGAGAATTGACTCTCCAGATTTGCGATGGCGGCACTGATCGTGGATTGCGTCTTATGTAGCAGCTCAGCAGCAGCCCTGAAACTGCCGCTTTCTACCACTGCAGCAAAAGCTTTTAACTGTTCATAGGTCATCTGAATTTCTCTGAGATTGCCGGGTTCTGTTGATGATTAATGATCGTTTTTATCATTTGTTTTGATAGAAAACACTCGTTATTTTTCGATCATATTCCCGGCTATTATCCTTGCCTCTTTCACATTGATAGACCTTCAATAGAAAGGTCTTGGGCGAATAGATCGTATTGGAAAGATCGTCAGCAAATAGAGGCAGAAGATGTTCGAGATAAATGTATTGTGGATTACCTTGGCGGCGGTTGTGACAGGTTTTTCTAAATTCTCTAGCGGTGGAATGGGCATGCTGATACTGCCTCTGATGATGTTGGCTTTTCCGGGGCCGGAGGCTTTGGGGGTCATCATTCCTTTGTATGTGATTACCGACCTGATGGCGATCGCCCGATATCGCAAGGGTATCGACCGTAACTTGCTGTTTAATCTGATACCACTGGCCATTTTGGGCATTGTTGCAGGAGGCTGGTTGCTGGCAAATACCAGCGCTACACAGTTTACTGCCATGTTAGCTCTTTTGATTATCGGTATGCTGGGTCTGAGTATCTGGTTGGAATATCATCCGGCTCAATGGATGCGTTCCCCTTTGGTGGGCAAGGGGGTTGGGTTTTTTTCAGGTTTTATCAGCACCATTGGCAATGCGGCAGGTCCATTTTTAAATCTTTATCTGATGGAACAGAAATTGGATAAAGTCGGCTGTGTTGCAACCCGAGCCTGGGCTTTTACCATAATCAACTTGGCCAAAGTGCCTGTTCTGATCAGCATTGGTTTGTTGAATAGTGAGACTTTTCAGGCCGGATTGATCGGTATTCCCGGATTGTTTATTGGTGCAGTGATCGGTGCCTGGGTGATGCAGAAAATGAACCTGAGCCAATTTCGTTGGCTGATTCGGGGAATGGCGATCCTGGCGGTAGTTAATCTGCTTGCCTTTAGGTAGTTTCAGGTTAATCACTATTTTGTAAGATACAAAAAAGGGAGCTGATTCAGCTCCCTTCTTAATGACGCGGTTACTGCTACTTTCTGATCGGTGCTTGTAACCGACTCTTGGCAAGGAGTGGACACCTTAGCCGTCGATCAGACCATACTGACCCCGCAGAATCTCGATGATTTCTGCTTTCGGGTTGTCAGACAGCACCAGCTTCTCACCGGTTACTTTCTCTGCGATATCGATGTAAGTACGGGATACATCCATCAGAGCGTCCAGCGGCAGAGCATTGTCGCGGGCCAGTGCTTCTCGCTCAGGCATACGGTCTTTGTTCAGCAGAATATCCGGATCCGGGAAGTGGTTCAGCAGCATCTGACGGAAACCTTCTTTCGACTTCTCGATCACCTTGCCTTCGCGGTAAGCCGGGCCATCCCAGATACGGGAAGAGTCCGGTGTGCCCACTTCATCCATATAGATCAGTTTGTCGTTGCCTTGTGCATCGGTCACGTAGCCGAACTCGAATTTGGTATCCACGAACACCTGATCCAGAGCTTCCAGCGCATCACTGATCACACCGAAACCTTCTTTCAGCAGCTTTTCATACTGAGCGATATCGTCCTGGCTGCGGAAGTTAAAGGCAGCAAAATTATCGACGATATTGTCACGGGTGATGTTCACATCGTCCGCTTCAGGAACACCCGGAATCCCTTTCAGAATACCTTTGGTGGATGGGGTGATCAGCAGCTCAGGCAGTTTCTGATCTTTCTGCAGACCTTCCGGCAGTTCGATACCACAGAAGTTACGCTCACCCTTGCTGTATGCACGCCACATAGAACCTGTGATGTACTGGCGGCAGATCGCTTCGATCATCACCGGCTTGGCTTTCTGTACGATCCAGACAAACGGATGCGGGATATCCAGAATATGACTGTCTGCCAGACCGTTCTCGCGGAACAGTTTAAACCAGTGGTTAGAGATCGCATTCAGGGCGGCACCTTTACCCGGAACACCTTGCATGCCGCCTTCTCCGTGCCAGATGCAATCAAATGCGGAGATACGGTCACTGATCACCATGATCGCCAGTGGCGCTTCAGGCTGAACGTTGTAACCTTTCTCTTCGATCAGGCGACGGCTGTCTTCTTCGGTCAGCCAGTACACCGAGCGGACTTTACCGCTGTGAACCGGCTGATGGGTACGAATTGGCAGATCGTTGTTAACCGCCAATACCTGATTGGCAACGGATGGGTTTACAGAGCTCATGGCATCAGTTCCTGTTAGAAACGGTCAAAATTAAGAAGCCTCTCAGATCAGAAACATATTCGATGTCGCTGCAGGCTGAAAGGCTTTAAATCAGATCAGGCAGATAATTGATTCTGCCTGAGGGTATTCGTCACCCGGCGAGGGTTACCGGAAATGCTTTTGGGCAATTGTTCCTGCCAGAACCGGTTACAGCTTTTTGAATTCGTCCGGATCGTTGGTGATTTCCACATCTACGTTAGGAGACGGGATCACATAGTCATAAACACGCTCCCAGCCATCTTCGGCCGCACCCGGTACGCGCTCCCAAACCGTACCTGCGTTGTATTGCACCAGATCGGTAATGGTTGGGTCAGCTTTGCACATCGCCTCCAGAGGTGCCGTCATCATATTGTTCAGCTCGTCTGACAAATACTCTTCAGACTCGTAACCACTGTACATACGCCAACCGGTGTCATTCAGGTGATCCGGAACGGTCTTGTACATAAAACGAATCGGCATACGCTCTTCGATAACCATGCGGGAAACCAGACACAAAAAACCGTTCTTGGTCTGATTGGTTTCCAGTTCAGGGGTTTTCGGATCGTCGATGTTCGGCGTACGCATAGGGTGCTCGCTTTAGTCTGATGTAAGTGTTCTGAATGGGGCAGAGGTTAAACTCAGGGTTTAACACGGGCGGTATTCTAATACAGAAGGGGGCAGAACGGAATTTTCCTGCGCTGAAACAAAAACGCCACCGATGATGATTATCGGTGGCGTTTGTTTTCGATGGAGCGGGCTAACGCTCTGATATTACAGAGTATTTAATCTTCGGGAGAGATGCTTCGCCCCCAGCAATACCCTTTTGCAGCACTTAGCGCATTGGCACATCGTTGATCATCATCTGACCATTCTGCATCAGAGCGTGAATCAGCATATCTTCCTCATCATCACGATAAGCGCCCATCTGATTAAGCTGCATCGCCATCATGGCAAATACCGGCATGGAGTTAAACAGTGACTTGTTAATCGCTGCGTTACTCTCCATTTTGACGTATTGAGCCAGCATCGGTGGGAAGCTCAACGCTTTGATCAGTTCTTCCTGGTCTGTATCCAGGCTAACCACCATATCGCCATTGATACGGCCTTCAGTGGTTACAACATTGACATCATGTAAGCTGAATTCTGCAGCATTAACGGCATCAGCAAATACCGGCAGAATTTTCTCGGCATCTTCCGGTGTCATCTGGCTTGGATCATAGTTTTGAGCAACTTCCATCAGAGATTCTACCTGTTCGACCGTCGGTCCGGTCAGAGAGTAAGAGAAACCACTGGGTTCGAAGTCGTAAAGGGTTTGGCCGTATTGGGCCAGATGCAGCTTATCCAGATACCAGTCACCAGAATAATGAATGGTCTCTGGGGCGGCGTCCTGCTGCTGGATACTCAGATTGTCTTTAAAATTAAGAGATGACGAGCTGATTTCAACTTTATCGCCATTCAGGTTTAGTTTGCTGATATTGATGGTGTTGGTGTAGGTCCAGAGCAAGTCAGTGTATCGTTCGCCCTTACCTTTAATATTGGTTTCACCAATGATTACCGTATTATTATCAGCATTTACTTCCATACCATTCCAAATGCCATTCATGTCGTAAGCTTGCTGGTCGGTATTGAAATTCAGGCGGATAATGCCGGGCTTCATGCGAACTGTAGCGTTCTCACTAGGTGTAATAGTAAAGCCTTCAATATAGGTGTTCAGTACAGATTTGCTCTGGGAAATCTCCCCATCAAAATGCAGAGGAACCTTGCCATCGAAGTTTTCCAGGCTCTCTTTCATCTCATCAGTCACAACGATTTCAGACTTAAACTCAGCATTTGTTAAGCCATGGCTGATATCATGACGGATATCCACGAAAGGAGCCGTGCCATCAGCGCGGCTAAGAGCCGGATCTTTAAAGATGAAGCGGGTAACAAGCGTGCTGTCGTAAGCGTTTTTCTGATAGTCTTCAAGCTGAATTTCAATGCCGGATGATCCCTGTTTAGCATTGATGGAAGCTACAGCTAATTCAATCTGTTGTTGAACCGTGTCACCAACTTTTACCGGGACATAGGCCGCAGTGGCAATGCCTGCTGCTCCAACACCAATTAAAATCCCTGCTGTAAGTTTATTCATTCCGGATAGTCCTGTTTCTCTGAGTAAGGGGCAATGTTGCCGGTAAATAAGTATGTGGCAAATGTTGCCGATAAAATAGCACCAGACAGCCAATAATGTTTCGATTAACGTCTTTTGTGTATCGTTATCAACGATCAAGTCTTCAGGCTATCGTTGTAAAAACTGAATTAAGCTCGATATTGAATTAAGTCGTTATGAAATTTTCTGATCTTAATTTCAGTAATATCGGTACAATTTAATATTCAGTCCAACGTAGCAGGCCTGTCATTTCAAAGTGTTTGCCTGTTTTTTTCAATAGCTATTTCCAAAGAGTTTTGTGAGCAAATGAAATTCCTGATCTCGGGATTACGTACATTGGTTGTGGCTTTGGCCGCTTTGTTACTGTTTATCATCTTAAGTCTCAGTCTGGGCTGGCATACCCCGTTGGTGAATTATTTTGCAGCCCCATACAAAGTGTCTGTGTCTCATACCGAGCTGGATTGGTTCCCTTTGACGTTGCAGGTTGGCGGGTTGGAAGTGGGGGAAGGCGATGCTGCATTCTATCTTGATCAGCTTAGCGTGCGTTCCGGTTTGGGGTTTTTAACCGGTAAACCGATAGAGCTTTACGTCCTGATGGAAAGCGGGCAGATCTCTTATCAACTGTTAAGCTCAGGTCAGGGGAATTCTGACTGGCAAGTTGCTGGGTTGGGGCTAAAACAGTGGCAACAGCTTTTTTCTTCTGCCCGTTCATCGGAGGCCGATCCCGAATCGGAAGCTGCCTCAGCTGTACAAAGCCCTCTTGCCATCCATCTTCAATCGCTGCAGATCAGCGATTTCTCAGTTGATAGTTTGCAGGATGGTTTGCCCGATATTCAGCTGGACAGATTGTTGTTTGGCCCTTTTCACACGGACCAGCCTGAGAAAAGCTCCTCTTTACAGGTTGAGTTGGCCACCGCAGGCGGACAGCTGAATCTCAAGGGTGCTCTTGCGCCACTTTCGGCCAAGCCCCGGGCAAATTTTGATATCGTGTTGCAGAATTTTGCTCCGGGACATGATTGGTTAGCACAACTCCCCAAGGAGCTTAGTGGCACGCTGAATACAAAACTTGCCCTATCGTTAAGCTTACCTGAGTCAGAAGTCAGTGGTGGCCTGATGCGCACCGGGTTGCAGGCACAGCTTACGGGGGATCTGGCGTTAGCTCGTGTAGCCTGGCAACCTTTGATCCCAGAAGCAGGGAACACAGAAGATCTCAGTATTGTTGAAGTGAGTTCAGCTGACGCTAGTCCTGATGGGGTTAGTATTGATGAGAGTGCTATTGATGAGAGTGCTATTGATGAGAGTGCCACTGGCGATGGCCCAGATGAGGTTCCGGTTGAGGAGATTAATGTTGAGCAGAAAGCCCCGGTAAGCAGCCAACCAATAGAAGAGGTGGCTTCAGATTCAGATGGCAGCATTGACGAGGCGCAGGCGGATACGAATAAACGGGAACGCTACAGTTTTGAAACACTGTCACTCAAAGGGATAGCTCTTGATATAAAGATCGCTGATTTCTCAGACCCTAAACCCGTAACCGAGTTAAAAGTCCGCCAGCTCCAATCTGGTGATGTTCGTGTCCATCGGGATAATCTGAGTTTTCAGCTGCAGTCTTTACTTTTTAATCAGTTGCAATCAAAGACCGACTTTAGTCAGGCTGATTCACCGGTACAGTTAACATTTGATGAGCTAAAACTGAATTCCGCCGCATTTAGTCAGTCAGCGCAGCGTTATTTGTTTGAATCATTGCAACTCAGCCAGTTTAAAACAGATGCTATTTTGTCTGAGCCCAAGGCGCAGCTCTCTTTTGATCAGCTTCAGATCAGTACTTTTGACCTGCACCAAGAGCGCCTAGGCTATCAGGTGGCGTCGTTGTCACTGGAGCAGCTCAAGGCTGAACTGGGTCTGTCGGAGTCTAATATTGAGTCCGGTCCACTGAATATAAGTCAGGGGATCATGAGCTATCAGCAAGCAGTCAATACGGTTGATCAGGCGGCAGTTAATAGCGCTCAAACCAAACCAGAAGCACAGAATGCCGGGCAGACAGAGCATGCAGAAGAAACAACCTTAACCGCAGCCGGATCAGAACAATCTGAATCAGATAACAGCTCTGAACCTTATCAGATCCGATTTTCAGGTGAATCCATTCAGCTGAATAACCACCAGATAAGTTACACGGATCTCAATCTTGAGGATTCTCCGCTGACACAAATCGAGTTGAAGGAGGTTAAGCTCAGTCAGCCTCGCTATCCTGCGTTGGAACCCTTTCCCTGGACTGCCGATATATGGCTGAACGGTCAAAGTCATTGGCAGATTAAAGGCGGCCTGCAAACAGCACCGCTTAAAGTCGATATGAAGATTCAGCAGTCAGGACTCAGTCTGCCCGACATCAGCCCCTACAGTGAACATTATGCCGATGTGGTTTTTGACCAGGGCATGATGGATAACAGGATTCAACTTGAAATTACACCGGATAGCCTGAAAGGTAGCTTAGGTTTTGATTTTAATAACCTGGATATGACGTTAAAGGGCTCTCAGGCCAATCTTAATCTGCCGTTGCAAACAGCTTTTTCGTTATTAGAAGATTCCGATAGCCGGATCGAACTGAGTATTGATTTGGATAAGCAAGGCAAAGATTTTGAGGTGGGTACAAAGGCGATTGTAAAAGAGCTCATCCTTGCGGCCAGTCAGAAAGGGGCTGTCGCCTACCTGAAATACGCATTGCAGCCTTATGGGGCTTTGTTAACGTTTAAAGAAGTGGGTTCCAGCTTATTGAGAAGTGGCTCTCTTCCTCTGGAGCCTGTTTTGCTCAACCCCTTGCAGGTAGCCTTTACGGTTGATCAGCAGGGCTATGCCCGAAAAGTGGGTGACATCCTGAAAAACAAAAAAAGATTCAATCTGCATTACTGCTATATCCCTTCGGAATCTGAACGGGAGCAGTTACTTCAGAAGCTTGGTGATGCCGCAAAAGCAGATGCTGCCTATAAAGAAATGAATCAGACCCGGCTGACCCAATGGCGAAAGTTGTTTGCTGAGCAGGGGCTCGCATCCCGAATTAACCAATGCACGCAGGCAGAGTTAAATAAACGGCGTAAGGGTTTAAAACCGGGAGAAGCCAGACAAAGTCGTTTTACGCTGCTGTTAAAACCCTAAAACAGAAGGGCGCAGCACCAGAGCTTACGACCTGAAAAATAAGGAATTACCTTTGTCGACAGGGGCAAAGGTCTCCCTTTTGGGTAATAATAAGAGATAAAGCTTTCTGATCCCTGAAGCGGATCAGGCTGACCGAGAATTCTAAGGAGATACCGATGAAACTGCAGGCCGGAAAACTCTTGCCTTTGGCCTTAACCGCAGCGCTGCTGACTGCTTGTGCCAGTGATGATATTCAGGAAATTGAAGCCGGTTACGATGAAGATGCCGGTGCAGGACCGATGGCGATGGCTCATGTCGGTCACGTTGCGACCAAATGGGCTGAAACTCCGGATCAGCAAGGACTGTTAACAACCGCCCGGGCTGAGGCCTCAGTAATTCGTACCCATGCTGATCTGGCAGCGCAACGTGCCAAAGATTCTGACTGGGTGAAGATGCATGCCATCCACGTTCGTCATGCTCTGAAACCTAATGGTGTTGGGCCGGGTAAAGGTTATGGTCTTTTGAAAGCGGTTGAAGGTGTGAAAAAACACATGACACTGGCCATGGAGCAGGATGACGTTTCTGACGCTATCGAGTTCCACGGCGAGCAGGTTGTGATGAGCGCTGATGCCGTACTGCTGCGTGCTAACCAGTTATCTGAATTGGTTGATCAGATCATCAGTGCTCCCCGATATACCGATCTTTCCGCAGAGGCTGCGCAGATGTCAGCTCTGGCAGAACAGATTCTAATGGGTGCAGACCTGAACGAGGATGGCGATATCAGCTGGGAAGAGAATGAACCGGGCCTCGACCAGACATTAAAATATATTAATTATCTGTTGCAAAAAGAAGCGGCTTATAAGGATGAGTAACTAAGCCGTTTAGCAGCTCCAGCGTTGTCTAAGTACTTCGAATGACCGGTTCAGCCAAAAGCGAACCGGTTTTTTGTGACCTGTCTCAAACGGGTACTCTGTAAGTATGTTTCATCTGGTAACAGTGTGTAATAATGCTGCCCCATATCTATTTTTCAGAGCCTATCCGTTCAGAGTGCAGCTGCTATGTTTTTAAATTCTTTGCGTAATAAAGCGCTTTTTTTCAGTGCGATCTGTATCGCCTTTCTGTTGGTGCAGGTGGTTATGCTGCGTGGCGAAACCCACCAGGTCATTGAGCAGGTGGAGTATCTTGAGAAAGAGCGCATCCCTCAATTAAGCAAAGCCCATGATATGCAGGTTGCCGTCATTCAGGTGCAGCAATGGCTGACCGATATCAGCGCGACACGTGGCCTGGATGGTCTGAACGATGGCTTTGATGTTGCCGAAGAAAATGCCGGCTTATTCCGTACCCGCCTGAAAGAACTGATGGCGCTGGACAGCGAAAATGCTGATGCTTACCGCAAGTTGCTGCCAGTCTTTGAGGCTTATTATAGCACCGGTAAAAAAATGGCTCAGGGCTATATCGACGGCGGCCCAGCAATGGGTAACCAGCTAATGGGCGAGTTTGATGGTACCGCCAGCGCAATTTATGAGCATATCGGCGACCTGATGCGAACACAGGATTCCCGTACTCAGAGCGCCATTTCAAAAGCTTTGCAACAGGCGAAGCAGTCCCAGTGGACCAGTATGTTGTTCTCGGCACTGTTGGCGGGTTTGATTGTTCTGCTGCTGGCAGGCTTGCGTTTCTTTGTTCTGGCTCCCATCAACAGGATGCATCATATGGTAGAGGATCTGGGTAAAGGTGAGGGCGATCTTTCCCAGCGTCTGCCGGAAAACCGTCAGGATGAAATCGGCGATCTGGCGCGTTCTTTTAATCATTTTCTGATTAAAACCGATCAGACCGTTGCTAATGTGATGAAGTCTGTGGTGCGCCTGATCCCTATGGCCGATGAGCTTTCTATCACCAATGAGCACGTTCAGGATCGCACCCTGAAACAAAACGAGCAGAGCCAGAAAGTTCATGGTGGTATGTTGTCCACCAAAGACGCCGCCCAGTCCGTTTCCTCTGCCGTTGAGCGTATTTCTGCGGCATCAGATCAGGGCTACAGCCGCGTGGGTCATGGTCTTGAGATTGTTAAAGAATCCAGCATCAATATGCAACGTCTGGCGGAGCGGGTTTCCAGCGCTGAAGGCACTATCAACCGACTGCAGGAAAGCAGTGACCGTATTGAAGGTGTGATTGATGTAATCGGCACCATCGCCGAGCAAACCAACTTGCTGGCACTGAATGCAGCCATTGAAGCAGCCCGTGCCGGTGAAGCCGGTCGGGGTTTTGCCGTGGTTGCTGATGAAGTTCGCTCTCTGGCGGGTAAAACCCATGACTCTACCCTTGAGGTGCAGTCCATGGTGGAAGCGATTCGCACCGAGACCGCAAGCGTGGTCAGCGTGATGCGTCAGAGTGTTGATGCGGCGAAAGACAGCAAAGAGCTGGTGGAAGCCAGCCGCACCAGTCTGGAAGAGATCAACGAAGCCATCGTGCATATCCGCAGCTGCTCGGAAGAGATTCTGGCCGCATTGCAGATTCAGAACACCAACTTCGATGAAGTCAGCTACAACATCGATGTGATGGACGAGTATTTTAAAGAGACACTCTCTTCGGGTCAGCTGACCTTTAGCTTTGGCGATGACCTGAAGAAGATGAGTGGCAAGCTGCAGGAGATGATGGCGACCTTCAAGGTGACCGATAACAGCTGGAGTACCAAGCGCCGTGAGAAACCGCGGGTGAACGAGGATGCCGAGCTGTTTTAATCCGTTAATCGACTATTCAGTCCAGATATGGGTAGTCCCGATATAAACAGAACAAAAAAGAGCTGCAGGTCAGCTCTTTTTTCGTTAGCGAGCAGAGGGCTGAATAGAACCCTGTCCTGATTAACTTTGGGGCAGCTGGCTTGCCAGTTGTCCCAATGTGCGTACTGCTTCTTCCACCTCTTCACTCCATGGAATGGCACAGTTCACCCGCAGAAAGTTCTGATAGTGATCCCGTGCGGAGAACAGCTTACCCGGCATAATGCCGATGCCCTGTTCCAGCGCCTGATGGTGCAGCTGAAAGGTATCCACCTTGCCCGGCAAACCTACCCAGAGAATATAGCCGCCCATCGGTCGGGTCAGTGTGGTGCCTTCCGGAAACCAGCGGCTGATCGCTTCACCCATCAACTGTACCTGTCGGGCGTAGGCCGCCTGAATACGGCGCAGGTGCCGATCATAACCACCATTGGCCATAAACTCCGCCACCGCCATCTGACTCAGGGTAGAGGTGCCGACACTACTGAAGGATTTCAGAAACTCAATTTGTTGCTGATAACGACCACCGGAAACCCAGCCTACCCGAAGTCCAGAGGCGATGGATTTGGAAACCGATGAGCAGTACAGCACCAGACCGTCTTCATCGTAGGCTTTAATCGCTGGTGTCCGGTTGCCGGAGTAATCCAGATCGCCAAACAGATCATCTTCAATCACAGGAATGTTCAGTGGTTTCAGCAACTCCAGCAGCTCACGCCTGTGCTCGTCCGGCATGGTAAAGCCCAGTGGATTGTTGTGAGTGGGTACTAATGCCACCGCTTTCACCGGCCACTGCTGCAGTGCCAACTGTAATGCTTCCAGACTGATGCCCTTCTGCGGATGGGTTGGAATTTCCAGTGCCTTCATGCCCAGGGATTCAATGGTCTGCAGCAGACCGACAAAGGCGGGGCTTTCAATGGCGATCACATCACCGGGCTGAGCCACTGCACGCAGGCAAAGTGTCAGGGCTTCCTGACAGCCGTTGGTGATGACAATCTCGCTGGCAGCCACATGACAGCCGGATTCCGCCATACGTTTGGCGATCTGATTGCGCAGCTCTTCAAGTCCCGGTGGAAAGACCGAAACCACCACCTCATCCATACGCTTACGCACCAGACTGCCCATAATGCGCTGCAGCTGTTTCACCGGCAGAAAATCCGGACTGGGAATCGCCGTGCCCAGATTGATCAGCTCCGGCTGCTGGCAGCGGCGTAGCACCTCACTGGCAGATTGCTTAATGCTTACCGCTGTGGGCAGACTCAGATCAGTGTGCTGATTCGGTGTTGGCAGCTCGCAGGAGGGCGCGTTACCTGCAGAATCTGAGCCGAACGGGGAGAGCATACGGCTGATGCCGGACTTGTCCGAAAGTGTACCGCTATAATTCGGTGTAATCGGCTGGCGCACATAGAACCCAGACTGAGGACGGGACTCAATTAAATGCTGCAACTCCAACTGTTCGTAGGCACTTTGCACCGTAGCGATACTGACGGAGCGCTGTTGGCTCAGTTTCCGAATTGATGGCAGTTTATCTCCCGGCTGGAAGATGCCTTCTGTAATCTGACGGGCCAGTTCATCGGCAATCTGCTGATAAAGCGTATGGCTCTGGGAAGATAGTTGTGTCATAAAAGGGTGCAGTCTTCATTTTTTATTGTTTTCCCCATCATGTAAAGCAGGGGTAATAACCGGTCAGAGTTTATTGGGTGTTGCCTGCTGTTGCTTATTTGGTGTTGTCTACTGTTAAAGGCTGATCCGGCGCGTCGCTATCATTAAAGTGTTACCTTAATTTAACGTCATCCTAACGTATTTGTAACACAATGAACCATTACAGTTTACGTTAGATTAAGCGGTACAGTTGCTTTTTTTTGAAACTGTACTGCTCAAATCCGCAAAAACTAGCTCTGCAAGCTCCAAGTGTTATTGACCACAATGTTCTTATCAAAACTATAAAGGCAGACGTACTGCATCAGTCACCGTGATTGTCAGCCCCAAAGGGGCTTACTGACTGAGATCTGCTCTTTGACCACTACAGCCGCAACCGGCGTTAATCGTCAGAGTTACGGCTAAGAACAATGATAAGGCTAGGTCATGACTTACAAAATTCTGAACGGTAACGAACTGATTATTCAGGGCGGTATTGAAGCGGGTTTTTCACTGTATACCGGTTATCCCGGCTCGCCATTGGCAGATTACTTTAATATTCTGCACGCCCGTAAAAATGAGCTGAAAGAAAAAGGTATCCGCGTAGCACTGGGTAACACCGAAGCTAACGCTGCGGCAATGGCCGGTGGTGCCAAGCAGGCAGGCCGAAATGTCATGGTAGGCATGAAGTCCATGGGTCTGCACGTAGCCTCGGATGCGCTTTCCGTGGGTAACTTTGCTAACCCTGGTCAGCCTTATATCGATCCTGAAACCGGCGAATCTATCCATTCAGGTGTTGTTGTGGTTGTGGGTGATGACCCCTGGTCGATGTCTACGGCAACTGCAGCGGACTCCCGTTATCTGTTTAAACACCTGCACATGCCTTTCCTTGAGCCATCCACGCCTCAGGAACTGAAAGACTGGATCACTCATGCCCTGACTTTGTCCCAGCGTTCTTCGCTGTATGCTGGTGTACTGGTAACCACCTTTATTGCTGAAGGTGGTGGCCGTGTGAAAATGGGCGAAGAGTCTGAAGTGCCGAATACTCTGACCGACTTTGACCCAAGCACCTTCGATCTGGCGGCCAGCGTTATGGTGCCGCCTAACTCTCTGGGTGCTGACCAGCGTCTGATCCGTGAGCGTTTCCCCCGCGCGAAGAAAGTTCTGAAAGAGCTGGCACTGGATCGTCAGTACGGTAACAGCGACAGCAAAATCGGCTTTATCTCCTCCGGTGTTGTTTTCGAAACCCTGCGTCAGATCATGCAGGAAGAGCACTATCTGGATGATTTCTCTCTCTACAAGGTAGCCTGTTCTTACCCGCTGGTGGATGATTTGCTGATACCTTGGCTGCAGAAGCTGGACACTCTGGTCGTTGTTGAAGAGAAGCGTGGCTTCCTTGAGAACGAGCTGATCCACCTGTGTCAGGAACACGGCGTTAAGGTCCATATCTACGGAAAAGAGTTTGCTGATCGCACTGCCAATGGCGAGCTGGGCAGCGAAAAAGTGATCGAAGGCTTCCCGGCGGATGGTGGTATCTCCTACGAGATTCTGCGCAGTAAGATGGAAGAGCTGATGGGCCTGCTGAACCTGCGCCCATGCCAACAGAAACAACCTGAACTGGTGAATCTGGATCAGGCACTGCCAATGCGTCTGCCGACCTTCTGCCCGGGCTGTCCGCACCGTGAAACCCTTAGCCTGCTGAAAGAGCTGCGTAAGGTGTTTAAAGAGGAAGACGGTATCAACCTGATCTCCCACGGTGACGTAGGTTGTTACTCGCTGTCGTTTCTTGAGCCGTTCAAAGAGATGCACGACATTTCTGCGATGGGGCAGGGTGGTGCTTTCGGTGCCGGTATGGATCTGTTCTCCAAGAACCCGTCCGTGGTACTGATGGGTGACTCCACCTTCTTCCACTCCGGTCTGAGCGCGATCTCCAACTCCGTACAGCTGGGTCACAACATCACCTATATCGTTTTGGATAACGACTTCACCGCGATGACAGGTCACCAGATGTCCCCAAGTACCGGTGAGTCTGTCGAAGGCCGTAAGCGTCCGGAACAGGATATGCTGAATCTGGTACGCGGCATGGGCGTTGATGAAGCGATCGAGGTGAACCCATCCGACCGTTACTTCTACCGCAACATGCTCAAGCACATGGTGAAGAAGTCTGGTACTAAAGTGATCATCTCGGACAAAGAGTGTGGTCTGACCTTTGCTGCCCGTAAGAAGCGTGAAGACCGCAAAATCTTCGGCGCGGGTGACGTGAAACCGATCCAGACCTTCTTCCAGATCAACACCTCTGCCTGTGAAGATTGCCGCTCCTGTGTGGAAATGACCGGTTGTCCGGGTCTGTCTCAGACGGAAGATGCCTACGGTCCGAAAATGTTTATCGATCCTCAGATCTGTGTGTCTGACGGTTACTGCACCAAAATTTTGGCTTGCCCGAGTTTCGAGCAGGTGGATGTGATCAACTTCCACCCGACCCGTTATCAGGAAGAAGCGGACCAGGCCCTGCCTCATGCTGCTAAAGCCGCACTGCCAGAGCCGGATCGCAGCAAAGCCTTCGAAGATATTCTGCAAGGTCAGGACTGGCGTGTTGTGATCACAGGTGTGGGTGGTTCCGGTGTAACCACCATCTCCCGTGTACTGGCAGAAGCTGCTGAAGAGATGAATGGTCTTGAAGGTCTGGACTTTAAGTTCATGGATCAGAAAGGTCTGGCACAGCGTAATGGTCGTGTCACCGGTCACCTGAGCATCTTTAACCGTGAGAAAGCCGCCAGCGCCATTACCCCTCTGGGTACTGCGGATCTGGTACTGTCTCCGGATCTGCTGGACGGTAGTGCCGCGCTGAACTTCCTGGCACCACACGGACAGGCGCTGTTGGACGAAGAGTTCCAGATCCCGCTGTCTATCCTGCTGGATTACGCAGAAGAGCGTGACGTACTGAAAGCCGAGCAGCTGCGCGACGTGATCGACAATAAGCTGAAAGATCGTGCCTTCTTCAGCCCGATGAAAGCGGTATCTCACCGTCAGCTGGGTAAGAGCGTATACGCTTCTGCTGTACTGCTGGGCGTGGCGTACCAGAAAGGTATGCTGCCGTTTACTGAAGAGAACATGCGTGATGCCTTCCGCCGTGGTGTACCAAAAGCGGAATTCGACAACAACTGGAAAGCCTTCGAACTGGGTCGCCGCGTGGTTGTGATGGGGGTTGAAGCCTTCCGCAACGAGTTCCTGCCGCACAGTGGTGAAACTCAGGACGGTCAGATGGTTATCGCCTTCCGTAAGAGTGTTGCTGACAGCGCCGGTCTGTTCGAGAACAAAGATCAGCTGATCAAACTGTACGACGACAGCCTGAACGCACTGCACGAGATCTTCCCGGCGATTGAGCGTGATCATCTGGCGAACTACGTACACGATGTCGTGGTGTATGACCGTGATGCGTCCATGGACAGCTTCCTGGCAGATGCCCGCAAGATCAGCGAGCTGTATCCGGATGCCGCCCTGCAGCGTATCGCGCTGCGTACACTGACCAAAACTTACTGGATCAAAGATGAAGTCTTTACCGCACACCTGATGGTGTCACCGGTGAAACTGGCGCGTGACGAAGCCGCTTACAAGCATCTGGGTACAGACTTTAAGATCAAACACCTGAACCGTCCGGAGTTCGACCTGTTCGACCGCCGCATCGCCTTCGAATTCTCGCCGAAAGAGTGGATGCTGAAAGCCTTCCGCCATCAGCGTTGGTTGCGTAAGGCACAGGCTAAGGTACATGCCCGCGAGCATGAAATTGCACACCGTATCCGTCGTGAACTGTTAGAGGTTGTACCAACGATCACTGACGACCAGCGCAAAGCACTGGTACGACTGGATAACATCAAAGGATATCGCCAGGTGCGGTATGAGAAGGCAGAGAAGGTGTTCTCAGATCTGTCTTCGTCCAGCAAAGGTCAGGGCGGCAAGAAAGCCCCGGCCAATGATGGACAACAGATTCCAGCCGTGCAGATCCACCAGCCATAAGCTGGCGGGTCTAACCGGTGGTTTTACATCTCCTCCGCAGTAAAGCCACCGGAGGAATCTGCTTTCCCTGACTAGCCGAAAGGGAAGGAATCGTTTGTTGTTAGGAATGGCAGTCCTGTTCTGCCGGATACGGTGTTTAGCACGCAGCGTATCAATTCAGCTCTCTTGCTGAACTCTGCATTTTCACCCCGCCACATGGCGGGGTTTTTTTATGTCTGCGTTTTTATTCTGCGGTTCGCCCTGAAAAGAGGCTGTTTCAGAAGGGCTTGCAAATGGAAGTGAGGGGCTTATTTGTATACAGTCTTTTACCGTCTTTACTGAAATCCTGCTCGGTTTACCAGTAAGGTGGAATTGGATAAGCTGCAAAATCAATGAATTACGGAAACCGTGGCGGGCACTTGTTTCTAACAGCTCAGGCCCGCGGTTGTTTATGCCATATGTTCAGTCAGATGAAAGAAATAGAATATCTTGATCAGTTGAAACAGCAGCGCCATATGTATGAGTGGTGCTTGAAGCATATAGGGCACTACCCGGAGAATAAAGCGACTGAAGAGGCGGAGCGAGTTTATGCTTACAAACCGTCATCCGATGAATACCGCGGATTGGTTTTTCATGATGATGCCTGGCATTGGGCAATGCTGAAACTTAAGGGTGAGCAGTATTGGTTAAATTGTCCTGAGTGCAAATCACCTTCGCCTGAGTATGAGCAAGAATGGGACCGATATGAACGTTCACACGGATAACACCTTGCAGCTCGAAGCATATCGACTCGGCCAGGAGTTCTTCTGTATTGTGCTCAACCCAGCCTGTGTGTAGCGCGGTATATTGTTTATAGGGAATCAGTATGAAAATTCTATGTGAATGTGGTGAGTTAATTCCGGATATAACGGATAGCCAAAACAATAAGGCTTATCTGATTCCCGATGAATCCTGGGAAGCCGTATTGGAATCGGTTGAGAGTGGTCAACCCCTGCGGGACGTTACTCGAAGTGCCAGAAAACAAATTCTTCAATGCTATGAATGTTCACGTCTCTACATAGAGCAAAAAAATGGTGACTATGTGTCATTTAAGCCAGATAAAAAAATTGAGTTTGGAATTCTGAGTAACACATAAAAAGTCGCCGGATACTCCGGCAGGGAACAGCGCAGCCTTGATGGAAGGTACTTAGCGTTGTTTCGTGTGTGCATTTAATTGCACACCGTATCCATTCAGCGCTGCTGCTGAACGCTGCATTTTCACCTCGCTACTTGGCCGGGTTTATTCTCGTTGCCAGCGGAATTGCGGCGATCAATCCTGATTTAATTTTGGCTCTTGTGCTTCTGTTTGTAGAGCTCAATGCACAAGAGCCATTTCAGGGTAATGACATTGCCGGCTGGATAATGATTGGTCTTGGGATATCGTTGTTTTTACTTGATTACTATCTTTATAGGGATGAGAGCCCTAGGAGGAAAAGAGATATAAGTAATTTTAATGCCTTGGAGTCTATTGCAAGTTACGAGGACGTTGATGGCTCACTTAATCATGTTGCCGCGAACCATTGCTTGTTCCCCTCACATCAAGACTTGTTTGATGAATACCATTCAGAAATATCTAAGTACAACGCTACATATTGGAATTCTTCCTTAGAGAAAAATAGGAAAAAGGTGCAATCGACACTCGCAGAAGCAATAGCATATTTTCAAACCAACTATTTTGATATTGGTGGAAATCGGTTGATGCTTCAACCAGATTTGCGTAGAACAAATGAATACGATGCTTACGTAAGTAAAGAGCATAAACTGATTGAAGAGTTTCGACGTAGTTACATTAAATTTAAGAATGTCGCAAAAAAGAAGCTCAAACTATGAAGTCTTCTAACAAGGCCATCAAATTCGCTCCCTGCGGTCGCCGGACGCTCGCAAGCTCGCGCCGTTTATGGCGGCGTTATGTAATTTCGAGGAGTCGAGATGAGAGCGGAAGTGAAAGTTGTTAACCCCGTAAGGGGAATGTATGCAGCGGAGATTGATGCTTCAGGAGAATATGTGATCTTTGAGCTTTTAGACTCCAGTGAGCCGGAAATCGGCGATATCGTTTCTCATCCAGATTTTTACAGCATGGGTGGTGAGACATTTAAGAATATGACTCAACAATGTGAGATTGATGTATACGTCCAGAATGTCTGTGGGGCTGGCTTAGTCCGGCAGCAATGTATGTTGTAGGCCAAACACCGAAGGAGGCAGAGTATGACGAGTAGTTATAAAGGTTTGTACGTTCAGCGCCTTAGCGATGGGGCTATTCACAGTGTCCAAGTGGTTGATCCAGGTGGTAACTCGATCCCTCTCGATCCACAGACATACATTGATCGTGATGTGCAGCCGCCGATTGACGAATTGCCCGATCTAGAGGACTACCAGAAATCCAAGTAATACATAACAATCGCAGGCACAGCGACGGCTTTTCCGCTGCGGGCGTTAGGCTTATCTAGGGAGGTAGTTTGGAATTTATACACGCAATAGACCTATGTAACTTTTACCCGTGCCACAACATCAGAATTGATGGCAGGTTACGCTCACCAAATCTCATGGCATTGGCTGATCCTGAAGGTATCGGACTTTCCCAAAAGAGAATTGATGCCCACCCGATAGATGACCTCAGGCATGGTAAAGCACAACTTGGTGCGGTTACTCCTCGCTTGGTCGCCGTGGGGATAGAGGCGGCACTCCTTCGAAACGATATAAAGATCATCGACGGGTATGGACGGGAGACTCTCTACAGCGAAGAAGGTCGGGATGAGAAGATCAAAAGGGCTGACATCGAACTTGAGTTTGAGCACTACAGGCGGCAGCACTACCCTGAAAAGGTAAGCCGGTTAACATGTATCTATCTCGCTGAGCGAACAGTTGCAGGGGTGAATCTCATTCAATCTATGCTTGGGCCCGAAGTCGAAATTCTGGATGTCAAGATATCAGTCTGCCTCGGTATTACGAAGGCAGATGTCTCGTGGTATGACGAGTACGTTTTGAATCCTAAGAAAGAGTATATCGCGAACTACTGGTCGGGAATGCAGTTTTCTGAGAAGGAGTCATGGGAATATCTTTTTGATGGATGTATTGAGGTTGAAGACAAAAGTTTGTTGACGGTGCTTGATGATGGTGCCTCGCTTTAAAAAGCCTACCAGTCACTGTTGTCGGACAATTTCTTCACCGCTTCGCGGCTCCAAAATTGCCGCAAAGCTGTGCGTTATATGCTAGGTAAAGAGGAAGTAAATATGACTAAACAAGAAGAATTTTTGTACATAGTGCAAATGACAGCAATAGGTAATGCTATTAATCTTTCAACACAAGACGATGACGCTATAAATAAATATAGACATGTCATATCTGGGACTGGTTTTTTCAATATTGCACACGATGCAATCCGGTGTAGCAAGCAAATTCCAGAGGGTATGTGTGTGGTTGAGGCAGCCAATGAATTTATAACATTCTTCCTTCACAATCAGCTTGATATGGAAGAGGGTGCTGCTGTATGTCCAAGCTGGTGCCTTGTTTAAGTCACGCATATAACAAACAATTTAAGAGTGATTCAGCACGCTTGGCATTTTTGGTTTGGGTTAAGTTCAGTGATTACGGTGGTCAAATTAAGTGTCGTGGTCGCGTGCTTCGCACCTTAATTGGGCGTTAAGCACATACCAGCGAAATAACATCCATACTCTTATGAAGAATACGGATAACCCTGATCTGCTGGTTGCCCGTTTGCTGGTAAAAAATCACATGACTTCCCTGCGGGAATTTCCGGTATCCCGCTCGGATCTCATCACAGGTTTTGCCAATATCCGGGTTTTCCGCTAATAACCAGAATGAATTATCAAACTGCTTCAGGTAGGCATTCCGTTGCTCTTTGCCCCAGCGGCGCTGGGTAAACAGGGCTATTTCCCGTAAGTCCGTTTTCGCCGCGACCGTCAGCGTGAAGGGTTTCATCGAAGCTCTTCGCTATCCAGCTCTTTGATAAAGCTATCAAGGTCATAATCCGCATCGCCGCTTTGTTCGCCCTGTTGCAGCAGCTGTCGCAGGGTTTCCATCTTGGCTTCCTGATTTTCCAGCAGGCGCAGGGCTGAGCGGATCACTTCACTGGCCGAGCCATAGCGACCACTTTGAACCTGTTCAGAGATAAAACCCTCGAAGTGGTCGCCCAAGGTTATACTGGTGTTTTTAGCCATGCTGTTTGCTCCGAAATACCTATATATACCCAATTATGGTATCGAATGAGATTCAGGGCAATTCAGGATCAGGCTATTATCTGTTAGATTGCCAAGCGATGATTTTAAAGTCCGCAAAACCAAGCAAACTCTATGACCGATATAAAACTCTCCAAAGACGATACCGCCCGTATCGTCGCTAAAATCAAAGATTACTTTGCCGATGAACTGGATCAGGATATCGGCGGTTTTGAAGCCGAGTTCCTGATCGATTTCTTCGCTAAGGAGATCGGGCCGCACTTTTACAATCAGGGGCTGTCTGATGCCCAGACGCTCTTTAATGAAAAAGCCGAAGAACTGACCTATCAGATTCACGAGCTGGAAAAGCCGACGACTTAGCGTCGGGGTTTTTTTAGGGAATATCTGCATGGCCCTGCTTTGCGAAGCGGTTGAGCCGTGGCATAACAACAAGGACTATCACTATGGATGACGCTACACTTTTTAATGAGGCTCGGGGGCGGATGTTGTCGCTGGGGCGGGCAGAGTACTCGTATGATCTGCTGGTTTCTCATTTTGCCGGGTGTTATCTGAATATGACGGAGGCGGGTTACGATAATCCGCCGGATCTGGATGTGCTGCATACCTGGTTGCGAGAGCTGAACTTTGTTATTCGCCCAAACCTGATTGAAGCCTGGAAACTGATGGCGAAACATTTTGGTTTTTCATTGGGACAAAAGGTGAGAATTGACGGTACGCTCTTCTATCCGGTTCGGGTTGCTGCCTATCCCCTTGAGCAAGTGGTCACTTTCACGGGTTTTGCAGCCCTTAAAAGCGGTAAACCCGGAAAGACATCGGTTTCAGTAGAGGCGGAGGCTTCTTCGGTGGCTGAGGCGTTTGACCAGCATCTTGCATCTGAAGAAGTGGAATCTCTGTTTTTCGAAAACATGACACGCAGAAATCCTGTTCGCTCCTTTCTCGACGCTGAACTAGCCAAATTATCTTAAGACCACACCACCAGCTATAGGGAAAACATGAAAGGGAAAGAATCTTCGGCAAGGAGCACGCTGGAATGTCTGGTGAAATCGGTCTTCGGTTGCAGTTTTCTTATCTCTCCGGTGCTGTATTTGATGATCTTCTTACCGGATTTTCAATGGCAGACCGCAGATAACGGAGAGGGGATTTACGAGCTGATCCGTTCGGTCATCGTCATCACCTTTTACACCAGTATTGTCTGCTTTGTTATCGCGGCTACATACGGCTTGCTGGTATATAAACTTTTGAGTCTGTTCCGGCTGAATAACTATCTGTCTGCTTTTTTGATTGGCGCTTTGCCGGGGGCGCTGTTTGCTTATCCTTCCTGGCCCTATCTGGGCATTGTGGCTTTGACACTGGGGATCTTTGTCGCCCTGTCGTTTCATTATTTACATAGGAAAACACGATGAACAAAACTGAGTTACTGACGTTAATTACCGATCCGATTAGTGATGATTATTTTCCGGGTCAGTTTCTTCTGGAGTGTCAAAGCCTGAAAGATCTGGAATATGTGGATGCGCTAACGTCTGAGCCAGCATCATTATTTGATTATAAGCAGGTGCTGCCTGCTGACTGGCACGCTTGGTTTGAAAACTATATTAATCTGAACCGTGTGGGTGCTTTTCCTTTTATCTGGCCTTTCAGACAGAGCATGATCGGCTTTGATTTTAAAGCTGAGTTGGATGATTTTAAGTCAGAGGACACCTTTTTCTCGCTGGGTACTGACCCTGCCGGTGACTGGTTTGTTATGACGCAGCAAAACGGTTGTGAGGTCCATTTATGCGATCATCATATGTACCAACTGTATGATTTTTGGCTGAACCCAAATCATTTGCTGGCATGGGCGTTGCGCTCGGCTTTGGCGGATGAAAACGAGTTCACGAAAGATGATGTACTGGCTTTCTGGAGCAATCGCGAGCACAAGCTGGAGAAAGTCACTATAGAACGAATAGCCGGGGATCTCAGCTAGGCTGTAAGCGATTATGAGCCATATTGAATTCCAGCATTTTGATCAGGTTGACCCTGACGCATTACTGGCGGTGGTGAATCAGGATTCACTCAGAACACACCTGATCGATCATCCCTATTTTGACCGGGCGAGCCTTAAGGCGTGGATGGAATCCAAGATCGAACTGGACTCCCTTGATGGCTGTCGTATTCGTGCTGTGTCTGTTGATGGGGTATTGGCGGGTTGGTGCGGTATTCAGCCTGATGAGAGCGGTTTTGAGTTAGCGATTGTGATTTCTCAGGGCTTTTGGGGTGCGGGGATCTCAATTTTCCGGTCTCTGATGGCCTGGGCTGGTGAGATGGGGCATAAAGAAGTGGTTTTCCATCTGCTGGAAACCCGGCCGGAGTACAGGTCGTTAGCCAAAATAGCCAGTAAAGTTGAGCGAAGTGAGCAGTTGGGGCGCAGTTTTACAACCTACACTATCCCTGTGCAAGGCTGACCTGCAGATTGGCTTATTGAATAAAAAAATCCTCGGCCATTGATTAATGACCGGGGATCTCTGGAGCGGCGGATTAGATTAATCCTGCAGCTTCCAGTGTACCTGCTGGCCTGCAAAGAAAGGCACAATCGGCTTGCCGTTCGGCAGTTCGATCTCATCCGGAATCGTCCAGTCTTCACGCACCAGAGTGATGGTGCCTTCATTGCGTGGCAGTCCGTAGAAGTCCGGGCCGTAGTGGCTGGCAAAACCTTCCAGTTTGTCCAGTGCGTCCAGCTCTTCAAACACGTGAGCGTACAGCTCGATGGCGCTCCATGCGCTGTAGCAACCGGCACAACCGCAGGCGTTTTCTTTCGCTTCTTTGGCGTGTGGCGCAGAGTCCGTTCCCAGGAAAAATTTCGGTGAACCGGATTTAACCACGGCGCGCAGCGCTTCCTGATGGGTGTTGCGCTTCAGAACCGGCAGGCAGAAGTTGTGCGGACGTACACCGCCCACCAGCAGGTCGTTACGGTTCAGCAGCAGGTGCTGAGGCGTAATGGTCGCGGCGATATTGTCACCGGCAGCCTGAACAAACTGAGCCGCATCCGAAGTGGTGATGTGCTCAAAAACAACCTTCAGATTTGGGAAGTTGTTAACGATGTGCACCATCTTTTGATCGATAAACTCTTTTTCACGATCAAAGATATCAATATGGTGATCGGTCACTTCGCCGTGAACCAGCAGCAACATGCCCTGTTCCTGCATCACTTCGAAGATAGGGTACATGGCTTCCAGCTGTTTTACTGCAGCAGCTGAGTTAGTGGTTGCACCAGCCGGATACAGCTTGGCAGCAACAATGCCAGCAGCTTTCGCGTCGATAATATCCTGCGCTGAAGTGTTGTTGGTGAGGAATAGTGTCACCAGCGGCTCAAAATCACTACCGGTAGGACGGGCATCCAGAATGCGCTGACGATAGGCCATCGCCATCTCGGTGTTGGTCACAGGAGGCACCAGATTCGGCATCACAATGGCGCGCTTAAAACAGCGGGCGGTGGCTGGTACGGTTTCCGGCAGCATATCGCCATCACGCAGGTGCAGGTGCCAGTCGTCCGGGGTTTGAATCGTCAGAGTAGTCATAAGCGTCTATCAACTCGATGGTGAGAGGATGAATAGGATGGACGTTATAATATAACATTCAAACGCTGATTGATATTTGCAAGCTGTTGAACTCCCATCGAATTTCCGCTTTGCCTTCGTTGTCTGATCTTATTAAAATCCTGACGCAATTACTCTATTTGTAGGTTGAAGGAAGTCCCGATGCGTCAGCTTTCCCGCGTTACCCTGTTAGTAACCGTCTTGCTTTTGGCGGGCTGTAACAGTGATTTTGCTACCCTGACTTTTGGCGATAGGGTGAGTGATGGTCTTAATTATGAAACCGGTGATCGGATTAAGCAGGTCTATCACGATGAAATAGGCCAGCTGCTCAAAGAGGTTGGAATCAAAGATGGCGCAGTACGCATTCTTGAAAACGAAGACGATAGTACCCGCACGTCCTTGATTTTGACCACAGACAGATTCGGTGGCATCTCTGACGAGCAGAAAAAGCAGGTCGTTGAAGCGCTTAAGAAGCACATTGCAGATCGCAAAGAAACTCTGGGGGCTATTTTTACTCTGCAACGGGATCAGATGAGTCAAGATATGCGACGCTATGCGCTGGAGGATGCTGCAAACCTTGATCCTGAATACAGCCTAAGACTTAAACCGGATGATGTTCTGATTGGTACTTCTTATGGGTTGCGGGATATGTTTGCTGCAGCAATGGAAGGCCGTAAAGACGCCACATCTGAGGCGACATGCAGTGTTGCCTTAAAAGTATTGGCAAGCACTCCGTTCCGTAGCATAGATGTTGCATCGGAAGATGGTAGCCTGGCCAAAGTGAGTCTGACCCGTCTGTATAGCAGTCGCTATGGCATCTACCGGATTCCTGCTACCGTTACTCTGGATCAGCCCGAGCTACAGACCCGGCTTGATAACCGTGAGATTTTTCTCTCAACTCAGCTGAGTAATGGCGCTATGAGCCCTTTGGATAAGCGGCCTATGAGTCAAGTTGAGCTTTTCGTGGGATCTCTGGGAGAAATCACTCATGAGAATGCTAAAGTCTCTTACTATGAGCATGCTCACCTGAAGCAACGTTGTCGCGATATGGCTGCGGGACTGGGACGACCATTCAGTTTCACCTTCGGCGACTCACTGGATCGCCTTGAGGCGGTCGCATTTTCTTACTAGCTTTGAATGCTTAACAACATCCACGAAAAAGCCCGATAAAAACTGAGCCTAACGTTAGAGCGGCTCTTCATTTATCGGGCTTTTACGATCGGTTTTGGGGCTTCCAACCCTTTGTCTCAGCTGTTTTTATTTGGCTTGAGCAGATAGATGACTGCAATGCCTGTCAATAGAGCCTGAAGCAGCAGGCTTTGCCAGATCGGATAGATGCCCAGAAGATCAACCTCCGGAAGCGCCAATACACCGGAGTGAAAGATGCCCGCTTCGTGAAGAGCTGCCATCCCTTTACCCGCCATAACAATAGCCAGCACCAGCATAAAGACAGCAGTACCGCCAAAGAACCATTTTAGTGGCAAGCGGGTACTCAGTTTGAGCAGAGCAAAGCCTGCTACCGCTAAAATTGCGACTCCGGATGCTAAACCTGAGCCGAAGTGTAGGGCGGCTACGCTACCTCCCTGTATCCAGAGGGATTGATAGAAGAGTATCGTCTCGAACACTTCACGATACACCGCCAGAAATACCAGTGACACCAAAGCCCAGCGGGTTGAGCCTGACAACGCTTTGCCCACTTTCTCTTCGATGAACTTCTGCCACTGGTTGGCATTGGTTTTACTGTGCATCCAGAAGCCCATATAGAAGAGAATGCCAGCCGCAATCAGAGCCGTGCTACCTTCAGTGACCTCCCGGCTGGCTCCTGAGATATCGATCATCGAATTAGCGATAAACCAGGTGACGGCTCCCAGAGCCAGCGCGCCGATCCAGCCGCCGTGAACTGCACGGCGCAGCCCTTTTTGACCGGTCTTTTTGGCAACGGCCATAATCGCAGCAACGACCAATAGAGCCTCAAGACCTTCCCGCAGAATAATCAGTAAACTGAGGGTGAAGACGGCGGCGGGTGATAGCTGGGTGCTGCTCAGAACTCCCTTGGCCTGATCAATCAAGGTGTTCAGGCTGTCTACCTGAGTGCGGATCTCAGCATCAGACGTATCGCCTTTCAGTTGGCTGCGCAGACTGATCATCTGTTTCTCAATCTCAAGGCGTAGTGGCTTATCCACGGTATCCAGTTGTTGTTCGACCAGTTCAAAGCCTTCCAGGTAAGCCGACACCGCCAGGGTATGGGCGGTTGTTCTGTCATCCAGATGACGGGTCACGCTGTTGAGGTAATCCTGAGCGATCTCCCAGGGTGACGCCGCTTTGGCGGAAAAAACGGCATCCGGATGCTGACGGAAGTACATCATCCAGCGGTTGCCCAGCTGTCCCATGCTGTTTTGCAGGTCCTGAGGGGTAGAGGTGATCAGGCGCTTGATCTGATGGGGCTGCAGCAGCTCATCGGAGAAGGTATTGTCCACCGGTTGTGTCGCCAGCGAGCCGACATAAAACGCCAGATTCCATCGATCCTGAAGCGGTAGGTGGCCGTAGCTTTGCATCCCGGTTGCATCTACTCCGTGACTGATGGTGTTAAAGAGACCAAACAAACTGCGGGATTGGTAGCGTTCGCTATCGTGAAAGTCGGTCGGTGCGGGTGTCAGATTTTTGGCCAGCTCGCCATCACCAAAGCCCTGAGCGCCATGGCACTGAGTACAGTTTTCCCGATAAAGCTGGCGTCCATGATTTAAAGCGGGTGGTGACGCGGGCAGCTCAACCTGAGGCATTAATGCAAAGATCTTTTGGCGTAACCTGGCGGTTGTCTTTCGGATCTGAGCCGAATCAACTTTTGCGGCAACCTGTTCCGCCAGATGAAGAGCCTGCTGATTGAGGTTATCGTTACGGTAACGTTTCGCCTCGGTGACAATAAGTTCTGAGAATTCGCTCATTTCGGCAAATTCATCGGCACTGATAATCTCGCCCTGAGCAACTGCAGCGCTGTAGTCTGCGCCAATATACTCAACCAGCTGAATCAGTTTGTCAGACGCAGCAGCGCTTTGTGCCAGGGATAATGTGCAAAGCAGGGCAAGGAGCCACTTTTTCATTGTCGGCCTCAATTTTATGAGAATCATTATTGATTTGATTCTTATATTGCAACAAAAACACCTATAAAACCAGGGGTTATAGCGGTGGCTGATTTAAAGCAGGCTGAATTTTGCGGCTTGACTAGGAGGCTGTTCCGGTCAGGGCATAATGATCGCTGGAGTGGCGGCGTCCTTGCCGTTGATAATGTTTAATCCCGGGGATTAATCAAAAATACGATCACCCTGCTGATCAATTGTCTGTTTGGCTTTACGAATCATCTCTTTAGCACACTCATCTGCAGATGGAAGCGTATCGGCGCGGATAAAGGTGTGTACCTGTTCGCCTTTGGCAATCGTGCCATTGATGCGGAAGCCGTGCTCTTCGCGCACTGAGGCAGGGGTGATAAGGTAATCACCGTAGGTTTCGGAGGGTTGTTCCTGAGGCGCTGCAGGTTTTTTTTCTCCGGCAGAAAACAGTGATTTCAGTGATGAAAACAGACTCATAAGCGACCTTTTAGAGTTAGTTAGATTAGCGTTAATCAAATCAGGTTGAATTAACTGAGAGTGTATCTCAGTCATCACTCACAAGTGAAATAACATACTGATGCAGAAGCCTTTTGCTTAACAAAGGGCTTCCTGACTGACAAAATAACAGGATTACAACCGACTAGAGAATTTCCATGAAACGTATCCGATCTGGGCTTAAAGTCATATTACTGGCCGGGACATTACCTCTGCTTTCTGCCTGTCAAAGTACCTATTACTCTGCCATGGAGCAGGTGGGGGTACACAAGCGGGATATTCTGGTGGATCGGGTCGATAACGCCAAAGAATCCCAGCAGGAAGCCCAGGAGCAGTTTAAATCCGCGCTGGATCAGTATCGTGCTGTAGTCAGTTTTAATGGCGGTGAGTTGGAAGAGCTTTATGATCGCCTAAACGCGGAATATGAAGACAGTGAAGCCGCAGCAGAAGATGTGCGAGAGCGTATCGAAAAAGTTGAAGACGTGGCCGAGGCTTTATTTGACGAGTGGGAAGAGGAGTTGAACCTGTATACCAGCACCAGCCTGCGTCGTCAGAGTGAGCGTCAGCTGAACGAGACCCGTAGCCGTTACAAGAGTCTGATTCGTGCGATGAAGCGTGCTGAAGCCCGCATGCAGCCGGTGCTATCAGCGCTTCAGGACAACGTTCTGTTCCTGAAACATAACCTGAATGCCCGTGCGGTCGGTGCGTTGAAAGGCGAGCTGGACGGTATCCGTCAGGATGTGGATCTGATGATCAAAGAGATGACCACTGCAATTCAGGAGTCCGACCGTTTTATTGCTGATATGAAGCAGGGCTAAAGCTTTGCCGATACCGTATCCGGACTTCCCCAGGCCGGATACGGAATTTGGTTTGTCTTTTAGGTTCTCAGTGTTATCGCCCTGAAGACCGGTGACCTGCCATATTGGCTATCAGGCTCGGTAATCGCGCAATAACGATAAAAGGATGAACACTGTATGACACTATTGATTGCATTTGCTGTGCTCTCCATCGGGGTTTCGCTGATCTGTTCCGTGCTTGAAGCCTCTCTTTTATCCATCACGCCCAGTTTTATTGCGAAACAAAAGAAAGATCACCCCAAGCGTCACGCCAGTTTGCAGCGTCTGAAAGACCGAATTGATCAGCCATTGGCCGCTATTCTGACGCTAAACACATTTGCCCATACCGTTGGTGCCACCGGAGTGGGGGCTCAGGTGGCCCTTGTTTTTGGTGACAAATATCTGGGCGCAGCCTCTGCGGTTATGACCGTGCTGATTCTGGTGCTGTCTGAGATTTTGCCTAAGTCCATTGGTGCTCGTTATTGGCGCAGTATCGCGCCATTCCTGCCTCCTATTTTGAACAGTCTGATCCTGCTGCTGCGTCCCTTTATCTGGTTATCAGATCAGATTATGAAACTGTTCCAGAATCAGACAGAAGGAGACGATCTAAGGGAGGAGATCAAAGCGTTGGCGACGTTGGGGCGGCAGATGGACGAGCTGGATAAAGATGAGCAGCGTGTGATCGCTAATATCCTGGACCTGGATGATATTCACACTGGCCAGATTATGACGCCGCGAACCGTTTGCGAGTTTATCCCGCCGGATCTGACGGTGGCAGAGTTTACCGAGCGGATCCGTTATGGCCGTTTTTCCCGCTATCCGGTTTTGGATAGTGACGAAGCTCCGTTGGGTATGCTGTTCCGTTTTGACATGGTACACGCAGAACCGGGGCAAAGTGTGCGCGAGCACCTGAAGCCGGTCAAAGTGGTATCCGATAAACTGAGTGTTAAAGGTCTGATGGCACTGTTTTTAACGGAGCGTCAGCACCAGTTTCTGGTTTATGACGAGTATGGAAGCTGGCTGGGCTTGGTGACTATGGAGGATGTGATCGAGACCATACTGGGCAAACCCATCATGGATGAAACCGACGATATTCCCAATATGCGCCGTTATGCCCGCAGGCGTTGGAAACATCGGCTGAAAAAGCTGGAGCAGTACGGCAGCAGTGACGAATAAATCGGGTAGTTTTTACCTCCACCCGATTTATATGAAAGTGCTTCCGGGAGGGACTGTTTTATTTGCGGAATTTCGCCCATGGATCAGCAGGCTTACCTTCGTTGCTGTCTCTGCTACGGCGCTGTGGAGCCTGACCCTGGCGACGATTGTCTGAAGAACCCCGGCCATTTTCCTGACGTGAACGGCTTTCCGGGCGCGAGCGGTTTTCAGGGCGCGTACCCTTGTCGCCTTCCGGAGTCTTGCGCTTAAAGCGTGGGCGATCCGCCTCATCTGCACCTGCGACTACTTTGCCGCTTTTCGGTACAAAGTTGAGCTTGGTGATCGGTACTTCTTTACGGGGTTCAAAGCCTTCTACCACGCGGCGTTCCAGCAGCTGATTGATGCGGCTTTCGATGGCGATCAGGTTTTTAAAGTCATCTTTGGATACCAGAGAGATCGCTTCACCGGTGGCACCAGCCCGGCCGGTACGACCGATGCGGTGCACATAATCCTGAGATTCCTGGGGCAGATCGTAATTGACTACGCGGCTCAGCTGGTCGATATCGATACCACGGGCGGTCACATCTGTGGTCACCAGATATTTCAGCTCACCGGATTTAAAAGCATCCAGCACGCGGGTGCGTTCTTTCTGGCTGCGGCCACTGTGGATGGTGTCGGCGATAATGCCGCGCTTTTCCAACTGAGAGGCCAGTTTGGCGGCTCCATGTTTGGTACGGATAAAGATCAGCGCCTGATCCCAGTTGTTTTCGGTAATCAGGTGGCTTAACAGGGCTGATTTGGTGTCTTTATCAACGGTGATGATCCACTGTTCAATTTTAGGCTCTGCCGCTGCGGTTTTTTCGATGCGGATCTCGACCGGCTGACTCAGTGCGGTATGAGCCAGACGACGAACGTCATCCGAAAGCGTAGCGGAGAACAGCAGGTTCTGACGCTGCTGGGGTAGGCGCTCGATAACTTTATTGATATCTGCGATAAAGCCCATATCCAGCATGCGGTCGGCTTCATCAAGGACAAAATACTCCAGCTCATCCAGCTGCACGGCACGTTGGTAGATCATATCGATCAGACGGCCGGGAGTGGCTACCAGAATATCAATACCATCAATCAGGGCTTCTTTCTGATCATCAATCTTGCTGCCACCAAACATCGCCATAGAGCGCACATTCAGGTGTTTGGCATAGCTCTGAACGCTGGCTTCCACCTGAACGGCGAGTTCACGGGTTGGCACCAGAATCAGCGCCTGAATACGCTTGGCACGGACTTTCTTTTCCGGATCCAGCTTATGCAGAATCGGCAGAACAAAAGCGGCGGTTTTACCGGTACCGGTTTGTGCTGCTGCAATCAGGTCTTTTCCCGCAATAACCTGAGGAATCGCCTGCTGCTGAATCGGGGTTGGCGTGGTGTAACCCTGTTCAATGACCGCTTGAACAAGCGACTCGTTTAATCCTAATGTGGCAAATGGCATGACGTTGATTGTCTCTGGTTTCAGGGTTATCGGGGAACGGAAAACAACTGTGCGGAAACAGAGTTAAGCCGTTTCCGCACAGGAAGATAAGGGGCGCGACTATAGCAGAAATTACTCTTGCAGTAACGCCTGAACCTTCTCCTGAAGTGATGCTGCACTAACCTCGGAAGCCTCAACGGCTGGCGCAACCTTCAGGGTTACTTTAGACCAGAAGCGTTTCGGGCGTTTGGTTAGTGCTCGTCCATCTTTATGGCTGAAAAAACTGCCCCAAAGTCCTTCCAGAGCCATAGGCACAACCGGCACCGGGCTTTCACCGATAATGCGCTCAATACCTTTTTTGAATGTGGCAAGCTCGCCATCTTTGCTCAGACGGCCCTCCGGGAAAATACAGACCACCTCACCGGCATCCAGCTCCTCTTTGATACGGATAAAAGATTGCTCAAACAGTTGGCGGTCAATTTTTGGCGGACAGATAGGAATGGTCTTTGCCAGTCGGAAGAAGTGTTTCATCACCGGCATCTCTGCGATCTGTTTATCCATAACAAAGCGAACCGGACGAGGGCAGGCTCCTGCGATAAGGAGTGCATCCATGTAGCTGACATGGTTGCAAACCAGAACCGCCGGACCGGATTCAGGAATATGTTCCAACCCTTTTTTGGATACCCGGTAGAGGGTATGGCTCAAAATCCAGACCATAAAACGCAGAGCAAACTCCGTTACCTGGCTGTAGACATAGAGGGCAACCAGTATGTTGATCAGAGCCAGTACCAGAAAGTAGTCTCCAATAGAGAGTTTTAGCACGGACAGGCACAGGATGCCGAAAGCTGCACTAACCACCATAAAAAGGGCATTGAGTACGTTGTTAGCAGCAATAATCTGGGCCCGGTTCTTCTCATCACTTCGTTGCTGGATCAGAGCCTGAAGCGGAACAACAAAAAGGCCGCCAAAAGCACTTACCAAAGCGATGTCCCACATCAGACGCCAGTTAGCGGAATTGCTGATGAAGTCTTTGGCAGACATTGCCGCGCCGATCTGAACGTGATCCAGGGCAAACCAGAGATCAATACCAAAAATACTCATGCCCAGAGAGCCGATAGGAACAATACCCAGCTCAATCTTATGGTCTGATAGTTTTTCACAGATCAGAGAACCCAAGGCAACGCCCACGGAAAACAGCGTCAGTAAAAGCGTAACCAGTTGGGTAGAGCCGCCGAGATTGTCTTTGGTAAAGTTCGGAAACTGAGTGAGGTAGCTGGCACCAATAAACCAGAACCAACTGATGGCGATAATTGAGAGGAAAACAGCTCGGTTCTCTTTGGCCTGGCGTAGCGTGTGGCCAAGCTCCGTTAGGGGATTCCAGTTGATTTTAAGGTTTGGATCATTGGCTTTGGCGTTGGGAATAAAACGGCTGGTGACTACCCCCAACAAGGCGAAAAGTACGACTCCGGAAGCGATCCAATAGGAACTGTTTTCGATATCAAACAAAAGTCCCGCGCAGATCGTACCCGTCAGAATCGCCAGAAAAGTACCCATTTCAACCAGTGCATTACCACCGACTAATTCATCTTTGCTCAGTTGTTGAGGCAGCATGGCAAACTTCACTGGGCCAAAGAGTGCCGATTGAACGCCCATCAGAAACAGCAGAGCCATCAATCCCCAGGTGAATCCGCTGATAATACACAGGGCGGCGAGTGCCATAATGACAACCTCCAACCATTTCACCAGTCGGATCAGTCGGGATTTCTCCATTTTGTCGGCAATCTGACCGGCAATCGGAGAGAAAAGAAAAAAGGGCAGAATGAAGAGACCAGCGGCAAGATTTGTCAGTAACGCACTGTCTTCATTGGTGGCAAGGCCCCCAAAGGCGATCATCAGCAGTAGTGCGTTTTTATAGAGGTTGTCGTTAAAAGCCCCGAGTGCCTGAGTCAGAAAGTAGGGCAGAAACCGACGCTTGGTCAGTAACGTAAACTGGTTATGAGTGCTCATTGACGTTTCCTTTTTCTATATGGCGCTCAGCGCTGGTTGTTTCGGTCGTCGACGTTTGCAGCCATGATCCGACGTAATGATTGATCAGAGATTGTGCCATCTTATGGCCATCAAGAGAGGGGTCTGCGAAGAGTTTGTCTTCGATAGAGAGCGTGCAGATACCATGGACAGACGCCCAGATTGTACGGGATGCTTCATGCAGGGCCTGAGCACCGGCTGCGGGCGCCAGAATAGCTAAGGCCTGCTCCAGTATGGCAAACAGGCGGTCAATGCGCTGTTGCTGCCATTGGGGAATCGTTTCCCCGCCCGGAAGTTGATGCTCAAACAGAAGTTGCCACTGATAGGGATGCTGCTGACAGAATTCCAGATAATGACGAGCGAATGTTTGTAGCTGATTCATAGGGGATAATTGATCTTCACCTGTGGTTTGCTTCAGACGATTGGCCAGCTGATCCAGTGTAATCGCGTTTACGCTCAACAGCAGATGGTCGTAACTGCCAAAAATATTGATCAGGGTGCCGGGAGAGTATCCTACGGCCTGAGCAATTTTTCTGAGGCTTAAGGATTGGGCGGAATCTTCCCTGAGGTGGTGTATCGCCGCATCAAGAGCCAGTTGTTTCAGCTCTTCGTGAGTGTGATCTTTTCTTCTGGCCATGGTTAATGCCCCTGAAATTTGAATTGACAGCCTGATCTTTCGCTCTAATATATTAAACGGTGTTCATAATTTCCAGTTTTATTTTGAACGCTGTTTAAAATAGTTGAAGAGGTTATTGCGATGAAAAGAAAAACGACATCGGGCAGGTCCTGGATTGCGCTGGGGTCGCTCTGTAGTTTGGCTGGTCTGGGCTTTTACGAGGGAAATCCGCTTTGGTTAGCATTGGCGGGTAGTGTGACCTTATTGCATATCATCAGAGGATTTCGACGCCTGATGAGTTGATTGGCGCAGGTTTTGTTGAGGAACTGTGGTAACTTACCCGGATCAATAAAGACTAACGTTTTGTTTATAAAGAGTTATCCGTGCAGATTACTTTTTTAGGCACCGCATCCGGTGCGCCATCCCGTCATCGAAATGTCAGCGCTACCGCTATTCAGCCGGAAAAGAGCAAACATTGGGCTCTGGTGGATTGTGGGGAAGCTACACAGCATCAATTATTGTATACGCCCTTATCACCGCAAAAGCTTGCTGTTGTTCTGATTACCCACAAGCACGGTGATCATTGTTATGGTTTGCCGGGGCTACTGGCCTCCTGTCAGCTGAACGGCCGGACAGAGCCGCTGACCCTTGTCGCTCCGGAGCAGGTCTGGCGTTACCTTCAGGCGGTTATTGAGCTGACTGACCTTTATATTACGTTTCCTCTGGAGTTTATTCCCGTGACGGAAACCCTGGATCTGACCCGGGCAGGCTTTCGGATTTCGGCTTATCCTTTAAGCCATCGGGTGCCAAGTTGGGCCTACCGGTTTGAAGAAGTCGGGGTGCCGAGAAAACTGGATATTGAGCGTCTGAACAGAGAAGGCATTCCTTCTGGTGATCACTTAGGCCTGCTGCAGGCGGGTAAAGATGTCACTCTGCCCGATGGCACAGAGCTGAAAAGCAGCGAGTACACGTTCGATTCCTGGCCTGGCCGTGTGGCCGTTATTGCCGGTGATAACGACAGTCCTGAGCTCTTGGCGCAGGCGTGTCGCGATGCACACCTTTTGGTGCATGAGTCGACTTATACGCAGGAAGTGCTGGATCATGTCGGTCCTGAGCCGCAGCATTCGTCGGCGAAGATGGTTTCCCGTTTTGCACAAGGCATAAAGCTGGGTAACTTACTTCTGACGCATTTTAGCCCCAGATATCTGAAAGATGCCCGTAAAAAGCGGGATCGCAGCATCGAAGAGATTCGCCATGAGGCCCGTCAGCACTTCACAGGCCGCCTGTTTTTGGCGGAAGATTTTGAAGAGTACGCGTTAGATCGAAAAGGTATTCTGCACTTTTGTCAGCATCTGAGGCGGGATCGTTACAAACTGAATCAACCGCAGACTAAGGAGCGCTAGATTGGAGTTGGTGTTCCTGTTCTTGTCTGCGTTTATGGCAGCGACTATCTTTCCGTTTTACTCTGAGGCTTGGTTGTTTTTTTTGCTTCAACAAGGGCATGATCCGGTGATGCTGGTGGTTGTTGCGTCGCTGGGGAATACTCTTGGGGCGGTTGTGAACTGGTATCTGGGAAAGTATCTGCTGAAATACCAGCATAAACGCTGGTTCTACTTTAAAGCGGAGCAGATTGAACGTATGCAGGCTAAGTTCCAGCGTTACGGTGTCTGGAGTCTTCTGATGGCCTGGTTGCCTGTGGTGGGGGATGTACTGACGCTTATCGCGGGGATAATGAAAGTGCGCCTTTTGCCCTTTTTAGCTTTGGTGGCTACGGGTAAAACCCTGCGCTATCTGGCAGTGGTTTATCTTGCTGGCTGGTTTACACCTTAATGCCAGTAAGCTTCTCAACGCACATTCATAGTCTGAGTGCCTTCGCATAAGCCCCGCCATCAATAGATGGGTGCCCCCGTTAGGGGAAAAGCTTATGAGTTCCGGTAGTACTTCTTTTTCTCTCAGTCATTTTCCGGCCTTTAAGGCTCTGGTTGATCCACAGCTTAACAGGCTGACTGACAAGATAATTTGTAACGCCGGTTTTACATCCTGACAGGGATGATGGTCGGCTTTACAACAACTCGCCTTCAGTGGGGCGTCCGCGTCTGTCTCAGAAGAAATCAGTGAGCGTGACGACCGAAGTGCAGGCTGATTTTTGGCAGCTTAATGCTCAATTTAGAAGCGATAGTTGCTTTCAGATTAGTGATCAGTTCTGAAATGTACTCATCGCGCTCTTCTTTAGCTTTTGCGACGTAAAATTCGATATCAACGTTGCCAAAAGCGTCTTTTTTGATGTCATTGTTCATGATTTAAGTCCTGTTGAGTCGTTAGATTGATTGCTTCAGCAGAACCGGAGAGAGATTGAATTTGGCCTCAGGCCTGATCTCTTTGGGTGTTCTACTAAAGTGAGCGTATCTTAAGACTTTGGTATAAACTCGACAAACGACCTTTTTTAATCTGATTGATGAGAAAAACTAATCAATTGGTAGTGTTTTATTCTGCTGAAAAAACAGGTGATTTATCAGACGCTTACCTCCTATGAATGCGCTGCGGGTTTTTGAAGCAGCAGCCCGAAATGAGAGCTTTGCCCAGGCGGCAGAAGAACTTTTTATAACGGCTTCTGCGGTCAGCCATCAGATCAAAAGTCTTGAGGGATATCTTGGTCTGAGTCTGTTTCGTCGAAATAAGCGAAAGGTAGAGCTGACGGCCGCTGGCGCTCAGTATCTGCAGTCTGTACGTGGGGCGCTGGATGAGATTGAAGCAGCAACTTATCGCCTGACTTCCAACCCGGAGCGGGATGTTGTCACGATCAGTGTTGCACCTAACTTTCTGATCCGCTGGTTGATGCCCCGAATGAATCGTTTTCAGGCACTGTTTCCGGATGTGGAGTTACAGATTAGTGCCTCCTCAGGTTTGATCGATTTTAATAAACAAAACACGGATATGGCTGTGTACTACGGTCATGGTGATTGGCACGATATTGAAGTGCATTTTTTACGTAATGTGCTTTTGGTACCTGTGTGCAGCCCATCGCTGCTGGAAGGACGTCATGCTTTGAATGAACCGGCAGATCTACGTCATCACACCTTAATTCATGTAGGTAAACGGTTGCATGAGTGGCCGGAGTGGTTACAGCTGGCAGGGGTTGAATATAAGGGTTTCAGCCGTGGCTTGCAGTTATCCAGTAGCCAGTTGGCAACGGGTGCGGCTCAGGAGGGGTTAGGTGTAGCGCTGGCGGACAGTACGTTAACCTCCCGTGAAATTGAACAGGGCAAGCTGATTGTGCCGTTTGATATAAAACTGGATACGCATAAGTCGTTTTATCTGGTTTATCAGAAGCAGCGGCCTTTGTCATACGGCATGAAGGTGTTTAAAGACTGGATGATTGAAGAGATGCAGGACGGTCTTTAGGCTTACGTCACACAAGGCTGGCCTAGGTATCAGGATTAAAAAAGCCCTCGAAGATGCCTGATGTGAAAATTCACGAGGACGGTCCCGAGGGCTTTTTATTGTCTGAATACGGTCATTATTCAGATAAGATCGTTATTCAGATACGTCAGCTATTCAGAGGTTAGCAACTGAACACGTAATATTCTGCATCCGGGCTCAAAGCGTCTTCGCCCAGAATATCTTCCAGCGGTGTAGCACGGGTTTTTTGCTTGAATACTTCGTAGGTGATCGCCTGTACAGCCAGATCGCCATTGTCATCAACGATTAAAACGCTGTCGTCATTGATCGCTTTCTGAATCTTTTTCTTTTGGCTGTTAGAAACAGCAATTTCCTGAATGCTCATAGCACTCCTGATTGGGTTGTCGGTTTTTTTTAAGTCTGGCCTGTCAATTCGGTGTCTCTGCCAGAGGGCAGGGCACTCTAACGCAAATTCTCAGGATAGCAAAGGCTGATCTTTTTCTCTTTACGGGATTCAGGGGAAAAACGCGGGTTGTTTAGGGGGTTGAGCTGCTGCGCTCTCCCCCCAAAGGTTTAGCTTAGTTTAAAGCGGCCAGCCAGGGCTTTGAGATGGTCACTTTCCTGGCTGAGAGCATCGCAGGCAGATTGTGTTTCCAGGGCACCTTCGGCAATACGGTCAGAGGCCAGGTGAATAGCACTGACGCTTTCGCTTAAATCACGGGCTACCGCAGTTTGCTCTTCAGTTGCTGTGGCGATTTGGGTGCTCATACCGGCAATCTGTTCCGAAGCACTTAAAATATGTCCAAAAGACTCTCCGGCATCCCGAATACGCTCCAGCCCGGTTTGCATCTGATCTTCGCTGTTGCTCATCATCTCAGCAGCCTCACCGGCATGTTTCTGCAGTGATTCGATGATCTCGCTGATCTCACCCAGTGAGGTTTGTGTTTTTTGTGCCAGTTGACGAACTTCATCGGCAACGACAGCAAATCCTCGGCCAGCTTCACCTGCACGTGCCGCTTCAATAGCCGCGTTAAGGGCCAACAGGTTTGTTTGTTCTGTGATGTTGCCAATCACTTCAGAGATAACGCTGATACTGTGGCTGTCGTTCTGCAGTCGCAATACGACCTCAGCGGTTTGGCTGAGCGCCGCGGCCAGAGCTTCACTTTGGTCAACCGAAAGCTGAATGTTTTCCTGACTCTCTTCGGCTTCTGATTTGGCCTGATTACTCTGTTCTGAGGCGTCCAGCGTGCGCTGTACAACTTCACTGAAACCCGCTTGCATCTGTTCTGTCGCTGCAGCAATTTGGGAGATTTCGCTGCGCTGAGTATCCAGATTATGCGTAGTTTCGTTAACACGATCCCGTAGAGTATGACTGGTGGCTTCCAGTGTTTTAACGCTGTCGTTGATCTCCGAGGCCAGTGTTGTCAGGCCGGTTTGCATCTGGTCAAAATACCGGGCTGCGGTACCCAGTTCATCTTTATGGAAATTCGACATATTAAGACGCTGACTTAGGTTGCCCTGACCAACAGCCTGCATTTGGTCAATCAGTCGGTCCAGCGGCAGGGTGACTTTGCGCGAGATCATAACGCTCATAATGATCAGAAACAGTGTAATGAAAGCAACGACTAATCCAGTCAGTTGAATCAATCCGGATATTTTTTCAGCTTCAGCCAACTTAATGGCAATCGCTTCCTCTTCCAGATCTTTTTGCAGACGGCTCAGCAGGTCGACAATGCTGTTGAAGGGAGCCAGCATGGGCCCCAGCATCTCTTTGCGGGCCATCACGATACGGCCACTATCAATCAGACTGATGTAGTTTTCCTGCATCTTGCGATAGGCAGCGATACGCTGTTGGTATTCGTTGATATCAGCTTTTATTTGGGGGGTATCTGCCAGCCGCTCCATATTTGCCATCGCCGCAGCGACTTTCTCATCGTTATAGCGGATGGTTTCAATAATTTTTTGATGCTCAGTGCTGTCATTAGTCAGCCCATAATCAAGGGCAAATCGCCGGTAGGTCACGGTGTAGTATCTCAGGTCGGATACGGTACTGAGCAGGCTGACATTGCGATCAACAACGGTTATGAACTGATTCTGAATGCCGTTGATGGACAGTAAAAGATGAATGCTTAACGCGATAATCGCGGTTATTGCGGCTCCAAAAACCAGCTGGAGGGCACGGGGTATCGAGGTGTTATTTAACATTAGCCAGCTTCCAAGTGAATCCGGATTGGGTATCCCGCAAAAAGAGATAGTGACCGGAACGTTAAGAAAAAAGAGTGCGACGAAGTTAATACGAAAGTGGTGCTTTATCGGATGATATTTTGATCTAAGTCAAATGGTGTTAGAAGTAGGAAAAAGCTATCTTTTGGATAGAGCGCGCCTATTAATTGAGTGGAAAAGGCTTTTCTGAGTAATTAACAAAGTGGCTGTGGTCGTGCCTGAAGGTTTCGTTGGGCATAAGCCTGTTGCGAAGGGAGGCGGAAGCCTCCCTCAGCTGGGGAGTGCGTTATGGCGATTAAGCTTGTCTGTCGGGTTGCAGACTGGATTATCGGTGTTCAGATATTGGTTGGTGCTTGGTTGGAGCGAGTGATCAGAACGTTACGACCTTTTTCTTTACCGGTTTTTACCCGTTCTTCTACGACGTGCAAGAATTGCTTACTGTTTAGTTCGGTTGGTGAAAACTCCTGGGTTTCTACTATGCCGATGGTGACCGTTGCAAAGAAACTGTGATTGCCGGTATCAAACCTGTGGTGGGCGATATGGTTTCTGATTCGGTCGCAGGCTATCTGGGTTTCTTCAAGGCTGGTATTGGGTAAAAGAACAGCAAAGTTTTTACCCGCGTAGCGTGCGATCAGATCCATCGGTCTGACTTGTTGCTGAATGATATCGGACAGCGTTTCGATCACATAATCACCGGTATGCTCTCCATATTCTGTGTTGATTACTTCCATGCGATCAATATCAACCAATGCGACAGAGAAGTTGCCTTCACCAAATTTTACCCGTTGCATAAAGGCGCTGAGTCGACTCATAAAATAGCGACGGTTCAGCACCCCTGTCATCGCATCTGTGATGGTGAGCTGTTCAACCTGATGTCGGGTTTTCTGGCTTTCAGTGATATCCAATAAGATGCCGTGACTGATATTGACGCTGCCGTCGTCCATGTACTCAAGTACCTCGCCGCGACATTGAACCCAGCAAGTCTGACTTTCGTTATCCACCAGCTCGGCTTCCAGTTCAAAACGGTCTTTCTGTCGGCGGATATCATCGCTGAAGCAGGAAAAAAAGTGGCGAACGGACAAAAGGGATTCATCCGCCTGAATTTCCTGAAGGCTGAATAGGCGGGACTCGTGTTGGCCGCCAAGAATTACAGCGCTTTGCTCGTCCAGATAGAGCGCGTTATTGCCCCGATCCCAGCGCCAATAACCCATAGTGCCACCCCAGAGCATCAGTGCTTCCTTCTTATTCAGTTCTTCCTTTTCACTCAATAGTTTCTGATTTTGCCTGACCTGATCCTGCAGGCGTCGATTGAAGGCAAACAACAATAAAGCCATGACGAGTGCACAAAGAATAATTGCAGTAATAATCTGAAGGCGTGCATTCTCAAGATAAGGCTTATCGTCTTCCGGAGACCAGGTAAAACCTTCAAGGGTGTAATCCGGTTGTAGCAGGCCCAAAGAAACAAAGGTGTTAGCCATATGTCGCCAGCGGCTGATATTCATATGCCCCAGTTCGACCAGATCTGGCAGAACCAGCTTTTGCATCTCGTTATGTTCAAACTCCAGGTGCTTACGACTGTGAGCAAAAGGAAAGTCACTGTATTTTTCCAGAATAATATCGATCACTTCACTGGGGCGGTCAAAGGCGTAACGCCAGCCCCTGAGGGTTGCCCGATAGAAGGCTTTGGCAACCTCTGGCTTTTGTTCCAGTACCTGCTCCCGGGTGAAGAGTGTATCGCCGTAGAAGTCGATACCATAGGAGCGCGGCAGAATCAGGCGGTACGGAATATTCTGCTGTTCCAGGTAGAAAGGTTGGTTGGTTACAAATACAGAAACGGCGCTGACACTTTTGTTCATCAGCTTTTGCATTGAAAAGGAGGAGGGCACCTGCTCATATTGTCGGGCGGTAATCCCTTCCGCCTGAAGCATGGCATGGGTCTCTGCATCACTGCTCAGATTCCCCATTTCAAGACGTCGGCCAATAAAGTCATGTGGCGTATAGATACCGTTATCGCCCAGAGTGACCATGCCAGAGGCTGAGTGCTGAAAAATCACTCCCATGGCCACCACAGGCTGCCCACTGGTGCGTGCAAGCAGAAGTTCAGAACCTGTGACGCCAAAATCAGCGTTACCATTAAGAACCTCTGCTATTGCCGTTTGGCTTGGGCCGCCGGGTCGGATTTCAACCTCAAGACCTTCGTGCGCATAAAAGCCCTTTTCTTTAGCGGCGTAAAAACCGGCAAACTCAAATTGGTGGGTCCAGGGGAGCTGCAACACAACTTTGTCAGCGGCTAAAGCCTGATTCTGGTCCATAAGAACAGGAGACAAAACAGAAACAAGACCAAGAAAGAGGGAGAGTGCGGTTGAACCTACGGCGCGATACATGCGATTTAAATCCTTTAACGAACCTGATAGTGGATTTCAGGCCTTTCAAGCAGAGGCAGATTGTTTAGCAATATAGCAGATAAAAAACACCAAATATAACCTGAGGTTAGCTGATTGTTTTTTTCTTTCAGAGGGCGTTTTGATGCGGGCTATAAATTTGACGATTTCTTAGAAGTATCAGAGTTTCCGGCGCGTGCAATCCACGGTAACAAACCCATGAGAAAAGAGGCGACCGTTAACGTTTTTTTGAGCCGTTAACGGCCGTTTTCAACTATTGCGAATCACTTTCTATCGGCGATGATGCTGCTTCTTTCGGGCGGTTGGATTGCATCGGTTGAGTGCTTTCTCCGGTCAGAGCCTGACGATTAAAGCTATGTTCATCCGGATTATCTTTAGCCAGATGTATCGTTGATGTTGGAAAGGCGCATTCAGCTCCTTTGGATAGTACGATATCCAGCACTTTCAGCATCACATCTTCTTTGATCTGATGGTAGGTGACCCAGTCTGTTGTTTTGGTAAAACAGTACACAAAGAAATCCAATGATGAATTGGCAAACTGGTTGAAGTTAACGATCAGTGTCTGATCAAGGTCGATTTCAGGGTGCGAGCGAAGCATATAACGGACTTCTTCTGTGATCTCCCGCATCTTGTCGGCATCATCATAGCGGATACCAATCGTTTCATAGATACGACGATTCTGCATGCGCGATGGGTTTTCTACCGCAATGGAGGAGAAACTGGCATTGGGTACATAAAGCGGGCGCTTATCAAAGGTCCGGATAACGGTCTGACGCCAGCCGATACGCTCAACCACGCCTTCAATATTTCGGTCGGGCGATCGAATCCAGTCACCTTCAGAGAAAGGGCGATCCATGTAAATGGTGAGACCACCGAAGAAGTTTGCCAGCATATCTTTTGCGGCAAAACCCACCGCCATGCCGCCAATACCGCCGAAGGCGAGTACACCGGACACACTGAAGCCCAGTGTTTGCAGAGCCACAAGGCCCGAGGTGATAAAGACCGAAAGCCGAAGCAGCTTAGCAACGGCATCAAGCGTTGTTCGGTCATAAGGTTTGCCTTCACGGGCTTTTGCTTCAATCAGATTATGTTCTGCGCGCTTAATCAGGCGGGTCATTGCCATGGCGATCATTGCGATAACAAGAACATCCCGGATAGCCGGTACGGCATCAAAAATGGTACTTCCGGTTTCTTCCCCGATGATTCTGCAGCTGAAGCTGATACCCAGCACCCAAAGAACCAGAGTAAGCGGTCTTTGAATGGCGTAGATAAAGGCTTCATCCCATGGAGTGCGTGTTTGATTGGCAACGTCATGCAGTTTTCGCAGCAAGCGCACCTGGATAATATTGAGCAGACCCGTTGCCATCAGAACAACAAAAATCTGGATCACCCAGGTTTCTGCATTTAGAACCTGGCTGGCCTGATTGATCAATTCGGTTTCAAGGAAATCCTGTTGGGGTGTCGCATCCTGATTCATGATCTGACCTAAGAGAATAATAAGTGCTGTTACAGAAAATACGACCCGGGGTTAAATAGCTCCCCGAGCCGATGGCGCTAATAAAACCACAGCATTGACCGTGGGGTAAAGGCGCAAATAGAACCACAGCATTGACCATGGGGTAAAGGCAGAAACGTCAGGAGGCGGATCCCTGCTTTGGGAAGGGGTTATAGGCTCTCTGACCGGAAAAGAGGGCGATAATGAAAGCCCTGAACGTAATCAACACCAAGGTATCGGGCAAACATCAGATCGTTTTCATTCTCAACGCCTTCCAGGATGAGTTTTTTTCCGCTGGCTCGGGCAAAATGGCAGAGAGCGTGCAGTAGTTGTTCATAATGTTGTTTTCTCTGGTTTTTGATCCAGGAACGATCCAGTTTCAGGTAATCGACTTCTAACAGGATATCGAACGAGAGCATACTGTTTGGCGCGCCAATGTCATCCAGTGCGATTTTCAGGCCGTGATCCCGATAGGCCTTACCCATACCGCTGCTGTAGGCGGCATCATTAGCATCGGTATTTTCGATGATTTCAACGACCAGATGACTTTTGCCTTTCAGCAACTCCAGAAGCGGGTTGCGTTCATCATTGCCAAAAAGAGCAAAGGCGTGGGGATCGATGTTCAGAAAAAGGTTATTTCCGGCCGGTGCCGCGGTCAGTTGAAGCCATTTCATCTGATATTCCACGTTAAAAAGGCTTAGTTCATCTGCGTGAAGGGCTTCAAAAATCAGATCCGGACGTATGGCATCGCCATCCTCATTATAGAATCGGGCCAGTCCTTCCCAGGCCATAATGTCACCGGACTTCAGGTCGATGATAGGTTGGTACTCAGCTCCAAAGCGACGATTCTGGATTATGTCGTACAGGGTAAAGTTGTCGATTCCAGAGAAAAATTCCTTGATCATTAGATGCTTACCTAGTTTATGATAATTATTATCATTATCTTGTTCGGTGTGTGCGCTGTCAATTGTTGAGATTTATTCTCATTGGCTGTTGTAAACTCTGTTTGTTTTTCTTGGTTGACCGGTACCGATTGGTTAGAATGCGCCGTCTGCCCTGAAAGGGTTGAATTAACTTCTAAAAAGGGATGAAGCTGTGCGCTATCTGGTTTTTGTTACCCTGCTCTGGGCGGTATCCTTCAGTCTGATAGGCGTCTATCTGGCAGGAAAGGTAGACAGTTACTTTGCTGTTCTGACCCGTATTGTGTTGGCAGGCCTGATCTTCTTACCGTTCACCCGTTGGAAAGGGCTTCCGGGCTCTCTGAAGGGTGGCATCGTATTGGTTGGCAGTCTGCAGTTTGGCATTACTTATGTTTGCCTGTATCAGTCATTCCTCTACCTAACCGTGCCGGAAGTCCTGCTATTCACTATTTTCACGCCGCTGTACGTGACACTTATAGATGATGCTCTTAACAAACGTTTTTCTGTTGCGCCTCTGGTTGCAACGGCAATTGCTGTAATCGGGGCTGGTGTGATCCGTTATCAGGATCTGAGCGATGACTTTATTACCGGCTTTCTGTTGCTGCAGGTGGCGAATATCGCTTTTGCCGCCGGTCAGGTGGGGTATGCTAACCTGATCAAACGTCATCCGGTTGATCTGCCTGCGTGGCGTTTCTTTGGTTACTTCTTCCTGGGGGCGCTACTGGTGGTTCTGCCGTCCTTCCTGGTGCTGGGTAACCCGGAAAAACTGCCTGCAACTACCCTGCAGTGGGGCGTTTTGACGTGGTTGGGGCTGGTTGCTTCCGGTCTTGGTTTCTATCTGTGGAACAAGGGGGCTTGTCTTGTTGATGCAGGAACGCTTGGGATCATGAATAACGCACTGGTTCCTGCGGGGTTGGTGGTGAATATTCTGATCTGGAACCGGGATGTCGACCTGACACGCCTGGCTATCGGCGGGGCGATCATTGTCTTCTCACTTTGGGTTAACGCCCGTTGGAACAAGTGGTTCCACTTTGATGATAAAACCGTAAGAGTATAGGTTCTGTGGTTTAAAAAGGCTCCTCCGGAGCCTTTTTTGTTGCTTTCGAAACATGCTTAAGGATAGCTTTTATATTCGCTCAATTTTAAGTTTGTTCTTATAAATTAGTGAGTTACCTGCGTCTTTTTGCCACGTGTAATTGCGCTCAAATGCGACATTTGACCGCGCATCCCAGCCTGCACTCTCTGATAGATTTTCCCCATCTTAAATTTGATGTGGAAGATCAGATGAACACACTCTCAAACATTCCTGTGACGGATAACGCTGCCGGTTCTTCAGAACTAAAAGGAAAATATAACCGCCTTTGGCGTTGGCATTTGCTGGCAGGTCTATATGTTATCCCTTTTATGCTGATGCTGAGTATCACCGGCATCATCATGATGCTTTACAAGCCTGTGATCGAGCCTCTGGTCTATCCCGAGCTGGTAACGCTTGAGTCCAGGGAATCTGTTAACGAGCCGCAAAAGACGGCTTCGATAAGCTGGCAGCAGCAGGTTGATCTGGTGTCACAGGCTTATCCGGACGGGGTAGTTCGTCAGCTACTGATTCCATCCCATAATGCTGAGCCGGTGCGCTTTCTGGTGAAACAAGACGGTGTAAACCTTGAGGTATTTCTTGACCCCTATAAGGGAAAGATACTGGGCGCGATCAATAAAGATGCGACTCTTTATGCCCTGGCCGATGATATTCACGGAAGTCTGTTACTAGGTGCATTTGGTGATGGCTTGATTGAGTTGTCTGCGGCCTTAACGCTCATACTGTTAGTGACGGGCTTGCTGATGTGGTGGGCGCGACGGAAACGTCAGCCGGGTTATCTGATGAAACCTGAGTCCGGATTAAAAGGGCGGGCATCATGGCGGGAGTGGCATACCTTTTCTGGTTTTTACCTGACAGGGGTGCTTGCTTTGTTTGTGGTTTCCGGTTTGTCATGGACAGGGATCTGGGGGGCAAAGATGGTTCAGACATGGAACAGCTTTCCTGCCGGCGTTTTCTCAGGGATACCACTATCCGATCAGACTCACGGGTCGCTGAATCCGGGGGTTGAGGAGCAGATTCCATGGAATCTGGAGCTGACTCCGCTACCTGAATCCGGTTCAATGGCGGGTGAAACCGGTATTCCGGATGGGATGCCGGTAAATGCCGATAGTGTCATCCGTTACGCCTTGGACAATGGCATGACACGGTTCAGGCTTAATTTACCGAGTAAGCCGGAAGATGTTTATACCGCCATTGCAGCCACTATGAGCGGTGATATCACAGATCCTCTGGCCGATCGTGTACTACACCTGGATCAGTACACCGGCAAGGTTCTGAGTGATGTGGGTTATGAGCAGTACAGTTTGCTGGCTAAGGCGATGGCGTGGGGTATTCCACTGCACATGGGGCGTTGGGGTTCGGCCAATCTGATAATCAACTTGCTGCTGTGTCTGGGAATTATCGGTTTATCTGTCGCAGGTCTTGTGATGTGGTGGAAGCGAAAGCCCGCTAATCGGCGCTTCTTTTTAGGCGCACCTGCATCAAAATACAGCGCTGGTGGTTTGATCTGGATTCCATTGTTGTGCGGGTTATTTGTACCTTTATTAGGTGTCACTTTAATGGGGTTCTGGCTGATGACAAAAATGATCAGACAACCCGCTAACCGGCCCTGAGTTGTACATTCTAAACAGCATGTATCATGTTGTTTTAAGTAGCACTTTCTCAAAGCCTGGATAGGTTTTTGCTCAAAAGCCGGGTCGATTTCTGGCCGGGTTACCGCAAATAGACTCTGAGTAACCGGGTCAGCTCTCCCGAACGTTGCAGCTCTGTGATTCGGCGATTCAGAAAGTGGTGCAACTGTGCACTGTTTTCCGTTGCCCGGCTGACCAGCATCCGAAAGTCGTCCGGTTCTATGCCCGGCACCGGTGTATGCTGCCAGATGTCCGTCATCAGTGTTTGACCGGTCAGGGCGAAACCCTGCAGTACCTCATATCGCCCCAGCAGCAGATCACACCGGCCAGCTTCTGTTTTATGGAATAACTGACTAAAGGTACGGCTGGTCGTCTCAATATTCTCGGTGGGTAATCCAAAACTGTGATAGCTATAACCTCTCAGACCACAAACTTTGTAGTCTTGAGTGATCTCTGAAGGAGCGATATTCAGGCCACCCGGAAAGCGGGATTTCAGATAGATATAACTGGGGGTGACGTAATAGTAAGGCGTTGACATGTGATACAAAATAGCGCGCTCTTCATTACCGGATGCGCTCAGCGCCACGTGCATCTGACCATCTTTCACCATCTCAAGGCAGCGACGCCAGGGCAGCATATGAACCTTATACTGCTGTTCAGAGGCCTCAAATATGCGTGCCAGAACATCAATATCATAGCCTTTTACAGTTTTTCCCTCTTCATAGGTGTACGGCGGCCAGCCTGCCTGATCACCGCAAAAAAGGATGGGATTGTCTCTTACTGCGTGAGTTGTTGATAGAGCGTCAGTGGCGGGCGCTGAAACAGAAGCCGAACTCAGTGGTGACACCATAAAGAGGAACGCAGATAAAAGACAAATGGGGATTCTCATCATAGATGCTCTTCCTTTAAACAAGGCTGCGATTGGTGTTCTCTTTATCAAGTTATAAGTGAGATATGACCATTCAGCAAGAAGATCACCCTGAGGCGGCGGGTGATCTTTGCTTAAGCTTAGTCGTAGATAGTGGGGATCGGCTGACGCTTGTGTTGTGTCGCTTTGTAGATGCTGATCAGGCGCTCACTGACTTCAGCGGCAACAGGTTTACCTTCAAGGAAGTCGTCGATCTGTTCATAGGTAAGCGCCAGAGCATCCTCGTCGGCCTTCTGAGGTGCCAGTTCTTCCAGATCTGCGGTCGGAACCTTCTTAACCAGCAGCTCAGGGGCACCCAGTTTGGCGGCAACCTGGCGAACCTGACGTTTGCTCAGGCCAAACAGTGGGGCCAGATCACAGGCTCCGTCACCGTACTTGGTGTAAAAGCCTGTGATGTTTTCAGCCGAGTGATCGGTCCCCAGCACCAGACCACCAGTCAGACCTGCTATCTCATACTGAGCGACCATGCGGGCACGGGCTTTTACGTTACCCTTAACAAAGTCCAGTTTGGTGGCATCTTCAGGAATCAGACCGGTGCCATCCAGTGCTTCCAGCGTGCTGGCGTGCAGGCCTTCGACACCATTTTTGATATTTACACTGACGGAGTGGCTTGGCTGGATAAAGGACAGGGCTAACTGAGCTTCATCTTCATCTTTTTGAGTGCCAAAAGGCAGGCGCACAGCTACAAACTGGTACCCGGCTTCAGGGTGCTCTGCGTTAAGCTCGTTAATGGCCAGTTGTGCCAGGCGACCACAGGTAGTGGAATCGACACCGCCACTGATACCGAGTACCAGTGTTGTGCAGCGGGCGTTAAGTAAACTGTTTTTAATAAAATCTGTACGACGGCGAATCTCAAAATCCGGATCTATTTCGGGCAGGACCCGCATCTCATTACGGATAATCTCTTCCATTTACGGCACCACTTTCTTAGAACGAGTTTTTGTCGGTAGACAGTTCTGTGACTCAAAATGCCCTGAAAATGTTCAGGTGTGATTCGTATATTGCACGCTGTGCGTTAATTTGGTGCGCCAAAAAAGAGTTTTTTAACGCTAATCAACTGATTATACAGCCTTTATTTCAGAATAACCTGACCTGCGTTATGTCGGCTATTCTGACTTCATTGGAACCCTGACGGGCTTTTCGTCGGAGATAACGGCCCGGGGTTTCGCTGGATTTTCTGCCGCAGGCATTTCACTGTGCTCATCTGCTATCTGAGCCTGTGTTGTATAGGTACAGCCTGAGATAATAAAGCTGCCGGAACAGCTCAACAGAATCAAAGCTGATATTAAAAAACGCTTATCCAGTCGCCTGAAACCAGTAGCACGCGACAGTTTTAACGTTGATAGCATCTTCAGGTTTCCTTTTCACTTTTGCGAAATCAGCCAGGGGAGTGGCTCGCTAATCGGTTTAAGCTTTCCAGGCCAAAGCTTTCTGAATCAGGGCCAGATGTTCCGGCGAAAAGTTAATTTTAAGTGCCGCTTCATGGCCTTTTTCCGACATTTTGCCCCAGGTTTTCTGGATAATGCTGATCAGCTTAGGCTCGCTGTGTTTCTCAGCGAAAGGCGCAAGATAGTGATCGAGAAATACCAGACAGATCACATCTTCCAGAGCCTGTACTTCGGCATCCTGCTTCAGGCGCTTTTTCTGCAGCAGAGTCTTTACCCGTTCAGCATCCTCGTCGCTATAGCCCGCCTGCAGCATCAGCTCAGCGGTTTTCTCGCCATGGAATTTACCCAGTTCAGTACGCCAGTGTTTATAACCCACGCGCCCTTCCGGATAGTCGGAGCGGGGAATGCTCCAGCGCTGAATATGCTGGCCCCGGGCCGCAATCTGCAGCAGCTCTGAGGCGTCCGGTGCAAACTCAGACAGACATTGGCTCATGCGTTGTCCGTAAAGCCACTCTTTGGCAACAGTCTGGCCCTGCCATTCTTCCTGATTCGGGTCTTCGTTATTTGCCTGATCGATCAGTTGCAGCACGGCTTCAAGCTTGGCACTCATATCCTATTCCTTATCTTGCTGCTCAACGGAGATAAAGGTCGTTGAGGCAGTCATTATCATATTTGTTAAAGTGTACCATTCCTGCCGATTTTTACAGACGTTCGGGCAAGGGAAAGATCATAAAACAGGACTTCCGGATGGGTTTTCCGGCAGGTCTTTACTGCTATTTTAAATGGCAGATTCAAATCACTTTGTGAAGGGATATTCAATGATCAGGCCAATTCTGCTGACGCTGCTTTCCTTGATGGCTTTGGCGGCCAATTCCGTACTTTGTCGTTTAGCCTTGTCCCCTGTGGCGTCAGATGAGATTGGTACAGCAATCACATCTGCGTCTATTGATCCGGTCAGCTTTACGCTGCTCAGGTTGGCCTCGGGAATCGGTATGCTTTGGCTGGTGATGTTTCTGCTTCGTTTGCGTCAGGGCGCATCGTCTAAAGAGGCAGGTGCTAACGCTGGTGGTAGCTATAAAGCGGGCTTTATGTTGTTCGCTTACGCAATCGCTTTCTCTGTGGCGTATCTGGATCTGGAAACCGGCACCGGCGCTCTGATCCTCTTTGGTTCTGTGCAGTTAACGATGATTCTTATTGGCTGGCTGCAGGGACAGCGCCTGCATTTGATCGAATGGTCCGGTGTGCTGATGGCCTTTACCGGTTTTGTGTATCTGGTGCTGCCGGGTTTCAGCACGCCAAGCTTTACCGGCTTTTTACTCATGACCTTAGCGGGTGTCGCCTGGGGGTTTTATACCCTGATGGGGCGGGGATCGAAAACACCGGCGCTTGATACTGCCAGAAACTTTCTCTTTACCTGGCCGTGGTTGCTTTTGCTGTTGTTTTGGCTCTTTATTCAGGGCGGAAATTGGCAAAGTGATGGGGTTCTGCTGGCGCTGACATCCGGTGCAATTACCTCGGGGCTGGGTTATGTCATCTGGTACGCGACCCTGCCTTATTACACGGCAACGCAGGCTGCGGTGCTTCAGTTATCCGTTCCTGTAATAGCGGCTCTGGGTGGGGTTATGTTTGTCTCAGAGCCTGTCACTCTGACGCTGATTATTGCTTCACTGATGATTCTGGGGGGCATCTTGCTGGTTATTGCCGGGCGCTGGTATCTGCAAAAAAACCGGCCGTTGAAGTGAGTTCAGCGGCCGTTTTTGAGTAATCGTTAATTTGAGTAACTGTTAAATAGGGGGCTGACCGCAGGCGCTTCTGAACATGTTGCACTCAAACTGCATACCTTTGATAAAGATATCAATCGCCTGCTGCTGATCCATCTGATCGGCATGAGCGTTAATAAAGTCCGCCATATCCTTTGGCGCTTCAGCCACCTGATTCGCTTCAATCCATGATGCATAAAGGTTATTAGGTGTCGCATTCGGAGCCAGTGTGAGTCCGATGTAAGTCCACAGCGAGATACAAGGTGTCATCGCAACAATAAAATAGAGCGGGTCCATGGTTTCAGCGATGGTGCGTTCAAAATCGGCATAAGCCTGTGCCAGATCCGTCAGCTGAACTGCTTTAGGGTCTGCAATGTGCCATCCTGCAAAAACTTCAGCGTTGTAATCGAGATAATCTTTCTGGCGCGCTTCACAGAAGGCTTTAACTTCAGGATCTGTTGTCTTAGGAATCACAATACTGTAGTCGTCGGCAGAATAACTGCAGTAAGCAGCATCCAGTACGGTGAACTGGCCGTATTGATCAGGGTTCAGATCCGAGTGAGCGATGCCCTGAACAAAGTCTGACGCTAAGGCCGCTTGCTGGTACTGAGTGGTTGCCGCCCACATCTGATCGTAAAGGGTTTCACCTGTGGCGGTGGCGAGCTTAACGGGCTTCTTCTTAAAGGCTGCGCCTGAAACCCGGCTACGGGGCGAACGTGCAAGAATGTTGGTTTGAGACATGATTTAAGTATCTTCCTTGTTGTTGGATATCCACTCCTGAGACTAAAACCCGAACACGGCTCTAAGCAAGTAAAAGATAGGACAAAGGATAAAAAGCGTTACAACAATAGTGAGAACTTTCTTCCGTCTCTGCTGTATAATGGGTTACGAACCTAAACACCTGATGCTTCCGGCGTCAGGTGTTTTTTATTGGCTCGACTTTAATGCCCGTAGTGACTCTGTGAACCATACGAATGAATACATTGGGGCCCTACGATTGATAGAACATAGGCGTAAATCACTGCCCGGAGTTATCACTTCGAAAGCTGAAAAGCAGTGTTAAGGATTAAGAAAATGCAAAATTCGCAGCCTGACATCATTATCTCTGAATCTGATGCAGAGAAGCTGGATGAGCTGTTAGCAAAGGTTTCCCAAAAGGATTTTCCGGGAAAAGGTAATCTTGAGCAGGAGTTGGACCGGGCGACTATTGTGCCGTCGTCTCAGATTCCGGAAAACGTAGTTACCATGAATTCCAGAGTGCGCTTTAAAGATGTGAACACAGACAAGAGCTTTACTATGACGCTGGTGTACCCGAAAAATGCCGGTCAGGAAAATACCGTTTCGGTACTGGCACCTATGGGCTCTGCGCTTTTAGGTTTGTCGGTAGGGCAGCAGATCAGTTGGCCTAAACCAGCAGGCGGTGTGATGACGGTAGAGATTGAAGAGATTCTTTACCAGCCGGAGCGTGATGGCGTACAGGCCTGATTGATCCGGGCGCTCTCTGGAAGTCGATTTGGGCACTTACAGCAATAAAACAGTGCTCATAAAAAGGCGGGATGCAACAGATTAAGTCTGTGCTCCCGCCTTTTTCGTTTCGGCCGTTACAGCCCATCAAGAGCCGCTTCTGATGATCAGTAGAACTGAGCTCCCACTAGCAGGAAACCGAACATTAGCGTGCTCACCAGCGCTATCTGGCCACCCGGTGTCACATAGGCCAATTCACCATCCTGACGGCTGCGCCAGACCATAGCAACCGGGATAAAAATCGCCAGAACAGTCAGAGCCAACCCTGCGTAGCTCAGTGCTTTCAGGAACTCGCCAGGAGCACTGGACGCCATGATCAGAGCAGGAATGAGTGTCAGAATAATCGCAGGAAATTTACCATCAACCACAGGCTTCTGGTCGCACATTTCACGGATAAAGCCGAACAGAGACAGTGCCACACCCAGGAAAGAGGTCAGCAGTGCCATCGCCGCGAACAATTTCAGTACAGAGCCCAGACCCGCACCACTGTCACCCAATGCCGTCACCAATTGTTCGACACCGTTCAGGCCGGCCAGTTGCTCAGGGGCTACTGCGTTCATACATGCCCAGAACCAGGCGATGTAGCAAACCAGAGGTATCAGGCTGCCCACGATAACGACTTTGCTGAAGTGTTTGCCTTCGCCATCTTCGGTGTAGCTAACTAATGGCGGGATCACAACCATAAAGCCGAAAGAGGTAAACAGAACCGGCAGCGCCGCCATGATCTGAGCCTGAGTATCACCAGCCTGCGCCGTGGTCAGGCTGGTCTGATGTGCGGTATCCGGAGCCAGAGAGGCCAGGGAGTAAAGGGCAATCACCATGGCAACTAACATGATCGCGAAGAACAGACGGTTCAGGAGGTCAACAGCACCAGTACCCAGAACAATGGTGATACCCGCCAGCAGAGTAAACAGGGTGCGGCTGAAGCCAAGGCTGACTTCAAGGCCCATGTATTTCAGGGCAACCTGCAGCAGCTCGCTGGCACCCAGAATATAAGCCATCAGCAGGAACACCAGCAGGAAAATCATACTGGAGTTGGTAATCAGTTGGCCGATACGTCCCAGCCATTTACCGGACATAGCGTGCATGTTTTCACCGGGGTGGTGATTCACATTCACTTCCAGCAGCAGCAGAGCGGCCAGCGTTGTAAACGCCCAAACAAAAAACAGAAGTCCCAGACCCAGGCCAAAGCCCAGAGGAGCCAGAACCATAGGAATTGCGAGCATGCCCGCACCCAGTGCAGTCCCTGCCACCAGCAGTGTGCTTCCTAAGAAACGAGTGGATACCACGTTGTTCTCCCAATGTTGTCGTTATTATCAAGTTGTGAAGAGGGGGGAGAATACTAGCGAAAAGGCTTTTTTCAGGCTAGTGCTTTGTTTTGTATCAATATTGCAGTTGATTATTCTGCATGGGCTTTTTTTGTAGGCTAATGACCTTTTTGCGATGGTTTTTTAAGCGAGCAGATGATCAGTCGGATTTTGCGCAACCCCTTATGGCTGAAGGGCTGAGACCTGGGGGGGGGGAGGTTGAGATATTTTCTCTGATATTGTTTTAAAACGATACTCAGCGACCGTTTAGGTCGCTGATTTTGTATCGTAAATATTTTTTTACAAGGTGTTTTTTGCTGCTGTTCCGCTTAAAGTTCGACAATCAGTTTGCCCTGATTGCCACCGGTAAACAGCAGGTTCAGACCGCCCACAGCGGATGTCAGACCTTTAAGGGTATGGCTGCGGTACTGGATCTGGCCTTTCTGAACATAAGGCACCAGCAGTTCAAGCAGCTGAGGAATCTCATGCAGGTGATCCGGCATGGTGAAGCCCTGAATCATAAGGCGTTTTTTGATGATATTCATCCAGTTAGGACCCGGAGCAGGAGTCGCTGCGGTGTAGTCTGCAATCATGCCGCACACGATGATACGGCCATGGGCGTTCATACGCTGGAAGATATGCTGCTGAATCGGCCCGCCGGTATTTTCAAAGAAGAGGTCGATGCCATTCGGTGTCAGTTCAGCCAGTTTTTCCGCCAGGTTATCGGTTTTATAGTTAATGGCACCATCAAAACCCAGGGTGTTCACAATCCAGTCCGCTTTATCGTCGCTACCGACAACACCGATTACTCGCAGGCCCTCCGCTTTGGCCAGCTGACCGACAATAGAGCCTACTGAACCTGCAGCACCGGTAACGATCAGGGTTTCACCTGACTTAGGCTGGCCAACGCGCAACAGACCCTGGGTAGCCGTCAACCCCGGTAGTGCCAGCACAGAGAGCACCATATCCGCAGGCAAGGACGGGTCGACTTTGTTCACACCCTGACCCTGACTGACCGCATATTCCTGCCAACCGAACATACCGGTGACCTTATCGCCAACGGCAAAATCCGGATGCCGGGATTCAATCACTTCGGCGTAACCGCTTGAGCGCATCACATCGCCCAGCTCAACTGGCGGGATATAACTGTCTCGGTCATCCGACATCCAGCCCAGCATAGCCGGATCAAGTGACATATGAGTCTGGCGTATCAGAAATTCGCCATCAGTAATCGTAGGGATCGGGTTGTGTTCAACCTGAAACAGTTCAGCGGTAGGAGCGCCTTGTGGGCGTGCGATCAGTTTGATTTGCGTATTCTGAGTCATCGTTTTCTCAACTTGTTATAAGTCTGTTGGACTGAAATAGAAAGTAAGGACAAGCGGCTGTTTGGTCTTCTTAGCCAATTCCTAAGGTTATGACGCTATTTTATTCACTGAATTTGAGAGATATAGACGCTAAAATAGGAATCATCTTTGTTATTAAGACAATAATGGTGCGGTGTTAAACCCTAAACTCAGCGAGTTTGAGCAGAATTGGAACCCCAGCTAAGACGATATGGATCAGTTAAAAGCGATGCGCTACTTCGTAAAGGTGGCTGAAAGCGGCAGTTTCACCAAAGCGGCCCAACATTTTGATGTACCGGCGTCCTCCTTGTCCCGACGGGTTGCGGATCTGGAAAACCACCTGGGGGCTGTGCTGCTTAAAAGATCAACCCGCGTGGTGCGCCTGACGGAGATCGGCAGGCTGTATCTGCAGCAGGTGAGGGATATTCTCTCCCGGCTGGAGGCGACTGATGAGTTAGTAGGTAGTTACCAGAGTAAGCCTATGGGGCATCTCAAAGTCAGCGCCACGGTGGGGTTTGGTGAAACTCTGTTATTGCCGCTGATGGATGAGTTTTCCTCCCGTTATCCTGATATTGTGCTGGATATCGAACTGAGTGATGCGCTTTCAACCCTGGGAAGGGATGATGTCGATATTGCCATTCGTGGTGGCTACGTGCCGGATGAAAGGGTGGTAGCGGTTAAGCTAAGAGACAACCGCTTTATTCTGGCTGGCGCTCCTGCTTATCTGGAGCGCGAGGGGATGCCATCTCATCCTCTGGACCTGAAAGATCATAAGGGGCTGCTCTATCGGGCTCCTGTCGGCATATTGCCCTGGATCAGCATGATTGATGGCGAATGGCAGGATGTGTCGCCTCACAAGGTTGCGGTCAGCAATGCCGGTCGTTGGTTGGTGGAGAAAGCGATTAACGGTGATGGCCTTTTGATGCTGCCCAGGTGGGCGTTGCAGGGGGCTCTTGATAGCGGTGAGCTGCTGGAGCTTCCGTTAAATCCAGAGGTGGCGGTGACCCGTAGTGAAAAGCTGGGCATCTATCTGCTGTATCAGCAAAACCGATATCAGGTGCCGAAAATTAAAGCGGCGGTGGATTTTCTGGTAACCCGTCTTTCAGTGAATCAGGGTTAACGTTGGCCGGCCGACAAAATGCAGGGCACAAAAAAGGTCGCAGACCATGGGGATGCGACCTTTGCTGATAACTCTGACGGTGCCGGGTGTTAAAGTGGTGCCGGGTGTTAGAGGGTTGACTCTTCCACGGCATAGTCCGGTAGCTGGTCTTTTTCCGGAACAAGCGTTGGATTACCGTCTTCATCCAGAGCAACAAATTTAAAGATTGCTTCCGTCACTTTTTCCCGCAGGCCGATCTGGCCGCGGCGCACCCAGGCTTCAACATGGATCTTCATTGAGGTTTTGCCCACCTCAACCACATCGGTATAAACACCCAGAATATCGCCCACCTTAACCGGACGGATAAAACTCATACCCTCAACGGCAACGGTAACCACTCGCTGCTGTGCCCGCTGACTGGCACAAATACCTGCTGCTATATCCATCTGAGCCAGAACCCAGCCACCAAAGATATCACCGGATGGGTTGGTATCTGCCGGCATCGCCATGGTACGGGTCGTTAAGCGACCTTTTGTCTCTTGTGTCATAAAAGGTTTCCCAGCTTATATTGTTGTGTCGCTATAGATCAGGCTATCCATTCGCCAGCCCAAGCATTCAGCGACGACTCATCTGACTTGTAATAGGGGAATTGTAACTCAGTAAATGATGAAAAACCGGATGTGCTCAGACAAATATTTTGATCAATCAATGTATTTCAGTAACTTCAGCTTTTTCTCATTCAAATACAGAAGGGGCTTCTGTTTTTGTTTTCACGATCTACATTTGTTTAAAAAGGTGTGTGTTGTTGCGGCTTACAGGTAGCACCCGGTTAATATCCTGCATTGTCACTGCATAATGGCCTTGCTCATTACGTTCTGCGACCGCAATTTTTGCAACCTGTACGATGACTGCCCGGTGAATCCGCCAGAATTGAGTATCGTTAAGTTCCTGAGTCAGTTGTTTAATACTCTTTCTGATCAGATATTCTCCCTGGGCGGTTACAACTGTGGTGTATTTGTCTTCCGCGATAAAACAATAGATATCATCCAGTTGTACGATATGAATCCTGTCGCCTTGAGTTGCGTTTATCCAACGCAGCGGGCCTGTTGATTTGTTTGCGTGGGGGAGTAATTTTTGCAGCTGTTCCGCTTTAAGCTCATAACGTACTTCTTTTTGATCCCGGTTGGTTATGCGTTCGATGCACTTGTGCAGTCGCTCTTCCTGAACCGGTTTCAGAAGGTAATCAATTGCTTCATATTCGAAAGCGGCTATGGCATGTTCATCATAGGCGGTGACAAATACGATATGCCCCTCATAACCGTTATTCCGTAATAATTCGGCTGTTTCTATGCCGCTAATACCGGGCATTTTGATATCCAGAAAAACGGTGTGAATCGAGACCTCATGAATCATATTGACCGCTTCTATACCCGAGCTTAGGCAAATGACCTGATCCAGATCTTCCCACAATTCCTGTAATAGCTTTTGTAGATGGAATCTCAACAGGGGTTCGTCATCGACGACCATCACATTCATACATTAACCTTTGTTGGCTGGTGAGATGGGCCAGGACAGCGTGGCGATACAACCTGCAATGTCGCCATGATCATCCCGGTGATTGTCGAGTTCGAGCTTAGCGTCATCCTGATACAGCATAGCCAGTCGCTGACGAATATTATTGACAGCGATACCATTGCCTTTTGATGACTTTTTTTGATCCTTATAAGGTAAGCCAATACCGGTATCCCGAATCATTGCCTGACAAATACCAGACTGAACCCTGATCGTAAGGGTGATATTCCCACCTTCAAGTTTGGGTTCGATGCCGTGTGTTATGGCGTTTTCAATCAAGGGTTGCAAGGTAAAGGGTGGGCAGCTGGCTAAAGCGATATCATCCAGGGTTTTGATCTGACATGTTAAGCGGTCACCCATTCGTACCTGCTGAATAGCGAGATAAGACTCTACCAGTTGTAACTCTTCCTGTAGCGGTATGACTTGTCGTTCGGCTTTGGTCATTGATACCCGTAATAAACCGGTCAGGTCATCCAGTACCTTTTTTGCCTGCGAGGGTTCCAGATCAATCAAAACCCGGATGTTGGCCAGCGTGTTGAACAGAAAGTGAGGCTCAATCTGAGATTGCAGAACCTGATAGTTGGATTCAGCCAACTCTTTTTCCTGTTTTAAGGTCTGTTCCCGACGAAGCTGGAGCTCTCTTTCTTTACGGGTTACCCGGTGCGAATTGTAGAAAATGTATGTGACTAAAAGGCTAAAGAGAATTTTCAATATAAGGTCAGAAGCAGGTGCGTTGCGCACCTGATCGAATGAGCCGTACATCTGATACATAAGATGTATCGTACCGATAACAACGCCGGTTACGTAGCCAATGACGGTTGCGACCAATACGGAAGTTTTATCGCGCAGGTAGTGGAGGCTGACCCGAATACCGCACAAACAGGACACTCCAAACACCAATGAAATCTGTAATGTTAGCCAGAAATCACCCGCATCAGTAAACCAGATGATCATAGAGATGATGCAGCAGATCAGTACGGTTTGAATGCTGTCCCGTAAGAGTTCGTGACGTCGCCAAAAACTCAGAAAGGCGTTAGCCATTGTTTACTCTTCCCTATTCAATAGCATGAAAAGCCCGGTAGACAGGAACCAAAGTATACAGCCTAAGCCAAATACTGCTCCTAATTCTGATAGTCCGGGAATGGCAGTCAAAAGCCCGCACAGACCGATTGCTAAGGCTCCTAAACGGGCTTTAATGGGTAAACAGCGGTTTTCACTACTGGCAAAGAACAGCAGTATCAGCCAGATGCCGCCAACGATTTCGTTACCACCACCTAAGCCATTCACCAGAATTTGCACACTTACCCAAGCATGATTAGCTGCTTCAGGGTTTGTAGCATATAGCTCGATGCTCATTGCATGGCCGACATTAGCGACCATTCCGGCGGCAATGACTAAACCGACCCAGATATAAGCGAGGGTAGCGGTTGCCTGTGTCAATGAAGATTTGGGCAGGAGACTGTTTAAACCTGTCTGTAGCCCCAGAAGCGCGAAGCCAAAAACAATATAAATAACAAAGTACCAAAGATAAATCATAGCCCGGTGCTTGCCTGCATAGATCAGTTGCTCCTCAATATTTGAACCGAGATTGCCGTACTGAATATCGGTCATGAGGACAAGGTAGTAGGCCATACCAAACAGAAAGGTTAATGCCGCAATAATGGCACTTGCGCCGCCGCCACGAATAGGAGATATCATCGTACTCGTTCCTTGTGTTTAAGGTTGTTGGGACTGTTGTTGGAATGTCATACCCAGATAACGAAGCGTAATGGTTTTGTCTGGCGTTGTTTTTACGAACAAACTGTCGCCACTGCTTCGGGTCAGACCAATGTGGATGGCCCGATCTTTAGCTACGGGGTTGAAATAGAGTGTCTGCGTAGAGTCATTTCTTTCGTTGTGGAGTGTAAGGTGCAGTAGCCCGTCACGTTCAACCAGCGTTATTTCGCTGAAATCGTACAAATCATCCGGATTGCTGTGAACATAGTGACCAAGCCGTGCAGTCCAGTCTCCTGATAATCGGGCCGATGCGAATTTCTGGGCCACAACCCCACCATTTTGTTCCTTGATGACATCTTGTCCCTGATACTCAACAGGTATGAGTCGAAGCTGTTTAAAGACGTCATTATCAAAGGTAAAAGCTCCCAGCACTTTATACTGAACCCCCAAAGTGCCATCGGAATATGGAATCAAGGTTACTTCGTCATCATCATTTGCTGCCACTAACGCAGCCCCTTGGTCTGCAACCCTAATTTCGCCCAGCGCGGGGGATATATAGCGGCCGCTTAATTTTTTGCGTTGGTCTTTGGAGAGGTTGACCGGGTGAGGCGCTGATCTTTCCACTTCAGGCCAGAGCAGGCCGGTTTGGGCTTCATAGGCGATTCGGGTTGTCTGTTCAGCAATTTCGGTGACACTTTCGTAGGCTTCTGCGGAATTTGCTAACACGATAACTGCCAAGTCCTCTTCCGGTAAAATGATCAAAGAGGAATGAAAGTAGTGAGTGGCTCCGCCATGCCATTGAACCGCTTTTCCGGAAAGCGAGGCACGTGGGTAAAATAAAAACCAAGCGAGCCCCATCGGCATGTCACGATAGAGCTGGGATTGCAGATTCTGAGGAGCAACCATTTGTGAGAACGCATGGTTAGAGATCAGATGTTTGGTTTCTCCAGTCTGATCCTGATAGCTCCCGTTTCGCAGCATTACCTGAGCAAATGTTGCTAAATCCTTTGCACTCATTGCGATGTCGCCGGCGGCCTGGTCACGAATTTGTGGATAGCTCTGGGCATTCAGTCCCAGGTATGCCCGGGCCAGTTGGTCGTGCTCAACACCGACAATACTGTGTTCAAGCTTCAGTGGGGCGAAAATATTTTCTTTTAAATAGTTTGGGTAGGTTTTTCCTGAAACGTGTTCAATCGCCAGCCCCAGCAAAGCGTAACCCACATTGGAGTAGCTGAATATTTCACCGGGGCGGTAGTAAAGCTGTTGCTCATTGACCAAGGGTATTAATTGGCTCAATGCTCTGTTTTCTGCAAAACCTTTCCAGAGATCTGATGGCAGCCCTGAATGATGGGTAAGCACCTGACGTACAGTGACGGAATCTGAACCGTAAGGCGTTTTTAAGTCCAGCTCCGGCAGGTATTGTTGCAACGGGGTGTCCAGTGACATTTTGCCTGCATCTACCAGCTGTAAAATACTGATTGCGGTAAAGAGTTTTGTCACGGAGCCAATACGGTACAGGGTATCGTCAGAAGCAGGAATGGCTGCTTTACGATCTGCTAAACCACTATGATGTTTGGCAATGATTTTTTGCTCATTGAGCACCATCACTGAAACAGCTGCAATATCATGCTGACGACGCTTTTCGGGCAGCACCCAATCCAGATAGACATTGAGGTAAGAGAAGTCGCCTTTGTTAACTTGTTTGGGTTTGGCGGGTGCAACCGAGCACCCGCCAATCATTGCTATTAATGCCAGTACAAGAAGTGCTTTCATTTCCCTTCCTCAGAATTGGTAGAAGACAGAAGCCGAACCCATCCAGTAGTTGTTGCGCGCCACAATGCTACTATCACTAATGCCTGTGCCCAGGTGGTTGATTCCTACAGTCGTCGCGGTGTGCCAGCCTCCGAATAGCTTGTAAATATGGGTGAGTGAGGCATTGGCATTGACGCTGGCTTTGCCATCATAAGCGGTGATTAATGTCGTTGATTCCGCTCTGCTGACGCCATAGTAGTAGTCAACTAATGGCGCTGACTGATACTGAATTCCTGCCTGAGGAATCAATACGCCACCCAATATCGGAACCTGTTTTGAAACTCCAAGACCCAGCTCATAACCGTTGTGTTTATCCATAAGATCGGCGCTGACAAAGGCGTTAAAGTCAGCCCAAGGTGCCGCTTGAAACCAGTTGACCATGAGTTCACCGGTATCTTCGCGCTTAGTTAAATGGGCTAATTCTTGATTGTCTGTTTCATCAAAGCCTGATTCGCGAATTTTTAATACAAAGCTGACAGCGCTGGTCGCTGAGATTGGTGCCGTGATCCCAAGGCCATCAGGGTCTAAGGTCAGCATGCCGTATTGCAGCTCAGCATAAGGAAAGATTTGGTTTTCATCTTTTTCACCTTTTACATGACTTTGGATATGGGCGGCACCTACCCCAACATTGGCGTTAAACTCAGTTGCCTGCGAATATTCCGCAGCGCTGATTAACAAAACAGAGGAAATAAAAAGTGAGATTTTTGAGCGATTCATAACACTGCTCCCATACAGGTTTCTGATAGCAGCTTGCGCTGCGATGGGGGAACTTTGTCATGACTGCACCGGTAAAAATTTTCTGACCGATAGTTGGTAAAAAAAACGAACAAGGAGTCGTTATCAGAGATAAACGGTGGGGCGTAGATGTCATATCCTCAGATACGGCTCTGCCTTAAGTTTCTCTTAAGCATGGGGGATGACACTGCTCAGATCATTTTTTGGGAGCAGTAGTATGTCAATTTCGAGAGCCATCAGGCGTCTATCCCAGAGCCGGTATAACGCGCTGGTCTATGTTGGAATCGTCTTTTTATCTATCAGTATGCTGGTCAGAACAGGGCTGCTGATTTTTGACGGTTTGCCTACAGGTAATCCGCTGATTGTTATCTCTAAAGTTTATCTGGTTGGTCTTCTCTATGATCTGGCCGCGTTAAGCTGGGTAATGATTCCTTTCATCATTATTGCTTTGTTCTCCGGGAAAGGTGAGAAGGGAAGAAAGCTTCATGCTGTTTTAGCTTCCTTTGCTTTTATTTTGGGCATTATCGGATTGGTCTTTGAGTCTTTATCGGAGGCCGTTTTCTGGAATGAGTTTGCCTCGCGCTTCAATTTTATTGCGGTTGATTATCTGCTGTTTACCCGTGAAGTGATCGGCAATATCCAGCAGTCCTATCCGATGTCTTTGTTGTTGAGCGCTGTTGGTGTCGTCAGTGGCTTGGTTCTTTGGAAAACCCTTCCGGCTTTTTGGCGGGCTGCTAAGTCTGAGGCACCTGTTTTCTCAGGGCGTTTATTGGTTAGTGCCTTGCTTTTGGCCCTGCCGGTAGGTTTCTTTTTCAATTTGAATGAGCAGCCTCATCAGATGATGCAGACACCTGCCAGTCGCGAACTGAGCAGCAATGGCCTTTACAGTTTTTTCCGGGCGTTCAGAAATAATGAGCTTGATTACCGGGAATACTACAAAACGTTACCGGACAAAGAGGTCAATAAGATTCTTTCTGAAGAGTTTGGTGCTCCGGTATCAAAAACCGAGCAAGAACTGTCCTCTTTAGATCAAGCGCTGACCCATCATCAGCTACCCATTGCAAATAGCCTTGCTGACCGTCCTAAAAACCTTGTTCTGGTTTCAATTGAAAGCCTGGGTAGTGACTATGTTGATGCGTTTAATGGCGGGAGAGGGCTGACACCTCATCTGGATGAACTGGCCGAACAGGGACTTATTTTCACCAATCTTTATGCCACAGGGCTTCGGACGGTTCGCGGGTTAGAAGCTTTGTCTCTATCTGTACCTCCAACACCGGGACGGGCGGTTCTGATGCGGGAGAAAAATAAACAGCTGCAAACCTTGGGCGGCGTTTTTAAAGATGCCGGTTACGAGTCGCTCTATTTTTATGGTGGATACAGCATTTTTGACAACATGAAAGACTTTTTTGGAGGCAATCACTATCAGGTCGTTGACCGGACTGATATTGACCCTTCGATTATTGACCATGAAACCATTTGGGGCGTTGCTGACGAAGATCTTTTTGAAACCACTCTGGCTGAGCTGGATAAAAAAGCGGGTGAAGGTAAGAAGTTTTTTGCCCATGTCATGACGACGTCAAATCACAGACCTTATACCTATCCTGAAAACCGGGTCAGCATTCCCCCTCATACTGGACGCAATGGGGCGGTTCAGTACACCGACTGGGCGATTGGCCAGTTTATCGATCAGGCAAAAACAAAAGAATGGTTTGATGAGACCTTGTTTGTCTTTGTTGCGGATCACACCTCTCATGGCCGGGGGCGAACCGATATTCCACCGGAAAACTATCAGATTCCTCTGATCATCTATCAGCCGAATTTGATCAATGCCGGAGTCGATAATCGTTTGGCATCACAAATCGATATAGCACCCTCTCTTTTAAGTCTGATGGGGGTTGAATATGACTCAACAATGTTCGGGCAAAATCTGTTTAATTCTCACAACTACCATGCCCGCGCTTTTATGGCGAGCTATCTGACATTGGGTTACATGGAATCAGGCCTGATTGCGGAATTAGGTCCCATGAAGACGGTTAGAGTGGTCGATGCAAAAACGGGGGCAGCGGTGAGTGATTCCGATCCCCGTATAGAACCCTTGATAGAGCACGCGATCTCATTTTACCAAGGGGCATCTGACTACCTGCAGCAGCATGGCCAGTCTGATGCTGCTATTCAGGTTAATTAGCAGGATGATGGCTGAGTTATGTTGAAAGATATTAACTGGGTTCCGCTGAGTTTTTTAGGGCTTGTCGTGCTCTTTGTGGGATGGCCAGAGCTTGATCTGATGGTCTCTGGTCAGTTTTTTAACTCTGCAAGCCAAAGCTTTCCGGCTAATCAGGAGCGTTGGGTTCGATTTGTTTATGTGTTGTTCAAGGATATGCCACTGTTACTTGTGCCGGTTTTGGTGCTGGCAACACTGATCTCATGGCTGGGTTTTGCCCCTGCGAAGCTGCGTTGTAAGCGGCACAAGTTGCTTTTCTTACTGTTATTTTTACTGATAGGACCGGGATTACTGGTTCATGCAGGCTTCAAAAATAATTGGGACAGAGCAAGACCCAGAGATGTGGTGGAGTTTGGTGGTCATCAGCGTTTTACACCCGCATGGATGATCAGTGATCAATGCGAGAAAAACTGTTCCTTTACCAGTGGCCATGCTGCCATGGGATTTGCTTTTATCGCTTTAGCCTGGGTTTGGGAGTGGCAGCTGGGGCTCTTGGTAGGAGTGATTATTGGCTTATTTGTTGGTGAGGTGCGGGTAATACAGGGAGGGCATTTTCTGAGTGATATTATCTTCTCAGGCTATATCTGTTACTTCACCGCCTGGGTGCTGGCAATAGTGATTTTGCCTAAAGAGCAGAATCATCAGTTGCTGCATCAGAGTCACTGATATTGACCAGTGACTCATCCGATATGTCCATTAAGACAGGCTGTCAGGGGGACAGACACTAAAGCATCAGGCCGATCATGGAGGTCAGTTTCTCCAGCCAGTGCTGATCGGTCTCATCAAAGTCATTCAGTTGATCGCTGTCGATATCCAGTACCCAGGCGACTTCTCCGCGCTTAAAAATCGGTAACACGATTTCGGATTTGGAGGCGCTGGAGCAGGCGATATGGCCCGGAAACTCATCAACATTGGGTACGATCAGAGTTTTGCGTTGCTCAAACACTGCACCACAAACCCCTTTGCCTTTTGGGATACGGGTGCAGGCAACAGGACCCTGAAAGGGGCCAAGAACCAGCATGTCCGGGGTTTCGGCGCGATAAAAGCCCACCCAGAAATAACCCATACCTTCTTTCAATGCCGCGCTGATGTTCGCCATATTTGCGATTACATCCTGTTCCGTGCTAACTAAGGCCTCAATCTGAGGTAACAGGCTCTGATACCTTTGCGCTTTGCTGCCTTCAATTACGGAAATCTGTTCTGCCATCTTTTTAATAGATCCTTACTGACCTGAACAACGTAACTCTGTCGGAATAGAGTCTGGCGCTTATTCTAAGGTCTTAAGATTAAAGTCTTAGATAAAAGTGAATACAGAATAGTGTTTGCTGCGTATATCGACAAGTCAGTTCTGTTGAATAATTAGCCGGAAGAGTTTTTGTATGCGACTGATAAGTCACAGGTTTATGGTTTCTAAGCTAAAAATAGCGTCCCGGATAGACCCTTTTTTCGGGTTGGTATTAGGTCTTTTACTCTTAGTTTTTGCCCAGCGGAGCGCTCTTGGGGAAGAGGTTGGCTCACACAGCAGAATAAATTTCTCGCCTACCCAGCTGATGCAGTGGCCGGTAAAAGAGTTTGAAGGCTTTACGGATTACCAGTTAGTCACGGATGCTGGCTCAACTGTTATTAAAGCGGTCAGTAAGGGCGCGGCTTCCGGCTTGTTTTACGAAACGGAAATCGATCTGAACAAAACTCCGTATCTTAGCTGGCGCTGGAAGGTGACACGCCTGCCGGATCTGGATAACGAGCGCATCAGGAACGGTGATGATTTTGCCGCCCGGGTTTATGTGGTGGTGAATGATGGGTGGACGTTTCTCAGCACCAAGGCGATCAGTTACGTCTGGTCGGCACAGTCTCCGGTAGGGGAAGAGTGGCCGAATCCCTTTGCAGGAGGCAGTGCCATGATGGTGTCCGTACGCCACGAGCCCGCTGGTGAAGATTGGTATACCGAAAAACGTAATCTGAAAAGTGATTTTAAGCGGCTGTTTGGCAAAGAGATCACCACCATCAAAGCGATCGCCATTATGACGGATACCGACAACTCCGGCAGTGAAGCGGAAGCATTTTATGGAGATCTGGTGTTTTCTGCGGATTAACCGCAATTGCCTTTCGCAGACCGGCAGCGTTGGGAGCAGTAACGTACCTGCTCCCAATCTTTAGCCCATTTCTTCCGCCATTTAAATGGGCGATTGCAGGCTGGGCAGATCTTTTCTGGCAGAAAGTTTTTCTTATGGCCTTTCATCTCTATTGCCTCTTAACGCTTTTTACCTTTGTCAGACCGTTTCTCCGGCATCCAGCTTGCGCAGAAAACTATCCGCCTGCATACGGATCGCTTCCATCTGAGCATCACTCATCCGCTCAAGGTTTTTATACACCAGCCCCATGCGGGGATTACCCTTCAGCGTCTCTTTATTGCGATCCAGAAAGTCCCAGTAAAGGTAGTTAAAGGGGCAGGCGTGATTGCCGGTTTTCTCTTTCACCTTGTATGCGCAGTGTTTGCAGTAATCCGACATCCGGTTGATATAGGCACCGCCTGCGGCATAGGGTTTGCTGCCCAGATAACCGCCATCGGCAAACAGGATCATGCCGGAGACATTGGGCAGTTCGACCCATTCCAACGCATCGGCATAAACCAGCAGATACCAGTCGTTGACCTCATCCGGTGACAGTCCGGTCAGCAGGGCAAAGTTACCCAACACCATCAGGCGCTGAATATGGTGGGCGTAGGCGTGTTCTTTGGTCTGTTTTACGCACTGGCTGAGGCAGTTCATGCGGGTTTTACCGCTCCAGTAGAACTCCGGCAGCGGGCGCTTGGCATTAAGATAATTGAGTTTTTTGTAGTCCGGCATTTTCAGCCAGTAGAGGCCGCGTACATACTCACGCCAGCCAAGAATCTGTCGGATAAAACCCTCTACAGCATTTAATGGCGCAGCCTGATTCTGCCAGGCTTTTTCTGCGGCACGAATCACCTCCATCGGTGTTAACAACCCGATATTAAGATAAAGCCCGATATGACTGTGAAACAGCCAGGGCTGATCCTGCTTCATCGCATCCTGATAATCGCCAAACCGGGGTAAACGCTGGCTGATAAAGTGTTCCAGCACCTGTAAGGCCTGAGTGCGGGTGACGCCGTAGTGAAAATCCGCCAGATCGCCAAAATGCTGAGGGAAGCGTTCACTGACCTGCTGAATCACTTTCCGTGTGATGGCATCGGGTTTAAAGCCGAGTGGGGCGGGGGGTTGCAGATCCGATGGTAAAGCTTTGCGATTCTCCTGATCGTAATTCCATTGTCCGCCAACAGGTTCGCCATCCTGCATCAGAATATTGAGGTTTTTGCGCATCTGGCGGTAAAACAGCTCCATCCTTAGCTGTTTTCTGCCCTGTGCCCAATCAGCAAACTGCTTTTTAGTTGCCAGAAAGCGGTGATCCGGTCGGATCTCAACGGGAAGGTTCAGCTCCTTTTTAAGCGCCGTCAGCTGCTGCAGTACCCTGTGCTCTCCCGGGTGAGTGACCACAAGCTTTTCAAAGGCTATCGGCTTCCCGGTAATGGGATCAGGGGCGCTGAGATGCTTTTTCACCGCTTCAGAAAAGCTGTGCAGACCCTCATCAAGGGTATCGTAATGCACATTAAGCCCGCGCTTTTGCAGATCACGGGCGAAGTGACGCATGGCCGAGAGAAAAAACACCAGCTTCTTCTTATGGTGCGGCACATAGGTGGTTTCTTCTGTCAGCTCGCACATCAGTACGCGGTCTTGGGCCGGATCGATATCCTGCAAGCTGGTGATATGGTCATTGAGCTGGTCGCCCAGAATCAGTCGAAGTACAGCCACGGCAAGTTCTCTATAAAGTCAGGTTGTCTGTGTTACGGAATTGCCGCGTATATGGTTCTTTGCCCATGGCTTCAGGCATAATAGCCGCAATTTTAAGCGTTTGATTTACAACGGGGATTACCTTGGAACTTCTCAATATCGATTGTTTGGGCCAGCCGCTGCGGCTGGAAGCCTCTATGGCCGGCTGGCAGGTACTTTACTGGGGCGGACAGGCGGTTGCCGGTAAAAATGCTGATGGTAACGCTGAGGGTGATTTCAGCCTGAGTTTTGAGCTCACCGACAGCCGCAATGGTGAGGTGATTCCCTGTGAGCTGAGTTTTAAGCTCGGTTGGCAGCCGTTCCAGTTTGATTATCAGTTGAAAATCGCCGGTGAAGTACTGACCGATGGTGAGCGCACGGTAAAAGATATTGAGCGTCAGACACCGGTTGTCGAACCTAAAGTACCGCGTCAGTTCAGTATGATCGGTCTGCTGTCTCTGGGCATGAAGCTGATCAAAAGCGCCAAAGTGATCAAGGTGGTACTGGCGGGTGCCAGTTTGGCTGCCTATTCCTGGTTGTTTTCGCTGGAGTTTGCTCTGAGTCTGATCGCCTGTCTGGTGGTACACGAATACGGTCATATCCATGCCATGCAGCACTTCGGTATGAAAACCAAGGGCATCTACCTGATCCCCTTTATGGGCGGCCTTGCGCTGGGTGATGCCAAGATCAACACCCGCTGGCAGGATGTGATGATCTCCCTGATGGGGCCATTTTTTGGTCTGGGGATGTCTCTGCTGGCGCTGATCGCCTATTGGATTACGGGCAATATTTTCTTCGCCGGTATCGCCGCTTTCAACAGCCTGCTGAACCTCTTTAACTTGCTCCCAATTCTGCCTCTGGATGGCGGCCATGTGCTGAAAAGTATCAGTTTCTCCATGAACTCTGTGGCTGGTCTGATTCTCTGTGGTGCAGGGGCAGGTCTCGGTGTGCTGATCAGCTACAGTTTTGGACTGGCGCTGCTGGGCTTTCTGCTGCTGATAGGCACCGCAGAGATCTTTTTTGAATGGAAACAGCGCCATCAAAGTCACCTGCTGCCGCTGGATCGTTACGGTCAGATCTTCTCCGCCATCTGGTATGTGGCAACGGTTGCCGGTTTCTGTGCCGTGATTATCTATCTGGCAGGTACCGGTGATGATCTGCTGGCACTGCCGCTGAAGATTCTGAACTCGTAATTTGAAGGTGTTGCGGGGACGGGATAGCCTGACCCCGCAAGTTACCCCGCAAGTTACCCCGCAAGTTACCCCGCAAGTTATCCCGCAGGCCGGGTTAAGGAGTGAGTTTATGCAGCAAGCCATTACCGGATTCCACACCGATAGCGAAGGCCACTGGGTTGCCCAGCTGGCCTGTGGCCATAATCAGCATGTGCGGCACAATCCGCCCTGGCAGGAACGACCTTGGGTGATCACTCCGGAAGGGCGTAAAGATATGTTAGGCTCAGTGCTTGAATGCAAAAAATGCGATCAGGGCGCGCCTAAGGATGAGCGCCCCTGATCTTTCCTATTCCCTTGGGAATAAACCTCTACCGATAACAGGGAGTGTTTATGTCTGAACATCCTCAAACCGCATCCATTCAGGAACTGAACAGTAAACTCCAGCAAACCTTTGGTTTTCCCGCTTTTCGCGGTGGTCAGCAGCAAACCGTTGAGCAGCTGTTAGCCGGGCATTCGTCATTGGCGATCTTTCCTACCGGTTCCGGTAAATCCCTCTGTTATCAGTTTACGGCATTGCAGCTGCCTCATCTGACCCTGGTAGTTTCGCCTCTGCTGGCGCTGATGAAAGATCAGCTGGAGTTTCTGCACAGCAAGGGCATTGCCGCTGCCAGTATCGACTCAACCCTGAGCAATGAAGAGCATCAGCAGGTGGTGCAGGATGCCCGTTCCGGTCGGTTGAAAATTCTGATGGTGTCGGTTGAGCGCTTTAAAAACGAACGCTTCCGTCAGTTTATCGAATCTGTGCCTATCTCCATGTTGGTGGTGGATGAAGCCCACTGTATCTCCGAATGGGGGCACAATTTCCGTCCGGATTATCTGAAGCTGCCGGAGTACCGCAATCAGCTGAATATTCCGCTGGTGCTGCTGTTAACCGCCACGGCCACCCGCCGGGTGAAAAAAGATATGGCGCTGAAATTCGGCATTGCTCCGGAGCATGTGGTGCAGACTGGGTTTTATCGCCCGAATCTGGACCTTAGTGTGCTGCCGCTGCAGTCCGGTCAACACCCGAAAGCAGCTCTGAAGCAGGTGATCGACCAGCAACAGGGCGATGGCATTGTTTACGTCACCCTGCAGCACACAGCCGAGGATGTTGCGACTTATCTGAGCCAACATGGCATCAACGCCACCGCTTATCACGCGGGTCTGCCCAATGAGCTGCGGGAGCAGATTCAGGCGGATTTTATGGCGGGTAAAATCCGCGTTGTAGTGGCTACTATCGCCTTCGGTATGGGCATCGATAAGTCTGATATCCGCTTTGTGGTGCACTATGATCTGCCGAAATCCATCGAGAACTACAGTCAGGAGATCGGTCGTGCGGGACGTGATGGTCAGCCGTCCAACTGCATCACACTGGCGAGTCTTGATGGCGTGCCTGTGCTGGAAAACTTTGTTTATGGCGATACACCGCTGCGCTCGGATATTCAGCGGCTGATTCAGGCGATAGAGGAGGAGAGTTTTGTCGCCGGAAGCTCTGCCAGCCACTGGGAAGTGCAGCTGTACACCCTGTCCAACCAGACCAATATCCGCCAGTTACCCCTGAAAACCCTGCTGGTGCAGCTGGAACTGATGGGCATCTTAGAGCCGTTACGCAGCTACTTTGCCGAGTACAAATATAAGTTTGTTGCCGATAAAGAGGCGATTCTGGCGAAGTTCTCCGGCGAACGTGTGCCTTTCCTGCAGGCGGTGTTTGAACATACCGCATTCAAAAAGACCTGGGGCGTACCTGATTTTGACAGCCTGTATCAGGCTTATGGTTCGGGTGCCGAGCGCCATCGTGCGATTGCCGCTCTGGATTATCTGCACGAACAGGGGCTGATTGAACTGTCAGCCTCGAAAATGACTGAAGTCTTCCGGGTGGATATGAATCGCCTGAAAAATGATGATCCTGTGGCCAAGCTTTATGCATATGTGACCGAGAAAGAGCAGAAAGAGATCGAACGTATCGGCGCGCTGATCCGTTTCTTCCAGCTGGATCGCTGCCTGACCCACAATCTGTCCCGCTATTTTGATGAAAACTCCAGCCCCAAGGCCTGCGGCCATTGCTCCGTCTGCCGTGGGCAGGTAGCGCATCTGAGTTATGTGCAGGAACCGAACTGGCCGGATCAGACGCAACTTAAAGCCAATGTTGCTGCCTTTTTGCAGAAGCTGGAGGCTGATAGCCCGCTTGATCTCACCGATGAAGAAAAGCGCACCTTAAGTGCCCGATTCTTAGCGGGTTTAACTCAGCCGATCTTTACCAAAATCAAAGCCCGGCAGATTAACGGCTTTGGCAGCTGTGAGCTGCTGAAGTATCGGGATATTGAGGCATTTTTAACAGAATTGCGTTAAAATCAGCGCAAATAGAGTAGGAGATAGCCTATGAAAGCTTTGATGGGTGTTCTGGCAAAGAAAATTCGAGGCGACCAGGCTGGTAGGCAGGCGTTACGTGTTTTTTTAGCGGAAGGCCAAAAAGACGATACTGTGATTAAGTTATCGGACGGTAAAAAGTATCGGGTTTCCCGTCAAAACCCTAATACAGAGCGCAGCCCTGCATGAATATCGCATTCCCGGCATTTTTAATTTTATTGTTAATTTTGCCGGGATTTATTTTCCTCAGTGCTCATGAACGGAAAGAAAATACTGCGATAGAACGCAAGCCCTTCGATGTATCTTCAGCAATAGCATTGTTCTTCGCACTGCTGATTCACCTTATTCTGTCAGGTTTATTCTCTTTTTTCGGCCTGACACCTGACTACTCTTTGCCGCTTAAACTGGCCTTGGGGCTCAAAACACTGACTTATGATCTTGAGTCTATTGAAGATCATGCTCTTGCCGTCACTCTATATTTTCTGCTGTCTTTTTCGCTGCCCTATCTGTTAGGCAAGTTTACTCAATGGGTGCGATTCAGTCTTAATCCTTATAAAGATTCCCGCTTCTCCTTTGATACGCCTTGGTATTATGAACTTAAGGGTAAACTATCAGATGTACATGATGCTCAAATCATTCAGTTGACCTGTTTGCAGGATCTGAGCGAGGGTACCTATCTCTATTATGGTGTGCTGGAAGACTTCTACTTGGATCGTGAAGGTCAGCTTGACCGAGTTGTGTTATCGGATGTTTTTCGTCGGAAGCTAGCCAGTGATGATGGCGGACAACCAGAGAGCCAAAATCGATTTTACGGGATTAAAGGCGACAGGCTGGTACTCAAGTATGCTGATATTCGCAATATTAATATTGAATACTTATATATAACTGAAGAATTACTCGTTGAAAGTGAAATAAATGAATAGCTATTAAAGCATTCTTTAGCTAAAGCCAAAAAAACCAGCCGTTGCGGCTGGTTTTTTTTATAAGTATCCACCAAGTCGTTTATACAAACTCAGTAATCCTCTTCGTCATCAAACGGATCTTCCAGATCGCCATCTTCATCGTCTTCACGCTCAACAAACACGCGGTTTGCCGGTACGGCGATGATTTCCAGATAGAAACTCTGCCATTCCTGAGCTTCAGCAAAGCTGATTTTGTCATTAATCTCTGCAGCACGAATCACTTCAGCAGTGTCGGCATCGGCACCGAACTTACATTCAAATGCCCAGAAATCAGCACCTTTCGGCAGGGGTTTGTTGCGCTCACGCTTCTGATATTTTTTGGCTTCGTTTTTAGCGGCTTCGATCAGACGTGGATATTTGATCTTGGGATGGGAAAGCTTAAATGTCTTTTTCATTGGAATCCTGAAGGGTCGAGTTGGGCGATCAGCTGATTACACGCAGTATAGAGCTGATCCCCTGAAATGCGCGGGCATAATAACGGATTTGTGGGCGATCAGCTATCGTCAGCAACTTTAAAAAGTGAAGAAACAGTAAGAATGCTGTGATACTTTTGGCATTTGTCTGACCAGTAGGTTTACGTAATTACTCTAACCGATTAAGATCCAAGGCAATTTTTCGCTTGTTCACTCAAGAACACTTTTTATTTCAATGGATTAAGGGATTGGTATGAAGCGATTCGCTCGGCTTTCACTCCTGCTGTCAGGTGCAGCGGCCTTTTTGAGTTTTCCGGCTCAGGCCGCCAGTTTTGATTGTAAATTAGCAAAGGCCCCCATTGAGCAGCAGATCTGCTCGACAGAATCACTGAACGTTATGGATGAGGTGATAGCGAAACTCTATTTTAAAGCTCGCCACCTGCCGGGACAGGAGGGCCTGAAAGAAGATCAGAAAAATTGGCTGAAAGATCGCAATGAAACCTGCGCGCTCATGCCCCAGCGTGAATGTGAACAGTCCTTTATTGATCGCATCAATGTATTGTTAGAAGCGGTACGTGAACCCATAAAGAATTCCGCTACGGTTGAGGCCCTCATCAAGGATATGACAATGCCTGATCTGAGCCTGCTACCGGAACGGGTTCGTCATATGGCGGAATCTCTGGGTACGGATATTTACACTCCGTGGCCACGTAAGCAGCTGCTGAGTATGAATATCAGCTCGATTCCTGTGGTTGCCCTGGTCGATAACAAGCCGTTCGTTTATTTCACTTATTACAATCCCGAAGTGAGAAAACAGTGTTTCTACGAGTACAACATTCTTGAGAACCAAGGTGTTCAGGGGAAATGTGATATCGGCACCCAGGTTGGTCTTTATGGTGATCAGATTCTGGTTAACCAGCACTGGAGCAAAAGTGACGAATACTACGGTGTAACTGCCGGAACACTCAGCGAAGGCAATATGGCAGAGGTTGGCGTTGATGATAAGCCGGGCTTTTTTGCCAATCAGATTCGTGAGCAGTCGGTCTGGATGGCCTCAAAGGATGGTAACAAGCTGGCGGTAGTGGCTAAGTTTGTTTTTCAGGAAGATCTGGGTAGTTCAATGCCTTACCAGCAGAGCCTTCAGCTGGAGCGTATGCGCGAAATGACCAACCCTGAGGCACTGAAAGATGCGCGTCCGCTGGTGGTTTATGACCGCGTGACCGACAAAGTCAGCATGTCACCGGATCTTCTGCCGAACAAGGATGATTATTACTGGGAGAGCATTTTCGGTATTCGCTGGAATGAGGACAGCAAAACGGTTTTCTTCGACAACGAGGGCAGTCGTCTGGCCTGCATCTGGGAGTTTGATCCGAGTGACAACAAACTCTACAAGATTGTGCCGGAGTCTGAAGCGATAAACCCTTATCCTTTCACGTTAGATGGACAGGACTTTATCCTTTACAGCGTTGATAACAAGATCATGATGGCGGCGCGTCCACGTTAGTTTTCCGGGGCTGAACTCAAAGCAGCCCCAGATCAATCGCTTTAAGCACCGCCCGGGTTCGATCCCGTACATCCAGCTTTCGGAGCACAAAAGAGACCTGATTACGGATCGTGCCCTCTGACCTGCAGAGCGCATTGGCGATCTCGCTGTTGGAGTAGCCCGCCGCAATCAGGCTAAGCACCTTAAGTTCGCTGTCGGTCAGGGTTTCTATTACGGGGCTTTGGTCGTCATTCTGTTTTGGTGCGGCGTTCAGAATCCGGTCGGTTATACCGGGAGAAAGTGCTGTTCCACCCTTAGCCAGCGTCTCAATTGCCCCGGTCAGACGTTCCAGATTGATATCCTTCAGGGCGTAACCCTTGGCGCCATAGCGAATGCACTCCAGCGCCTGTTCCGTGTCATCAAAGGTGGTCAGTACCAGAACCGGCTGCGTTAAATCCTGTTCCCGCATCGCTTTTAAAACACCTATGCCGTCAAGAACCGGCATACGGATATCCAGCAGGACGACATCAATTTCGCCACCCTGATCCGTCAATAATTGCAGCGCTTCCTCACCGTTGGCGGCTTCAGCCACGACCTGAATATTCTCTTTTAACGCCAGCAGGCTTTTCAGTCCTTCGCGCAGCAGTGTCTGATCATCAACCAAAAGCACCCTGATCATGGCTTAAATTCCTTGTTTCTGAATATATAGCGTCATTTAGAACACATCCGTTTCGACAAAAGGGATAGTGATTCGGATCGCAAAACCCAGTTCGTTGTTGCCAGCCTCCAGCTTGCCATCAAAGGGGGCGAGCCGTTCAGCCATGCCGGTTAGGCCATTTCCGGCCTGATGGGGTTGAGCAGGTATCCTGGCTTTTTGGTTGCCGTTGTCCTGAATCGTCAGGCAGAGGCCGGAATCATCCTTCATCAGGCTGATTTGTATCTGGTCGGCCGGACTGTGCTTCATGCAGTTGGTCAGGGCTTCCTGAACGGCATGGAAGAGAGCCCCCGCCAGCTGCGCGTTACAGATGGTCAGATCGGGATCGGTCTCAAGCTCTGCTTCAAGCTTCGGCAGGTTACTGCAAAGGGTTATCAGCGCCGTAGCCAGATCGATTTTACGCTGTTCCCGCAAGGTGCTGACGGAGCTTCGAACATCACTCAGCAGCAGCCGGGTGATCTGCTGAGCCTTGGCAATATGCTCCGGCGCTTGTTCTGCTTTGCAGTGGTTAGCTACTTCCAGCTGAATGCTGAGTCCTGTGAGGTGGTGGCCGAGGGTATCGTGCAGATCCCGTGCGATTCTCAGACGTTCATCCCGCGCGGCGGTGTCATGCAGCAGGGTTTGAGTGGCTTTTAGTTCCCGCAGCAGGTTGGCGGATTGCGCCCGAGCTTCCCGCTCAGAATGCAGCCGTATCGCAAACATATAGGCAAAGGTGTTGTAGAGGGTAAAGGCAAGGCCGTTAATCAGCACATGACTTTGGCCATTCGCACCGGCATCGAAAAGAGCAATCAGAACGGGCAGCAGAATCACGGGAAGAATCTGCATCGGTTTCAAGCCGTAATCCACCAGTTTGACCAGATAGATAATCAGCAGAATAGCGACCAGCCCGATATGGAAGAAAAGCAGCAGGCCGCAGAGGATCAAAAGGGTGCCGATCAGTACCGGTGAGGCCAGCTTGGGCCAGCGCTGGCGGAAAAACTCGGTGTAGATCAGGTAGAGCAAAAACAGGAAGAAAGCCCCGCAGACCAGAATCAGATTGGTAAGGTTCGGCTCCGGCAGGTAATCCGGTCGTATCTCAGGTGCGATCCAGGTTTCAAAGGTATAAAAGCCAACAAAGTCCCAGGTCAGCAGCGCCAGCAGAAACTCGTAATGTTCCTTCACACGACTGAAAAAATGGCGCAGAGGGCTATTTTTTTTGTTCCCTGTTTGTTTACCGCCTGCTTGTTTACCACTTAATTGTTTGCCCCTTGGATAGCTCAGAGTCTGGTTTTTGGCGGGCTGATTGTTCTGATCCATCGGGCTTTCACATCCGGGCTGTTTTTATCTTATGTTCAGGCCGAAACTTTAGCGTTTTTAACCGTTTAAAGCGATGTGATAAATGTCACGATGGGGCTTGTGACATTTGCCACAAGCCGCTTACCACCTAACTCCCTAAACTCGCTTTCAAATCATTTGATCGATTTATCACAGGAAGCGAAGTCATGATCCAGCCCCACGGAATGCCACAACTAAAAACGCCTTTCTCTCCTCGCTCAGTTCTTGCCTTGCTGCTGGGGCTGACGACTATGACTGCCGCCAACGCTCAGCCGGGTACGGGGCAGCAGGCACAGCATCAAACGGATCAGGTGCGTTGGGAGTTTGGGGTATTGGCCAGTGTGCTGGAAACGCCCTGGAAGGGCCTGTCGGCTCAGTCCACGGCGCTGCCCTTTGTTAATGCGGAGCTGGGCAACTGGCGTTTTGGCCCTAAATACGGCGTTGCGCAATACCTGATCAATCTTGATGCCGTTCAATATGGCATCGGTGTTGGCTATCGGGATGAGAGCTATCAGAGCGACTGGATTCCGGGCTTTAAGAAATCGGATGCGCCGGAGCTGGAGGGTTACCGGTCCGGTGGTGGCGATCTGACCCTGTTGACCCGTGTGCGTTATCAACGTCTTGCCTTAAAGCTGGAACAGGATATTTCCGATAACTCCAACGGCCTGACCGCCGAAGTCATGATAGAGCATCCAGTATACGGCCGAGGCTTAGGCTGGAATCTGAAAGCCCATGGCGGTATCTACTGGCAAAGTGAAGATTACGTGCAGCATCTCTATGGTATCTCCGGTAGCAATATTAATGCTGCCAAAGGCCGAACGGCTTATACGCCGGAAAGTGCTCTGAATCCTTTTGTCGGTATTAACACCAGCTATATCTTTGATCGGCAGTGGGGACTTCACGGCTTCTACCGCTTTGAGCGACTGGACAGCACCATTACCGATAGCCCCATCGTTGATGAGAAAAACAAACAGTCATTGGGGATGATGTTGACCTATCGGATGTAAGCCTTTATCCCAAGGGGATAGAATGATCTTAATAAGTTCCCCCAGAGAGTCCGGCATGCAGGAGAGCAGAATGGAAACTAGCCGTCGAATCATCACATCACGACCAGCTTTAAAAGCTTTCAGGCTGATGTTGGTAACAGCCTTGCTGATGTTGGTCGGGCTGCAGAATGCGTCAGCGGATATTTCCCCAAGTGAGCCACTGACTGCAAAACAGCTGCTGGATCATATCGATCAGCTCTGGCGGGGAAATACCTCCCACACGTTAATGCAGATGCAGGTGAAAACCCGTCGTTATCAGAGAACGATGGAGATGGAAGCCTGGTCTATGGGGGATGAGCACTCGCTGGTGGTGATTCAGCAACCCGTTAAGGACAAGGGCATTGCCACCCTCAAGGTGGAAGAAAATATCTGGAACTATCTGCCGAAGATCAACCGCGTGACCAAGGTGCCTGCCAGTATGATGTCCGGTTCCTGGATGGGCAGCCACTTTACCAATGATGATCTGGTGAAAGAGAGCAAGTTTGCTTCCGATTACGACTCCGAGATCACCTTCAACGGCAAACGGGATGGTCGTGCTTTGTATGAGATTACGGCGATTCCCAAACCGGATGCAGCGGTTGTCTGGGGTAAGGTAGTGATGGAGATCGATCCGCAGACGCTGGCTCCGATCCGCACGCTTTATTTTGATGAGCAGCAGTCCCTAGTCCGCTCCATGCTGTTTGAAGAACTGCAGCAGATCGGTCGTTATCAGGTGCCTATGGTGATGCGACTCCTGCCGGAAGATAAACCCGGTGAGTCCACCGTGATCACCTACAAGTCCATTGAATTTGACCTGCCTCTTGAGCCACGCTTTTTCTCCCTGCAAAACCTGAAGCGTGGCCGCTGATATGGCCTACGAATCTCTTACTGAAAAAACGGGTTCTGCAGTATCACCCTCTGTTTTGGGTCATCCCCGCATGCTGGTCTTTATGGGCTGGCGCAATATCTGGCGTAATCCGGTACGCAGTCTGCTGACGGTTTCTGCGTTGGCGGGCGGGTTGATAATTGTGATTCTCTTCTCTGCCTTGCTGGAGGGAATGTCCCGGCAGATGGTGCATTACGCTACTAACCTCACCAGCGGGCATATTCAGTTGCACCGACAGGCTTATATCGACGATCAGGATCTCTATGCCACCCTGCCATGGGATTATCTGACAGCGTTAGAGCAGCGCTTTCCTCACTTAACTTTTGCCCCTCGTTTGCAGGCTGCTGGACTTGCGAGCAGTAAGGAGAGTTCTACCGGCGTCATGCTGCGTGCTGTTGATCCCAAAAGGGAAGGCAAGGTAACGGTTCAGCTGGATAAGGTTACGGAGGGGCGTTCAGACCTGAGTGATAATTGCGTGCTGGTGGGCAAAAGTCTGGCGAAGAAACTATCCCTTAAACCCGGCAGTGAGCTGATTCTGGTCACTCAGGCCGCTGATGGCAGTATCGGTAACGCTATCTTTATTGTTTCCGGAATTCTTAAACCTCTGGAACCGGGTTTTGACCGCGCTGGCATCCTGATGTCGATTGATAATTTTCAACAACTGATGGTGCTGAGCGAGGGCTTTCACGAACTTGCCGTGCATCTGACGCAACCTGAGCTGTTAAATCAGATTCAGCAACAGCTGATTCAGGCCATCACCGACTTACAGCAGCAGAAATCGCTGGATGAATGGGGTGGTGCTGCGGTTGTACGCAGCTGGCAACAGCTGACGCCCATGGTGGCGAACATGATGCAGATGAGCCAATCCATGCTCACCGTGATCGGATTTATTGTGGTTGGCCTGGCCTCAATGGGGCTGGTAAACACCCTGCTGATGGCGCTGCATGAACGTCGGCATGAATTGGGTATTTTGCGGGCAATCGGTATGAAAGGGCGTCATCTGATGCTGCTGATGCTGATTGAATCCTTCTTTCTTGCACTCCTTGCGGCGCTTTTAGGTGCGGGTCTTGGTTCACTGGCGGGTTTGTGGCTGGAAAGCCACGGCATCGATTTCAGCAGCCGTATGCCGGATGGCTACGACTGGGGCGGACTGGTGTTTGAACCTGTGATGACCGCCTATCTCAACCTGACTCAGGTGGCAGGGTTAAGCCTGCTGATGGTAACGGTTGCCCTGCTGAGTGCCCTGATACCCAGCTGGCAGCTGATCAAACTGAAACCTGCGGAGGTACTGCGCTGATGACTTCTGTTTCCTCCGGTTCCATGAAAAGACAGCACGCTGCAGGTTTGCCCTTGGCCCTGCTGCTTCGGCTGGCGTGGCGCAATCTCTGGCGTCATCGTAAGCGTACCCTGATCACCCTGACCTCCATTGCGATTGGCTTTGCCATGGCCGTGATCTCCATCGGCATCGGTGATGGCAGCCACAACAGTATGATCCGTAATGCGATCACGCTGGGTGAGGGGCATCTGGCGGTTCAGCCGAAAGGCTATCTGGAAGCGCCATCAAACAGTCTGATGATTGCTGATGGGAAAGGGCTGATTGATCAGCTTCAGCAGCCCCTGAGTGCGCTTGCCCAGCAGGGCATTCAGGTCAGCGCAATTCCGCGAATCTCACTGCAACTGCTGGCCAGCACGGCGAATAACTCCGTTGGCGTAGGGCTGGAATCGGTTTCCGGAGAAGCTACAGATCCAAGATCAGAACAGCTGAGAAAAGGGCTGACAGCCGGCGACTGGCTCTCCGAAGAGCAGGAAAATGGCATTGTTCTGGGACAGGCGCTGGCGAACAAGCTGAAAGTTCGTCTTGGCAGCAAGGTCGTGCTGATGGCGGGTACCCAGGGCGGTGATACCACAGCTCAGTTAGGACGGGTTCGGGGAATTTTCCAGACCGGAATGGATAATCTGGACAGTTATCTGATTCTGGCACCTTTGGAGCTGGGGCGGTTATTCCTGCAGGCAGAGCTAACGGCAACTGGCGCTCATATTGAAACCAAAACCGACACTGAAACCAAAACGGAAATTGAAGCCGAAACCGCTCAGCCACTGACCCGTATCGCCTTGTTTGTCTCACCGGCAGATGCTGCCAATCAGGTGTGGATTGAGCTGAACAAAGCCTTGAAATCAGCACTGGAGCATCAGCAACTGGCTTTACTGGACTGGCAAACTCTGATGCCGGATCTGGTGCAGTTTGTGGCGTTGGATGATGCCGGTAATTACGTCTTCTTGCTGCTGATTCTGATTATGGTGCTGTTTGGCATCATCAATACGGTACTGATGAGTGTACTGGAACGCACCCGGGAATTTGGCCTGCTACGGGCGTTGGGACTGGCGCGGATTCAGCTGATGTTGCTGGTCTGCTGTGAAGCCTTTCTGTTAAGCCTCTTGGCGCTGCTGTTCGGTTGGCTGTTGGGCGGTGGTTTGCATCTGGCGTTGTCCGCTAATGGGCTGGATCTTTCCGGCATGATGGGAGACAGCACCGCCATTATGGGCACCTATATGGACCCTGTGATTCGCCCGGAGCTTTCTCTGAACCGCATCGGGCAGCTAAGCGGCGGTATTTTTCTGGTCACCTTGCTATCGGGCCTGTATCCCGCCATTAAGGCCAGTCGGGTCGCACCGGTTGATGCGCTTAAGACCTGATGAACTTGGGACCTGATGGATTGAATGCCCTCTACACGGGTTCCCGTATTGAATCGATTTTATAAGGACATCCCATGGCACTGTTAAGCCTGAGCAATATCAGCAAAATTTATCAGCAGGGCGAGCTGACGGTTCCTGCGTTGCAGGAGGTAAACCTGACCGTTGAGCAGGGTGAGTTCGCGGCTCTCGTTGGCCCGTCCGGCTCCGGTAAAACCACCTTGCTGAATATTATCGGTGGGCTGGATACGCCTTCCCAAGGGGAAGTGATGCTGAACGGTCGGGATATGACCCGACTGAGTGAAAGTGATCTGTCGGATTTTCGCCTCTTCGAGTTAGGTTTTATCTTTCAGGCCTATAATCTGGTGCCGGTGCTCTCAGCGCTGGAAAATGTTGAGCTGATTATGGTGCTGCAGGGGCGGCCGGAAAAAGAGCGACGGGAGCGGGCAGAACACTTTCTGACCTTAGTGGGGCTGGCGGATCAGATGGATCGCCGTCCATCCGGGTTAAGCGGCGGTCAGCAGCAAAGGGTTGCGGTTGCCCGGGCGTTAGCCGCTGGGCCACGTCTGGTGCTTGCAGATGAACCGACTGCGAATCTGGACTCTGAAAACGCTACCGCTCTGCTGGATATCATGTACACCCTGAGTCAGGACAAAGAGCTGCAAACCACTTTCCTGTTTTCCACCCATGATCCACGGGTGATGGAGCGTGCCAAGCGAATTATTACCCTGAGAGACGGGCGTATCGTTTCTGATGAGTGCTGAGAGGATGATGAGGTTTAACCCGACGTTATGTTTCAGCGTCCTGATCACCTTAGTTTTCGTAAAGAGCGCATGGGCTGATGAGAGCCGGGCGGCTGATAGCTGGACCTTTGAGCGCTGGACCGTTGACAATAGTGCCCGCCTGTCAGGCTATGGCGGCTTCTACGGTGCCGACAGTTCTCAACTGTTTGACAATCGACAGCAGCAGTTGAGCCTGCGGCTGATGAGTACGGGAAGCTCATCGGATCAGCAGCACACCCTAACCGGACATTTGAAACTCCGTCATCAGACCTTTTCTTCACCCCCGGTTGCTCAGGATTCATCTGAGTCAGCTATCGACTATTTTCGTGCTGCTAAGATCAGTGATAATCAGCTCTGGAACTCCTGTGATGAGGTAAGTCAGGGGGATATCTGCTTTCAGGGCGGTTATGAGGTTGATCGGCTTTTCTATCGCTACCAACCGGATTCCGGTCAGTATCGCGTGACCCTTGGACGACAGGCTATTGATTGGGGAACGGGCCGTTTCTGGCAGCCGTTAAACCTTTTTGGCAGCTTTGCCCCGACAGATCTGGATACCGATTACAAAGCGGGCATCGATGCCTTGGTGGGCGAGTATTACCCTGGCTATTTCTCCTCAATAACACTGGCCTATCTGCCAACGTCTCATGCTATTAGTGAGCAGGCCATTAAAGAACAGGCAATAGCCAACAAAGGGTCAGATGAGGATTCACTGGCGCTGCATTACCGTACCCTGATGGAATCCGGGGACGAAGTGACCTTGCTGGCCGGTCGGGTGATGCAGCGCTCAACACTGGGCTTGGCCTGGGAGAGCAGTTTTGACCTGATGGATAACCTCTCCGGAATCGGTTCCCGAATCGAAGCCGTGTTGTATGAACCGGATGGCGTTTTATCCGGTTCAGAGGGAGAAACAGAAAAGCGAAGTGTCCTGATGATTGCCGGTGTGGATTATCAGACTCAAAGTGATAACGAACTACTGGATGGCATTCTGATCAATCTGGAGCTGTATCAGGCAAGTAACGGCGCTGATAAAGTATCCGAGCTAAACAAGGTTCGTCAGTCGGCACTGGTCAAACAGGGGATTCAGCCTCAGCTCTCGGAGCAGGTCATCGGTCTTGGTTTGGGTAAAACTCTCTCGCCTCTCTGGCAGGGCAACTACACCGGTCTTTTCAGTACCTTGTCAGGCGGAGCTTCTCAACTGCATCAGATCAGTGCGGTCTATTCCCTAAGTGATGAGAGTGATCTCTTGCTGTCTCTGCTTTCCGGTTATGGCTCGGATGATTCAGAGTTTGGCCCTGTACCCACTTCCCTGTCGGCACGGCTGAGGCTTTATTTCTGATCTGCCTACGTAAGGCGCTCACCTCATCACAGATAAGGGGTGATGTTCGTGATCATTTTGGCCAGATAGGCTTCTTTTTCTCCGACGGGTGCGACATAGTGCAGTAGTGCTTTTGCCTCCTCAATACCTTCCAGTTTTGCAGCGACCCAGCAGGCGAGATAAAGCGATCCCAGGCATCCACCGGACGTTGCGACGTTGGCCTTGGCACTAAATGCCTGATCCAGAACTTCGACGCCCAATTCAGAAAGCCACGGAGCTGTTGTGAGATCAGTGCAGGCAGGGATATCTTTCAGAAGACCCAAGTGAGCTAATATGAGTGCGCCTGAGCATTGAGCGCCAATAAGTTGTCGGCTTGGGTCGAGCCTGATCTGAGCGATCAGCTCTTTGTTTGCCATGTGTTCACGGGTTTTTGAGCCACTTCCGATAAGTACCGCATCGGCTGTGGCTAATTCCTTGAGTGACATCTGACGTTCAAGCTTTAGCCCTGTCATGGACGAAATAACCGGATCCGGCGACGCAATGGAGACGTGGCAGGATGCGTCGTCAAGCCGACTGAGCATGCTGTGAGCAATGAGAGAGTCCAAAGGATTAAAGCCGTCCAATGTCAGAATTGCGATGTGCATATAGGGATTCCTTGTGTGAATCAGGTTGCAGCTTTCCATGCTAGAACACAAAATAATGACAATAAAAAAATTGTCATGGGTGCATTGAATGTCTGAGCCTCGCTATAAAGCAATTGTTGATGACTACATCAAAAAAATTCGCAGTGGTGCGCTGCCACCGGGAACCCGACTACCAACACACAGAGTCTTAGCAAAAGAGAAGGGCGTTGCTCTGGTCACTGCATCACGGGTTTATCAGGAGCTTGAGAAAATTGGCCTGGTGAGCGGAGAAGCCGGAAGAGGTACTTTTGTTCGGGAAACGGAGCTGGCTCCGGGGCATGGCATTGACCAGCCGGAGAGAATTGAAGGTGCCCTGGATCTGAATTTCAATTCAGCCCTTCTATCGGATCAGGTACCGCTATTAAGGCAGGGTCTCAGGCAATTAGCCGCCTCTGGTGAGCTTGAAGCTTTACTGCATTATCAGCCCCACGGAGGACGCATGCGCGACAGAACGCTGATTGCAGGTTATGTCAAAAGGCATGGCGTTTTTGCCGAGCCGGAGCACTTGCTGATCGTTTCAGGCGCACAACATGGGTTGTCAGTTGCCCTGGAGTCTCTCTTCCGGCCGGGTGATGTGATTATTGCGGATCAGTTTACTTACTCAGGTTTTAAGGTTGCTGCCAAGGAGCGGGGCATTGAAATGGTGGCTATGCCTTCAACGGCATCTGGTCCTGATTTATCGGTTCTGGAGCCGCTTTGCGAACGCAGGCGGGTTAGCGGACTTTATCTGATGCCAACCCTGCACAATCCTATGGGCTGGGTGTTGTCACTATCTCAACGCAAAAAGCTGGTGGCAGTGGCCCGAAAGTATGATCTGACCATTATTGAAGATGGCGCCTATGCCTTTCTGCATGAGAAGGCTCCGGCAACTATTGCATCTATGGCACCAGAACGGACACTTTATGTGTCGGGGTTCTCCAAAAGTGCTGCGACGGGATTGCGGGTCGGCTATGTGACAGCGCCGGAAGACTGGATTCCCGGACTGGAACGAGCAATACGAATCAGTATCTGGAATACGCCAGCGCTTATGGTCGCCTTGCTCTGTCAGTGGATTCAGGATGGAACATTGGCGCGATTGGAGTCTGGTAAACGTCTGGATGCGGCTATCCGGCAAAAAATGGCACAGGATGAACTGGCTGAGTATGATCTAACCGGACATCCCAATGCCTATCATCTCTGGTTACAGCTCCCGGAAGAGGTAAGAGCAGATCGGGTTGTAGCTGCGCTGAAAGAAGAAAAGGTGCTGGTTTCCACTGCTGAGCCATTTACGATTAGCGCACATGTGCCTCATGCACTACGGTTGGCATTAGGGTCGGTAACTATCAAAGAATTGCAGGATGGCCTTGGGGTGATCAAGAAAACAATTTCAGATCTGATGTATCTCTGAGGTTATCTGCTGTTGGGTAAAAACTATAAAGTGACCAGTCAGTTCTTAAGTTGTTTTTAAGTACAGCTATACTAACTTACTGATTTGGTGGGTTTTTGTTGGAATCCCTTTTATATCATGGGGTTAAGTTGGTCTGGGCACTTTAAACCTTTAAATGAATGAGATTTTTTCATTCAGAAGCCGTCTTGTTAGGCTTGTGCTGATTAAGACTTAAGTTGAATAACAAGGTGGCCTGATGAATTCCCGTACAAACCTTATGATCCGTTCTTATTTTGCCAAACTTTTCTCTGTTATCTTCCTGGTTCTGGCCCTCTCAATTGTTTTATCCCTGATTTTCGACATTATTGATGATCTGCTGAATGGCGTGAGCTTTATGCAGATTTTTCTGGGTAGTATTAATACTGGTGTCATCGCGTTGGCTGTATTTGAACTGGCGCTGGTGATTCATAAGGAATACTCCGGGGAGGAAGCGGAAGATGAAGACCCTGTTGCAGCTCTGAGACGAACGATTCCGCGATTTATTGGTACGGTGTGTGTCGCTCTGTCTTTAGAGGGACTGATCATGGTGATCAAGTACAGTCAATTCGACCTTGCCGGTAATCTATACTATCCGGTCGCTATTATCAGCAGCACTGCCTTTCTGTTGATCGCCCTTGGTGTATTCATTTTTCTTAGTGATAAAGTTAATCAGAGTGCGAGAGTTGCGGTGATGCCATCAGACACACCGGCTGCAAACCTGGATCAGGATGGCTACGGAGCGACTTCACCCAAGTCTGTTAGTCAGAATAATGATGGCACTCAGGCAGCTTGAATTTCTGAACAGGTATCGTTTTATGTCTGTAGCTTATTTTTGAATCAGTTTTAGCTTAATAAGTGTGATATTAGCATTGCTAAACGGTTGCTCAGATAGTTTAATGCCTGCCCTATGGGGCAGGCATGGCTCGCTGTTTCAGTAGCATCGGAGGCTATGTTCTGGTTTGCAGGGATGGCAATAGTTCAATTTCTTTTATGCTCTCCTTATTCCCCTCTTCGCGATAATTTACGGTGGTAACAGGCCACGGTTTATTAATCCAACAATACCTTCAGGCGACCAATCAGCCAGGCCTTTGAGCCGGGTGAAAAAAGTGAGGTTACTTTGAAATCGAAATCGATCCAGCCCACACAGATCGAACGTAAAATGCGTCAGGAAGACTTTATTGTCTCTAAAACCGACGCCAAAGGCAGAATTACCTACTGCAACCCGATCTTTATAGAATTCTCAGGCTATACCGAGCAGGAACTGCTGGGCGTTCAGCACAATATTATTCGTCACCCGGATATGCCGCGAACAACTTTTAAACTTGCCTGGGACTCTATTCAGGCTGGTGAAGAGTTTTTTGCTTATGTGAAAAATATGAGTAAAGACGGCAGCTATTATTGGGTGCTTGCCCATATGACACCCGATATGGGGCCAAACGGTAAACCAATCGGTTATACCTCGGTTCGTCGCTGTCCGCGTCGTGAGTCACTGGATGCCATTGGCCCTATTTATGCTCAGGTCCTTGCTGCTGAAAAGTCAGCTGGGGCGAAGAGTGCTCTGGAAGCCGGACATCGAGCGTTAGAAAAATTGTTGAAGCAGGAGGGGAAAAGTTATGAAGAACTGGTTCTCACAATCTAGTCGATATCTGTTCCCTGTTCTGCTTCTTTTGACAGGTAGCGTACTCTCTTTGTGGTTTGCGCCTGCGGCTTTAGCGGGCAGTCTGTTAGCGGCTATCTGGCTGTTAGCTTTAAGCTTTAAGCCTCGCAAAAGCCCTGAAGTGACTCTTATTCGGGAGCTTTTCGAAAAAGTTGCCGACGGGCGTCTTGAGCAACGTTTGCCCCAGAGCATGACTGATCCGGAATTAGACCAGTTACGGATCAGCATCAACTCGGCGCTGGATCAGACTGAAACCGCTTTTCGTGAAATCCTGGGGGCGATTCAGGCTTCAGGTGATGGCCGTTATTTCCGTAAGTTGCAGGTGACCGGTTTACACGGAACCTTTCGCGGTGTTCTTTCGGAGATTCAGCTGGTACTGAATGAGGTGCATCGCACTCAGGAAATTGTTGATCGTGAGTCTCTTCTGTCCCGTATTTTCTTACGCTCTGAACGCGGCATGTCCTCAGCGATGGATACCACTAACGTTACTCTGGAGAATGTGAATGAACAGGCGGAGCACATCGCCAGTTTCTCTCATAACTTCTCGGAAACCGCGAGGGATATGGTTCAGGCAGCAGGACGAATGTCGCAAGCTCTGATGGAAGCCGGCCAGTCCGCTGAATCCAGTTTTTCAGCATTGCAAGCACTGACCGATGCCGCGGCTGACATCCGTAACCGAAGCTCTCAAATCGACGAACTGGCCTCTCAAACCAATCTGCTCGCCCTTAACGCTGCAATCGAAGCAGCCCGAGCCGGTGAAGTGGGACGGGGTTTTGCGGTGGTCGCGGATGAGGTTCGCAGTCTGGCGGATCAGTCTCAAAGTACCGCTCAGGAGATTTCATCGTCTATCAAGATCATGATGGACACCTTGTCTTCTATGGCGACTCGCTTTGAAGTTCTGCGAGAAGCGGTTGATGAGGCCCGTGAGACCTCTGGTGTCTTTGGCGAGACCCTGAAACAATCTGCAGAGTCTGCCAATACCGTTGATCAGCAGGCTAACCAGATTAACCAGCTGGCGGATATCATGAGCAGTTCAATGAAGCTACTGCGTAGCGCGCAGAAGGCCCGCGCTGATGTGAATGCGATTCTGAACGGCAAGCCGATCGAGATTCGCAACTTATCTGATATCGAACAGAAGGCAATCGATTTAGCTGAAGAGGGGCGCTGGTCTAAAGATAGCGCTGACCGCGAAGCTTTAGTGGGCATCTACGATCAGGTCTTTTCCGATATCGAACGTCAGTTGGGTGGGTTGCGGTAATACAGGTCTAGATCTGTATTTCCATGTGAAGAGCAGGCTGGTGCTTACCGGCCTGCTTAACAATTACAAGTTGATATTGATCAAAGTTGGTCATAGATTCTTTTCCAATGCTTTATATTTTTTTATAGGATTTAAACCTCTATAAATCAACAGGTTAAGGAACAACCAGGCAACGGCGAAGGATGCTCGAATTTCATTTTGATTTAGCCTGAGCTTTTGCGTTGTTCCTTGAGACTGATAAAGCATCAAAAGGAAATATGATGAAAAAGCTGCTCTTTTCAATGGCTGTTCTTCTATATGTCACTGGATGTACACAGATCCCTATTGCAGAAAAAGATAATGGTGATCTACAAAAAGTGACATCGTTTGAAGCATCAGAGAAATATGGTGTGATTTACCTGTATAGAGATAGAACTTCAGATTATCGAGCTCATGAGTTTGAAATTGCTATTGGGGACGAAGATGTATCGACATGGTCATCTTGCTATAAGCGAGTTGAGCTTGAGCCAGGTATGTATCACTTAGAGGCTGATCATTATGATACTTTTGGCTTTGAAGAAGAGCGGGATTACTTAGCTGTCGCTGGACAGGTAGACTTTTTCGAATATAAGCCAATTCGACGATTTGGTGTTCCTGGCGAAACTAAGATCATCCCTAAAACCCGAGAAGAAGCGATTGATACAATCAAGAAACAGCGCCTCTGTCCAAACCCGCCAGCATTTGTGAAACTATCAGATTAACTGACAACCCGGAGCTATTGGCCTTTCCAATAGCTCTTTCTGATTCAAACCAACATGTTTCGAGTAATCTCATTAAACCGATCACAGCTCTGTATCAGGCTGTTCGCGGTGAGGCTTGGCACGCCGTAAACCTCGGTCTGGGTGCTGAATCTGAGTTTGACCCGTTCCAGCAACTGATCAAAATCCCCATCTCCTGAAAGCAGAATTACTTTATCCACGTCGGCGGCCTGTTCATACAGATCCAGAGTGATGCCGACATCCCAGTCACCTTTAGCTGAGCCATCACTGCGCTGGATAAAGGGTTTCAGCTTTACCTCGAATCCGATGTGTTTTAGTGCCTGCTGGAATTTCTGCTGGCCGGAGTCCTGACTGCTGATCGCATAAGCGGTGGCGTGAACGATGTCACCCTCATGCTGAATCTGTTGCCAGAAACGACGGTAATCAAAAGAGCGGCCATAAGCCTGACGGGTGGTGTAATAGATGTTCTGGATATCCGCAAAGATCGCAATCCGGGGCATGACAAACCTTAATGGAAGAAGTGTGGTTTCACGTTACCCTATCTGTTCTGGCGAATAAACCGACTTTAGCTAACTTTAAAAACTCTCGGCTTCGAATAGGGCGGTGGTGATTTTTAATGCTAAGATGCCTTTCCATTCAACAGGTTATGGGCCGTTTAAGGAGCAGTTGTGATTGTTCATAAAAGAGCCGGATTTTTAACGCTTCTGTTTACCATGCGTGGCTCGGTTGTTCCCCGTGTCTTACCTCAGATGATACTGCTGGCGCTGTTTTCTTCCGGTGTTGTGTTTGTTTACCAGTATCACACCTTTGAACTGCCGGAATTCAGTCTGACCCCTTTCACGCTGCTGGGTATTGCACTGTCTCTTTTTCTTGGCTTTCGGAACAATGCCGCCTATGACCGCTGGTGGGAAGGGCGAAAGTTGTGGGGCAGTCTGGTTTATGAAACCCGTGCCATGGGGCGCGCTACTGAGCTGCTTTTGCTTCCGGAAGAATCCCGCAAGCCATTGCTGAAACTTACCGCAGCCTTTTCTCATACTCTGTGCCAGAGTTTACGGCCCGGTTCGGATTCAGGCCCTGCGATTGCCAGTTTGCTGGATGCGCCAACAACAGCGCGCCTGATGCAGTCCGCAAATCCTTCGGATGCGGTTTTACGAGAGATGACCACCATTATCACCCGTGAACACCAGCAAGGGCGGCTGGATACGGTTGCGGTGAGCATGCTCGACAAACACCTGACCGCGATGGCGGGGATTCAGGCAGGGCTTGAACGGCTGGCAAATACGCCGATGCCTTTTGCATTTACCCTGCTGGCACACCGCACCGCTTATATCTATTGCTTCCTGTTGCCGTTGGGGCTGGTGGGTAACGCGCTTTGGCTGACGCCTTTCTTTACCACCCTAGTGGCTTACTGCTTTTTCGGACTGGATGCCCTGTCTGAAGAATTGGAATACCCCTTCACGAAAGAGGGCGCAAACCACCTGCCGCTGGAAGCTATGTGCCGGGTAAATGAAATCTCAGTGGCGGAAGCTCTGGGCGAAGAGCCGCCAAAACCACTGCAGCCGATTAAGCATATTCTGAGTTGATTCTCTGCTGATGTACGACTGATGAATCGATCAGGCGTACAGCAACAGGTTAAGTGATAAGCCTGTTACGATCAGCACCACAAACAGAATGGCCGCTAACAGGATAGGCTTCATCCCTGCCTGTCGCAGTGTACTCCAGCGGGTGTTATAACCCATGGCAGCCATGGCGATAGTCAGGCTGAACTGGCTGATAAAGCTGATCACGTCATGAGCCAGTTCCGGCAATTGCACCAGACTGTTAAACAACACGGCCAGAATGAAAAAGCCGATAAAATGCGGGAAGGTTACCGGCAGTTTGCGGCTTTTATCACTCGTATCATCCGCTGCAACTGTTTTATCTCTGAACAACAGCAAACCCAGAGTGATCGCCACAGGTGCCAGGCACAGTACCCGAATCAGCTTGGTCATAATGGCGGTTTGCAGGGCTTCCGGGCTGATGGTCTGGCCTGCTGCGACTGCCTGAGCGACTTCATGCACCGTACTGCCAATAAAGATACCGAACTGCTCAGGGGCGATCTGTAACAGATTGAACAGAACCGGGTAGAGCAGCAGGGACAAGCTACCGAACAGTACAACCGTCGCAACAGCAACAGATACCTGACGATGTCCGCCTTTAACAACCGGCTCAGTTGCCATAATTGCAGCGGCCCCACAGACCGCGCTGCCGACACTGGTTAGTACTGCCAGTTCCCGACTCATGCCAAGTACACGTATGCCTACCGTAATACCGATTAGCAAAACCAGTGTGATCACCACAAGATCAATCACCAGTGCCTGCCAGCCAAGTTGCGCGACCTGCTGAAATGTCAGGCCAAAGCCCAAAAGAATGATGCCCAGTCGCAGCAGCTTCTGCTGGCAGAAGAGGCTGCTGGCAGAAGGTGTTGAATCTACCGAAGCAAAACCCAGTCCACGATAAAAAGCACCCGAGATCATGCCCAGCAGAATCGCCAGTGGCAGGCTGCCGAAGCCAAACTCAGCAAAGAGAGGCTGTTTAGCGATAATCATCGCCAGTAAGGTAACAAACAGCAGGTGTAGCATGGGGGAGTGCCCTGAATCACAGAAAAAGAGGGGCTATTATGGCGCTGTAGTTAAGTCATTAAAGTGGATTAAATCTATATTTGTTATCGGTTTTTTCGATTTAGACGCTATTGCAGTACTTTGGGGTAGCACTGTGAGGGTAGGGCGTAATTTCTCTGTTTTCTAAAAAGTGAGGAATAAAAGCAAAATCGGTCAGGCGGGTCTTGTGATATTTGTCATCATCTGCCTGAAAGATATTCCGAATCTTACTGGGTGCATTGCTCTAAAAATCAGCTTGATCCGGTTACGCAAGTCACTGGCTTTTGCTAATCTTTGTTATCTTTTTCATACCCTGCTTTGGGGGTATAACACTGCGATTTATGGACGATAGAGGCTTTCTGTGAAAATTAAATTCTCGCAAGTAGCGGCAGCGATAGCTGTTGTTGGTTTCGCTGGCTGGGCTCTGACTGCTCGTGTGGATACAGCTCTGGCGGAAGCCCCTGAAGCTTCAGAGGATTCCAAGGCTGAAGAAAGCCTGGCTCAGGTTGAAATTCAGCGTTCGCAGGCTTCTGTCTATGATCGGCAAACTGTACTTCAGGGGCAGATTGAGCCCTGGCGCAGTGTTCAGCTACGTACTCAGGTTGCCGGTACCGTTGAGACTGTTCTGGTTGAACAGGGGGCTCGCATCTCTCAGGGTGAATCTCTGATTCGTCTTTCTCAAAGTGAATATCAGGCACAGCTGCAAAGCGCTAAGGCCAGTGTGCGTCTTAAAGAAGCGGAACTGAAAGGTGCTAAAAAACTGTTCCGCACCAACCTTCAGACAGAAACGGCCGTTCTGGGGCTGGAAAGTGAGCTGGAAGGCGCTCGGTCCAGCCTGGTAATGGCTCAACAGCAACTCAGCCATGCCTCTCCGAAAGCACCATTTGATGGTGTTGTGGATCAGTTGGATGCGGAGCTCGGTCAGTATATGACCGTAGGAGAGGTCTGGGGACGTTTAGTTAATATTGACCGCCTGAAAGTAACCGCTCAGGTACCTCAGCAGGATGTGGTTAATGTGGCCGTGGGTCAGCCGGTTGAGGTCACCCTGCTTGATGGTCGTCAGCTTGAAGGCCGGGTGAGCTTTGTCGCCAGTGCAGCAGATGAAGCTACCCGTAGCTTTCCGATTGAGGTTTCACTGGAAAACCCGGATCAGCTTCGAATCGCAGGTGCCAGTGCGACCCTGAACGTGCACTTGGGCAATGTTTCTGCGCATAAACTGTCTCCGGCGCTGCTGAGTCTGAATGACAAAGGTGAGTTGGGTGTTAAATGGGTTGATGGCGAGGATAAAGTGGTTTTTCAGCCCGTTGAACTACTCAGCACAGGCACTGATGGTGCCTGGGTAACGGGTCTGCCTGATAATGTTCCTGTGATCAGTCTGGGTGGTGGCTTTGTCCATGCAGGTCAAAAGGTGAGTGTGGTGAAAGCTCCAGGTGCTGATCAGTCGGTTGCTGAGAAAGTATCTGACGCACCGTTGGCTGCAGTGACAAGCGGAGCAAACTGATATGGAAACCATTATCCGTGCTGCGATGGACCGAAGTCGGGCCACACTTTTCGTTCTTATTATGCTGATTGTGGGTGGGCTGGCGTCTTACCAGTCGATCCCGAAAGAAGCGAATCCTGACGTTACTATCCCGATTATCTATGTCTCCATGAGCTTAAGCGGTATCAGTCCGGCGGATTCCGAACGTCTTCTGGCGCGTCCCATGGAACAGGAGTTGCGTTCACTGGAAGGTATCAAGAAGATGACCTCTATTGCCGGTGAAGGCCATGCTTCTGTCACACTGGAGTTTGATGCCGGTTTCGACCCTAAAACTGCGCTGCAGGACGTGCGTGAGAAGGTGGATAGTGCCCAGTCCAAGCTACCGGCTGAGGCTGATGAGGCCACGGTTCACGAAATCAATGTTGCTCTGTTCCCGGTCATGTCCGTAGGGCTTTCCGGCCCGGTTAACCAGAAACAACTGGTCTATATCGCCCGCCGCCTTCAGCAGGAGATTGAGGGCATTCCGGAAGTTCTGGAAGTGGATATTGCCGGTGACCGCGAAGATCTGCTGGAGATTGTGGTCGATCCTCAGGCGATGGACAGCTACAACCTGGATTACTCCGATCTGTACGGTCTGGTGAGCAACAATAACCAGCTGGTAGCCGCCGGTAGTCTGGATACGGGTGCCGGTCGTATGACCCTGAAGATTCCTGGTGTGATCGAAAACCTTGAAGACGTGATGAACATGCCGATCAAGGTGTCCGGTCAGACCGTAGTGACCTTTAAAGAGGTGGCGACTATTCGTCGCACCTTTACCGATCCTGATGGCTTTGCCCGTATTAATGGTCAGCCCGGCGTGGTTCTGGAGATCAAAAAACGTGCCGGGGCTAACATTATCGATACCATCGATAAAATTCGTGCGCTCTTTAAGGCGGCTGAATCTCAGCTGCCACCGGATCTGGAAGTCCGATATCTGATGGACCAGTCCTCCGAAGTGAAAAGCATGCTCTCGGATCTGCTGAACAACGTGATGACCGCTGTGATTCTGGTGCTTGTCATCATGCTGGCTGCCATGGGGGCCCGTGCGGCCTTTCTGGTGGGGCTGACCATCCCGGGGGCTTTCCTGACCGGTATTCTGGTAGTGTTCTCCCTCGGTTTTACCATGAACATTATTGTGCTCTTTTCGCTGATTCTGGTGGCGGGTATGTTGGTGGATGGTGCCATCGTGGTATCAGAACTGGCGGATCGACATCAGAAAGAGGGCTTCTCCCGCAAGGATGCCTGGGCGCACGCTGCCAGTCGTATGGCGTGGCCGATCATCGCTTCGACCCTGACTACCATCATGGTGTTCCTGCCCTTGCTGTTCTGGCCGGGAGTGATGGGTGAGTTTATGAAGTATCTGCCGGCAACGGTGATGATCTGTCTGTTTGCTTCGCTGGCGATGGCGCTGATCTTCCTGCCGGTGATGGGTAAGGTGTTTGGTAAGCGTGAGCCTTTGAGTGCTGAAGTACGCGCAGCGGTCAGTGATATCGATATGAATCACGTTCAGCATCAGTCCGGTGGCGGTAAAGCCTACCGCCGTTTGCTGAATCTCTGCCTGAGTTTCCCGACAACCACTCTGCTTCTTATGTTGGCCCTGATGGGCATTATCTATGCCGCTTACTTCAAACTGAATCACGGCGTGGAGTTCTTCCCGGATGTAGAGCCGGAATCCGCCCAGCTGCAGGTTCGGACCTTAGGAGACTTCTCTGTTTACGAGAAAGATGCCCTGTTGCAACGTATTGAAAGCCGTCTGTATGGCATGCCGGAAGTGGAAGCGATGTATGCCCGCTCCTTTGCTGCCGCCGGTGGTCAGTTAGCAGAAGACGTGATAGGCGTTATTCAGTTCCGCTTTACCGACTGGGATACCCGCCGTCCGGCCAATGAGATTCTGGACGATATGCGAGAGCGAACCAAAGATATTCCCGGTGTGATCTTTGAATTCCGTAAGCAGGAAGGTGGTCCGCCGTCCGGTAAGCCAGTGGAACTGCGCATCAGTGGTAACGATCCCCAGGAGATTAATTCTGCCGTTGCGCAAACCCGTCAGATTATGGATGAGCTGGGTGGCTTTGCCGATGTAAATGACGACCGTGCCCTGCCAGGAATCGAATGGCGCTTTGAGGTGGATCGTGCGAAAGCGGCTCAATACGGGGCAACGGTTGCCAGTGTCGGCAATGCGGTTCAGCTGGTGAGCAATGGCCTGAAACTGGCCAGCTACCGGCCGGAAGATGCCAGCGATGAAGTGGATATCCGTATCCGCTTGCCGGAATACGCCCGTACGCTGGATCAGCTCAACCGTCAGAGCCTGAACACGCCCTACGGTCAGGTACCGTTGAGTAACTTTGTCACGCTTACGCCAGCACCTAAGACCGGTATTCTCCGTCGTCTGGACGGTAAGCGAACCATTACTATTTCCGGTGATGTGGCAGAAGGTGAACAGGTCAACGAGCGCCTGATCGCCCTGAAAGGTCGTCTGGATGAACTACCGGATACAGTATCTGTCACCTTTGGCGGTGAGGATGCGGATCAGAAAGAGTCCATGGTATTTCTGATCGGTGCCTTTGTCGTAGCGATTCTGCTGATGATGCTGATCCTGATTATTCAGTTCAACAGCATTTATCAAACCTTGCTGGTGCTCTCTGCGATCATCTTTTCGACCGCGGGTGTTTTATTGGGGCTACTGGTCAACGGTCAGGCGTTCGGCGTTGTGATGGTAGGTATGGGTATTATTGCCCTGGCGGGTATTGTGGTGAACAACAATATCGTACTGATCGATACCTATAACCGGATTCGTTCAGAAGGCTTCAGCGCCTTTGAAGCCGCTTTGGAAACCGGCTGTATGCGTCTTCGTCCGGTACTGCTGACCGCTTTGACTACGGTGCTGGGACTTATGCCTATGGTACTGGGAGTCAATGTGAATCTGGTGGAACACAGCCTCGGTTGGGGTGCGCCATCGACACAATGGTGGACCCAGCTGTCCAGTGCTATTGCCGGTGGTCTGGCGTTTGCCACTGTTCTGACTCTGTTGCTGACCCCTTGTATGTTGGTTTTGGGTGATGGTTTTGCGAATAACCGTGTTTTCAGGCTGTTTCGCAGACATTTTTCACGAAAAGCTACAAAAACTATAACTTTATCACACTAGTCAGTAGCTACTCTGATCTAGAATATTTCTACCCAAAGGCAGGCTATAACCCTGCCTTTGGTTTATATGCATAAGGCTTTGTATCGTTTTAATGCGGGGTCGTTATAGGAGTAGCAGGGATGTGGTTCAAGGCAGCAGGAATCTTTTTTGCCATTATATTTGTCGCTTTTGTTTTTTTGTTGGGGTGTCAGTCTCAGTGGCAAAGACGCACCGAACAGCTGGTACAGGATTTCTATAAACAAGAGTCAGCGGCTGAAATGCGCACGCAGGCTACAAATGGGGCGGATACGCTCCTGGTGTATCAGCCGGAAAAAGAGTTGCCGGGGTTGCCTGGGCCTGTGCAGCGTTTTTTTCAGACCGTTCTAACCCCTCAGCAGCCGTTGGTCGCCCATATTACACTCAGTCAAAAGGGCCAAATAAATCTCTCCCCTGCTGATCAGGAAGCTGATGCCTGGAAAGGCTTTTCAGCCCGGCAGGATGTGATCATGCATTCCCCGCGCTTTATCTGGCAGGCTAAGGTTTCCATGGCTCCCGGTATCAATGCCTATGTGATCGACAGTTACAATCAGGGGCGCGGTTGGCTGCAGGCAAAGGTGATGGGGCTGGTTACCGTGGCAGAAGAAGAGGGCCGTGGTGATATTGCGGAGGGTGAACTGATGCGTTTTTTAGCGGAAAGCCCCTGGTATCCCACCCGCTTGCTGCCTTCTCAGGGCGTGCAGTGGCAGGAGATCGATGACACCTGCGCTGAGGCAAGGTTGGCGGTTGCAGGGCAGGAGGTTGCTCTGACCTTTATCTTCAACGATCAGGGGCTGATCGAAACGGTGAAAGCTGAAAGTCGCTACCGCGAGAATATCGATGGTGAAGCTGTCTATGCCCCCTGGGTAGGTCACTTTTCTGATTATGGTAAGGTTGAAGGCATGTTACTGCCACACAGTGCAAAGGTCGGCTGGGTATCATCCGCGGGTGAATGGCAGGCCTATTGGCAGGGGGTGGTGACGGATTGGGATATCCGCTTCTATCCCATCGCTGTTCGATAACTGATAGAATTCGGCCCTTTTCGGGCATCCGGCGCTCAGATTGATTCCCCCGGATGTCGTTGTTGTTCTGCAAGGGCTCTTCAATGTATCTCGATCCAAACTGGCGCATTCTCACCGTAGGGGATGGCGATCTCTCCTTTTCATTGTCACTGAATCAGATGTTGGCTCAGTCACCCGATGCCAAAGGCTCAGTGTCCGCCAGCGTGCTGGATCAGGAGGAAGAGCTTCTGGCCAAGTATCAGGATTGTGCTTTCCATGAGCTTAAGCAGCAGGGGAGTGAGGTGTTTACTGCCCTTGATATCACTAACGGTGCAACCTGGCCGGAGAGCCTTCAAGGCCGTTTTGATGCCCTGATTTTTCAGTTTCCTCTGATTCCTTCCTTCACCAGTAAAGAAGCCTTTGAAAAGGCCGGTGGCCTTACGACTAATCTGCTGAACCGCCGCCTGCTGCGTCTTTATCTGCAACACGCTTTCAGTTTCTTTCTGGATCCGAAGGGCGCACAACTGGCACTGATCAGCTCTAAAGATCTGAAACCCTACAGCCAGTGGGATCTGGAGTGCGGTATTCATCTGGATCTGGAACACCAAGGCCAGCCGGTTCAGCTGCTGGGTATGCGGCCGTTTCTGCAAAGCGATTTTGATGGCTACCGGATTCGTAATGTGGATCGTGATAAACAGATCCGTGGCACCAAAGGCACCACTTACTATTGGAGTGTAAAGCCTGCGGCTTCCTACCCGGATCAGCAGCTGATTGAGCAGTTAATTTCACCCACCCACCCCGTCGGTGAGCCGGTATCCGAGCATTACTGCAACTGGTGCAAAACCGGACCTTTTGCCTCAGCCGAAGATCGTCAGGGGCACCTTGAATCCCGCCGCCACAGCAACATGCAGGCTTTGGACGACGACTGGCGGGCGTTTTTGGCGGGTCGTTACAGGGTGAAGAAATAGTCTTTCACTTCAATGGATTGCTGGAGTATTAACGCGCCGCAATCCCTTCCGCTATCAGCTTAACTCCGGTGACAAACAGCAAGCCGTAGCAGGCCATATAGAACCAGAAATCATTGATGCGTTTGTGCAGGTACATACCGAAGTAAACGCCCACAGGTGCGAAGATCAGTAGCGCCAGTGAGGTCATCAGGTTAGTGCTGTCCAGCAGTCCCAGCCAGGCATAAGGGATCAGCTTGGTGAAGTTCACCACCGCAAAGAAGATTACCGTGGTTCCCACAAACAGCGTTTTATCCAGCTTTTGCGGCAGCATATAGATATTCATCGGCGGGCCACCGGCGTGAACACTAAAGCTGGTAAAACCTGCCAAAGCCCCCCAGAAAGAGCCTTTAACCGCATCAGCCTGAGTGACCTTTTCCGGCTTACGGTGCAGCTTTTGCCAGGCGTAATTCAGGGTGAAAAGGGTCGCGATCAGGCCGATCATCAGCTTGATATGTTGTTCCGTCAGACTGCTGAAACTGAGCGCCCCTAAAATAATGCCCAAAACGGCTGCCGGCAGCAGAATCTTCAGGTTGGTTTTATCGTACTTACCGCGAAATCCCCACAGACCAATCAGATCCATGGCGCAGAGAATGGGCAGCATAATCGCCGCTGCCTGAAAGGGCGGAATCGCCAGTGACATAATCGGCACTGCGACCATGCCAAGACCTCCGCCCATACCGCCTTTCGAGATACCCACGATCAGCACCGCGGGAATAGCAACCAGATAAAACAGAGGATCATCGATCATAAAGTGTCCTAGATGACGAATGGGGGATATCAATTGACGATCAGTTTAGAGAGCAGAACCGAGGGAAGGTAGGCGGGACAAACTATATGAGCTATAAGTCAGGCTTATGAATGAGGTGGTGTAAGAGGAGCGGCATTAGCTCCGGTTACAGTAGCTTTTCAGCTGATCAATAAAACACTGGGTGATCGGTTGGATCGCTTTGCCATAGCGGGTAACCAGCATCAGCGACAGGGTGATATCCAGATTGTTAACCTCGGCGAAGGCGAGTCCCGGTTGCTGTTCAGCGACGTAACGGGGGGCAAAACAAACCCCTGATCCCCGGCGTGCGAGATTGAGCATGGCATCGACGGTTTCCACTTCCATGGCGACATTTAACGGTTGATCCGCAAAGGCGGTATCGACGGCCCTGCGCAGTGCATAGCCCTTGGGGAAGAGCATAGTCGGCGTGTTTGATGGTAGTTCGCCATCCTGTTGCAAACGCTCTGCCGCGGGGTGATTCTCCGCAAAGATCGCCACCAGTTTTTCATCGTGGATCAGTTCTCCATCCAGCTCTGGCGGCAAGACCATGGTGCTGTGTACCAGTCCGAAATCCACCGTACGATTGTAAGTCAGTTGAATCACTTCCTGACTGCTGCGGGCATGCAGCTGAAAACGTACATCCGGGTTTTCAGCGGCGTGCTGACTGATAAGCGGTGTTAATAGATAGGAGAGCGCGGTGTGGGGGCCTGCAATAGCGATAGTGCCTTCGATAACCCCTTCCTGAAACTGCAGTTCGCGGATCGCCTGATCCACGTCGCTGAAGAGGGGGTAAACCTTGCCCCAGAGCTGGCGACCGGCTGCGGTCAGCTGAATGCCCCGGCCGATACGGGAGAAGAGCGCAATGCCCATCTCCTGTTCCAGCTTGCGGATCTGCTGGCTGAGTGCCGGTTGAGACAGCCCTAAACGCTCGGCAGCACCGGTAAAACTGCCTTCCTCGGCACACACCAGAAAATAACGCAGTTGCAGATCAGACATTGGAATTCCTTTTCGGAGCGACAGGGGTCAACCCAGTGTGAAGGCGAGTATCAGGCTCAGTGCGGCGCCGGAAGAGAGCCGTAAGCGGAGTTTTATAAACTGATCGCCATAATCCTCACTCAGGGTTTTGTATTCATAGAGCCAGAGCAGCGCGAAGGATAAGCCAGCAGCGGCAGTCCAATCAATGTTTGGGAAGAGCAGCCAACACCAGCTCCAGAGCATGCCACCCAACGCCACTACGGCTATATGGCTGGTTTGAGGGCGTTTCAGACTGACAAACCAGATCACTCCGCAGAGAAAACTGAAAATCAGGGCGGCGTAACTGATCAGCGCAGGGCGGGCAAAGCTGAATCCTGCGATGGTGAACAGGCTAAGGGCAATAAAGGGTATCAGGCCGGTATAACCACCCCAGTTATGCCACTGGCTGAGGGAGATGGCCGGATCAGAAGAATGGGGGCGTGTGGTGTCTTGCATGGCGGGAATCACTCCGGTTGATCTTATCTCAGCTGCTTACGAAACAGGCAAAAAACAGATCAACCGGTGTGTGTTTTACTCAGAGCGAATCAGCTTATTGATTATTCGCCGTGTCATCTGAGGAATCATCATCGCCCAGATGATCATCAAGTCTGCCGCTGAATGCATCGGCCTCAGTGTCTGTTGCGATATCGGTGCGAGGCAACTGCGCCTGATCGGCCGGTACGTCCCAGCTGATCTCAGACCATTCCAGATGCTCTTCTGGTGTCAGGAAGCTCCACGCAAGAATACGGCTGATCTTATTGCCCTGAGCCATCTCCAGCACTTTGGACTGAGCCACACCCGCATCCGCCAGCAGTTGCTGAAGTTCCGGCAGGTGTTCCTTGCGGGATACCAGACTGGTAAACCAGAGGCACTGACCAGCAAAGTCTTTGCTCTCTTCGATCATGGTTTGCAGAAAGCCCACTTCGCCGCCTTCACACCACAGCTCCGGCTGTTGTCCGCCAAAGTTCAGCGGGGCTTTACCGGTTTCGTTCAGCACCGCATCATCTTTAGCCAGATTGTCCACTTTGCGCTGACTGGCTGCCTGAGCTTCTTCCGCAGAGCCGTGGAACGGCGGGTTGCACAGGGTCAGATCAAAGGTCTCTTTCTTACCGATCACGCCATGGAAGATATGCTGACTGTCGGCCTGTTTACGGCAACGAACACGACCGGACAGGTTACGGTTCATCTTAACCAGCTGTTTTGCCGTGTTGTAGGCCACATCGCTGGAATCAGAAGCAACAAATGACCAGCCATAAGCCTGACTACCGATAATCGGGTAGATGCAGTTCGCACCCGTGCCGATATCCAAAGCGGTGATCTTTTTGCCTTTTGGCGGCTCTTTACGCTGACCAGACAGCATCAGGAGGTCTGCCAGGTTGTGAATGTAATCGGCACGGCCCGGAACCGCCGGGCAGAGGTAACCCGGTGGAATATCCCAGAACTGAATACCGTAAAACTGATACAGCAGCCCGGTATTGAGCATCTTCACTGCATCGGCATCACTGAAATCGATAGAGGTGTCGCCACGGGGTGTGGTGATCAGTTTCTCTTTAAGCGCAGGCACCAGCTGGCACAGGCGGTTGAAATCGTACTTGTCGCTTTTACCTTCGCTGCCGCGATGAGGATTGCGCGGGTGCAGACCGGTGACTTTGGACTGCTGCTTTTTGATTGCTTTCTCTTTGGCTGCTTTCGCCTGCTGCCAGGGGTTAACTTTTTTAGACGGGGCGGAGCTTTTGGATGCAGGCATGACAGATTCCGTTAACGATAAAAGTAAATAAAACTTTGCTGATCAATACAGCATAAACGCTGGTGTAAAAAAGGCTGCGCATTCTACCTTAAATTGCACGCCCGCCCCAGAAAAGCCTGCACTTGCGGTTAGCCTATTGGTATTTCAACTCAACCTTAAATCAGCCCAAATGCCTTAGAGAGACAGCAGTCGTATCTACTACACGCTTCATCACAAAGCTGGAATGAACGCCGGTTACACCGGGGATCTGAGTAATGGTGTTCAGCAGAAATTCCTGAAAGTACTCCATATCCGGCACCACGACTTTAACCGTGTAATCGGCGCTCTGGCCGGTGACCAGATAGCACTCGACGACTTCGGGGCAACGGCTGACCACTTTGTCGAAGGCTTCAAAACGATCCGGCGTGTGACGATCCAGTGCGATCTGAATATAGGCGGTCAGTTTCAGATCCAGCTTGGAGCGGTTCAGTCGCGCGACATAACGATCAATAAAGCCTGCTTCTTCCAGCTGTTTCACCCGACGGGAACAGGGTGACGGAGACAGACCAACCTTTTCCGCCAGATCCTGATTGCTGATACGGCTGTCTTCCTGCAGGGCTTCGAGAATGCGGCGGTCGGTACGGTCGAGCTTGATCATGGGCAGGGCCTCTAATGGAATGTTTCTTTATATATCTCGTAGCTAAAAGGTGATGCAGATACTTGCTATTCAGCACGTTATTGATGGGCACGTTCACTGCGTGAACTTTGCCCATCCTACTCCGACATAGCGGTAGGATGGTGCAAAGCGAAGCGTGGCCATCTGTGTCGATGGTTCTGAATTGCAGGATTTGCTCAAATCTTGATGCTCAGTTTAGCCTGAAAGTTTCCAGTAAATATAAAATTGCTAAAAAATACAAATATTTGAAATAATATTGCGAAATCTAAAGTTTTTGGCGCGTTTTCGCAATCCTGATGCAGAACAATTTTTATATACTAGTTTCCGTTGGCAGCACTGGGCCTCGTTCTGTTATTGTTAAGCGATTATTGCTAGGCGTATCAGGAACTTACCTCATAAGGGACCTCACCACGTGCAATACAGCGCTTCACAAGAGCCAGCTGATTAAGGGCAGCGTATTGCACCTGCCAACGCTTTTTAACCCGAAAGCGTCAAAGTGATTACAAAACAACCCGTGATAACTGAATTAAGAACGGCTGGAATTTGCGCAGACTGCAAGGCGCGACAACCAGACAAACCTATGTAAGGAGCTCACCGTGAGCCGTTTTGACCATAAGAAATATCGTCCTTTTCCAACCATCAACTTGCCTGACCGCCAGTGGCCGAATCAGGTTCTCGACAAAGCACCGACCTGGTGTAGCGTTGACCTGCGTGATGGTAATCAGGCGCTCATCGACCCGATGACCGTTGAGCAGAAAAAGCGACTGTTTCAGCTACTGGTTAAACTGGGCTTCAAAGAGATTGAAGTGGGCTTCCCGGCTGCATCTCAGCCAGATTTCGATTTTGTACGTGCCCTGATCGAAGAGAACATGATCCCGGATGACGTTACGGTTCAGGTTCTGACTCAGGCTCGTGAAGCACTGATCGACCGTACTATTGAAGCACTGAAAGGTGCTAAGAAAGCGATCGTGCACGTTTATAACTCCACCTCTACCGTACAGCGCGAGCAGGTTTTCTGCTTAGAGCGTGATCAGATCATCGACATCGCTGTAAACGGCGTGCGTATGGTGAAAGAGCGTGTTGAGAAGCACACCGATACCGAATGGCGTTTGGAGTACTCTCCGGAAAGCTTCACCGGCACTGAGCTGGATTTCGCGGTAGAGATCTGCGATGCCGTGGTTGCAGAGTGGGGCCCGAATCCGGAGCAGAAGATCATTCTGAACCTGCCGGCGACTGTTGAGATGTCAACGCCAAACGTATTTGCCGATCAGATTGAATGGTTCTGCCGTAACATCAAACACCGTGAGTGTCTGGAAATCAGCATGCACACCCACAATGACCGTGGTTGTGCGGTAGCGGCAGCAGAGCTGGGTGTTATGGCCGGTGCCGACCGTGTTGAAGGCACCCTGATGGGCAATGGTGAGCGTACCGGTAATATGGACGTGATCACCATGGCGATGAACCTGTACAGCCAGGGTGTTGATCCTGAGCTGGATCTGTCTGATGTCACCGAAATCATTCAGGTTTATGAGTCCTGCACCAATCTGGAAGTACACCCGCGTCACCCGTATATCGGTGAGCTGGTTTATACCGCGTTCTCCGGTAGTCACCAGGATGCGATCAAGAAGTGCCTGAGCAAGTATGATGCTTCCAAACCGTGGGAAGTGGCGTATCTGCCGATTGACCCGAAAGATCTGGGTCGCAGCTACGAAGCGGTTATCCGTATTAACAGTCAGTCCGGTAAAGGCGGCGTAGCTTACATTTTGGAAGCAGAACTGGGCCTGAAGCTGCCGCGTTGGTTGCAGATTGAGTTTGCCGGTAAGGTACAGAAGCATACTGAGCAACAGGCTCGTGAGCTGAAGCAGGCAGAAATTATCGAGTTGTTCCAACAACATTACCTGAACACTGAGACCCAGTTTGAGCTGGTAACTTACAAGTTGGAGCGTAGCGATAAAGACTTCCTGAACGCAGTAATCCGTTGCGGTGATCAGACCATCGACCTGACCGGTGATGGTAGTGGTGCGATCCACGCGCTGACTGAAGCCCTGTCCGGTTATATTGGTCAGCCGGTTCAGATCGCTGAATACTCTGAACACGCACTGTCTGCCGGTAGTGATGCCAAGGCTGTAACCTATGTTCAGGTGAAGATTGGTGATTCCGTTAACGCAGGCGTTGCCATCAGTGAAGATACCGTAGCCGCTAACCTGAATGCGGTACTGGCGGCAGCCAGTGTTCTGATTCAGGAGAAAGGTTTAGTAGCCGCTTAATCAGCAGCTCAAACCGCTACTAAAAAGCCCGTTGCAGTAAAACACTGCAACGGGCTTTCTTATTTGTGGCGTTTAGTTTCTCTTGTGCTGGCTGACATGAGTTCAGGCTTTAGGCCTGCTCTCCAACCGGCTGTTTCACATTCTTTGCTGAGGTGTGATTCATCTTATGATAACGGCGCAGTACCGAACTCATCACCACAAAGCAAAGTAGGGAATAACCGATCTGTTCCAGAGTTATGGTTGCTGCAGCAAGAATCAGCAGTGCGATATCAAACCACATCAGGGATTTACCGGTATGAATATGGAACTTGTCTTCCAGCCAAAGGGCAAGGATATTGATGCCACCCAGTGAGCTGCCTTCACGAAACACCACCAAAAGACCAACGCCTACCAGGCCGCCAGCTGCAAAGGCTGCAATCACCTTGGGCAGGGTTTCCAACTGAATATGCAGAATCATCAGGTCCGTCAGCACAGAAACCAAAATCATCGCTAAAAGAGTTCTCAGGGCAAAAGCCAGAGGTTTGGTTTTCAGTGCCAGAGCAAAGAAGGGCAGGTTAATAATAAAAAACAGCAGGCCAAAGCTGAGTTCCGGCACCCATCGCATTACCAGCAGGGATAATCCTGCGGTGCCACTGACCAGCAATCCGGCTGATTTCAGAAACCAGATACCGAGCGCTACCAGAAAGCAGCCTTCAAAAAGACTGTAGTAACGTTTGAATACAGACAGTGTGTCCGTATGACGAATAGGGCGCATCAAAGCAGATAACATAACGACCTCACTTAGCAGGGATTGCCCGCCTCGTAAAAAACCCCACCACCGGGATCGCCGGGGTGGGTAATAAGGAGCAACGATAGTCACGTTGTAAGCAGTTAAATGCAAGTCCTGTGCCTGATTTTTTAGATGTTTTTTCTGCTTTAGGTCTATTGTCTGGTCTATTTTGGTGTTTTGTGGCTTTTTGGTGCGCTTTTTTGGTGCGCTTTTCAGCATAACAGAATGAAACATGCGGATAACCCGTTCTACTGAAAAGAGTTATAAGCATCTGCTAAGGTTAGTATGAGTGTGCAATAAGCGTTGAAGGCTCAGATATCTCAGATTAGGGATAAAGAGTGGGGATAAAGGGGAGAGAAAAACGATGAAGCAAGGTTTACGGCAAGTGCTTGGTTTGCTGATCTTCTACTCGGCTTTCGCTGGGGCTACACCTGTCATTACTGATAGCAGTCGTGGGCAAGGTTATCAGGTTGAAATGATTCAGGATGGATTTCGATTACCCTGGGCTTTTGAATTTGTTGATCAGGATACGCTTATCTTTACCCAGCGTGATGGCCGTATTGGCCTTTATTCCCGTGCTGAAAAGAGAACTCGCCTGTTACCGGGTGTGCCGGATGTTTACTTTGAGGGGCAGGGCGGTTTACTGGATCTTAAACCCAGTCCCGAATTTGAAAAAGAACCCTGGATCTATGTCACCTACAGTGCTTATCCGCAAGAAACCGGGGTTGGCAATAATAGTATGCCGGTCACGGTGCTTGGACGCTTTTTGCTGACCGGCGACGATTTTGATCAATACCGTATTGAACAGTGGCAGGTTCTTCTAGAGACAAAATCCGGCACTTCTGCCAGTCATCATTTTGGCAGTCGTATCGCTTTTGACCCCGGACGATATGTTTATTTCTCGGTGGGGGACCGTGGGGAGCGTCCCAACGGTCAGAATCGCCAAACCCATGCCGGCAGTATTCTGCGCGTGACGTTCACGGGACGGCCCTCACGGCATAATCCCTTCTATGATAAGTCGGACTCCCTGTCTGAGATCTGGAGTTACGGACACCGAAACCCTCAGGGGCTGGCTTATGATTCCTCACGGGATCGACTTTGGGCCATTGAGCATGGGCCACGCGGGGGGGATGAACTCAATATTATTCAACCCGGCAGCAATTATGGCTGGCCGGAAGTGTCTCAGGGTAAGGAATACTGGGGGCCCATCTCCGTAGGTGTCGAACATAAAGAAGGGATGGTCGATCCGGTACGGGTTTATATCCCCTCTATCGCGCCCTCCAGTCTGATGGTGTACAGCGGAGAAGCCTTTCCTGACTGGCAGGGCGATCTATTTACCGGAGCCTTAGCTAAACAGCACCTGAATCATATTCATCTGAGCGACGCAGGAGCTGTTATTGGTGAAACCCGAATGCTGACTTCACTGAATGAACGCATTCGGGATGTCGCTCAAAGCCCGGAAGGCTGGATCTACTTTGTAACAGACGGAGGCAAACTCTATCAGATCTCGCCGCTGGCGGAGTAGCCATGCCTATGTGAGGGATGATGTTTTGGAGATAGCGTCCTTATCAGATCACGGTCAGAATGTCATCGACAGGGCGACGGGCCTTCTGTGGCCAGTTGCCTTCGGCAGCTTTGCCGATGGTGATCAGCATCACCGGCAGATCCTCTTCGTTCAGCGGGAAGTGGTGCTTCAGTTGCTCTCCGTCAAAGCCTCCCATAGCGCTTGTTGCCAGTCCCAACTCTTCTGCGGCAAGCATTAAACTCATTGCTGCTAAAGATGCGGAGCGTATCGCTTCATCCCGTTGCAGCTGAGCATTACCTTCATGGCTCTGACTGGCAGCCTCAACCCAGTTGTTCGCAATGGATTGCGGAATAATGCCAGCACTGACCGATTCGCCAAGACGCTGTTCCAGCGCTTTGTGGGCAGCCAGTTGTCCGCATACGATAAAGGTTGCTGATGCTGCTTCTACCTGAGGCTGACCGTAAGCCGCTTCTCTTAACAGGCTTTTCGCCTCTGGTGTGGTGACGGCGATAAAACGCCAGTTCTGCAGGTTATAGGCTGATGGCGAATGCCCCGCCAGATGAACCAGCTGTACCAGTGTTTCCGGTTCAATCACATAGTCCTGCTGATATTTGCTGGTAGAGCGGCGCTGTAAAATTGCATCCTGTACTGAACTCATCGTGGTTACCTCTTTAGCCTGTATTGATGGACGTTATTAGTGCTCGTCAACTGTGTTCCTGCGTCTGCTCTTATGCTCTGAACTGAGTGCTTCGAGAAATCCCGGCAGCCACGGGGCAAGTTGTACCGCCAGAATACTGAGTACCACTAAAACCAGCCCTACCATTGCCCAGCCTTCAATCACCTGATCCAGAAAGATCCAACCCAGTGCTACTGCGGTGAGCGGGCTTAACAGTCCCAACGTGGAAACCATCACTGCAGGCAGCTTCTGAATACCCTGAAACCAGAGCAGATACGCGATCAGGGTGCCAAACAGAGCGAGGTAGCCGTAAGCCAGCAGGTTCTCCGTAGTTAGCTCTGGCAATGCCGGTTCGAGAAGCAGCGCCAGGGGTAGCAGCATCAGGCCACCCAAAGTCAGCTGCCAGCCAGTGAGGGCGATCAGGGGCAGTTCCGCTTTGCTGTCAGATGCCGGAACTGAGCCTTGCCCATAGCGGGTGACATAAACCCCAAGCGCCATGCTTAAAGCCCCCAGTGTTGCGGCACCAATACCGATCAGATCCCAGCTGAGTTGTTCGGCAGCCAGCTCGCTTTTGGCGGGTGTAAGTATCAGCAGAGCCATTCCGATTACAGCGGTGATGCAGGCGGTAAAAGCGATTTTGCCCGGCGGTTGTTTTTGCAGTGCCCAGATCATCAGCAGCAGAATCAGAGGTTGTACTGCACCGATCACCGCAGCCAAACCACCGGGCAGACGGTATGCAGCGACAAACAGCATCGCCTGAAAACAGCCGATATTCAGGGCTGACAGCAACAGCAATCGTGGCCACTGAGCTTTTGCTGGGAATAAAGCTCTGGGTGGTCGCAACGCTCTGGCTAGAAAGGACGCTCTGCTTGGAACGGCGGTGGCTGAGTCCACATTTGAGGCAGAAGCCTTGCTGAGCAGATGGCTCAGAACAATCAGAACTAAACCCGCCGGTAAGCAGCGGATCACAGCGGCAGTGAAGGGCAGCCCCTCCGGCAGAAACTCTGATGTCACCAGATAAGTACTGCCCCAACTGGCGGGGCCGAGAGCGGTGAGTAACAGCAGTGCAAATGGATTCATGATTCACCTCGGTTATCCCCGTTGTGACGTGCAATGTTTGCGGTTTCCGACAGTAAGAGGGCGGCTATCGACACAAGGGGAAAAACAATTTATCTTGAAGTTAAGATATTATTAGGTTGGCGATAATTTATCTTGAGGTCAAGATAAATTTAAGAGGAAATTCATAGCAATGAGTAAAAAAACGAGTCACGACACAGATGCTGTCGATAAGATTATTGCCCAGTGGCAGCAGGAAAAGCCGGAATTTGATCTGACCGCGATGGAGGTTCTGGGGCGTCTGAAGCGGGCTTCAGCGGTGTTGGCACCGAAAGTGGATAAGGTGTTTCTTGAACATGGTCTGAATCAGCCTGAGTTTGATGTGCTGGCGACTTTGAGGCGCTCCGGTGCGCCCTATTGCCTTGCACCTACGGCGTTGTTTTCCACCCTGATGGTAACGTCCGGCACCATGACCAATCGCATGACCCAACTGGAAAAGAAAGGTCTGATTGAACGTCTGCCCAATCCGGATGATGCGCGCAGTAAACTGGTCAAGCTGAATGATAAGGGACTGGAGCTGATCGAGCAGATATTGCCTTATCATGTCGAGAATGGCCTGAATCTGATCGCAGGTCTTGATGAGGATTCTCTTGCGAGTCTGAATCAGAGTCTTCGGGATCTGCTAACCGTGCTGGAGACCTCGCAGAATCGGAAGTGACAGATAAAACGGCAACCCTGAAGTCGTGTTCAGTGAAGCTTTGGCTCAAAAAATCCGGTATAAATATCAGCCGGTTATCTTAAGCACACTTTTTAAGCAGACAATTAAGCAGACAATAAAAAACGAATAACACACCACCAATAAGAGGCGGTACGGATATGCCCTCAACGCCACTGGCAGAGCTGAACAATATCACTGCATTTCGCGGGGACCGTAAGGTTCTCGAAAACTTCAACCTCACCCTGCATGAAGGGGAGAGCGTTGCCATTCTGGGGCCTAACGGCTGCGGAAAATCCACTCTGTTAAAACTGCTGACCCGTGAGATCTATCACGTTGATAAACCGGAAAGCAGCCTGCGGATTAAGGGGCAGGATCGTATCAACCTGATGCAGCTGCGGGAGTGGCTGGGTGTGGTCTCTCAGGATCTGCAGGAGTTTTACACGCCCTACACCAAGGGACGGGATGTGGTGGCCTCCGGCCTGTTAGGGGCGATTGGTGTTCACGATCATCTGCAACTAACGGAACATCAGCAGCAGCGGGTGGACGAGGTGATTGAGCAGTTAGGACTGGCTTACCTGAATGACACCATGTTCCAGCGCCTTTCCACCGGACAGCAGCGCCGACTTCTGCTGGCGCGGGCGCTGATTCATAACCCCTCTACGGTGATCTTTGATGAGCCGACCAACAGCCTGGATCTGCAGGCGTCCTTCGAGCTGATCGCCACCATGCGCGAGCTGGTTCAGGCGGGCACCAATCTTCTGATCGCCACCCACCATGTGCAGGAAGTCGTACCTGAGATCGATCGCATCATCTTTATGAAAGCCGGAAAGATCATGGCAGATGGCGACAAAACCACGCTGCTGACGGCAGAAAACCTGAGTGATCTGTATGGCGTTAAGCTCAAACTCATGGTTCAGGATGGTTTTTATCACGCTTATCCGGTGTGACCGATTTTTCTAAGAGGTGAGTTATGAAAGCGCTTGAACTGAAAATTCCACCACCGGTTGTGGCACTGTTACTGGCGGCGGCTATTTATTTCGCGGCACCGGTTTTTCCGGCGTTACCTCTGAATGAGACCTGGCGACTGGTACTGGCGATTCTTTTTGCCGCTATCGGCATTTGCTGTGATCTGGCAGGACTGATTAGCTTTCGTAAGGCACATACCACGATCAACCCCATGGCTCCGAAAAAGTCATCGGTACTGGTAACCACGGGCATCTACCGTTTTACCCGCAATCCTATGTATCTGGGCTTGGCCTTTCTGCTGCTGGCCTGGAGTTGTTACTGGGCATCATCGGCGGTACTGATCGATCTGCCTCTGTTTGTGGCTTACATCACCCTGTTTCAGATCAAACCGGAAGAGCGCATTTTGCGGGAGAAATTCCCGGATCAGTTTCCGGCCTATTGCCAGCAGGTGCGCCGCTGGATCTGATTGACTGTCTTATCAGACTTCACAAATTAAACAAAAACAAAGGAAGAAGGATTTAAGGAATGAAATGGCTGGAGCTTAAAATCCCACCGGTTGTTGTCACCTTTCTGTTTGGCTTTCTGATGTGGGCAGTCACTTATCCCGTAAAGGGCACGCTGCTTATTCTGCCGATCTCACCCAAGGCTGCGATTGCACTGACCGGTATCTGTTTGTTGTTGGGGGCGGCCTTTGCACTCTCCGGCGTTGTGAGTTTCCGGTTAGCCAAAACCACGTCTAATCCCCTTGATCCGCAAAAAGCATCCTCTCTGGTACAGAGTGGCGTTTACCGAATCACCCGTAACCCTATGTATGTGGGTTTTGCGTTCCTGCTTTTGGCGTGGGCTTTCTTCCTGCAGTCGATTTTTGCCATTCTGCTGGTGCCTGCCTTTGTGGTTTATCTGACGGTGTTTCAGATCAAGTCGGAAGAGCTGGCGCTGCATGCACTCTTTCCCGAAAGCTTTCCGGTTTACTGTCAAAAAGTTCGTCGCTGGATCTGATAATCCGTCGGCAGGCGATAACCTCGGCTTAACAAGGAGGTCACTTGGACGTTCTGATGATTACCGCCCCGATCTTTCTGCTGATCGGGCTGGGATATCTTGCGGTGAAAACCGGTTTTACCCCTCTTGAAGCGATTCCGGGCATGGCGTCCTTTGTGCTCTATTTCGCTGTGCCAGCGGTGATCTTCAGCAATGTCGCCAAAATGGACTTCAGCACTCTGTTTGATCCGCGTTTTATTGGTGTTTACGCCTCGGCAACGCTGGGCAGTATTCTGCTGGGTTTTGCACTGGCGCGCTGGGGAATGAAGCGCAAAACCTTGCACAGTGCTGTGCTGGCGGTGGGGATCGCCACACCCAACAGTCTATTTATCGGCCTGCCGATTCTGGTGCAGGTTTTTGGTGAGATTCCACCGGTATTTGCTATGGCGGTGATGGTCGAGAACCTGTTGGTTGTCCCTGCAGGCCTGATTCTGATGGAGCGGGCGGCCAGTGACGGTCAATCTGGTGTTAACTGGCGTGCCGTGGGTGTACGTGTAATCAAAAGCCCGCTGATTCTCTCCATACTGGCGGGTGTCACGGTCGCGTTAAGTGGCCTTGGAATTCCTGTTATCTTCGACAAGATGCTTACTATGCTGGCGCAGGCTGCGGGTGCTGCAGCGCTCTTTGTGATCGGCGGTTCTCTGGTGGGCAAAAGCGTGCAGGAAGCGGGGGCCGATACCCTGCTGGTAACCACTGGTAAGCTGATCCTGCAGCCAACACTGGCTTTTATCGCCCTGATGTTTGTACCTGGGCTGGATGATGTTTCCCGTATCACGATTCTGCTGCTTTGCGCCATGCCGATGTTCAGTATCTATCCGATTATTGGCGGCAATTATGGCTTCAGAGGGCAGTGTGCCGCGATTCTTGTGGTCACCACACTTGGCTCATTTGTTACTATTACGGCGCTTCTGGGCTGGATTCACTGAGGGATAACGCCATGGCATACGATGAAGGTTTAGCAGAACGCATCCGCGAGCAACTGGCGGGTAATATCTATATCAGCGAGAAGAAGATGTTCGGCGGGCTGTGTTTTCTCCATGACGGCAATATGCTCTGCGGCGTCGTCAAAGATGAACTGATGCTTCGCACCGGCCCTGGCCTCTACGAAGCCTTGTTGGGCAAGCCCAGCGCCCGCGAGATGGATTTCACCGGCAAACCGATGAAAGGCATGCTGGTCGTGGAGGCGCAGGGCTTTGCAGAAGATACCGATCTTAAATGGTGGCTGGAGCAGGTGTTGGGATTTGTGAGCAGGTTGCCGCCTAGGTAAAAAGATTAGTAATATTTAATTGATGGGTGCTTTATTTTTTTATCATTGATATATTCTGTGTAGATAATTTATGGTTTATGGAATGATTTTATCCCTCTGTAGCTCTTGGATTTATATTAGGACGATACATGAAAAAGGTTTTTATAAGTTATTCTCATAAAGATGAGGCTCATAAAGAAGATCTTGAAGAGCACCTGTCAATGCTAAAGAGAAATGGTGTTATATCTGTATGGCATGATAGGAAGATACTTGCTGGTCAAGATTGGAAAGACCAGATTGATCAAAATTTAGAAGAAGCTGATATCGTTGTTTTTCTTATAAGTCCTAGCTTTTTGGCTTCGGATTATTGTTACGATAAAGAAGTAAAAAGAGCGATGGAGAAGCATGATGAGGGAAGCGCTCAAATAATTTCTGTAATTGTAAGAGATTGCGATTGGAATGAGTGCGAATTTTCGAGGTTTCAAGCAGTTCCAAAAGATGCAAGGCCAATAACTCTTTGGGATAACAGGGACACGGCTTGGCTAGATGCCGTCAAGGGTATCAGGGCTCATATTGAAAGCTTTACAGCAAAAAAAAAAGATAAAGCACTAGCGAATATAGATGAGGATGGTCAAATACAGCCAAGTCCAAGTGTATTGGAATGGCTAGAAGATACCGAGATATCATTAACGCATCGGAAAGTAAATAAAATTAAAGTTTCGGATATTTATGTTGTCCCTGACCTGGACCATGATTCTGATGGTAAGAGTCAGCCAGAAGGATTCATAAATATTCGGTGTGCTTCTAAGGTTGTTGATGAATCGGTTAGTTATATTATTTCAGGGGAAGAGCAACAAGGAAAGACATCGCTTCTAAAGTATTATTATATAGAGCTTTTAAAAAAAGGTTTCTTACCGATCTACTTAGATGCTAAGGATGTAAATAAATCGGATATAGACTTGGTTTTGTCTAAGGCTGTTTCAGAGCAGTATTTAAATCTTAGTTGTTCTGATTTTTTATGTAGTGATAAAAAGATCGTTCTTCTTGATAATATTGATTATATATCTTTGAATCCTCGGTATCGCCAAGTTTTTCTCTCAAATTTAAATGATATTTTTCAACGCTCAATTATAACCTGTCATTTATCATTCCGTTTTGTCTATTCGGAACTCCCAGAGTTAGATTATCATTGTGAGGCAGAGATTCTAGGTCTGGGGAACAAAAAGAGAGAAGATCTGGTTAAAAAGTGGATTTCTTTGGGTGTTGAAGAGTCTATTGAAGATCATGATTTATATTCTCAATGTGATGATCTTAAGGCTCGGCTGGACACTGTTATCAAGAAAAATATTGTACCCTCAAAGCCTATCTATGTATTGATGTTGCTGCAGATGTTTGAGGCGAATGCACAGTTGAATCTTGAGCTTACTTCTTACGGTCACTGCTATCAGCAATTGATATACCAATCGTTTGATAAGGCAAAAATAAATAAAACGGATTTTGAAAAATACCTGAATGTTTTGACTGAGTTAGCTTGGTGGATATTCAAGAATGAAAAGGAACCAAATGAAAATGAGTTGACCGAATTTTTTGAAGGCTACTGCTCAAGTTATTTGTCGGTAGATAGATCTCTTGTTATGCGAAAGCTTTTGGGACATTCGATTCTCAAGGACAGTGGTTTTAATACGGGTTTTAAATATCCATACATCTATTATTATTTTGTAGGTAAAAAAATTGCGGAGTCATACTCTGACTCTGAAACAGTTAAAGAGGAAGTCAGGAATTTATTGTCTCTCATGCATAGGGAGGATTATGCAAATATATTGATTTTCATAACGCATCATACTAAGGATTCATGGGTGCTTAATGAAATACAGGATGTGCTTGATAAGCTGTTTAAAGATCATGCTCCAGCGACTTTAGAGAAAAAGACTCTCCAGTTTATGGATGAGTTTATGAAGAGAATTCCTGATCTTGTTCTTGAGCAGCGAGAAATTCAGAATGAGCGAGATAGGCATAATGAGCACTTAGATGATATTGAAAGAAATCTGGATCTAGATGAGATAGACCAGTCTTATGATGACGGTGCTCCTGATATTCTAGCTAATATAAATAAAGCATTCAAAGGTATGGAAATAGCTGGTCAAATTATAAGGAATCGACATGCGAGCTTAACTAAAGAGTCTTTATTGCATCTTGCAAACTCTGGTGCTACCACAGGGCTGAGGTTTTTAGAATACTTTATTAATATTTCTGATGCATCAAAAAATGAAATTATTAAGGTAATATCTTTGCATCTGGCTGAATATCCGTATCAAAGTGATAAGGAAATTGAACGATTGGCTGAACATGCTTATTTGCATTTGACTTATGGGGTTGTTAACGGTGTTGTAAGGAAAATTGCAGCTTCAATAGGCTCTAAAGAAGCAAGAGAGATTTATCGTTTTTTAGAAGAGAGGGCTGATACGCCTGCATTTTACTTGATAAGTCAAGCTATTGATCTGCAGTTTAATAAGGTATTAAAAGTACAAAATGTTTCTAAGTGCAAGGAGAAGCTTAGAGATAATCCTGTCTGTGTCAGAATATTAAAAGAAATGATTGTTCAGCATATATATATGTTCCCTGTAGATTATAAAGAAAAGCAGCAGCTTTCAGAATTACTTGGTATTTCAGTTCAAGGTCAGCGGATAATGGATCAGAGGAAAATAGGTAAGGGAGCATAAAAAAAGCGAGCCATTTGGCTCGCTTTTGTTTTTAGCACTAGGCTAAATCAGGCTTAAAACCCACTCAGACACTTAGTCTTCGTAAGCTTCAATTCCCGGGCAGGAGCAGATGAAGTTACGGTCGCCGTAAACGTTATCGACACGGTTCACAGCTGGCCAGAACTTGCTGGCGCGGGTGTGTGCACTTGGGAATACGGCTTCTTCACGGCTGTAAGGACGATCCCACTCTTCGATCAGGTCAACCTGAGAGTGAGGCGCGTTCACCAGTGGGTTGTTCTCCAGTGGCCATTCGCCGCTCTGTACCTTAGCCACTTCCGCTTTGATCTTAACCATGGCTTCGATAAAGCGATCCAGTTCAACCTGAGACTCAGATTCAGTTGGCTCGATCATCAGCGTGCCCGCTACCGGGAAGGACATGGTAGGTGCGTGGAAGCCGTAGTCCATCAGACGCTTAGCGATATCTTCTTCAGAGATACCGGACTCTGCTTTGATCGGACGGATATCAACGATACATTCGTGTGCCACTTTGTTGTTGCGGCCACGGAACAGGATCGGATAGTGACCGGACAGCTTCTCAGCAACGTAGTTCGCGTTCAGAATCGCCACTTCGGTAGAGCGCTTCAGGCCGTCTTTACCCAGCATACGGTTGTACATCCAGGTGATCGGCAGAATCGCTGCAGAACCGTAAGGCGCTGCAGAAACCGCACCAATACCTTCGCCTTCGATGCCTTCAACAGTGCTTACGCTGTGGTTGGACAGGAAAGGAGCCAGGTGCGCTTTAACACCGATAGGACCCATGCCCGGACCACCGCCACCGTGTGGAATTGCGAAGGTTTTGTGCAGGTTGAGGTGAGATACGTCAGAGCCGATATGACCCGGCTTAGCGATACCCACCTGTGCGTTCATGTTGGCGCCGTCCATATAAACCTGACCACCAAACTTATGGATCAGATCACAGATCTCTACGATATCTTCTTCGTAAACACCGTGAGTAGACGGGTAGGTCACCATCAGGGCCGACAGACGATCTGCGTACTGTTCTGCTTTTTCAGCCAGATCAGCGATATCAACGTTACCGTTGTCATCACACTTGGTCACGATGATCTTCATGCCCATCATCGCTGCTGTTGCAGGGTTGGTACCGTGCGCAGAAGAAGGGATCAGACAGATATCACGGTGGCCTTCGCCGATAGATTCCTGATACTTACGGATCGCCAGCAGACCTGCGTATTCACCGGATGCACCGGAGTTAGGCTGCAGAGAGATCTTGTCGTAACCGGTAACTTCTACCAGTTGCGCTTCCAGCTGACGCAGCATCTCGTAGTAACCCGGCACCTGATCTTTTGGCGCAAACGGGTGGATGTCAGCGAATTCAGGCCAGGTGATCGGAATCATCTCGGCAGTAGCGTTCAGCTTCATGGTGCAGGAGCCCAGTGGGATCATGCCATGAACCAGAGAGTAGTCTTTGTTTTCCAGAGACTTCATGTAACGCAGCATCTCAGTTTCTGAGTGGTGCGTGTTGAATACAGGGTGAGACAGAATCGCATCGTCACGACGCATGGAAGCCGAAATACCGGTTGCTGCACCGTTCACAATCGCTGCATCCAGTTCAGCCACTTCCAGACCGTGACCTTCACCCAGAATGATGTCGAACAGTTGAGCAACATCAGCAGGGGTAGTGGTTTCGTCCAGACTGACGCCCAGCTTGCCGGCTTTGTTGCTGTTGTCAGCATTAATGAGACGGAAGTTACAGCCGTTATCCAGCGCGCGCTGGTAAACCGCAGCGTCTGCGTCGAACGTCAGGGTGTCAAAGTAAGTGCTGTTGGTTTCAACGCCTTTTGCATTCAGGCCGTTAGCCAGAATCGCAGTCAGACGGTGTACGCGCTCAGCAATGCGCTTCAGGCCTTGTGGGCCATGATATACGGCGTAGAACGCCGCCATGTTGGCCAGCAGTGCCTGTGCAGTACAGATGTTAGAGGTCGCTTTCTCACGACGGATGTGCTGCTCACGGGTCTGCATCGCCATACGCAGAGCCTGATTGCCCTTAACGTCGACAGATACACCGATGATACGACCAGGAACAGAGCGCTTCAGTTTCTCACTGGCTGCAAAATACGCAGCGTGCGGACCACCAAAGCCCATAGGTACACCGAAGCGCTGAGTAGAACCCAGAACAACGTCCGCACCCAGCTCGCCAGGAGATTTCAGTACCACCAGAGACAGCAGGTCAGCAGCAACAGCTACCATGGCGTTCTGTGCTTTTGCAACATCGATGACCGTTTTGATATCGGTAATATCACCGTAAGTGCCAGGGTATTGCAGCAGTGCGCCAAATACGTCGTAGTTATCCAGTTTATCGGCGTCATCCACGACAACGTCAAAGCCGAAGTATTCCGCACGGGTGTTGATCACATCCAGAGTTTGCGGGTGTACGTCGGACGCTACGAAGAACTGATCGCTCTTCTTACGATTTGAGCGCTTGCACAGGGTCATCGCTTCTGCAGCTGCAGTCGCTTCGTCCAGCAGGGAGGCGTTCGCCAGATCCATGCCGGTCAGGTCCATAATCATCTGCTGGTAGTTCAGCAGAGATTCCAGACGACCCTGAGAGATTTCAGGTTGATAAGGGGTGTAGGCAGTGTACCAGCCCGGATTCTGCAGCACGTTGCGCAGAATAACATTCGGTACGTGGGTGTTGTGGTAACCCATGCCGATGTAAGACTTGTTGACCTTATTCTGGTCAGCCAATGCTTTCAGTTCCGCCAGAGCTGCAACTTCACTGATGCCGGCATCCATTGTCAGCGCGTCTTTCTGAAGGATAGAACCCGGTACGGTATCAGTGATCAGGTCATCCAGAGAGGAAGAGCCCAGCGCAGACAGCATTGCTTGTTGCTCAGCTGCGTCAGGGCCTACGTGACGATGAGTGAACTCGTTATGTTGCTGAAGTTCGCTCAATGTGCGCGTATCAACTGCCATTTTTATCAACCTATAATCAAAAAATAGTCAATCGGCTCAGGGGCGAGTCGATCAAAAGGGGATCCGGCGTTCAGCCAGAGGTGTACAAAGCCAATAAAACCGGCTGGCTGCCGGTTTTATTGTTTAAATATTGGGGATTAAGCGTCTTCCGCTACGCGCTCTGCGTATGCTTCTGCATCCAGCAGGTCGTCCAGATCCGCAGCGTCAGCCAGCTTGATTTTAGCGATCCAGCCATCTTCAAACGCATGCTCGTTGATGGTTTCCGGTGCGCCTTCCAGCTCTTCGTTAACTTCGATGATTTCGCCCGCAACCGGTGCGTAGATATCAGAAGCCGCTTTTACAGACTCAACCAGAGAGAACTCTTCACCAGCATCCACTTCACGGCCAACTTCAGGCAGCTCAACAAATACCACATCACCCAGCTGGTCCTGCGCGTGATCGGTGATACCGACCGTTACCGTGCCGTCACCGTTATCCAGAACCCACTCGTGAGAGGCGGTGTACTTCAGGTTGCCCGGAATATTGCTCATGTTCGATTCCTCAATCTCTAATAGGTAAATGGCAGCGACCGGAGCTGATGTCCGGCGCTGGCCGTGATTATCTTTAAATGCGCACGGGAAACAAAGCCCAAGAGCTATATTTCCCGCTTATTTGTTCAATCTTTTACTTTTATATAAGCCAGTTTTTATATTTCGGCTTAATAGGCCGCCTGATTGTTTCACCAGCGGATTCTCACCTTAAGAAGGGTTAGCAGTTGACTACGTTAACTGCAAGGCCGCCTCTTGAGGTTTCTTTATATTTGTCCTGCATATCGTGGCCTGTCTGACGCATGGTTTCGATCACACTGTCCAGAGAGACCTGATGCTGACCATCGCCCCGGAGTGCTAAGCGGGCAGCGTTAATCGCTTTGATGGCTCCCATAGTGTTGCGTTCGATGCAGGGCACCTGGACCAGACCACCAATCGGATCGCAGGTTAAACCTAAATTGTGTTCCATGCCGATCTCGGCGGCATTTTCAATCTGTTCGTTACTGCCACCCATTACCGCGCAAAGTGCAGCCGCCGCCATAGAGCAGGCGACGCCGATCTCGCCCTGACAGCCTACCTCTGCAGCAGAGATAGAGGCATTCTCCTTATAGAGCATGCCGATGGCGCTGGCGGTAGCTAAAAACTCAATAATGCCAGCTTCATTGGCGTTGGGCAGAAAGCGCACGTAATAACTTAACACGGCCGGAATCACACCTGCTGCACCATTGGTTGGGGCGGTGACAACGCGACCGCCGGCAGCATTTTCTTCATTAACAGCCATGGCGAACAGGTTGACCCAATCCATCACTGTTAACTGATCTTTAAGCGCGTTTTCCGGTTTTTCCGTCAGCTCTCTGTACAGTTCAGGAGCGCGACGTTTAATCTTCAGGCCACCTGGCAAAATGCCGGTTTCTTTACAGCCTTTGCGTACGCAGTTATCCATCACCTGCCAGATGTTCAGGAGTTGCTGTTGAATCTCCTGTTCGCTGCTGACTTTGCCTGTGTTGCTATTCGGTTCGCAGGAGCGCAGCGCAATTTCGTTATCCAGCATCATCTGAGCAATGGTTTTACCGGAGGCTTTGCCCCGTGCTAAGAGTTCTTTGCCGCTTTTGAACGGGTAGGGGCGCTCTTGCTTTTCATAGCGTGTCAGCTGTGAGGCTGCACTCAGTGCCGGTGTTGCTTTAATCTCATCTTCACTGAGAACAAAACCGCCGCCTACGGAGTAGTAAACGCCCTGGCAGAAAACAACCCCTGCCTGATCAAAAGCACTGAAACGCATACCGTTGGGATGTTCCGGAAGTGAATCTTCAAAGTGGAACACCAGATCACGCGCTTCATTAAATTTAATACTGTGTTCGCCACCTAGCTGCAGAATATGGGAATCCCGGATCTCGGCAACCATACGGTCGACCTGAGTGGTATCAACGGAATCCGGCATCTCACCCAGCAACCCCAGCAGAACCGCTGTGTCGGTGGCATGCCCTTTACCTGTAAGCGCCAGAGACCCGAAAAGCTCTGTTTTTACCCTGCTGAACTGGCTTAAATCCTGTTCTTTGCCTGTCTGGCTTTTCAGCTGCCCGATAAAGCGGGCTGCGGCGATCATGGGGCCTACAGTGTGCGAGCTGGATGGGCCTATGCCGATTTTAAAAAGATCAAAAATACTCAGTGACATAGCCTTCTCCTTTCTCCCCAGTGGATAAATCAGCACAACGATGCTTGCTTGTGGCTTAGCCTGAGGGGTTAAAACTCTTGTTATTATTTTAGGTGCCTTAAGCAGAAAAGTGCTCACGCTTTCAAAGCATTTTCTTTGTCTGGCGATTATGAAGCCGCTTTTTAAAGCTGATTCTTATAAAAAGATGTACTTCAAAAAACTATGCCCTGCACGCTTATGACTCTCTGTTGCTGGTCATCAGTCTGATAGTAGAGGACTGAAGGGCAGCAGAAGCCCGAATTTCACTCTTGTGGAGCATACAGATGGTGTCTGGCTCAGGTAAAAAGAGCCATTGCCGTATACTGTATGTGCGTGCAGGACACAATTTTTCTAACCTGAAAACAGGTGCCCGCTTTGGCGGGCGTCAGACTATCAAATTGCACTTACAGCGTGCAATAAAAAATTTCCAATTGGAAACAAGGGTTCTGCGATAGGGAAAAGTCGAGGCCTTTCTTTAAATACGCACCTCCCTTGTGTAGTATGCTGTGCCTGCTAAGGGGTTCGGAAACAGCCGGTCAGGCCCATTCTGGCGGCGATGGAGGATTTTTTTCATCGCCCATAATTGGCTGATTGAGCGCTGTGTTTCGGATCGGAAAAGTTTTACTAGGGTTAATAAAGCCATTTTAGGGAGCGGGCTATGCCTGATGAGCCGCATTTTCTGATCGAAGAAAAACAGCGTGAAGAAAAGATCCAGATCACCCGGGCTGAAGCCAATGCCGAATCTTATGTGGAGCCTCTGGAGCTGGGTAAGCGTGTGCGAGAGATCCGGCTAAGTCAGAATCTGACTTTAGAGGAAGCGAGCAAGCTGACCGGTCTGGCCCGTTCCACCTTGTCTAAAATCGAGAACGATCAGATCTCCCCGACCTTCTCTGTGGTAACCAAGCTGGCCAATGGTCTGGGTATCGATATGCCGCAGCTGTTTACCCGTCCGAAAGAAGCGGTGGCGGCGACAGGTCGTCGCGATATCACCCGCAAAGGTGAGGGGAAGCCCCACCCGACGCCGACCTATGAGCATGAGTTGCTCAGTACTCAGCTGACCAATAAGAAGATGATTCCCTACAGAACGGTCGTTCGGGCACGCTCTATTGAGCAATACCCGGAGTGGGTTCGTCATGAGGGGGAAGAGTTGCTTTACGTGCTCTCAGGCTCGGTTCTTCTCTATACCGAGTTTTATGAGCCGATTGAGCTGATGGAAGGTGATTCTGCCTATTACGACTGTGCCATGGGACATTCTCTGGTCTCTACCAGTGAAGATGACGCGGTTGTGCTTTGGGTTACGGCCTGAGATAAGGGGAATCTTTCTCTTGCATCAGGTTTCCTATTTCGTTAGCTTTGTTTCCAATAAGAAACATTGATTGAGTTGGTTGCTTTTTATCGGCTCGCAACTTCCCTCTGTACACCGGCTGAAAATGGTCTAACTTGTTCAGAGGTTTTTGTCCTGAGATGAGGTTTACGATGGCAGACGCGCAGGGTGCTCTGAAAAAAACTCCTTTATTTGACCTTCATAATGAGCTGGGTGCTCGTATGGTGCCGTTCGCGGGCTACGAAATGCCGGTTCAGTATCCGCTGGGTGTTAAAAAAGAGCACATCCATACTCGTGAGAAGGCAGGTCTGTTCGATGTGTCCCACATGGGGCAGGTGAAACTGCACGGCGCAAATGCTGCTAAGGCGCTGGAGGCTCTGGTTCCTGTCGATATTATCGATCTGCCGGTGGGCAAGCAGCGTTATGCGTTGTTCACCAATGAGCAGGGCGGTGTAATGGATGACCTGATGGTGACCAATCACGGCGACTACATCTACGTGGTAGTGAACGCAGCTTGTAAAGAGCAGGATATCGCGCACATGCGTGCAAACCTGGGTGACGATGTTGAGCTGGAAGAGATGGACGACGCGGCGCTGGTTGCCCTGCAGGGGCCAGCGGCGGCGGCTGTAATGGCGCGCTTCGCTCCGGAAACCGCTGATATGGTCTTTATGGATGCCCGTGCCGTAAACGTTGATGGCGTTGAGTGTCTGGTTTCCCGCTCCGGTTATACCGGTGAAGACGGTTTTGAAATCTCTATCCCTTCTGCAGAAGCTGAGCGCATCTGCCGCCTGTTCCTGAATGAGTCAGAAGTAGAGGCGATTGGCCTTGGTGCCCGAGATTCTCTGCGTCTGGAAGCAGGGTTGTGCTTGTACGGCCATGATATCGACACAACGACGACGCCTCTGGAAGCAAGCCTGATCTGGGCGATCTCTAAAGTACGTCGCGCCGATGGCGAACGTGCCGGTGGTTTCCCGGGTGCGGATATCATTCTGGGTCAGATCGCTAACAAAGACTGGACCCGCAAGCGTGTTGGTCTGGTTGCTGAAGGTCGTGCTCCGATCCGTGAAGGCGCTGAGCTGTTCGATGCTGATGGCAACAAGATTGGTGTTGTGACCAGTGGTACTTTTGGTCCGACTGCTGAGAAACCTGTTGCTATGGGTTATGTGGCGACTGAATTCTCTGCGCTGGAAACTCAGGTTTTCGCCAGCGTGCGTGGCAAGCAGCTGCCAATGACAGTGGCTAAGATGCCATTGGTTGAGCAGCGCTACTATCGTGGTTAAGAGTCCGTGGTTAAGAGCTCGCGGTTAAGAGCCCGTGGTTTAGAGCGTTTAGGTGGATAGCCTGAACCTGCGCTAAAAAGAATCGCATTTAAGGTCGGCGTCTGAACACTGCCCTGTTTGGTGCTGGCTGAAAGCGGTTGAAACCTCTGGCCATGCTTCGTGACTGATGTGTTGTCTTAGGTTGAGCAAAGCCCCTGATAAAACAATTTATCAGGGGCTTTGTTTTCTTGGCTGATAAAAAACTGGTTTGATTCGCTACCGGCTGGCATTTTTCATAAATAATGCTGCCAAGCTGGTTGAATTATCAGGCGAAATTGCATCCAATAGTGCGCCTTGAGCGGAGGCGTTAGCGGTAGAGCATGCACAACATAGAAACAAAGTGGCTGGAAGACTTTCTGGCGTTAGCAAAAACCCAGAGTTTTTCCCAGGCAGCCCGACTGCGTCATGTGACTCAGCCCGCTTTCAGTCGTCGTATCAAGACCCTTGAGCAATCGGTGGGTGCGCAGCTTTTTGAACGTGATGTGCAGCCGGTTCGTTTGAGTGAGGCGGGGCAGCAATTTCTGCCTACGGCCCGTAAGGTTCTGGCTCAGCTGCAGGCTGCGGTGCGTCAGTTATCTCCCTCTGGTGGTTATCTTCCGCGAATTAACTTCTGTGCGGCTCACGCCCTGACCTTTACCCTGATGCCCGAGCTGGTGCGCTGGATTCGTCAGCAGGAAAGCGGCTTTATGGTGCGCACCGAGGCGGCCAATGTCGATGTAGGTCTGAATGCGCTGCGTAAAGGCGAGTGTGACTTCCTGTTGGCGTTTCATGATCCGCAGTCCTGGATTCGTCTGGATGAGGCGCTGTTTCCCCATTGTCAGCTGGGCTGGACCCGTCTTATGCCGGTGTGCAAGGCGACCCGGCACGGGCAGGCGATCTATCGGTTAGGTGTTGATCAGGATGTGCCTTATCTGGCTTATACCTCTGAGGCGATGCTGGGGCAGGCGGTGCGCGAACGTTTGCGTTCTCAGTTGGGCGATCTGAGTCTGAAAAAGGTCTATGAAACCGCTATGGCGCAGGGGCTTAAAGAGATGGTTTTGGCCGGTGAAGGCGTGGCTTGGTTGCCGGAAGTAACCATCAAGCAGGAGCTGGAGTCCGGTGCTATTGTTCCCTGTGGCGCAGAGCAGTGGGTGATCCCGCTTGCGATCTGTCTTTATCGCTCTGCCAGTGATGAAAAGCCGATGGTGGATCGTTTATGGCAGTTGATTGGCGAGCGTTACGGTCAATAGGCTTGGGTCTGGCTGTTTGCGTCTTTGCCGATTTAGCTAGATTTTTGTTTTAACATGCTTTTTCCTCGGAATTGCACCGAAATGTTTATCCTAGGCGGTGGAGTTGGTGCAGGGTCGGGTATATAATACGCCGCTTTGCATGCTGGTCTTAAAGGTGTGTGCTGGACTGACGCTCTTTTGAAGCTGTATTGACATCGTTCAGCCCAAGAATTGAGTGGTGCCTGTTTTGCTGAGTGTAAAACGGGCGTCCGAGGCATCAGCCGCTATTGAATCATGGCTGTAAGCTCCCATATCTGAGTTTGCAGCTATTAAGAGTACAACAGGAAAACAGGACATAATTATGCGCAGCCATTATTGCGGCGAACTGAATGAAGCCCATATCGGTGAAGAAGTCACTCTGTGTGGCTGGGTACACCGTCGTCGTGACCACGGTGGGGTTATTTTCTTAGATCTGCGTGACCGTGACGGTCTGACTCAGGTTGTTGTTGACCCTGATACTGTAGAAGCGTTTGCAACTGCGGATAAAAGCCGTAGCGAATACGTTCTGCAGATTAAAGGTCTGGTTCGTGCGCGTCCTGAAGGTACTACTAATGCGAACATGCCAACGGGCATGATCGAAGTTCTGGGTAAAGAAGTGAATGTGCTGAACGCTTCTGAAACCCCTCCATTCCCTCTGGATGAGCACGTAAAAGTCGGTGAAGACGTTCGTCTGAAGTACCGCTACGTGGATCTGCGTCGCCCTGAGATGCTGGAAAAACTGCGTTTCCGTTCCAAAATGACCCACTCCATCCGTAAGTATCTGGATGAGAAAGGCTTCCTGGATATCGAAACTCCAATCCTGACCCGTGCAACGCCTGAAGGTGCACGTGACTATCTGGTACCGAGCCGTACTCACGCGGGCAGCTTCTTTGCGTTGCCTCAGTCACCTCAGCTGTTCAAGCAGCTGCTGATGGTGTCCGGTATGGATCGTTACTACCAGATCGCGAAATGTTTCCGTGACGAAGATCTGCGTGCTGACCGTCAGCCTGAATTTACTCAGATCGATATGGAAGCGTCTTTCGTAACTGACGAAGACATTATGAAGCTGGCTGAAGGCATGGCCACTCAGCTGTTCAAAGAAGTTCTGGATGTTGATCTGGGCGAATTCCCACGTATGCCTTTCTCTGAAGCGATGCATCGCTTTGGTAGCGACAAGCCGGATCTGCGTATCCCGCTGGAAATGGTCGATATGGGCGACCTGATGGCACAGGTAGACTTCAAAGTCTTCTCTGGTCCTGCAACGGATCCTAAAGGTCGTGTTGCTGCTCTGCGTGTGCCGGGTGGTGCTGAGCTGAGCCGTAAGCAGATCGATGAGTACACCAAGTTCGTAGGTATCTATGGTGCGAAAGGTCTGGCCTGGATCAAGGTTAATGACCGTAAAGCGGGTCTGGAAGGTCTGCAGTCGCCAATCGTTAAGTTCATGGAAAACGTGATCGATGACGTCTTGGATCGCGTTGATGCACAAGACGGCGACATCATCTTCTTCGGCGCTGATAAAGCTAAGATCGTTAACGAAGCTCTGGGCGCTCTGCGTTGCAAGCTGGGTGAAGATCTGAACCTGTACACCGCTAAGTGGGCACCACTGTGGGTTGTAGACTTCCCGATGTTCGAAGAGAACGACGACGGTTCTCTGTCTGCATTGCACCACCCGTTCACCTCTCCGGCATGTTCTGCTGAAGAGCTGGAAGCGAACCCGGCAGCAGCTCTGTCTGTTGCTTACGATATGGTTCTGAACGGTACTGAGCTGGGTGGCGGTTCGATCCGTATCCACGATCAGGCGATGCAGCAGGCGGTATTCCGCGTACTGGGTATCAGCGAAGAGGAGCAGAAAGAGAAGTTCGGCTTCCTGCTGGATGCTCTGAAATTCGGTGCGCCGCCACACGGTGGTCTGGCATTCGGTCTGGATCGTCTGGTGATGCTGATGACTGATTCCCAGTCGATCCGTGAAGTGATCGCCTTCCCTAAAACTCAGAGCGCGGGTTGTGTAATGACTGCTGCTCCGGGTGAGGTAAGTGCGGATCAGCTGAAAGAGCTGAACATCCGTCTGCGTCAGAAGATTGCGCCTACGGAAGAATAAGCAGCTTTTATAGCTGTGCCTTGAGTGTTGGTTAGTCCTGCGCTTATGGTTTCGATGGGCATCAGATTCTCTCTGATGCCCATTTTAGTTTTAGCGTCTTTATTTAACGGCTTCAGATAGCTTGAATCTCTTTTTGAGAGGGCAGGCGGTTAAATAAAGAGGTTGTGTGAATAAATCAGATACAAACGGGAGTTTGGAATGGCTGGCCACAGTAAATGGGCAAACATTAAACACCGGAAAGCTGCGCAGGATGCGAAGCGCGGCAAAATTTTCACCAAGCTGATTCGTGAGCTGACCGTTGCTGCGCGTCAGGGTGGTCCCCTGCCGGAAGATAATCCGCGTCTTCGTGCTGCGGTCGATAAGGCGCTTAGTGCGAATATGACCCGTGACACTATTGATCGTGCGATCGCCCGTGGTGCCGGTGATGCAGACAGCGATAACGTCGAAGAGATGACCTATGAGGGCTATGGCCCGGGTGGCGTCGCCGTTCTGGTTGAGTGTATGTCGGATAACAAGAACCGTACCGTTGCAGAAGTGCGTCATGCATTCAGCAAGCGCGGCGGTAATCTGGGTACTGATGGCTCTGTGGCGTATCTGTTTGAGAAAAAAGGTCAGATCTATTTCGAAGCCGGTGCCGATGAAGACACCATCATGGAAGCGGCCCTCGAAGCGGGTGCTGAAGATGTTGTCACCCATGACGACGGTTCTATCGAAGTGACCACAGACTGGACTGAGTTTAACTCAGTGAAAGAAGCGCTTGCTGAAGCGGGTCTTGAGGCTGCTGGCGGTGAAGTGACTATGGTGCCATCGACAACTGCACCCATGGACAAAGAAGGCGCTGAAAAGATTCTGGCGCTGATTGAGCATCTTGAAGATCTGGATGATGTTCAGAACGTCTACAGCAATGCTGATATCCCTGCTGATGTTATGGAGCAGCTGGGTTAACAGATCCTGCTGTTTCAGCTGTTTCAGCTGTTTAGGCTGGTTTAATTTTCGATTAGTTAGCTTGTATCTGTTCCGATAAGGTCTGATATAAGCGCTGATCATCTTCTAAGGATAGCTATGGCAATCATCTTGGGTATTGACCCCGGTAGCCGTAAAACCGGTTATGGTGTGATCCGTATGGAAGGCCAGCGTATGCAATACGTTGGCAGCGGGTTTATCCGTATTACCGGAGATACTCTGGCGGATAAGCTGCAGCAGGTCTATGCCGGTGTTTCCGAGGTTATCGCTCAATATCAGCCGACTCAGTTCGCCATTGAGCAGGTCTTTATGGCGAAAAATGCCGACTCTGCTCTCAAGCTGGGACAGGCGCGTGGCGTGGCTATTGTTGCTGCGGCCAATGTGGGCTTGCCTGTCAGCGAGTACGCTGCCCGTCTGATTAAGCAGGCCGTTGCCGGAACCGGTGCGGCGACTAAAGTTCAGGTGCAGCAGATGGTTGCTGCCATGCTCAAACTTTCCGATCTTCCTCAATCTGATGCCGCCGATGCACTGGCTATCGCGATCTGTCACGCAAATACCAATCTGGGATTGGTTGCCCGTGCCGGTAAAAGCGGTGGCCGTCGCAGCAGTAGCTGGCGTCAATTCCGTCCGGAGTAATGCAGCATGACGCTGTTTAATATCCCTTTTATCTATTATCTCGATATTTTTGGCACTATTGTTTTTGCCATTACCGGTGTGTTGGCAGCGAGTGAAAAGCGCCTCGACCTGTTTGGTGTCATCGTGGTGGGTATGGTGACGGCTATCGGTGGGGGAACGATCCGGGATCTGGTTTTGGGGCGTACTCCGGTGTTCTGGGTGATCGAAACACTGTATATCTGGATCATTGTCGGTACGACGGTAATGACATTCATTGCGGCGCGTTTCCATCCTTTTCCATACCGTACGCTTCAGGTGTCGGATGCGATTGGTTTAGGCGTTTTTACTGTGATCGGTGCTCAGGTGGCGCTGAACCTTGGTCATCCTCCTGTGATTGCGGTAATGATGGGTGTTATGACCGGCGTTTTCGGTGGGGTTGTGCGGGATGTGCTAACCGGTGAGATTCCGATGATCTTCCAGAAAGAGATCTACGCAACGGCTGCCATGGCCGGAGCTGTTGTCTTTGTGAACATGCGCTGGTTTCTACCACCGGGCACTGAGGCTTTCAGTGCCATTGTCACCATGAGCTTTGTGATCGGCCTGAGGCTTGCGGCAATCTACTGGAATCTGCAGCTGCCGGTCTTTCTTCTCTCGTATAAAACGGCAGAGGAAAAGCGAGCGCGGCGTCAGGCGAAGAAGTCTCCGGCTTCGGAATAAGCAGCAATAAATAAAACAGGATTAGACAGATGATTGGACGACTAAAAGGTGTTCTGGCGGAAAAAATGCCGCCACAACTGCTGATCGATGTGAATGGTGTTGGCTATGAAGTTGAAGCGCCGATGAGCACCTTTTATCAGCTGCCGGCTCTGGGTGATACGGTCGAGCTCTTTACGCACTTTGTGGTTCGTGAAGATGCTCAGTTGCTATATGGCTTTGGTGATCGTAACGAGCGTCGCTTGTTTCGTGATCTGATTAAGGTGAATGGCGTAGGGCCAAAGTTGGCTCTGACCATCCTTTCCGGTATTGAAGCTTCTCAGTTTGTGCGTTGTGTGAATGATGGTGATACCAATGCGCTGGTTAAACTGCCGGGTGTTGGTAAGAAAACCGCTGAGCGCTTGCTGATAGAAATGAAAGATCGTCTGAAAGACTGGGCGACGGATCCTGATGTATTTGAGTTAACAGCGCCGGATTCCGGTGAAACTGTCGCACCCGTTCAGGTCTCCGATGGCCGTGAAGAAGCGGAGCAGGCGCTTTTGGCCTTGGGTTACAAACCTGCGCAGGCAAGTAAAGCGGTTAATTCTGTATATGCGGCAGGAATGAGTACAGAAGAGCTGATCCGCGCTGCCTTAAAAGGTATGATTTAATATACAGTATTTAATCCATCATCTGACGAACTGATAGGCCAAATGAATGATTGAAGCAGACCGTCTTGTATCTGCCATAAACCGCGAACCTGAAGAGCATCAGGATCGCGCCATGCGTCCTCAATACCTCAAGGATTACGTTGGCCAGCCTCAGGTTCGTGAACAGATGGAGATTTTTATCTCTGCGGCCCGAAACCGTGACGATGCTCTGGATCATACTCTGGTCTTTGGTCCGCCGGGGCTCGGTAAAACGACTTTGGCTAATATCATCGCCAGTGAGATGGGGGTTGATATCAAAAGCACCTCCGGTCCTGTGCTGGAAAAGGCGGGAGACATCGCGGCTCTGCTGACCAACCTGGAAGAAGGCGATGTGCTTTTTATTGATGAGATTCACCGCCTGAGTCCTGCGGTGGAAGAGGTGCTGTATCCGGCAATGGAAGACTATCAGCTGGATATTATGATCGGTGAGGGACCGGCTGCTCGTTCGATCAAAATCGATCTGCCTGCTTTTACGCTGGTTGGTGCCACGACTCGCGCGGGTCTTCTGACCTCACCGCTGCGTGACCGCTTCGGAATCGTCCAGCGTCTGGAGTTCTACAGTGTTGAGGATCTGAGCTCTATCGTCACCCGCTCTGCAGAACTGATGAAGATGGAGATCGAGGGTCACGGTGCGCTTGAGGTGGCGAAACGCTCCCGGGGTACACCACGTATTGCGAACCGTTTGTTACGCCGTGTGCGTGATTATGCGCAGGTTAAAGGTGATGGCGTTATTACTGGTGAAATCGCAGACCGGGCGCTGAATATGCTTAATGTGGATACCCATGGCTTTGATCATATGGATCGGCGTTTACTGCTTACCATGATTGAGAAGTTTGGAGGCGGGCCGGTAGGGGTTGATAACCTGTCTGCGGCAATTGGTGAGGAGCGTGACACCATTGAAGATGTGCTTGAGCCTTTTCTTATTCAGCAGGGCTTTATGATGCGTACGCCACGGGGGCGTATGGTGACGCCTCAGGCGTATCTGCATTTTGGTATAACTCAGCCTGATAGCTGAGTATAGGTTTTTATGAGTGCAGGGTTTTTAAAAGGTTTTCTATGTCCGTCGTTTCAAGTAAAGATAGTTATCCGTTCAGTTGGCCGGTCCGTGTGTATTACGAGGACACGGACACAGGGGGAGTTGTCTATTACGCTAACTACCTGAAGTTTTATGAGCGGGCACGTACTGAGTCCTTGCGACATATCGGCTTTCAGCAGGAAGCGCTGAAAAACGAAGATAATCTGCTTTTTGTGGTCTCCAGTGTTCAGGCGGATTACAAACGTCCTGCGGTTCTGGATGATGAGCTGACTGTTTTTGTCAGAATTGCAAAAATGGCACGTACATACCTGGTTTTTGAGCAGAAAATTGTCAAAGAAACCGACGGAAAAGAAATTTTACTTAACACCGCTGCCGTAAAAGTTGCCTGTGTTCAAGGTGACTCATATCGCCCCAAGGCCCTGCCAAACGGCCTTGCGGAGCGATTTAAGGCGTTAATGACTGAGATTCCCAAGTGAAAAACTGGGAAATAAAATGCTGATTGAAAATGACAGCTTTTCAGATAGGAACTTTTTCTGTCACACTTGTCTGAAAGGATTGAAATTACAGCTTTTTTTCATTTATAACAGTATCTTGGCCATCTCATATTAAGTTTTTAGTTTATATCAAAAGGGGCGCATGTGGACGATAAGCTATCTTTGCTGGGGTTAATTGTTGAAGCCAGTGTTGTAGTTCAGTTAGTAATGGCCAGCCTGGTCTTGGCTTCGATCCTTTCCTGGATGTTTATTCTGCAGCGTGCCGCGGTCATTGGTCATGCTAAGAAAAGCATGGAAGAGTTTGAGGATCGCTTCTGGTCCGGTATGGATTTGTCTCAGCTGTATCGCGAAGTCAGCACAGAAGCCAATGGTTCCGGTGCTGAAACAATCTTTCGTGCAGGCTTTAAAGAGTTTTCCCGGTTGAGCCAGAAGAGTTCAGTCGATTCCGATGCGCTCTTGGAAGGAGTGCAGCGTGCCATGCGAGTTGCTCTGGCCCGCGAAGAGGAGCGTCTGAGTGAGAACCTTCCCTTCCTTGCAACCGTTGGTTCTACCAGTCCTTACATTGGCCTGTTTGGTACGGTCTGGGGGATTATGAACTCCTTCCGGGATCTGGCTCACGTCCAGCAGGCAACTCTGGCTGTTGTTGCACCTTCCATCTCTGAGGCTCTGATCGCAACAGCGATGGGCCTGTTTGCCGCAATCCCGGCGGTTATCGCATATAACCGGTATTCAACGAAAACCGAGTTGCTGATGGTGCGCTATGAAACCTTTGCTGATGAGTTTTCCAGCATCCTTCATCGTAACGTTCACAGTCAGAACGTAGGCTGATTATGTCCGGATATCGCTACCGCAAGCCGAAAAAGCTGGTCGCAGAGATCAATGTGGTGCCTTACATCGATGTTATGTTGGTACTTCTTGTCATCTTTATGGTAACCGCACCGATTCTGACCCAGGGGGTGAAGGTTGAGCTGCCTGAAGCTGTTTCAGCACCTTTGGACGTCAACGAAGATGATTTGCCTTTGATTGTTGCTGTTAAAAAATCCGGTGAGTATTTCCTTGAGCTGGGACCGGATAAAGAGCAGTCGATTGATCCTGCTGATCTGTCATTAAAAGTCGGCAAGATTACCCGACAGAACCCTGCTGTTCAGGTTCTGGTTCGTGGAGATAAGAATGTTGAGTATGGGGCCGTTGTGCAGCTAATGAGTGTTTTGCAGCAGGCGGGTGCCCGTAATATTGGTTTATTGTCACAGCCTCCCGAGAAATGAGACAGGATACTCCGATACAAGGCAGTGGATTGCTGTTTCCGTTACTGATAGCTGTTTGTACACACCTGTTGGGCTTTTGGTTGCTTTGGTTTGGCTGGCAGCAGGCCAGTACCATCTCTGAGCAGCGTATACCCAGAATTAATCCTGAGGATATTATTTCAGCGGTTGCTGTACAGCAGGACCCGATTGAGGCGATGCGCCAGAAGCAGAACGCCGAGGATGCTGCAAGGGCCAAAGCGAGAGCGGAGCAGGAGCGGCTCCGCCAGCAGGAACTGCAACGCCAGGCCGAGGCGCGAAAGCAGGCCTTGATACGTCAAAAAGAGGAAGAAGCGCGCCAGAAAGAATTAGAGCGTAAGCGACAGGAAGCAGCGGCTAAACGAGAAGCTGATCGCAAGGCGGCTGAACAAGCGAAAAAGCAGGCGGAATTGAAGCGTCAGCAGCAGTTAAAGGCGGAACAGGCTAAAAAAGCTGAAGAGGCCCGAAAGCAGGAAGAGATACGCAAGCGGGAGGCTCAGTTAGCTGCTGCTAAGGAACAGAAAGCGGCTTTGGCAGCGGCTGAAGCTGAGCGCAAGCGGAAAGAAGCCCTGGAGCTCGAAAAGCGTTCACTACAAGCGTCTATGGCGGACGAAGACGCTTACATGTCGGAGCTTAATGACCGAGACGAGTTGGCATCAATGGAAGCGCTGATAAAAACCTATGTTGAACAGAATTGGTCTCGCCCCCCAACTGCCCGAAAAGGGATGCAGGCAGTGCTCAAGATTGAGCTCTTGCCGACAGGCGAAGTGAAGTCCGTTACCATTGTTGAATCCAGTACAGATAAAGCTTTTGACCGTTCGGCGGAGCAGGCTGTGTATCGTGCAGGGCCTTTCCGTGAATTACAGGATCTGAAGCCGCATCAGAGAGATGAGTTCCGATCGTTTAATCTGAGGTTTAAGCCTGAGGATATAGAGTAATGCATTTTAAAAAATGGCTTAAAGCAGCTGCAGTTACTTTGCTATTTGTCACCCAGCAATCAGTTGCAGATCTGACCATTGAGATCACCCAGGGAAATGACAGAGCTACACCGGTTGCTGTTGTGCCCTTTGCCTGGCTCGGGCAAAGCCCGCTTCCTCAGGATGTTGCTCAGATCATCTCGGATGATCTGGAGCGAAGTGGTCTGATTCGCCCTTTATCCCGCAGCGATATGTTGAGCCTGCCTAGCCAGAAGAGTGAAATTTACTACCGGGACTGGTCGTTGCTGAAACAGGATTATTTGCTGATTGGGCAGGTTCGCCCTTCAGTTTCCCCCGGCGTATTGACGATCCAGTTTGAACTCTATGACGTAGTTCGCCAGACCCGTGTTTTGGGGGAGGTTATTTCCGGCAAACCGACTGAACTACGCTCGAGAGCACACTATATAAGCGATAAGGTGTTTGAACATCTGACAGGGATTGAGGGTGCTTTTTCAACTCGCCTGGCTTATGTCACCGTCAGAAAAGATGAGGCGGGTCAGAGCAAATATGAACTCAAGGTTTCTGATGCGGATGGTCGTCGTGAGAAATCTATTTTGACAACGTATAAGCCGATTCTGTCACCATCCTGGTCGCCGGATGCTCAGCATTTGGCCTACGTGTCTTTTGAAACTGGCCGGCCCGGTGTTTTCATTCAGAATGTGTACACAGGTAAGCGGCGTCAGTTGACTGCATTTAAGGGACTGAATGGCGCTCCGGCCTGGTCGCCTGACGGAGAAAAGCTGGCTGTCGTTTTATCCAAAGATGGTAACCCTGAGCTTTATGTTATCGATCTTAATACCTATAAAATGAAGCGCCTTACACGCCATTACGGAATCGATACAGAACCTGAATGGTCACCGGATGGCACAAAGATTATGTTCACCTCTTCTCGTAGTGGTGGCCCCCAGATTTACCAACTTGATTTAGTATCAGGTGAAACAGAGCGACTGACATTTGAAGGTGGTTACAATGCTCGCGCTCGGTTCTCTCCGGATGGTACTGAAATCTACTTTGTGCATCAGAAAGATGGGATCTTTCATATTGCTGCGCAAGAGTTGGCAAATAATCGTCTGAGAATACTCACTCAGACACCATTAGATGAGTCTCCCAGTGTTTCTCCTAATGGAAGTATGTTAATTTATGCGACACAGGAAGGATCACGGGGATATTTAGGAGCTGTATCTGTAAATGGTCAGATTCGTTACCGACTTCCCTCCCAGCGTGCTGACGTACGTGAGCCTGCTTGGTCGCCTTTTTTAACGAATTAATATTTTTATTTAACTATAAAGTAAGTCCGATCGCTTCAGGAGCCTGATATGGAATTTAAAAAATACAGCAAGACTTTGTTCTTTGGTGCAACTCTGGCCGTTCTGGCTGGTTGTGGTAATGAAGCTGTTACTCAAGATGATGTAAACGATGCAGCAGCTTCTGCTGAAGGCCAGGTTCAGCCTGTTGTGACCAGTGATGGTTCAAGCCTGGATTCAGCTGTTGATGGCTCTAAGCTGCAGCAGGAAGCACAGAACCTGGAAGATAAAGCCAACTCAGCTGCTGCAGGTATGCCGGAAGTTGAAACTATTTACTTCGACTTTGACACGTCTGTAATTCGTGAAGATTCCCGTGAAATTCTGGACCTGCACGTTGCTTACCTGCGTCTGAATCCTTCTCAGAATGTTGTTCTGGAAGGTCATGCTGATGAGCGTGGTACTCGTGAGTACAATAACGCACTGGGTGAGCGTCGTGGTAATGCTGTAAAAGATTATTTCATGGTTCAGGGTGTTAACGCTGACCAAATCGAAGTGATCAGCTACGGTGAAGAAAAGCCAGCAGTTATTGGTCATAACAACGCTGCATGGTCTAAAAACCGTCGTGTAGAAATCAAGTACTAAGCTAAGACGGAGGCAGGATGTTTATCCCATTCCGTAATGCTTTAAGGGTGCTGCCATTATTGGCAGCATCTTTTTCTCTTCAGGCCGCAACGTTATTCACGGATGATAATGCGCCTGTACTGGGAGCTGAACCTGTTCGGTCCCAGCCTTTTCCTCAGCCTCAGAATTCTGCTAACGCACAGCTTCTGCTACAGATCCAGCAATTGCAAAATGAGATGCAGATGTTGCGCAATGTGGTCGAACAGCAGCAAATGATGATTACGCAACTTCAGAAAGACGGTCGTGACCGTTATCTGGATGTTGATCGTCGTTTGACTGATCAGGCAAAACAGCTTTCTGATCTAAAGGCGAACAAACCTTCGCCGGCAGACTCTACCGTTAAATCGGATGTATTACCGGTAGTGAATGGTACGGCTAAAGAAGCTTATCAGAATGCCTACAACCTGGTGAAAGAGCAGAAGTTTGATCAGGCGATCACTGCTTATCAGGGGTTTATTAAAAACTACCCTGATTCTTCACTACTGCCTAATGCTTATTATTGGTTGGGTGAGCTTTATATGGTTAAGAATCTTACTCAGGAGGCGGAAAGAGTTTTCCTGACTGTTGTAGAAACTTATCCAAAAAGTCGTAAAGTTCCCGATGCCAGTTATAAGTTAGGTTTGGTTTATGCTCGATACGGTCAGATGGATAAAGCTAAAGCTCAGATGAATGCCGTTAAGAAGCAGTTCCCTAAAAGTACTGCTTCAAAACTCGCAGATCAGTTTCTGGATGCACAAAAGAAATGATCTGATTTCTGAGTTTAATCTGTTTGTACCGATAAACGGCGCTTTGATATACAATGCGCCGTTTATTTTTTCTGTAATTTAATAAGTTGGCGTTGTCGTATCATGGCTTTAAAAAGAGCAGTAGTTTTGGTTTCAGGGGGATTGGATTCAGCAACAGTTCTCGCAATGGCTGTAGCTGAAGGCTACGAATGTTATGCCTTAAGTTTTGACTACGGTCAGAGGCAGATCTCTGAGCTGAAGGCTGCCGCTGAGGTTGCAAAAGTCCATGGTGCGAAGGATCACAAGACCATAAAGCTGGGTCTGAATGATTTTGGTGGCTCTGCGCTAACCGATCATGCTATTGATGTTCCGGAAGGTGAGAGTGAAGGAATACCCGTTACTTATGTCCCTGCGAGAAATACAGTTTTTCTGTCAATTGCGCTTGCTTGGGCTGAAGTATTGCAGGCTCAGCATATTTTTATTGGTGTGAATGCTGTTGATTATTCCGGCTATCCCGATTGTCGGCCTGAGTTTATTGAGGCCTATGAAGCAATGGCAAACTTAGCCACCAAAGCCGGGGTAGAGGGTAATAAGTTATCCATTGAGACACCTTTGTTAGCGCTGACTAAGGCTGAGATCATTCAGTCGGGCATTGCAGCAGGTGTTGACTACAGCCTGACGGTATCCTGTTATCAGGCGGATGAAAATGGTCGTGCCTGTGGTGTATGTGATAGTTGCCGGTTAAGGGCTAAAGGGTTTGATGATGCTGGTGTGGCAGATCCGACCCGATATAAAAAAACGGTTTAGTCAGTAAGACCGCGGGTCTGTGCGCTGATTTGTTAAAACCGGCAGATGAATTGATGGTGCGAGTGAGGATTTTTTTATGTTGTGTGAGTTTGATTACAAAGCCCCGGCAGATCTGCTGAAAGATCGTATTATTCTTGTAACCGGTGCCAGTGATGGTATTGGTCGAGAAGCTGCTAAATCCTACGCAGCCCATGGTGCTACGGTGATTTTGGTTGGTCGTACTATTAAAAAGCTTGAAGAAGTGTATGACGAGATCGAAGAGGCAGGTGGTGCTCAACCTGCTATTTTCCCGCTGAATTTTGAGACCGCGACCTACAAAGATTACGGCGAAATGGCCGAACTGCTGCAGAAAGAGTTTGGTCGTATTGATGGCGTTCTGCATAACGCTGGCATCCTTGGCTCCCTGACACCTGTTGAGGCCTATAACCCGCAACTTTGGGAGCAGGTGATGCAGGTGAACTTTAACTCTGCGCTGCTGATGACTCAGTCCCTCTTGTCTCTGATGTATGAGTCTAAGGACGCCAGCATCATTTTTACCTCTTCAAGTGTGGGGCGTAAAGGGCGTGCTTTCTGGGGAGCTTACAGTATCTCAAAATTTGCTACTGAAGGTCTGATGGAGACGTTGGCGGATGAGCTGGAGAATATCTCCAATATTCGTGTTAATAGTCTGAACCCGGGAGCGACACGAACGGCAATGCGACAGCTGGCTTATCCGGGAGAAAATCCTGCAACACTGCGCACCCCAAAGGAGATTATGGGGACATACCTGTATCTGATGGGGCCGGATAGTAAGGGTGTGAATGGGCAGAAATATGATGCACAGCCGCCCAAAGTCGATGCTGAAGCCTGATTTTTGAAGCGTTAGGAAAAACGGCCAATTGGCCGTTTTTTTTGTTTATAACGCTTACGCCTGGTTTCGCGGAACCCATGATGGCTCAAAGCTCAAATAGCTCAGCGATATCGTGACTGTTCCTAACAGTATAATCAGCCTGCCATTCAAGAACTCGCTCTGGTGCTTCCAGATAGCCATATGCTGCTGCGATAGTTCTCATTCCTGCGGCTTTCCCCGCTTCGATATCACGAAGATGATCCCCTATATAAACGCAGTTTGTGGGCTCAGCATCAATTTGCTGGCAGGCGAACAACATAGGGCGTGGGTCAGGTTTGGCGATATTTAAGTCATCGGGGCAGACAACGACATCAATGATAGGAGTGATCTGCATCGCATCCAGTAACAACTCTGTGTAGAGGCGTGGTTTGTTAGTAACGATGCCCCAGGGGATTCCTTTATCTCTGAGATGAGTTGTGAAGGCTTCCAGCCCATCAAACCAAGTGGTGTGCGTTGCTATATTGGCTTCATAGAGCTTCAGAAGGCGCTCTCTGAGTTGCTGTTTGTGCTCATCCGGTATTCTTCCGAAGCCATAATCCAGCATGGCGTTGGCACCGTTTGAGACGTGGAGCCTTATCGACTCCAGAGGGAGTATCGGTCTGTTTTCTTCGGCAAGCAGTAAATTAAGGCAGTTTGCCAGATCATTGGCGGTGTCCAGCAGGGTGCCGTCAAGATCAAAAAGTACAGCTGAGGGAGTTCTGATCATAATAAAAACAGGCCGCTAATTGCGGCCTGATTGTCCTTAAATTGTTTCTGCAGGTTTAAAACACTGGAGCAGGTAGTTGACCGTAACATCCTTTGCATCAAGCTTGTATTGCTTGGTTAGCGGGTTGTAGGTCATGCCAGTCAGTTCTCCATTCTTAAGTCCTGCGGCTCGAGTCCAGCTGCCCAGTTCTGAAGGACGAATAAACTTGCTGAAGTCGTGGGTGCCCTTTGGTAGCATTTTCAGCAGATATTCGGCACCGACAATGGCGAAAAGATAGGCTTTTGGGTTGCGGTTAATGGTCGAGAAAAAGACCTGGCCACCGGGCTTTACCAGTCGGGCGCATGCGGCAATCACCTTGGCAGGTTCCGGCACGTGTTCCAACATCTCAAGACAGGTAACGACGTCATACTGCTCAGGTTCCTGATCTGCCAGCTCTTCAGCGGTGATGCGGTGATAGTTGATTTTAAGTCCGCTTTCCAGCTGGTGAAGTTTCGCGACTGACAGCGGCGCTTCACCCATATCAATACCAGAGACATCGGCACCACGCTGAGCCATGCTTTCACTCAGAATTCCGCCACCGCAGCCCACATCGAGAACCTTTTTGCCCGCCAGACCAGCACGCTCATCGATAAAGTTCAGACGCAGTGGGTTGATATCATGTAAAGGTTTGAACTCGCTTTCCCGATCCCACCAACGTGATGCCAGGGCCTCGAATTTTGCAACTTCGCTGAAGTCAACATTCTGTGGGTTGTTAGACTCAGTCATGGCGGTCTCCTGCACGGATTTTATCTCCCCATTGTTGGGCTTTTTGTTTCAGTTTTTCAATATCGATCTGGGTCAGCAGACCATCACGAACAAGCATTTTACCGTTAACCCAGACATGATTCACCTTGTCAGCCATGCGGGTATAAACCAACTGTGAAACGGGGTGAAAAACCGGCAAGGTTTCCAGGCGGTTCATATCGATGGCAATGATGTCAGCGGCTTTGCCTTTCTCAAGGCTCCCTGTGTGTTGATCGATGCCAAGGCATTCTGCGCCGCCAAGGGTAGCCATGCGAATGGCATCATAGGCAGGCACTGCCGCTGCATCACCTGCGACAGCTTTGGCCAGCTGTGCTGCCGTTTGCATTTCACCGAACATATCCAGATCATTGTTGCTCGCTGCGCCATCGGTGCCCAAGGAAACGCTGACTCCGGCTTTCTGCAGTTTGTCGACAGGACAGAAACCGCTGGCCAGCTTCAGGTTTGATTCCGGGCAATGTACGACTTTGACATTATTTTTAACAAGTAGCGCAAGATCGTCATCATTGATCTGAGTAACGTGGACTGCCTGAAAATTAGGACCAAGTAATCCTAGTTGCTCAAGGCGTGCGATTGGGCGTAGCCCTGTTTTTTCAGCTTCAGCTACTTCAAAAGCTGTTTCATGAACATGCATTTGAACAGGAATCTGAAGCTCTTCGCGCAATGAGGCTATTTTCTTTAGTGGCTCGTCAGAAACTGTGTACGGAGCATGCGGACCAAAAGCGATAGAAACAAGGGCGTTATGACGTTGAGTCGCATGAACATCAACCGCTTTGTGAATGCCTTCATCGGCGTCCTTAGCCCAGGGTGTCGGGAAGTCCAGAATTGGGCAGCAAATCTGAGCTCGTATACCCAGTTCTGTAGCGGTTTCAGCGGCAACGTCCGGGTAGAAGTACATGTCACTGAAACAGGTCGTGCCGGACTTCAGCATTTCAGCTATAGCCAGCCGCGTGCCATCACGAACAAACTCAGGGCTGACAAAAGCCGCCTCTGCCGGCCAAATATGTTCCTGTAGCCAGGTCATCAGAGCGAGATCATCTGCTAGTCCACGGAAAAGGCTCATAGCAGCGTGACCGTGCGCATTGATCAGGCCGGGCATCAGCAGTTGATCTGTCAGTTCCAGCTCATGTTTGGACGAATAAGTTTGTCTCGCCTGATCCGTTGGCAGAACGTCGAGAATTTTTCCCTGGCTGATCGCTATGCTGTGGTGCTCCAGTACGGACTGAGCGGCATCAACCGGTACGATCCAGCGAGCGTGCAAAAGTGTATCGACTTGGCTCGTCATAAAGAGAAAATCCTGATAGATAACAAAAACTTCCACACAGTATATGCACTTTTTCATGCGCTGGCACTGTCGATTTTTCTGCTCCTCGTTATAATGTCGGCCTCGATTTTATCCTGTTGGCCTAAGGTCCGAATTATGACTGGGCGCAGCGAACTTTTTACCGGAGTACTAAATGAGCATCAGTGAAGAAAATGGTGTAGAGGCGATTATCTGGCAGGATGACCACCTGAAGTTGCTGGATCAGCGAATTCTGCCCGAAAAAGAAGAGTACCTCTCATACTATGATTCTGGTGCAGTAGCCTCTGCTATCACAGATATGGTGGTTCGTGGTGCTCCGGCAATTGGTATAACTGCAGCCTATGGCGTTGTTCTGGCTGCCCGTGCCTGTTTTGCTAAGTCTCCTGGAGACTGGAAAGCACCTTTGGCGGATTCTATCCAGGTTTTAGCTGACTCACGCCCAACGGCCGTGAACCTGTTCTGGGCGCTGGATAAGATGAAGTTAGTAATCGAAAAGCTACCGATGGATGCTGATCCGGAAGCGGCTTTGCTTAAAGTGGCTATTGGGATTCATCAGTCTGATATTGCTGCTAACCGCACGATGGGTGAGTTCGGTGCAGAATTGATAGCAGATACTCAGGATTCCGGTCGTTCAGTAATGACCCACTGCAACACGGGTGCGCTGGCTACCGGTGGTTTAGGTACGGCATTGGGCGTTATTCGTACTGCCTTCGATAAAGGCCTTATTGATCATGTGCATGCTGATGAAACCCGCCCATGGTTCCAGGGCGCACGTCTCACAGCATGGGAGCTGATGCGCGAAGGTATTCCGGTTTCTCTCAATGTTGAAGGTGCGGCGGCTCATATTATGAAGACTCAGGATATATCCTGGGTGATCGTGGGAGCTGACCGGATCACTGCCAATGGTGATGTTGCCAACAAAATAGGTACATATAATCTCGCGGTTCTGGCATTGCACCATGGTGTGCGTTTTATGGTCGTTGCTCCGTCCAGCACCATCGATATGAGCCTTGAGCATGGCGATGACATCCCGATTGAAGAGCGTGGACCAGAAGAAGTCGTTGCGGTCAAAGGTCAGCAGGTTGCCCCTGAAGGAGTTGAGGTGTTTAATCCGGTATTTGATGTGACACCGGCAGACCTGATCGATGTTATTGTGACAGAGAAAGGTGTGGTAGAGCGGCCGACAGTTGAGAAGATGAAAGCCTTAATGAGTAATGAGCGCCTGCACTGAAAATCAGTTTAGGGTAGCAAAGAAAAAACCTGATCCAAGGATCAGGTTTTTTTGTTTCTTAGTTTAAAAAAGTTACGCGGCATGAGATGGCTTCAGACGGGAAAGAACAGCATTCGCCAGTTCATTAGCATCGAACTTGGCAATAAAGTCATCCGCGCCTACTTTTTCGACCATTGCTTTGTTAAATACTCCGCTCAATGAGGTATGAAGAAGGGTGTACAGATCTTTCATATCGGCATTTTCTTTCACACGACGGGTGAGGGTGTAACCATCCATCTCCGGCATTTCGATATCTGAGATCATCATCAGGTATTCATCATTAGGATGTTTACCGGCCATGGTAATTTCTTCAAGGTGCTGATATGCCTCAAGCCCATTTTTTAGCAGCGTGCAGGTGAACCCCACCGCTTCAAGGCATCTTTTGATCTGGTTGCGGGCAACTACAGAATCATCAACAACCAACACATTTTTGTTTGGCGCTGCGCCTTCACCGTTTTGCGCTTCGTAGGCTGAATCAAGCGCTTCGGTGATCGGGGCTTCAACCTCTTCATTAAACGGCATAATCTCAGCGATGATCTTTTCGACATCAATGATCTCAATGATCTCATCACCATATTTAGAGATGGCTGTCAGGTAATGTTCTTTACCAACCCCGCGTGGTGGTGGGTGAATGTCGCTCCACTCGATATTGATAATGTGCTCAACTTTGTCGACCAGAAAGCCCTGCATTTTGCGGTTGTACTCAGCCAGAATAACGCTTTTACCGCGAACTTTTTCCGAGTTGCCGTGGCCAATGGCCAATTTCAGATCGATAATCGGCAAAGGGCCATCCATCGTGTTGGCAACGCCAAGAGCAATAGGGTGGCGGTGGGGCATCTCGTTGAGGGCCGGGCAGGTGATAATCTTTTTCACCTTAAAGACATTGATGCCGTATAGCTGTTTATCTTCAAGCCTGAACAACAGTAATTCCAGCCGGTTTTCACCGGCCAGCTGCGTTCGCTGGTTAACACTGTTAAGAAGTTTGCTCATTACACTTAAACCCCTATGTCTCTGCAGAGTTAGTTAGTCCCTGTTGCAGAGCGGTAGCCCATCGGCTTGCTTCCAGATAAGCCGAGTGTGCGAGATCCTTATCGAACTGGCTGTCCTCAATTTTTTGCCAGTCCACATGCTCATAATAGATGGCACATTGCAGAGCTGCTCCGGTTCTTCCTTCAAAATGTAGCACAGCATCTTTAATTGCAGCGCTTAACGGAAGTTCCGATAGAATCATGTCCATCGGAATATCGAGCAGAACATCCAGTAAAGAAATCAATCCGGCATTAAAGAAAATGGACTCATTTGGCCAGCCATTGGACTTCGCAAGCAGTTCGCACATTCTGGCTCTTGTCAGGGCCAGATAAAACAGATCCGGTGATCGGGTAGTCGTCTCTGACAGTGCAATAACCAGGCTGATACTTCTTAGCGAGTTGAGCCCCAGGTAGATCAAAGCCTCTTTGATGCTGTTGATTTTGCGATTAAAGTTATAATACGCAGAATTAATGAATCTTAACAGTTTATAGTATAGCTGTAAGTCCTGAACAATCAGATTTTCCAGATCTTCTAATGAAACATTGACATCCCCCAGCATGTTGAGGATTTCCAGTGCGATCAATTTATTGCTGGGGAATTGTTTGATATCTGTGGTTTCCGGACGAGGCAGGTAGCGTCCCTGGATGGTTTCAATCCCCTGATTTCTTAACTCGGTATAAAGTGTTTCATCATCAACTTCAGAGGCGATACAACGCCAGCTGCTGTTAACCTGCCGGTTGAGATGCTTTTTGGTGTAATACTCACTTGGTGCGCGGATAAAACTGATGTGGTTTAGTAATTCTTCAGACAGATCCGGCAGATCTCCATGACTGATTGAAAGGCCAAAATGCGCCCCTCGTTTTTTTAGTCCTTTAATCAATAAGGGGTCAACCCGTATAGCCTGCCTCGATTCGAGCATTAACCAGAACTGATCCATTGGGAAGCGTAGTTCGTTATAGATCAGACGGACAGTCTCAGCATCCGCCAGAAGCAGGGCAGGCCGCTCATTAAGAAGATCATGTATTCTGGGATCTGTGAGGGCTGCTGAGATAATCTCAGGTAGGGCAGGTTGATATTGTCCTTTGTCTCCGGCCATAAGTTCGTAGGCAATGACATTGAAATCTGCATCGCATACAGGAATTCGGGCGAAGGGGGTTTCTGATCTGTTTTCCACTCTGGTATCTGCCGTTAAGTCCACTTTCAGCCATCTTACCCTGATTGTTTTCTATTACTATGGTGTCCTTGTAAACAATCTGATCTATATGAAAAAAAGTAAGAAAATAGTGTTGACGCTAAAAAATAATAGCCTATAATACGCGCCATCTCTTAGAGAGATCCCTGATAGCTCAGTTGGTAGAGCAGTAGACTGTTAATCTATTGGTCGCAGGTTCGAGTCCTGCTCGGGGAGCCAAATTCTAAAAACCCGCTTTCTTCGGAAAGCGGGTTTTTTTATATCTGCAGTTTTACCCTTGTGCAGAATCTGGAAAATCAGGCATAAAAAAACCTCACAGAGCATGCTCTGTGAGGTTTTAGGGGGTAGCCCCGGATTTAGAGTTCGATTGGCTCGAAATCCACGACAGGGTTTACGTCCGCTTCGTAATCAACACCATCAACGCCGAAACCAAACAGCTTCAGGAACTCGTCCTTGTACAGTTGGTAATCGGTTACTTCGAACAGGTTTTCAGTAGTTACCTGAGGCCACAACTCGCGGCAAGCCTGCTGAACTTCTTCTTTCAGTTCCCAGTCATCAAGACGCAGACGGTTGGTATCGTCGGTTGCCGGAGCTGAGTTGTCGTCTTTGAACAGCTGGGTACTGAACATACGGTGAATCTGCTGCATGCAGCCTTCGTGCAGACCCTGTTCACGCATAATGCGGAATACCATGGCCAGATACAGAGGCATGACCGGAATAGCTGAAGAGGCCTGAGTTACAACGGACTTCAGTACCGCAACGTTTGCGCTGCCGCCTTTCTCGCCCAGTTTACTGTTCAGAGCAGTTGCTGCGCGGTCCAGATCTTCTTTCGCTTTACCCAGTGCACCGTGCCAGTAGATTGGCCAGGTGATGTCGGTGCCGATGTAAGAGTAAGCAACGGTTTTGCAGCCTTCAGCCAGAACGCCTGCGTCGTTCAGAGCGTTGATCCACAACTCCCAGTCTTCACCGCCCATTACGGTTACGGTGTCAGCAACTTCCTGCTCAGTAGCGGGTTCGATTTCAGCTTCAGTGATCACATCTTTGTTAGTGTCAATCGCAGTGGAGCGGTACGGCTGGCCGATTGGCTTCAGGCTCGAACGGATCACTTCGCCGGTATCCGGCAGTTTGCGAACCGGAGAAGCCAGAGAGTAAACCACCATATCGATATCGCCCAGATCCTGTTTGATCAGTTCGATAACTTTAGCGCGCGCTTCATGGGAGAAGGCGTCGCCATTAATGCTTTTTGCATACAGGCCAGCTTCGGTAGCGGCTTTATCGAAAGCTGCCGCGTTGTACCAGCCTGCTGTACCGGTTTTTTTCTCAGTCGCTGGCTTTTCAAAGAAAACACCGATGGTAGAAGCGCCGGAGCCAAAAGCAGCTGCAATGCGGGAGGAAAGACCGTAACCGCTTGAAGAACCGATCACCAGTACGCGCTTAGGTCCATTTTTGATTGGGCCTTGTGCTTTGGTGAACTCGATCTGTTCACGCACATTGGCTTCACATCCTGTTGGGTGGGTTGTTGTACAAATAAAACCGCGAATTTTTGGCTTAATAATCATAATTCGTCTGCGTTGTTAATCTCTTCGGGTGGAGCAGGCGGCGGCAAGAGTGCCGATGCCCAGTTGAGGCAATGATACCTTACTCTTATTCGAAGGTCTTGTGCTGCAGCGGTGAATTAACTGTTTGATTAGGCAGCTTTTGCAACGTTTCTTTTCCTTTGTTGGATTTGTGTACAGGAACGGCAGAATTCAAGGTAGCGTCCCTCAAGAGGCAGATAAAACACTGATCGCGGCAAACGTCTGAAGCAGGCCCTGCAGGTATAGCCGGAAAAGTGACCATTGTAGTAAGACTGATGTTTCATTTTTTCCTCCTGTAACGACAAGTGAGGAGTTTCAGGCTGGTTTTGAATAAAAGGCAGAGAAGCGGAAAATAGGTTGGCGTTTTAAACGCTGGTTCTGCTTCAGCTGTCCGACCTAAAACATAAGATTGAAACTGACGACGCCCGCTATTCTGGAATATCTTTGTGACGTTGCTATTAAGACTGACGTTAGGGAATTTTTACTTTTGATCTATATCATTTGATCTGCAGCGAAGGCATTATGCCAAAACGTAATTTCAAACGGATGTATGGTTGTTATGCTATTCGGTTTTCTTGTTTTACTGTTCTGTCAGTTTCTTGGTGAACTGATTGTGCGTTATCTGGATTGGCCATTTCCCGGCCCTGTGGTAGGTATGGTGCTCTTGCTGATTGGCCTGATGGTCAATGGTGGCGTTCCCCAAGGGGTTCGTGATGCCAGTGAAGGGTTGTTGACCTACCTGGCCCTGTTATTTGTTCCGGCAGGTGTTGGTCTGATGGTGCACTATCGACTGATCGCCGCAGATGGGTTGGTAATTGCGACGGCTCTGGTGTTGAGTACTGCGGTGACCTTATTAGTTACCGGCGTGCTGCTTAACAAGCTGGCTGCAAAGCATATCGAACCTGCAGAACAGTCTACTGAGGAGAAGGGGCATGGATGAGCTTAATACGCTGTGGGTTTATCTCTCTGCCAGTCCTATCATGAGCATTATGGTGACCCTGGCTGCCTTTCTGATCGCCAGTCGAATAAATCGTTTGGCAGGGGGGAGTGCCTTTCTTCACCCTGTGATTGTTGCTATCGCTTTGATAGTGGCCTTTCTGATGCTGATCGATATGAATTATCAGCAGTATTTTGAAGGAGCGCAGTTTATCCACTTCCTGCTTGGCCCAGCTACAGTCGCTTTGGCTGTCCCGCTTTATGATCATCTTGAGCGGGTTAAGCAGATGTTCTGGCCGCTGATCATCGCTTGTGTTTCCGGAATTATCACGGCTGCACTGTCTACCATCGCGATTGTTGTAGGGATGGGAGGCAGCCGTGAAACAGTGCTCTCTCTGACGCCGAAATCCGTTACGTCACCTATCGCAATGGGAATTGCCGAAAAAATTGGCGGTTACCCGTCACTGACCGCTGGCCTTGTGCTGGTGACCGGTGCTATCGGTTGTGTGATCGGGCCTTTACTGTTTAAAGCGTTAAAAATTAATGACCACAGTGTGCAGGGCTTTACCATGGGCCTTGCGGCTCATGGTTTTGGTACCGCGCAGAGCTTTACGGTCAGCTCTGTAGCGGGAGCATTTGCCGGTCTTGCGATGGGGCTGACCGGCATGCTGAGTGCTTTTATCCTGCCTCTGGTGGTACGTTTTCTTGGGGTTTAAGCGTTCCGTCTGATACCAGATCATCCTTCAGGCTCGCAGCATTGCGGGCCTTTTCTTTAAATTTCCTGTCCGGCATCTGACTTAAAGCAAGTCCTGCAATCACAAGAAAACTTGCAATGATCTGCCCCTGAGTAAAGCGCTCGTCCAAAATCAGGAAAGCCATAATCACGGTGAAAACCGGAATCAGATTGGTGTAGGCACTGGCATGGGTGGCCTGAATCTGCTGCACTGACCAGTTGTAGAGCCCGTAAGCGCCCAGTGTTATCAAAGCCCCCAGATAAAGAATGGATAGAATACCTTCCTGATAGAAGACCATCTGGCCCTCTGCAGAAAGAGCAAGGGGCAGGAAGAAAACAGTACCGAAGAACGACTGAAATGCAGTGATAAACCAGGCGCTGTAACGGTCCGAGAGTTTCTTCAGAATCAGGGTGTAAACGGCGGCACAGATCATCGCCATCAGTTCCATCAGGTTGCCAAATACCGGATTGGGCGCGTTTTCATCCGCCTGGCTGCTGGTGCTTAAAAGAATGGCTCCGGCAATAGCGAGCGCAAAGCCCAGCATTGTCCAGGCATTGACGCTTTCTTTTAGCCAGAAGGCAGCGCCAATGGCTACCAGCATGGGGAGTAAGGCGGTAATCATACCGGCCTGAGATGCGCTGGTATTCTCAAGTGCAAGACTCTCAAAAATGAAATAGAGACCGGGCTCCGCAAAGGCTAAGACCAGTAACCAGAGCTTGTCTTTATGAGGAATATGTTCAGGTCTGAGCAGTTTCCAGAAGGGTAGGAAACAGATCGCTGCAACCAACATACGGCCAAAAATAACCCATTCCGGCGGATACCATTGAAAGGCGTATTTCAGAGCAATAAAGGAGCTGGCCCAGAGTAGCATCGCTAACAGGAGGGCAAGGGTGGCCATATAGCGTGGAGCCATTGTATTTTCTCGCTGCATACAGGAAATAAAGAGATATCGGGTAGAGGACAAGATTAGGCTTGGTTGATATTGCTGTCCAGCGAGAAAATGATCAGCCGAATAGAATGTCCGATTACTGAAATTTAAAACGACAAAAGCCCCTGCAGCGTTGCAGGGGCTTTTGGTTTTAACGGGCTTGTTGAAGAAAAGCCTTTACTTAGTCTTCGATTTTACCGGTTTCCAGACGCTTCTTATGGATGCCCTGCAGTTTGTACAGATCCTGCTGCAGTTCGAAGAAGCCATGCCAGTGGGCATAGTCTGGTGCACCCATCATAGCGCCGTGACGGGCGCGACGGCCTTCATGGTGCCATAGATGGTAGAAGGTGATCTGGAATTCATCAGTCCAAGGGTTATCCTTCAGCAGACCTTTCTCCTTCAGCTCATCCAGCATCTTCTTCGCCGGAGCGTAATACTCAACATTGTAGAGTTTTACCGCTTTGTCACCTTGCTTGAAGAAGCCTTCGGTGTGACGGGGGCTGTGACAGGAGCTACATACCTGCTCCATCTTCTTACGACCTTCAACACCGTTGCCCAGTAGTGGACTCAGTACATCATCAGAGTTACGAACTTTGGACTCTTTCGCCCACAGGTTCCAGTAGAGACGCTCAGTAATGTTGTGGGTTGTGCTCAGTTCCCCAATGCCACTCATGTGACAGGTTGCACAGGTTGGTGCGCGGTAATCACCCGGCTCCCAGCCATCCGGTGGAGAATCCCACTTCCAGTTGTTGCCGTCAGCGTTAAAGATGTGGCCATGCTTACTGTTGTTGAATACTTCAATATCCGGATGGTCCGGGCCAAGGTGACAAGACGCACAAGCGGCGGGCTTACGGGCTTCTGCAATTGAGAATTTATGTCGGGTATGGCACGCCGAGCAGTTACCGGTAGCACCATCGGGATAGATGTTACCCATACCGGCATTTGGCCAGGTTGTCGGGTCCGGGCGACCTTCTTTATCCAGTTTGATCTCAGTACCGTGGCATTGAATACAGCCGGTTTCGTTTGGCGCGTTACCAAACTCTTTGTTGTTTCGGCCTTCGTGTACCTTGACCAATGCATGCAGGCTGTCTTTTGGAATAATCTGATGATAAGAACGGAAGTGACCACTCTGATTGAACTGCTCCTGTTCTTTCGGGTGGCAACGGCCACAGGTAGCAGGGGAGACCAAGGGAGAGATGTAGACATTCTTCAGGTCACCTTTGTTGTGCAGTTGCGCATCAGGTTGGCCTTTTTTGGCTGCGTGACAGTCATTACAGCCTACGCTGACATGGCTATGACGGCTGTCCTTCCAGTCTGCCACAATGCCAGGCTGCTCTTTCTGGTGACAGCTGATACAGGCCTTATCCGTTTCACTTAAACCTCGTTTGAAGTTCAGTGTTTTAACCTGGCTCATATCCGTGCTGGTATTCGACTCAGCCGCCATTCCAGCGCTACTGAATACCAGCAGGCAGAGCGCCAGCAGTATCAGTATCGGGCGGTAGACGTTTTTTATGGTCATGGTAAACCTCATCATCCTATCGGTCTGTTTTTTGTTTTGTGGCATCACGGTATGCGTATGCCGTTATTATTTTTCTGTACTTACTTATCTTGTGGTGACCGGACCAAAGTGACGTTTCAGCTCTTGCTCAAGGTTTTTGTGGCCAACGCTATGGCAGTCAATACAGCTTTTTTCGGTGGAGCCCATGAAATAGGGCTTATGAGCGACAAACTGTTTGTTACTGCTCTCTGAGCCCGATTGAAGATTGTTGTGACACTTGAGGCAGCCCGAGTCGTAAACAAACTCGTTTGCCCGTTTACGTTTGGCATACCAGTCGACATCATCCGCTCCCAGAACAAACTCTTTCCAGACATCCCATGCGCCGCTTTTCGCTTTTACATATAGGTAGGAAACGTAATTGTCCTGAGGGAGATGGCAGTCTGAACAAAGGGCCTGAACACCCTTAGTGGAGGCACCGCCGTGAATGTCGTTAAGGAATGAAGCTTTTACAGGCTTCATGCTGTGACACCCGCCGCAAAATGCCTGATCGGAGGTGGCGTGAAGTGCATAGTCGGTTCCCATCCAGCTGACCACTGAGAAAAGTCCCAGTAATGCACCAATCACAATAATAGCGAGTAACCCTTTTTTTATTTTGGAATTCCGTAGCGCCAATTCTCTACTCTCTGTGTGGGAATTTAATAGCTAGGGTAGCTTATGCAATTAATTATGCACAATAAAAGTGCGGTTTTAGCGGAACTTTTTTGTTAAGAGAAAGTAATGTCTAATATATTGAGAGCAGGCAGTAAGATCAGTGTTGATTATGAGGTAATGCAACGAAATCAATGGCTTGGGCTTGTACCACAAGCCATGACTTCGCTTAGCAATAGAAGGGGGATTAGCAGTGGCCCAGTAAAGCGATGCCCTGTTTATAGCCAAGTCCACCGTTTCCATGGAGTAATCCTAAGGTTTTTGTCTGCTGAAGTTGCTCGCATAGGGCTATAAGCCCATTAAGAGCAGGATTATTCCAGGGAGCCCGCGCCAGGTTCATACCGCCGGTGCAGGTCAGCGCTTTGTTTGACAACCAACTCAGAATTTCTTTTTCGGATTGCAGTGCTGCTGCTTTCATCAGTAGTGCAAGAGGGACGACGGGATAGCAGGTGTAGGCTTCAATCAACGTTTCGGGGGCGTTAAGTATCTCTTTGACATCAAGTCCTGATTGAACTTCGGCATAGTGAACAGCTTTCTCAAGGGTGTGATAGCGGGCAAGTTCCCTGGCAAATTCAGGGCCATCGTTTTCTGCGATACCGACACCCACTCCCCTGACGGCAATAGGTTCTATCAGTGGGGTTAGGGCGCTATCACTGTGGGTAACAACGACAAGGCCTTCAAAATCGATAACGGGGTTTGCACAATCAACACCACGGAACAGTTCTGTTAAAGGCTCGTACCAGTTATCAGCGGGTAGCTTAAGCTCCTGAGTGGTCGCTGTTTTTTTCAGGTTCTCGAAAACTGCATTTCTGAGGTTGATAAACGCCTCAGTGGTTAAGCCTTCGTGATCGCAGAAATGTCGGGCGAGCAGGGTGTAGGCTTCCGGAATACTGGCCTCTGGATAGATAACCATTTTTTCATGGCGTTCTTCCTGAGAGTAATCGCTTTTAATGAAGTCCCGCCCTGAGATAACAACCAGATCAGCGTCACCATTCTGAATCAGCCGATTCGCTACTGAGAGCGCTTCCAAAGGACCGCAGCCGCTGCGGAAGTGACCCTCTTCAATGGGGCTTTGCCAAGGGGTCTTCAGGTCGTCGATGGTCAGCTTGGTGCAGCGCTGTCCCTCATCTTCCGCTTGTCGGATCAGATCATGAACAGGCTTAAGCTCACCTTGCTTATTCAATGAACGCGCGGCTGCAATAATAATACTGTCGGCCATAGTGACTCCGTTTATTCTTGTTATATATGACTTTTTCTTACAGTTTATGCTGCTGTATGAAAAAACATAAGCCCTTAAACCCAAGGTTTCGTTTTCAGGCGCTGATGTTCTCCGATGACTTGTCTTGGCTTGAGGCTTTGTAATGTTCCGGCCAGAGGCGTCTGGCGACAGGGCTTGTGTCGGCCAAGGCATGGCATGTATTCAGGATAATAGGCGGCTTTTCGCTCTGTTCTTCCTGGTTCTTCAGTTCTTCATATAGCGCCTGAAAAGCAGTTGTTGCCATGGGGCCGAGTAACTCTGTGTGGTGAGTACACCCCTCTGTATTGCCTAATAATTCTTTCACCTTCTTCGTCCAGCCGGGGCCTATCTGCAATCCTTTAAGGCGTTTATAGGCTGGGGTGATGCTCGGACATATAGCGAAAGGGGCGTGCTCAGTACTGGCCTCTGCGTCATGGATTTTAAGCTGGTTGTCCAGGGTGAGGCGCAGCCACATTTCATGCAGGGGCTCTCCAGCCGGTATAACGCCTCCCCGGTCTTCATTCGGGATTGGGTTGGTTTTTATATCCGTCATATGTCCCTCAATATCCCAAAGTCCATCGTCCCGTTTATAAGCATTGCAGGTTACTGTACGGGTATGGATCAACTGACGGGAAGCCGCTGGAGACAGAGACATAATTAAAACCTGAATTCAAGATTGCAAAAAGGCATGCTGAAATCGGTATACAGCACCGTAGAGCAGCTAAGTATATCAAAAACAGAGAGTTAGTTTGATAATTCTACTGACCTGAAGGTCAGTTTTGGAATGGCGAATGCAAGACAGGGCTTCAGTGCTGTTTTTAAAAGCTGAGGTTATACAGGCTTAACGAATTTAATATTAAAGGGGGACGGCTTTTGTTTACCGTCCCTGATCTGTCCGGAGGAATCAGGTGAAAACCTGCTGAAGCATCTCTGCTTCGCTAAGGAATTTCTCTCTGGGCTTCTTTCCCTGTGCCCGGTCTTTTTCCGCCTGATCAATGTTCTTCCAATCCTGATAATCGATAACTTTCAGATTTTTATCTGCGATCAGCTTGTCCATCACCTCTTGTCCGCCTTTTCCTGTTGTGATGGTGCCAGCCTCATAATCGGCCAGAATGCGTTTGCTGATCTCAAGAGCATCCGCTCTGTTAGTCGGAATTACACCAGTGGGGCCCCGTCGGCACCATCCGGTTGCATAGACGGTCGGCTCGATAAGGCCGTTCTCATGTTGGATGCGCCCCTGTTTTGTATCAAAAGGCACTGATGAGATTTCTCGGCCGCGATAACCAATAGCACTGATTAACGTGTTAACGGGCAGAGTGATTTCATCAATTCTCTGATCCGATTGCTGTTTCAGGTGTAGTGACGTTATCCGGCCATTTTCGGACTCGATGGCTGTAGGGGAGTGATTAAAGAGCAGGTGAATGCAGGTTTTGCCATTGGTCAGTACAGGGTTAGAAGCATTTTCTGCAAACTCCCGGAAGAGATCGAGGTTCATCTGTTTGGCGCGTGCTTCCCTCGGATCAAGATCCGATGATGGTGTTTCAGGAATCGCTGTGTTGCTGATTACAGGAATTGCTGCACTCAGGGCTTTCAGTTCAGCAAGCTCAGGAGGCGTAAATTTGGATTGTTCAGGGGATCCCCGTCCAATCAGGTAGATGTCGGTAATTACACTGTTATCGAGTTGTGCCATCGCAGCGGCGCAGATATCGGTTTCGGCGCGCTCGTCCGATGTTTTAGCTATCAGGCGGGCGATATCCAGAGCGACATTACCGTGACCAATAATGGCGACAGCGGGACCTTTAAGCTCAGGTGGACGGCGATGACTCTCCGGATGACCGTTGTACCAGCCAACAAAGTGGCTGGAGCCATAGATGCCTTGGTCGTTTTCACCGGGAATACCCAGCTTACGATCGTCTGAAGCCCCGGTAGCGATCACAACCAGATCGTAACAGGACTTAAGCTCGTCATAGCTGATATCAGTACCCACGTTGAGATTAGCCAGAACCCGAATATTGTCTTTTTCCAACGTTTTTTCAAATTGCCGGATAACGTTCTTAGTGCCCTGGTGATCCGGTGCAACACCTGCTCGAACCAGGCCAAAAAGCGATGGCAGGCGCTCAATCATGTCAATTCTGCAGTCTTCGATTTTACGACTTAGTAATTCAGCGATAAAACAACCGGCAGGGCCACTGCCCACAATGGCAATCTGAAGCGGCATAAGAAATCCTTGAACAATTTATAGATAGCAATTAAAGGCTGAGGCCACCAAAGCGTTTGTAAAAAGCAGGTGAAGCATCTGGCAGCGGCCCTTCTGCTGTCTCTAAAATCTGACTCAGATGACGCTCTGTTTTGTCTGTTACCAAACGATAAAGGTTTCGGCAGAGCAGGCGGGCCGCTGTGCCTTCCCAGTCATTGGGTAGCAACTCTTCGGGCAGTTGCGGATCCCGTAGAAGCACACGGCGGTATTCGTGAATCAGAAGGGTTCGGACAAGAAAACAGTCTTCCGGGTCGAGATGATCCTCGCCTTTGAGTTCATTCCAGATAGGTCGGAATTTGTTCAGAAACAGGCGATAGCTGTCAGAAAGTTCATCAAGATTCCAGCATTCACGGACCATAAGACGAAGAGGTCGTCCATTGATGACATCCTGCTTGTGCGTCTGGAAAATAATGGAATCATCCAGCGCATTCAGATCTTTCAGGGTCGATTGAAGCTCCGCCATATCAGCCATTGGATGTGCCAAAACCCCCGGCGCGATTGACCCAAAGCCAAGCCATCCAAGTTCTTCCTTTACGGTTTTGCGCAGTTCCTGATCCAGCTGATTAGTGATCACCAAACACCATTGTCCGTCCCAGTCTGGTAATACTGGGGCATATACCCGTTTAAAGGCTTTTTCAAAGCGACGTCGGCCTGATGCTGTCAGACTGTAGTAACTGCGTCGACCAACCTGTTCAGCTGTTAGCCACTCTTCTTTAGCCAGCCGGAACACAGAGGTCCTTACCAAGCGCTGATTCAGGCCAAGAGGTTCGAGGCTGTTGATCAAGCTTCCCAGCCAAACCGTTCCGCCTCGTGGAGCAATAGAATCACCATAAACGGTGATGATCAGTGAACCCGCCCGAATGGGGCGTTGCTGACAAAAATCTTCGACAAGCTGACTAACTGCGCGGTTTTTTGGCATGGGATTCTATTTTTGTAACACTTTTAAATGGAATGGAGGCCTGATTGTACGGAGGCAGATGCGGCCAGGCAAGGCGTGAGTATTGATCTGACGCTGAACAATTCGGGATGGATTTAAGAGTTGGTCACTTTGTTTCGGATTGTATTTGAATTGTAATTTGCTTGATCTGTGTTGGGGTTGTATTGGGTTTTAAATGAAACTATTTGGCGTGCTCAGACAAGTACTGCTGATATGGGCTTAGTAGGCTTCCGGTAGCGATATTTGCCAAAGCAAAAGGTTCAGGGTGACTTAGTTTGTTGTTAGAAACAAAGCCACTCAGTAATGGGGTGCTTTGCCACATGCCAATATCGCTGCAACTGAAACGGACAGACCTGTCAAAACAAAAATAAATTTTAAGCTTCAACTGATCCAAATAATAAAGACAACAATACGGAGAAAGGAGTCTCACTGATGACACAAATCAGCCTCGAAAAACCGTCCCTAATGAATGGTGCCATCCGGGTTATTATTGCCGAGCATGGCGGGATATGGCGTGTTCTGGATATTCTGGAACAACTTCAGCGTCAAATGAACATGGAGGACCAGGCTCCTGACGCTGAACTGATCCACACTATACTGGATTACCTGCAAAGTTTTTCACACCGCATTCATCCTGATGGCAAAGACATTCTTCTTCATCAGCTTTTACGAGAGCGTGTACCTGAAGCAGAAGCTTTGCTAAGTCGCCAATCAGAAGATCATGTGGTTGGGGCGGTCAGAATTGCTGAATTAAGGGGCCTTCTGGATAGATGTGCGGCCAATTACCCCGAGGGGCGTGACCTGTTCAGTAAGCAACTGAGTCGATTCATTTTTGCCCTCAGAAAGCACATTAAACGAGAAGAAGGTATTGTCGTACCACTTGCCCGCGAGCATCTCTTGGAGACCGACTGGCTGGCATTGGTCAGTTCCCGGGACCAGGAGGATGATCCTTTATTCGGCCGCCAGGTGAGAGATCAATTCAGCGCTTTGCGTGAAAAAATCTTTCAAATGACGCCAGATAATATCATTGGTCACAACCCTGTCCCGGCTCAGTCTGTTCCGGATAATGAGGATGAAAAGGTTTTACTGAAACTGGATGGGATCAGCTGCCAGTTTGAAGACAGTATTGCCCTTCAGTCGGTCTCATTCGAGATCTATTCCGGGGATGTTGTTGCTGTGGTGGGTGAGGATGGCAGCGGTAAAAGTAGCTTATTTAAAACGATCTGCGGGCTTGAGGTGCCTACTGCTGGCTGTATTACTTTCTCCGGGCTTGATATTAGTCGCATGCCGGCGGATAAGCGTGTTTATAGCGGTATTGTTCATGTTCCTGAAGGACGTCAGGTTTTCGGACCGATGAGTGTTGAAGACAACATTCTCTTGGGCTGTTATTCGAGAAAGATGGATGCTTCGGTGTATTCTGATCTTGAAGTTATTTATGAAGGGTTTCCCTTGCTGAGAAAGCAGCGCCATAAAATGGCGGGTTCCCTGACAACGGGTGAGCAACAGCTGTTAGCTATGGCACGGGGATTAATTGCAAAACCCAAACTGATGCTGATTGATGAGCCTTATTCTGATCTGCCACCGGATATGGTTACTGAAGTTAGTCGGATTATTCGCCGTATGGGGAAAGATGGAATGACGTTAATCATCAGTGAGCGTCGCAAGGGGTTTGCTTCTGAATTGGCTAACCGCCACTTTCAGATGAATACCGGTGTTCTACAGGATCAGCAAGGAGCGGCCAATACCGCGGTTCCGGCTGATCTTGAGATGCTGGCCTGATCTATCCGCCAGACTTGTAGAGCAAAGCCCCTGCATAGGCAGGGGCTTTGTTCCAAAGGAAAATGAGATCGGAAGGGCAAGCTATTCTCAGGTTAGGTCTTTGACTGATGCTTTTCCTCAACCATAGCATCAAGCAGAGACATAACCTCATCACTGGCGCCTTCAGCACGCTGAACTGCAGCAACAATTTCATCCCGAATATCCTGATTACCCAGCCAGTCATCTGATGCGAGATCAACCGCAAACCTTGCGCATTTATGGACTGCCGCGTGAGGCGTCTGCAGCTGTTTAAAGCTATGCAGGTGCCGGAATTGTTCGTATCCGATACCCTCATCGTACCATTTACCCAAACGGCAGTTGTGGTGGTCAACACTGACAGCGTTAACGGCATCCTGATGTTGCTCGGTGTTTTGAATACCCAGATAAGTGCGCTGTTTGTATACGATGTGGTCGACCTTGGCCAAAATCGTGAAGTTTTTATCACTGGCGTGATCGAGTCGTTTATTGGTATCCACCGCTGAAACCGCAAGTCGGCGGAATGTCTGGTGAAAGCCGTCGATATCTTTATTGAGCGCTTCGGCTTCACCGCCAGCCTGTTCTGATGCCGTTCGCATCTGTTTGGATCGCTCAGCAAAACTATCGATAATACGGCTGATATTTTCAGCGGCATCTTTAGAGCGTCCTGCCAGCGTTCTTACCTCATCGGCAACAACAGCAAACCCCCGGCCGTGTTCGCCAGCCCTGGCGGCTTCAATTGATGCATTCAGGGCCAGAAGGTTGGTTTGCTCAGAAATATCAGAAATCAGGTTAAGAGCATCGACAACCCGTTGGCCATCTTCATCCAGCTTAATGACCAGACCCTCAATATTGCGCAATACCCCAGTAATATTCGATAGCTGATGCAGCATGCTGTCGATGACACGCTCCGATGCTTCAACATCCTGACGATTTTCGCTGGAGGTGTTAAGTGCAAAGCGGATCTCTTCGATCACTTCGGTAAGGTCGGTTTGAATCGTCGTAAGGTTAGGAACAAGGCAATTGACATTGACTTCATTCAATCGTGACATAAGCTCATTGCGTGAGCGAATCGCACGAACCTGACGCATCGCTTCAAGACCCGTATTCAGCTGCTCCAGCGAACGATGAGGGGCTCCGGATACGGCGGTGCTGATCGCATATCTGTGTTCCTGGCCTTCGGATACATCCTGAAATGCACTATCAGCTTCGAGATAAAAACTTTGAATCTGATCCAGCAGTTCATTCATCTCCCAGGCAACCTGACCAACTTCGCCCAAACCCGAAATGTCATTAACCCTATGATGCAGTTCCCCCATTTTGCTCCGCTTAATCGTATGGTGAACCCGATGCAGAACTTTAAGCGCACGCTGCATAATACCGCGCATGTAGACAATGACTGCCAATACGGCTAGGGGGTAGAGGAGAAACCATGCCGAGGCCGAATAAAAGTATTGCCCGGCAGCCGTAACCAGAAGGGCAAGACCCAAGTGCAGTCCCTGAGCGATATTGACCTGTGTATGCAGGAATGGCCACGCAGCGCTATTACTGGAAGTTTGACGCGCGTATGTCGACTGATAACCTGAACGCTTTTCGGGTTTTCCGGGAGAGCCATTGTAATGAGCTTCCAGAAGATACTCGGTATAGCTGCTGTGTCCCGCATCCTGCAGGTGTTTTTCCAGGCACTCAAGTCCGTTATTAAGATCTTTTTGCTCCGCTTCAAGTACCTTGGCATAGATAGGCTCAAGCAGCCGGATCATAGATTCCGAAGCGGGGTAGTGTACCGCGCAGTAACCAACTTTTTGCCCTTTGGCATCAAAATTGGGATATAGCGCTGAGAAGCTCCAGTAGGATTGACCGGATGCACTGGAGTTTTTGACCAGGATGAAGGCTTCGTCATCTTTTTCCAGACGTTTCCAAACCCGGTGCCATACGCAGCGGGGCATCTCTTTATGACGCACCAGATTATGATTAAAGCCAATCAGCTGTTTTTCATGGTAGCCGGATACACGCATGAAGACGCGGTTAACGTAGGTGATCTTACCCTCAAGGTTGGTGATGGATACCATGGTATCACCGTTATCCGGGGTATTAATGGGGCCTGTATCTTTATGATGGCCGTACTGCGACATGATGCCTCCTGGCTGAAATAAACAGGCCGGATAGTAGCCTTTCAATGTTTCAGTTATTTAATCATGATTATTAATAATATCCGGCCGTCCTCAAGGAAGGCAATCAATTAAGACTGGCTTATTAAGAAAAGTCTTTTGTTTTTGACGTCTTACGGGCTGAATGCCTTTAAAGGAAGGGCTTTCCGATCTCTGACAAAATCAAACAGATTTGGACGTGCGCCGTTAATCTCAGCAGAAAGTGTCCGTTTGAGTCGAAAGTGTCCGTTTGAGCCGAAAGATAAATTGCTGCGGAAGAAAGTGCAGGCAAAAAAAAGAGGAGGGCGAAGCCTCCTCTGATAAACCGGTTTATTCAATAATTAAGCACGAACATCCAGTTTGCTACCCAGGTGGGATTCAACGGATGCCGCAGGCTGAACAGTGTTGATGGAACTCAGCAGAGTATCCATGATCACTTTACCCTGATCCTTCGCTTTACCAACCAGTGCAACCTGAGCACCTAAGAGCGCATCCTGTTTCGCTGCTTGGTTCGCATAGTTAGCAGCACTGCTGTTTGAAATTTCCATCGAAATTCTCCTCTCGATTTATCTGTCTGTGGTCATTCTAGCGGCCGGTACTCATAAATCTAAAGCAAACTTGAGTGTTTGTTTGTAACTGTACTGCTTTAACCGCTAAAGTCTCTTTTTTTCAGGTCAGTTAGACGAGGTCAGGCCTTAAATAACGAAGCGCCCTGCCTCTTTTTTAAGAACTGCAGCAAGTTCAGACAAGGTACTGACCTGTTGCTCACTTTCATCGGCGTCTCTGGCAAGATCGTCGGCCACGCTTCGGATAATATCCGTGTTACTGTGAATCTCTTCGCTCAGAGCGGCCTGTTGTTCAGTGGCGCTACTAATATGAGCTGCCAGATGGCTGATCGCTTCAACGGCTTCCAGAATCTGTGTCAGCATCTCTTTTGCCTGACCTGCATCAGCCACACTTTCTTCTGCCAGAAGACTACTTGCCTGCATCAGCTGGGTTGCTTCTGTCGAGGATTGCTGCACAGACTCCATGACCTGCTGAATTTCGCTGGTTGAGCTACTGGTACGTTGTGACAAACTGCGGACCTCATCGGCAACTACGGCAAAGCCGCGACCGGCTTCACCCGCTCTTGCGGCCTCAATAGCCGCGTTAAGTGCCAGTAGGTTGGTCTGTTCTGCAATCTCTTCAATCGTATTGAGAATGCCGGTAATACCCTGGGCATGACTGTTAAGACGGGTTACAACATCACTGGCGCTGTCGAGTTTTGAAGCCAGATCATTTACCGAACGCTGGCTTTTACTCACCTGGCGAATACCATCCTGGCCAAGATTCAATGTCTGCTCCACCTGACTGTTTGCATTCTGGACATGCTGAATAATATCCTGAGTCGACTGAGCCAGTTGATTAACCGCTTCTGCTACTGCGTTGGTTTCGTTACGCTGCTGATAGATCTTTCTGCTGTTCTGCTTGGTTTTATCGGCAATGATGTCGGACTGACGGCCAAGGTCGACGGCGGTAATATCAAGTTTTCCTATGGTGTTGTGCAGGCTTTTCACGAAGTGGTTGAAGTCATTGGCCAGCTTGCCCACTTCGTCATTGCTTTGGCTTTGAATCCGTTGGGTCAGATCTCCTTCACCTTTAGCGATATTGCTCAGGGCGTGACCGACACGATGTAGGTCTTTAAGCAGTACCTTGACCATCAGAGCCACTGTTAGCATTACCAGCAGGAAGATCGCCAGACTGATCAGAAATTGTATGCCCAGGGTTTCAGTAAAAGGCAGCATTTCTGTGGACTCGTCCACTTCAACGCCCAGTTGCCAGGAGGAGTTCGGAACACCAACGATACGAACCAACTTAGTCCCACCGGCGGTTTCTATGGGGGGCAGTGCTGCATGAGTATTAAGCTGATTCAGCGTTTCTTCAGTGATATCAGGATAGAGACGTGATAAGGGTTGTAACTGAAAATCCTGATTCTGATGGGCAATAACCAACCCCTGATCATTGAGGAGGAAAAGCTGGCTGTTGGCACCGGATTCAAATGAGGTGATCTCGGCAAAAAGCTGTTTTAGCTGAAGATCAGCGCCAATAATGCCGGTGATCTGCCCATTCTGGACTAAAGGGCGGGCGATGGTGAATGTCATCTCTTTGCTGGTTCTGTCTTCATAGGGGCCGATCAGAACCATTTTTTCTCTTTAATTGCCTTTTGGTACCAAGGGCGGGTACGGGGGTCATAGCCATTGACGAAAAGGGTGCGGCCATTACTTCCGATACGGGTGCCATCAGTCAGCCCGGCAAAAATGGCTATGAAATCACCGGCTTCCCGGGTCATATTAAGCTGCTCAATAAACGCATTCTGATCTGCAGGTCGTTGAGCAAGAGTATTGAGTAATTGATATTTTGATGAGAGCCAGCGTTCTACGCCTTTACCGACGGCATTTGAAACGCCATCGACGCGCTGGTCAACGTTGTTTCGGGTCATATCGGAGAGTCGAAAGGCAGAGAAGCCTGTTAAAGCAAGGGCGGTGACTAGAACCGCCAAGGTAGCCATGGCGATAATTTTTGCCCGGAGAGAAAGCCCCTTCATGAAAAGCGTCCTTTATTATTTTTTGGGTCGATGTGGGTCATCTGGCGGGCAAGGGGAGAGCGTAAGGTTATCCGTTCTTCCATGAACCTGACAGAATCTGACTAATATAGTTTTTTATATCCATTAATACTACTGTAGCGCCATTTAAATCTCTTTGTGGTATGCGGAGCCGGGCATAAAAAAACCCCGGAGTCCGGGGTTTTGACAGGAAAGATTTTACTGTCAGGTATCAGCGCAGGTCGGTAACGCGCTTGGCTTTGCCTTCAGAGCGGGCAAGTCCGCCTACAGGGACAATATCAACCTTGGTGCTGATACCGACTACGGATTTGATGTGGTGCTGCAGCTCTTTGATAATCGCTGTCTGATCAGCATCCTGAGCCGCAGGGTTAAGTTCCGCTTTCACATTCACAACATCCAGGTTGCCCTGTTTGGACACGATAATCTCGTAGTGAGGAGCCAGTGCCGGGATCTTCAGAATCTGTTCTTCGATCTGGGTCGGGAATACGTTCACGCCCCGGATGATCAGCATGTCATCGGAACGGCCGGTGATCTTATCGATACGGCGCATCGGGCGCGCAGTACCCGGCAGAAGGCGGGTCAGGTCCCGGGTACGGTAGCGAATCACCGGTAGAGCTTCTTTGGTCAGAGAGGTAAATACCAGCTCACCGTACTCACCATCAGGCAGAACTTCTCCGGTATTCGGATCGATAATTTCAGGATAGAAATGATCTTCCCAGATGGTTGGGCCATCTTTGGTTTCTGCACACTCCATTGCCACACCAGGACCCATTACTTCAGAAAGACCGTAGATATCGACGGCATCGATACCCAGGCGTGTTTCGATATTGCCACGCATCTCTTCTGTCCAAGGCTCAGCACCAAAGATCCCAATACGCAGAGCCATCTCTTTAGGCTCAACACCCTGACGTTCCATCTCATCGATCAGGTTCAGCATGTAAGACGGCGTTACCATAATAATATCCGGATCAAAGTCACGCATCAGCTGAACCTGTTTCTCAGTCTGACCGCCGGACATAGGAATCACCGAACAGCCCAGACGCTCGGCCCCATAGTGCGCGCCCAGCCCACCGGTAAAGAGACCGTAGCCATAGGAAACATGTACTTTATCGGTATTTCGGCCACCGGCAGCGCGAATCGAACGGGCTACCACATCCGCCCAGACATTAATATCGTGTTGGGTGTAACCAACAACGGTTGGCTGCCCGGTGGTTCCTGAAGACGCATGGATGCGAACTACCTGACTCATCGGGACTGCAAATGAATCAAAAGGGTAGGCATCACGCAGGTATTGTTTGGTGGTAAAGGGGAAAAGCTTGAGATCATCCAATGTTTTCAGATCAGATGGGTGTACGCCTTTTTCATCGCATAGCTTACGGTACGCCAGCACATTGTTATAAGCGTGTTTAACACTGAATTTCATCCGGCTCAGCTGAAGCGCGCGGATTTCATCAATGCTTGCAGTTTCAATTGGATCAAGCGCGTTGGGATCGACTTTGTAGTTCATCATAATTATTGTCCTGTTAGTATCTCTTGTTTTTCTTGTTCTGCTTTTTGTTGTTGGTTTTGTAATTCCAGACGCCTCTTCGGGCGTTTAATGGGGGAGGGTTTGACACCCTCCCCGGCAGAATGACTAAGTGCTTAAACGCGCTCAATAATCAGGGCGATACCCTGACCCACACCGATACACATGGTGCACAGTGCATAGCGACCGCCAGTGCGGTGCAGCTGGTACATTGCAGTGGTTACCAGCCGCGCACCGGATGCACCCAGGGGGTGGCCCAGAGAGATAGCACCGCCATTCGGGTTAACGTGTGCCGCATCATCCGGCAGACCCAGATCACGCATTACCGCTAAGCCCTGAGAAGCAAAGGCTTCGTTCAGTTCGATAACGTCCATCTGCTCCAGAGTAAGACCTGCTTTTTCCAGAACCTTGCGGGATGCTGGCGCAGGGCCAAAACCCATAATGCGTGGCTCAAGACCTGCAGTGGCCATGGCTACGATGCGGGCTTTCGGTGTCAGGCCGTGCTTTTCAGCCGCTTCTTTGGAAGCGATCAGAAGGGCACAGGCACCGTCGTTAACACCAGATGCGTTACCGGCAGTCACAGAACCACCTTCCCGGAAAGGCGCTTTCAGTTTCGCCAGTGCTTCCAGAGTGGTTTCTGCACGCGGGTGCTCGTCGGTATCAACAACAACCGGATCGCCCTTACGCTGTGGAATCGTTACCGGACAGATCTCTTCGTTGAACAGACCTTTTTCCATTGCAGCAGCGGTTTTCTGCTGACTACGGAACGCAAACAGATCCTGATCTTCGCGGGATATATTGAAATCTTCCGCCACGTTCTCAGCGGTTTCCGGCATGGAGTCAACGCCGTATTCCGCTTTCATCTGTTTGTTAATGAAACGCCAGCCAATCGTGGTGTCGTACAGGCCATTCGGGTTACGGCTGAAAGCAGATTCCGCTTTACCCATCACGAAAGGTGCACGGGACATGGACTCACAACCACCGGCGATCATCAGGTCGGTTTCACCGGCCTTGATAGCACGGGCAGCCATACCGATAGCATCCATACCGGAGCCACACAGACGGTTAATGGTGGTGCCCGGAACGCTGGTTGGCATACCGGCCAGCAGTGACGACATACGCGCGACGTTACGGTTATCTTCACCGGCCTGGTTGGCGTTGCCGTAGATCACGTCGTCAACAACAGACCAATCGACCTGAGGGTTACGCTCCATCAGGGCTTTAATCGGGATGGCACCCAGATCATCAGCGCGAACGGAGGACAGGCTGCCGGCATAACGGCCAAAAGGGGTGCGAATCGCATCGCAGATATAAGCGTCTTTCATGCTTAAGATTCCTCTAAATGCTCTGATGAGTTACTGATCGGATACGTTGGCGGAACTTGTTGGGATAATCTCGCCTTTAATCTGGCGGGATTTGCCACGGAAATGGGCTATCGCCTGACCACTGGAATCACTGATGGTCACATCGTAGATGCCGCTGCGACCGGTCAGGCTGACCTTTTTCGCTTCAGCGATCAGGGTGTCACCCAGCTTGCCCGGCGCAACAAACTCGATGTTGCAGCCTGCAGCGACAGTCACCTTGTTATAGCTGTTGCAGCTGTACGCGAAAGCGGTATCCGCCAGAGTAAAGATCATGCCGCCGTGGCAGATCGCGTGGCCGTTAGACATATCTTTACGCACTTGCATGCTCAGCCTGGCGTAGCCTTCACGAACTTCCAGAATCTTCATATCCAGCGCCTGAGCAGCCCAGTCGCTTTCGTACATCGCTTCAGCACAGCGCAGCGCCAGTTCATCCGGCGTCAGGTTTTCTAATGCAGTGTTTTCGTTAGCCATGGAATTTCTGTGCTCCAAATACTTTGCGACGTAGCAGTGGGGAAGGGCGGTAGCGGTCTTCCCCATAGCTGTTAACCAGATGGGTCAGAACGGTGTGGATGTGCTCAAGACCAACATTGTCAGCCCAGGCCAGAGGGCCTTGCGGGTAGTTCACACCGCTTTGCATCGCAATATCGACATCCTTGGCTGAACAAACCTGCTGGTTTACGGCATCAGCGCCTTCATTGGCTAACATAGCGACGGTGCGCATCAGGACCATACCTGCCACATCATCGATCACAGAAACCTGCATGCCAATCGCCTGGAACAGGCCAGCCGCCTGATTCAGGCTCTCTTCTGATGTCTGATCCGCCTTGGTCAGAGCGATACGGGTTGCTTTGCCGTAATCCAGCGCCAGATCAAACAGCACCAGCTGTCGACGCTGCGCAACAGAAGCGCGCTCGGTTGCCATGCGGCCATCGGTCAGGGCAATGACCAGATCGCCGATGGAGATACGGCCATTGTGGTCGTGCTCCGTGGAACGATGAACCTTGATGCCCGCTGCTTCAATACGGGCGATCAGAGGCTCGGCACAACCCATTTCACCTTCAACCGTAATGCTGGTTGGTGCGGTTTGAGGAGCCAGTGTCTGAGCTTCCGGCTTTTGGGCATCTTCTGAATAATTATAGAAACCGCGACCGGTTTTACGGCCATGGAAGCCCGCTTCAACCAGATCTTTCTGGATCAGAGAGGGCAGGAAGCGTTGGTCGCCGTAATAGGCGTCAAACACAGAGGAGGTTACTGCGTAGTTAACGTCGTGACCGATCAGATCCATCAGCTCGAAAGGGCCCATACGGAACTGGCCCGCTTCACGGGCAATAGCATCAATCGTAGCTTCGTCAGTACCGCCTTCTTCAAGGACACGCAAACCTTCTGCGTAGAAAGGGCGCGCCACACGGTTAACGATAAAGCCCGGAGTAGACTTCGCCATTACCGCATGTTTGCCCCATGCGACGGACAGATCGTAAACCTGCTGAGCAACGGCATCAGATGTCGCCAGACCCTTGATCACTTCAACCAGCTTCATAATCGGAGCAGGGTTAAAGAAGTGCATGCCGACCAGATTCTCAGGACGCTTCAGGGCAGAGCCAATGGCGGTCACTGAGATTGAAGAGGTGTTCGTTGCAAGAATGGTCTCTTCAGAGCAAAGTTCTTCCAGCTCAGAGAAAACAGACTGTTTAACTGCCAGATTTTCAACGATGGCTTCAACAATCAGTTTGGCGGGAGCCAGATCAGACAGTGTTTCGGTCGGTTGAATACGGGCAACCAGCGCATCTTTATCGGATTCGCTCATCTTGCCACGGGCAACCAGCTTCTCCAGACCTTTCGCGGTTCGGTCAAGGCCAGCCTGAGCCGCACCTTCCATTTTGTCGTAAAGCAGAACCGTATGACCAAACTGAGCCGCTACCTGTGCAATACCGGCACCCATGGTGCCTGCACCGATAACCGCAACAACGTCATTCGCGGTTAATGGGTTAAGAACGTTAGATGACATGACTAAACCTTACTGACCTTTAAAGGATGGCTGGCGTTTTTCCATAAAGGCAGCAACGCCTTCACGGTAATCTTCGGTGCGGCCTGCGATGGTTTGCAGATCACGTTCCAGATCCAGCTGCTCATCCAGAGTGTTGGTTGCAGATGCCTGAATAGCACGTTTGATCAGGGCCAGGCCTTTCGTTGGCTGAGTTGCCAGCTCTTTAGCGGTTGCGATAGCGGTTTCTTTCAGTGCTTCGTCGTCTACTGCTTTCCAGATCATGCCCATCTTCTCGGCATCTTCAGCAGAAACACGGTCACCCAGCATAGACAGTGCCATCGCACGCGCCTGACCTACGGTGTGAGGCAGAGTCCAGGTACCGCCGGAATCCGGGATAAGGCCGATTTTGCAGAATGCCTGAATGAATTTGGCTGATTTAGCGGCGAATACGATGTCACAAGCCAGTGCGATATTGGCACCCGCGCCTGCAGCTACACCATTAACCGCGCAGATAACCGGCATTTCCAGCGCGCGTATTGTGCGGATCATCGGGTTGTAGTTTTTCTCGATGGACTCACCCAGGTTCGGTGCTTCAGCACCCGGCGCAACATTACGGTCACTCAGATCCTGACCGGCACAGAAACCACGGCCGTTACCGGTAATCACCAGTGCGCGCACTTCAGGGTTTTTCTTAACTTCTTTCAGCGCTTCACGAACTTCGGCGTGCATCTCAGCGTTAAAGCTGTTCAGGCTGTCCGGGCGGTTGAAGGTCAGAATGGCTGCGCCATCCTCAATCACAAATTCGATGTTGTTGAATGACATGACTCAGCGTCCTTTAAATTCAGGTTTACGTTTTTCCATAAAGGCAGCAATGCCTTCCTGGCGATCTTCGGTAGCAGCCAGCAGCGTGAAAGACTTACGCTCAATGTTCAGGCCGGATTCGAGATCGGTTTCAAAAGCTTTAAGCAGGGCTTCTTTCGCCAGACGAACCGCAATAGGCGGCTTCTTAGCGATGGTTTTAGCCAGCTGGTGGGCGCGTTCGATGGTTTTCTCAGGAATAACCACTTCAGCAATCAGGTTGGCCTGAAGTGCTGTTTTGGCATCGATCATCTCACCGCTCAGAACCATCTTCATCGCCAGCGGCTTGCCAACGGTGCGGATCAGGCGTTGCGTGCCACCGGCACCTGGGATGATGCCAAGATTGATTTCAGGCTGACCGAAGAGGGCGTTGTCACCGGCGATAACGATGTCGCAATGCATCACCAGCTCACAACCACCGCCAAGAGCGTAACCGTTTACAGCTCCGATAAGGGGTTTGCTGAATTGGTAAATGCGGCGCCAGTGTTTTGGGCGGGCGTCGTTCATTACGCCAACGGCGTCCAGAGCAGCCATCTCTTTGATGTCTGCACCGGCTGCGAAGACCTTTGGCCCTCCGGTAATAACAGCGACGCGAATGGATTCATCCTGGTCGGCCTGATCAAGCACATCTGCAACTTCGCTGAGCAGCAGAGTATTCAGTGCATTGAAAGCCTCAGGTCGGTTAAGAGTGATCGTCAGAACACCCTCAAGAGATTGAGTGGTAATAGTCTGATATGTCATTCAGGCAGTATCCGGTTGCAGTATTGCTTTTATAAAGCTTGTTATTGGAATTCCGGCTGATTGCTCTCTGCATGAAGTACTGATCAGTCATCTTCTGATGGCAACCTGCATGGGTTCCCTTGTGTGGTTTTCTTATATGGCGCTGTGAAAACCTGCTGTGACTGTTTCTGACTTCTTTATGACACTGACATGCAGTCTGTCAGGTATTCCCAGAGTGCTCTTATAGAACACTGCTTGGGCTGACGGGGAAGGCTGGTGCAGTATCCAACGATAGAAAGGGGTTTCTTCGGTTCTGTTGACCTCTATGAAACCTTCAGATCGTGGAGCCAGTCATCCGATTGTCTGGTGTCATTGATGTCCGTTACTGCAGAGATAAGCGGACAGAATTCTTTTTGTTCTGTGCTAAAGACTACCGTAAAGATGCAAAGGGATACAAGAGTTAAATTGAATGGTAGGGTTTCGGTATCGCAAATTATGGTGTATCTTGAAGCTATTGTTTAAACAGGACAAAACTCTTCTATTCCTCTTCTATTCTTAGTACAGCTGCATCTTCTGAAGATTAGCTAAGAATAGACAATGCTTGGCTCTGCTGCAGGCTTTAACTGCAAAGATGCTGGGTTTTGTGGTTAAGTTTGCCGAAGCAGGCAGACTTGCCGGGCAGAAAATGAGTCCAGAAAAAATGATCTGATTCTACTTTGAATCCCCTTCGGGAAAAGCAGCGGCTGACAGCTCTGAAGCAGGGCTTAACGCAACACTTTTACTGAATTGGGACGGTGGTTTCAGTATCAGAAATGATCAAGCTGCAGGTGCTCTGGCACCAGATGCGTGTCACAGGGTTTACACAATAATAATGTGATACGGAATAACTTGGAGAGAACGATAAAATGAGTCAAGAACTTTTTTTTCAGCGTTATCAGGAAACTCTGGAGCAGGCGGTAAGCGCCATCAAAGCCCGTGATTACTGGACGCCGTATCCTGAGAACCCAAGCCCGCGAGCATACGGTGAAACTGCCGCTGCTGATGGTGAGGCTGCATTTAAAGCCGCTCTGGGTAAATCTTTTGAGCTGGAAATGCCGGGCATTGTTGGTGAAGTAGAGGGCGAAGTTTCTCCTTATGGCATTGACATGGGCGTTCGTTACCCTCAGGTTGACTTCGACCAGCTGATCGCTGCGATGAAGCAGGAAACCAAAGCTTGGCGTGATGCGGGTCCTGATGTTCGTGCAGGAATCTGCATGGAGATTCTGGATCGTCTGAACAAGCGCAGTTTCGAAATCGCACACGCTGTGATGCACACCTCTGGTCAGGGCTTTATGATGGCTTTCCAGGCGGGTGGTCCGCACGCTCAGGATCGTGGTCTGGAAGCTGTTGCTTACGGCTACCGTGCAATGAAAGAAGTTCCGGCTGATGCAACCTGGACTAAGCCTCAGGGTAAACATGATCCTCTGGTTCTGAACAAGAAATTCCACATCGTGCCACGTGGTGTATCTGTTGTTGTGGGTTGTTCAACTTTCCCAACCTGGAACACCTACCCGGGCATGTTCGCGTCTCTGGTAACCGGCAACCCGGTTATTGTTAAGCCGCACCCAGCCTCTATTCTGCCAGCGGCTATCTCTGTGAAAATCGCTCAGGACGTACTGAAAGAAGCCGGCTTTGCGCCGCACATCGTCTCTATGGTTGCAGACACTCTGGAAGTGCCAATCACGAAAGAACTGGCAACCCATAAAGATGTGAAACTGATCGACTTCACCGGTTCCAGCTTCTTCGGTAACTGGCTGGAGCAGAATGCAACTCAGGCGCAGGTATTCACCGAGAAAGCCGGTGTAAACACTGTGATCATCGACAGTGTTGCGGATATCAAAGCGGTAGCCCGTAACCTGGCGTTCACGCTGAGCCTGTACTCCGGTCAGATGTGTACCACCACTCAGGCGATCTATATCCCGCGTGACGGTATCAAAGCTGGCGATACCCAAATGAGCTTTGACGACGTTGCTGAAGCACTGTCTGTTGCGACCTCTAAGTTCCTGGGTGACAACGATCGCGCCTGCATGGTTCTGGGTGCGATTCAGGCTCCTGCGACTGTTGCCCGTATCAAAGAGTGTGAGTCTCTGGGCGAAGTGGTTCTGGCAAGCGAGAAGCGTGAGAATCCGCAATTCCCGAATGCGGAAGTTCACACGCCACTGATTCTGAAGGTTGATGCTTCTGATATCGAGAAGTACAGCGAAGAGCGCTTTGGCCCGGTATCTTTCCTGATCGCTACTGACAGCACGGCTCACAGTATGGAGCTGGCGAATCAGGTGATCTCTGAGAAAGGTGCGATCACTCTGGGTATCTATTCCACAGATGATGCTGTACTGGATCAGGCTGAAGAGCTGGCGATGGATGCAAAAGTTGCACTCTCTGTAAATCTGGATGGCGGCGTGTTCGTTAACCAGTCTGCAGCCTTCAGTGACTTCCACGCGACTGGCGGCAACCCTGCTGCTAATGCGTCTCTGACAGATACAGCGTTCGTATCACGTCGTTTCGTGGTGGTTCAGAGCCGCCGTCACGCATAAGACTGACTTAGGCCTGTAACAGGGTCTGCCAAAACGCCCTCAAATGAGGGCGTTTTTCTGTCTGCAGCTTCTCTCTTACCTCGTAAGTTAAGACGTTTTTATAGGCTTTTGATCGCACAATAGGCCTATCTGATACTCTTGTGGTAATTGAAGAAACCAGAATAAGAAGGATAACGCGATGCAGAACAACGACTTTCAGGGTCAGGTTTACAGTATTGACGGTATTGTGCCGGTTGTTGACCCAACGGCTTATGTTCACCCCACTGCGGTGCTGATTGGCGACGTTATTGTCGGGCCGAATTGCTACATCGGGCCCAATGCCTGTCTGCGTGGTGATTTTGGTCGACTGGTGATTAAAAAAGGTGCCAATGTTCAGGATACCTGCGTGATGCATGGTTTCCCGGGGAGCGATACCATCGTAGAAGAGGATGGTCATATCGGTCATGGTGCCGTGTTGCACGGCTGCCATATCGGCAGGAATGCTCTGGTGGGGATGAATGCAGTGATTATGGATAATGCCCGAATCGGCGAATCCTCCATTGTAGCAGCCTGTGCTTTTGTGAAAGCTGATTTTGAATGCCCGCCACGATCTTTGATGGCAGGAACCCCCGCCAAAGTGATTCGCGAACTGTCGGATAAAGAGATCACCTGGAAGGGCAAGGGCACCGCTGAGTATCAGGATCTGGCGGTACGTTGCCTTAAGACTATGGAGCGGGTTGCCCCTCTGACGGAGCCAGAGGCTGACCGTAAGCGGGTAGCCGTTTCAGATGTTAAGCCTCTGTATGCGGTCAAACAGTCAGACGAATCCTGATTAGCCTCTAAATGCTTTATTTCAGATTCGTTGAAAAATAAAAAAGATAGAGATTAAGGAGCCCAAGGTGTCCTACGAAAATATTATTGTTGAAGCCCGTGGTGCCGTTGGCTGGATTCAGCTGAACCGCCCGCAGGCGATGAATGCCCTGTCTATGGCGCTGATTACAGAAGTGGGGCAGGCGATAGAAGCCTTTCAGGCGGATGATGAAATCGGTGCAATGGTGATTACCGGTAATGAAAAGGCCTTTGCCGCCGGTGCCGATATTAAAGATATGGAAGACCAGTCTTTTATCGATCTTTTCCTGAGCGATTTTCCGTATAACCGCCGTGATGGCTGGGATAGTCTGAATACCGCCCGTAAACCGATTATTGCTGCTGTTTCAGGTTTTGCTCTCGGCGGTGGCTGTGAGATGGCGATGGCTTGTGATTTTATTCTGGCATCTGAAACTGCCAAATTTGGTCAGCCGGAGATCAATATTGGTACGATTCCGGGAGCTGGCGGTACCCAGCGTCTGACCCGTGCAGTCGGCAAGGCGAAAGCGATGGAGATGTGCCTGACCGGTCGCATGATGGATGCTGAAGAAGCGGAGCGCGCGGGTCTTGTGAGTCGTATTCTGCCGGTTGAAGAGCTGGAAGCGGAAGCGCTGAAGGTGGCCGGTAAGATCGCTAAACTGTCCCGTCCCGTGGTTTATATGGCGAAAGAGGCGGTTAATTTGGCCTTTGAAAGTACGCTGCAGGAAGGTCTGCGTTTTGAGCGGCGCGCCTTTGCTTCAACTTTCGCGACGGAGGATCAGAAAGAGGGTATGGCTGCGTTTGTTGAAAAGCGTAAGCCGGCATTCAAAAACAAGTAATTCTTTCCTCGTTGCAGCCACCGGATCGGCCCGGTGGCGTTACCTGTCATAAAACCTGTTCAGATTGCCTCGTTCGCTGTCACTTTTGACATAAATCTAATGGCCTTTTTGATTTCACTTGCTAGTATTGCATCAGAAGTAACTGATTTATTTTAATAAATTCAGCGACATTGTTTCTCTTACATAATAAATGCATTTAAAATACTTTATTGCAGTGTCTCTTGGTATAGTGAGGGCTTGTCGACTTAAAGTGGCCATCATTTCTGACCGTAACAAACTTCCGACTGTAACAAACTAGGTAGGCTGGCAATTGATTGCATGTACCCTGAACGGAGTGGGGCCAAAGGCATGGATAGCCACTTTAGGATTAATATTTGTCCTGATTCTGGCGCCACTAAACAAGCTTTCTGCTAACTCATCCGTAACTGCTGACCCTAATATACTCAAATTGGGTAAGCTGCTTTTTTCGGATAATCGTTTTTCTGCATCCGGAAAAACCTCCTGTAGCACATGCCATCGTGCTGAACATGGATTTTCAGATAGCGTTGATTTTTCGCTTAAAGATGACGGTTCGCCTGCTGCTCTTTCAACGCCCCCCCTGTTTAATCTGAAACGAAAGATTGGCTATTTCTCCAACGACCCGGTTTTCTCGCTTGTTGAAGCAGTCGAGCGTTGCCTGAAAGTGAACCAAAGTGTTTCTGTGCTGGATATTTATGTCACTCTCAAAAAAGATGCCAGTCTGAGCCAGATCTCGACAGGAAGTTTTGGTCGTGCCAGTGCTGGCGCAGTTTTCAGGTCTTTGGCGGCCTATCTTGAAACAATCAAAACCTCTGACAGCCGGCTTGATCGCTATAAGAAAGGTGATCTTGGCGCTCTCACACCTTCTGAGCAGGTCGGTATGGTGTTGTTTGAAAAAAAGGGCTGTGTTCACTGTCATGCTGGTCGTGAGATGGGGGGGATGGTCTATGAGGAGAGTGTTAATGAGGATGCGGTAGGACTGGTACAGGTCCCCCGTCTGAAAAACCTTTCATTGACCGCACCTTATTTCAGTGATGGTTCAGCGAATACATTGGCTGAAGCAATTCTACGTATGAGTCAGTTACACAATGCTATGCCGGTAACGGATCAGGAACTGGAAAAGATTCGTCTTTTTTTGATGAGTAACGAAAGCTACATAAGCGACTTTGAGGGCCCTGTGCGCTATGAACATGAACGCTAAATTTTGGCATAAGCTCTCAACCGCAGTTCTTTGGTCCTGTATTTCCGGTCTTTTATTACTGTTCCCCGTTATGGTTTACCTGCTGCAGCCGACAGCGGATATCCAGCAAAAAGAGATTCGGCACGAAATCCAGCTGCAGAAAAACATACTGTCACAGTTACGTGCGGAAACCGCGCTTCTGGCTACAGGCCACAGGGATGACCCGCGAGAGGAAATTCTATCTCTGCTCGATAGCCTGTATCACAGTGTGTATCAGGTCGATATCCATCTTGGCAAGTTTATGGGAGATATCAAAGATGCATCCCGCAGCTGGGAGCGCTATGCCAAGAGTTTGGATGAGCTCCAGGAAATTATTCTCAATGTATCCTCAGCATCAGCGCTTTATGGTTTATCGGTGACTCAGCTTGAAAGTGTGTTTCTCAAAGCTGAAGCAGAGCTGAAAGCGGCTGACCTGCCGGAAAGCATGATCCAGGATTATGATCTGCGCATGGCAAAGATGATGTTGATGGCGCTTCGTTATGCCGCGCTGCCCTCCGACAATACAGGTTTACGCCTGGAGGCCGAAATCGAGCAGATTCGGATTGATGCGGATGCTATCCCCTCTGTTCAGGCTCAGATGGCCTTTGGTCGTGTTGCCCGATATGTGGATGGGCTGATGGCCTCGACAGAGAGAATTCGTGACAACGCCGTCCGTCTGACAGAATTGCCCAGCTATTACCATTTGGACAGCTTTGATACCCGTTTTGAAGACTGGGTGACTAAAGCGCAGGAACAGCAGCGCCAGAGTCGCTGGACATTGCTTGTTGCCGTTGTCCTGCTGATTAGTGCCGTCATTATTGCGCTTGTGCGTCTTAAATTTACTCAGGAACGCCTGCTAAAAACCAATAGTACGCTGACGGCTTATAAAAAAGCAATGGATGAGCATGCCATTGTCAGTATTACAGACCCCCGTGGCCGTATTGAGTATGTGAACAAAAAGTTTATTGATGTTTCCGGTTTTACGGAGCCTGAGCTGATTGGCAGTACGCATAAAGTTGTTAATTCGGGCGTCCATCCGAAAGGTTTTTTCAAAACACTTTGGGACAGTGCCCTAAAGGGCGATACCTGGCATGATGAAGTCTGTAATCGCCGTAAAGATGGTGGTTTGTATTGGGTTAACGCCACCGTTGTGCCCATTTTGAATGATGAGCATCAGGTTGAGTCGATAATCTCTGTTCGCACCGATATTACAGCGATTAAACAGACGGAGCGGGCGCTTACGGCTGAAAAAGAGCGCGCGGAAGTGGCCAACAAAGCCAAGAGTGATTTTCTGGCGAACATGAGCCATGAAATCCGAACGCCTATGAATGCAGTGATTGGCATGAGTCATCTGGCCCGCCAGTCGACTCAGGATCAACAGGTCATAGGTTATATCGACAAGATTCAACATTCGGCCCAGAATTTGCTGTCGATTATTAACGATATTCTGGACTTCTCCAAGATTGAAGCCGGTAGGCTCGATGTCGAGCAGATCCCCTTCCGGCTGGATAATGTCATTAATCACCTTGCTGATGTCGCCTCAGTCAAAGCTGATGAGAAAAATCTGCCACTTCTGTTTGATATTGATGAACAGATCCCGCAGGGCCTTCAGGGGGATCCATTGCGCCTTGGCCAGGTGCTGCTGAATTTGGTTAATAACGCCATCAAATTCACAGAAAAAGGTGAAGTAGTGGTCTCGGGAACGTTACTGGAGGACGGAGATGACTTTGTTCAGGTTCGTTTCTCAGTTAGGGATAGCGGTATAGGTCTCTCCAGAGAACAGATAGGGCGTTTATTCCAGTCGTTCTCTCAGGCTGATACCTCTACAACCCGTCAGTATGGCGGAACCGGTCTTGGCCTGGCCATCAGTAAACAATTAGTAGAGCTGATGCAGGGCGAAATTGGGGTGCATTCTGTAGAAGGAGAGGGCAGCGAGTTCTTCTTCACGCTTCGATTCAAACGACATATTGAAGATGATTCGGCTGAGCAGATTGATCTGGCCGGTATCCGGGTCCTTGCAATTGATGATGACAGAACCAGTCTGGAAAGTGTGCGCGGACTGCTTGAGGCTCAGGGAATAGCGATTGAAACGGAGCCCGATGCCCCAGCGGGACTTAACCGCCTGGTGAACGCTTCGGCTATTGGTGAAGAGCCCTTTAGTGTGCTTTTGATTGACTGGCAGATGCCAATTATGGACGGATTCGAGGTTGCCAAGGCTGTAAGAAACAATTCTTCGCTGCCCTGGCAGCCCGCAATTCTGATGTTGACGGCCCATGGCGGAGAGGATCTGCAACGGCGTATCAATCACAATCTGATCGATGGTGTGCTTTTAAAACCTGTAACCGGTTCCCACCTGTTGAATGCGATTCAACAGACGGTTTTGAAACGTTCGCGCGCCTATCAGGGGCCTACCATTCGTACCCTGTTCCGAGAAGGCGATGAAATCAATGCACTGCTGGGTGCTAAGGTTCTCATTGCTGAGGATAACCAGATCAATCAGGAAGTGATTACAGGCCTGCTCGAGCCCCACGGACTTGATCTGACCGTGGTGGGTAATGGGCGGGAAGCGGTTAATGCGCTTCAGCAGGATGAATTTGATCTGATCTTCATGGATATCCAGATGCCGGAAGTTGATGGCTTGCAGGCGACCGCTCAGATTTTGCGGATGAATCTGCCGAAAACCCCGCCGATTATCGCGATGACGGCCCATGCGCAAAGTGAAGATGTCGAGCATTGCCTAGCCGTTGGGATGCAGGATCATATTGCGAAACCGATTGACCCTGGAAAACTTAAGGAAAAGCTGGTGCGCTGGATTGAACCCCGTGTTATCTCCGGCTATTCTCCGGATGCATTAGAAGGTTCCGATGGCGTGGATGTTCCTTGTTACCTGCCAGGAGTTAATATCAATAAAGCGATGCATTCGCTGGGAGGGAATACCAAGCTGCTGATGAAACTGATGGCCCAGTTTTGCAGTGACTATAAGCGTGGTATTGATCCGGCACTTGAGCTTATGGCGACCGGTGACTGGGATACATTCAAACGTTGGTTACATACCCTTAAAGGCACTTCGGCAACCTTAGGGATGGAAGATGTGACGCGCCAGACAGAAATTATTGAGTCTATGGGCTTTGATCGTCAGCTGCCCGGTGACGAAGACCTTAAGCCGCTGAATGATGAGTTAAGCCGTGTTATAAGCTCAGTGTCTGATTGTATGCGGGTTAAGGCTCAGGCCCTCAGTGGTGATGAGCTTACAAAGGGTGAAGATAGTAGTTTTGCCGCAAGTTTACAGCCCACAATATCCAGGAAAGACACCGTGGAGCGTCTGAAAGAACTCCTGCCGGAGATTTCTGGCCTGCTGGAGCAGGGAGACCCGGAAGTGTTAGATCTACTTCCGGAGCTGCTCGAACTTTTGCAACTGGATGCTGAAAAGATGGCTATAGCGATTCAGGTTATGGAACATGCGGAAGTCTACGAATTTGATGAAGCCCTTAATCTGCTGAATGGGCTGAAGTTTTGAATATAACTCCCTCTTTCAGAGGCATTTAACGCGTATACCGATCAGGGAAAACGATAACCCATGCAAGAACTGCAAGGCATTTATACAGACCCGGCGACTGATAACAACCAGATGCCTCGTCATTCTAAAGATGGCAATGGAAGTGCCCACATAGAGCGCCCCCGTATCCTTATCGTTGATGATTCACCGTTAAATATCAGCGTATTGGTTGGTTTGCTCAAATCAGATTACAAAACACTTGTTGCCAAAGATGGAGAGCAGGCCTTCAGCCGGGTCTTTGGTGAACAGCAGCCGGATCTGATCCTCCTGGATATTATGATGCCAGGGATTGATGGTTATGAGGTTTGCCGTCAGCTCAAGCAGGACCCGCGTTCAAAACACATTCCTATTATCTTTGTCAGTGCAATGAGTGCCGTTGGTGACGAGGAAAAGGGGCTTGCTCTGGGCGCTGTTGACTACATCAGTAAGCCGTTTAGTCCGCCGATTATTCTGGCGCGCATCAAAACCCATCTGGCGTTAGCGATGCAGAAGCGAGAGCTTGAGCTGGAAGTTTTACGCCGAACAGAAGAGCTGGAGCGCTCACGCAAAGACCTGATTCGCCGATTAGGGCTGGCAGCGGAATATAAAGATAATGAAACAGGTCTTCATGTACAGCGTATGGCTGAGTATGCCCGTCTTGTTGCTTTGGAAATGGGCTTTTCAGCATCTGATGCTGAAACCCTGTCTGCTGCCGCTCCTATGCATGATATTGGTAAGCTGGGCATTCCGGACGCCATTCTCTGTAAGCCTGCAGGTTTGACAGAGGATGAGTTTGAAACCATCAAGTCCCATCCCGAAATTGGTGCAAAGATTCTGGATAACCCTGACTCTGAGTTGCTACGCGTGGCCAGAGAGATCGCCCTATACCACCATGAGAAATGGGATGGTACAGGCTATCCGAAGGGGTTAGCCGGAGATGATATTCCGTTAGTAGCCCGAATTGCATCTCTGGCAGATGTCTTCGATGCTCTTGTGTCTGAAAGGCCCTATAAAGGCGCTTGGACGGTGGCGGATGCTATATCACTTTTTGAAGAACAAAAGGGTAAGCATTTTGATCCGAGCGTTGTTGATGCCTTTAAGCGCGTCCTGCCTAAAGTGCTTGAGGTAAAAGAGCGCCTTAAAGAGTGCTGAACTTCGGCTGATTTTCATACCCGGACCGTTAAAGATAGTGACCGGACCAGTGATCTTCGAACAGCTCACTGGTTATCGGTGCAACCGGTATCACTTTTTCTTTTATAATCTTTACCGGCCCCTGAGGTGTATTGCGACCCAGGGCTTCTCTCTGATCTTCAAAAAACAGGCGTACCTGCTGTCGGCTACTGTTTTCATATTTTACTTCGATCAGCTGATAGGGGCTTTGAGGAAATTTTGCCGTAAAAACATCTTTTACCTTGCGGGCGAGAGCCACCAGTTCAGGGTCCATACTGCCATACTCACGGGTATAGTGATCCTGAAACCAGCTTTCGAAAGCCTCAGTTTCCAGCCATTTCCTGAAGGTTCGCAGATTAATATCTTTGACTGCTACGCTTGGCATCACCTTGTATCGCTGGTAGTTGTCCTGAAAAATCAGATCAAAGGCGGGCAGACGGTGTTCTCGATTCAGGCTGGGGCTCAATTCCAGAAACCGGAACTCTGAGTCCGGGAAGTGCTGCTGCATCAGTTGCTGAACCTTGTGTTTAACCTGCTTGGGATCAGGGGCGGGGTGCAGGTTTTCCGGTGTGATTTCCTGATATTTAATGTTATGGATTGTCAGTCGGTCATCCGTTGCAGAGCATAGGGTTACCGTGAAAAGGTTCAGATCAGTAATAAAACCGGATTGCTTCGGACGTGTAACTTTTAGTACCCGGTAGCCGGCGGGCAGGCTTGTTAAGGCTCGTTTGAAGCGACGTTTGACCGACCAGACAAGTACCGGATTTTCCCCGCGGCTCAGCAGCTGCAGCAAGGCGATAAACAGATAATAGAGCCAAATGATGCCCATAATGGCATACGCCAGTAGTTTTATCAGAAGGTCTGTCAGTTTATCTTTCATGGGATCCGTCCTATGGATTCTGTATTCCGGTCGTGGTGTTGCTGAGCCATTATCCTGCAAACCCTGACTAAAATCTTTGCCCGAGTTGACAGTTCCTGCATAAAAAAACCACCCCGAGGGGTGGTTCTGCAATAGGTTTGGCTTCAGGTTATCTCTTAATTCTGTAACTGAGGCAGGTCTTTATATAGCTCCAGAGCCTCAGGGTTTGCCAGGGCGTCGGTGTTCTTCACCGGGCGATTGTGCACCACATTGCGTACCGCAAGCTCAACGATTTTGCCACTGATGGTGCGTGGAATATCGCTGACTTCAATCACCTTAGCCGGTACGTGGCGTGGCGTTGTATTTGCACGGATGGTGTCTTTGATCTCTTTTTCGATCTCAGGCGTCAGTTCAAAGCCTTCCTTCATGCGTACGAAGAGCACAACGCGAACATCATCCTGCCAATCCTGACCGATACAAAGACTCTCCATCACCTGATCAACTTTCTCAACCTGACGGTAGATCTCGGCGGTACCGATTCGCACACCGCCTGGGTTAAGTACCGCATCGGAGCGGCCATGGATAATCAGGCCATCGTGGGCTGTAATTTCCGCATAGTCACCGTGGGCCCAGACATTATCGAAGGAGGCAAAGTAAGCATCGTGGTACTTCTCGCCTTCAGGATCGTTCCAGAAGCCGATCGGCATGGATGGGAAAGGCTTAGTACAAACCAGTTCGCCCTTGTCGCCACGAATCGCTTTACCGTTGTCATCATAGATATCAACGGCCATCGCCAGGCCGCGACACTGCAACTCACCGGCATAAACAGGGCGGGTTGGGCAGCCCAGTGCAAAGCAGGAGACGATATCGGTACCCCCGGAGATGGACGACAGGCAAAGATCCTGTTTGATATCGCGGTAGACATAATCAAAGCTTTCGTGCGCCAGAGGTGAACCGGTGGAAAGCACGGCTTTCAGCTTCTCAAGATTATGGCTTTCGCGCGGTTTAACGCCCACCTTCTCTAGTGCAGCGATATATTTGGCCGAGGTGCCAAAAATGCTGATGCCTTCCTCTTCTGCGATATTCCACAGCACATTCGGGCGAGGATGAAATGGAGAACCATCGTACAGCAGCACAGTGCAGCCCGCAGCAAGACCGGACACCAGCCAGTTCCACATCATCCAGCCACAAGTGGTGTAGTAGAAAAGCACATCATCACGTTTGACATCAGTGTGCAGCAGATGCTCTTTCAGGTGCTGAATCAGCGTGCCGCCCACGGAGTGCACGATACACTTAGGCACACCGGTCGTACCCGAGGAGTACATAATGTACAGCGGGTGATCGAAGTCTACCGGCTCAAAGCTGATCTCAGTGGCTGAGGCATCAACAAAATCTGACAACAGCGTTGCCTTGCTCTTAACAGGTTCTGTCAGTGTGGACAGGTCCGGATTCTCATCGACAAATGGAATTACCACGACCTGTTTGATGTCCGGCAGGCGCTCCAGAATACCGGAAACTTTCTCCAGACTATCTAACGTCTTGTTGGCGTAAAAATAGCCATCGGTGGTAAAGAGTACTTTAGGTTTGATCTGCCCAAAGCGGTCATAGACACCGTTAATACCGAAGTCCGGTGAACAGGATGACCAAACCGCTCCGATAGAGGTAGTCGCCAGCATTGCAATCAGGGTTTCAGCGCAGTTGGGTACAAAACCGGCGACCCGATCACCCTTAACCACGCCCATCTTTTTAAGGCCTGCGGCATACTGAGCAACTTGCAGATAAAGCTCGCTATAGGTCAGAGCGTTGCGTTGGCCTTTCTCTCCACGGAAAACAATAGCGGTGCGGTCATCGCGGAATTTCAGCAGGTTTTCGGCAAAGTTCAGTTTGCTGTCCGGAAACCAGCGGGCACCGGGCATTTTTTCAGGATTTTCCAGAACCGTGTCGCTTTTCTTATCGGCGATAACACCGGCAAAATCCCACAGCTCTGACCAGAAATCCTCCGTCTTATCGATACTCCAGTTGTACAGATCGGAGTAGTCGCTCAGGCTCAGTGAATGAGCATCATTGACCTGCCGGATAAAGTGTTGCAGATTGCTGCTTTCGATACGTTGTGAACTGGGTTGCCATAGGGGCGCACTCATGGGTGTTTGCTCCTTCTTGCAGATCCTGTGGTGTTTTCAGCATCGCCCTGTCAAAGGGGGAGAGAAGACAGACCTGTATTGTTGTAGTTGTTCTTGGTTTTATTAGCTGTTCTTGGCTTTTGTGATTACTTTCAGGCGGATATAACCGGCTCTGTTTACGGAAAGTTGCTGTAACAAAAATGTTCAACACCATTAGCGCATTAGCAGCATTTTACCGCTACTTTGCTATTGATACAGTCTGCAAAGTGATGAGAAAAGCTGCATGGCCAGTTTGTCATCCGTGGATTATTAGCCATAATGTACTTTAAGTTGACGTTAACGTAAAGGTCATTATGTTTACCCGAAACGCGAGTTTCTTGTGGAGTGATAGGGCATGAAATTTTTTGCTCACCGTGGCGCTCTGGCCGATGGTCCGGAGAACACCCTGATGGCCATTGATATGGCGTTGGCTGCCGGTGCGGAGGCGATTGAGATCGATGTAATTGAACACCAGGGTCGTCTTTTGGTTCATCACGACCTCAGCGTTGATCGCACGACTAATGGTACTGGGCTTTTAGCCGAACATTCTCTGGCGGAATTGCGCCAGCTGGATGCTGGTTTGGGGCAGCGAATCCCCTTTCTGGAGGAGGTGCTGCTTCTCGTCGGAACCCGGGCTACGATTAATATTGAGTTGAAAGGGAAGGGCACTGCCGGTCTGCTGGCGGTGCTACTGCTGCAGGAGCCGTATGTGTCTCTTAAAGGCAATATCCTGGTTTCATCTTTTGATCATGTGGAGTTGTTGCGCTTCCAGCAAAGCTGTCCGGATGTAGCCCTTGGGATGTTGCTTTATGGAGCGGTTCTCTCATTGCCTGCGGTGATGGGACCGCTCAAACTTAGCTCCCTGCATCTGAGTGATGAGTTTATCGATCACGGCCTGATACGTGAGGCGAAAACGCTTGGGCTCGCAGTCTATATCTATACCGTTAATCAATTATCCCAGTTGAAAGCTCTGAACGAGCTGGGTATCGATGGTGTCTTTACCGACTATTCAAGTCTCTGGCAGGATTGGCAGGAGATAAACTGCTTGCCAGTCGCCTGAGTTTCCGTAATAGTAGACCTTCAACTCTAAAGGATCCGTCATGTTTTTTACTCAATGTCGTTCACTACCAACCTTTGTCGCCTTCTGGCGCACCTCTATGGTGTCCCGCCCGGCGGTTGTGCGTGTCCGACGACGTTGATCCTGTATTTCTTTCAGAAAAAGGTCGCTTCGTCAGCGGCCTTTTTTTTCGGCCGCTGTTTTTTTACTGCTAAGTCAGGTTCATTGAGAAGAGTTCTGACGCTATTACAAGGAAATTAGTTATGTCGATACCGGTCGCTTACTCGCTTGCGGTCATTATCTGGTCTACAACCCCATTAGCTATTGTCACCAGTGGTGACAGCCTGGCGCCAATGGCAGCGGCAGCGTCCCGTATGGCGCTGGCGGCACTTGTCGGTTTGCCGTTGCTAAAAATGCTGGGGTTGAGCCTCCCCCTGAATCGACAGGCGTTTAAATCTTATCTGACCGCCGTTATCGGTATTTTTGGGGCCATGGGGGTGACCTACGTGGCTGCTCAGTGGATTCCTTCCGGTCTGATCTCTGTACTTTTTGGTTTTACTACCATTATGACCGGTGTGCTGAGTCATTTTCTGGTGCCGGATAGTCCTATGTCCGGCAAGCAGTGGCTGGCCTGTGGCTTGGGTATTATCGGTTTGGGTATCGTATTCAGCGACAACCTAGTGGTAACAGGGCAGGGTGTGATTGGTGTTCTGCTGGCGCTACTGGCGGTATTTTTCTTCAGCAGCAGTAACGTGCTGATGAAGCGTAATGGTGCGGGCCTGCACCCTTTGCAGCAAACAGTCGGGGCCTTGTGGTGTTCACTGCCTTTCTACGCTGCGGCTTGGTTTATAACAGGCACTGAGGTCGTTCTGGCCGATATCAGCCTGTTGAGTGTTTTGTCGGTGATTTATCTGGCAACACTGGGCTCGCTTATTGGGTTTATGGCGTATTTCCACCTGATTGCAAATCTGCCGCCTGCCTATGTGGCACTGATAACACTGATCACCCCGGTGATTGCTCTGTTTCTGGGGAGTCAGCTACATGATGAGCTGGTGACACCGGAGATGTTGATGGGGGCTGGTGTCATTCTGTTGAGTCTTTTGCTATTCCTGAGTGATAACTTTATTCGTCTTTGGCAGGAGAAAAAAGCGAGCAGTACTGGGCGTAAAGCGTCAGATAATAAAATGACAGAAGAGAAGGAACTGCTTCGGCCGGAAGCGGAGTCTTAAGCGACGGGAGCCAGAGTTTCGGCTGAAGACAGCTGATGTTGCTACGATGATTGCCTCTCCGGACAGTTCCTGGGTTATGCCGGAGAGGTTTCGGGGCTGAGGTAACGCTCCGAGAACTCTTCCAGTGGTAATGGACGACTGAAGAAGAAACCCTGGAATTCGTCAATCCCCAGCTCCTGAAGCATTCGGATCTGAACTTCGTTCTCGACACCTTCAGCGTTCACCCATAACCCGAGCCCGTGTCCTAACTCGATAACCGTGCGAATAATGGCTCTGTCCTGTGGGTCTTCGTGCATATCCATGACGAAGCTGCGGTCAATTTTAAGCTTATCCACCGGCAACTCTTTCAGGTAACTCAGAGAAGAGTAGCCGGTGCCAAAGTCGTCCAGAGCAACTTTAACACCAAGCTGACGAATCAGGTTGAGCGTATTGCGAACATTCTCAAGGCTGGTGATCATGTTCTCTTCGGTAATCTCAATACAGAGGCTTGCAGGTGGTATGTTGGTCTGTTTGACGACCTGATGCACATATTGCGCAAAATCACGTTGATTAAGGCGGTGCGCGGAAATATTGACAGAGAGTGATGGCAGGGCTTTGCCCTGACGTTGCCAGCAGCTCAGTTGCTCCGCCGCCTGCAAGAGTACCCAATCGTCGACCTTACTGATCAGACCGGTTTTCTCTGCGACTGGAATAAACTCAAACGGTGGGACCAGGCCTTTTTCAGGATGTTGCCAACGGATCAGGACTTCAGCGCCAATCAGTTCTTTAGAGTCGGACTTCAGCAGGGGTTGATAGTAGAGGCAGAGTTCATCTTTCAGCAGTGCTTCGGAGAGCTCTTTCTCAACTTCCTGCTCTTTCAAAACGGCCAGCTGCATCTCAATGGCGAAGAAGGTATAGCGGTCACGTCCGGCAGATTTTGAGCGATAGAGTGCAAGATCTGCGTAGCGGAACAGCTGTTGCTGAACATCGCCTTCCTGAATCACATCTTTCGCCTCAGGATATAGCGCGATACCTGCACTGACAGTACAGCGAATCTCACTGTTGCCAAATTCAACCGGTTCGGAAAGCAGAGTAATCAGTTCGCGCAACTGACAGCCAATGAGTTCACGGTCAGCAACATTACTCAGGACAATGGCAAATTCATCGCCCCCCAGTCGGAAAATCTGAGCCCGATTACCAAAAAACTCCTGCAGACGATGGGCCGTTTTAATCAGCAGCATATCACCGGTGACATGGCCCTGGGTGTCGTTAATATCTTTGAAATTATCGAGATCCAGCACAATTAACGCCAGAGAGGATAGCTCGCCATCATCGACATCGGCGACCAGATTACCCAGCTCGTTATGAAAACTGACACGATTTGGCAGGGTGGTCAGATTGTCAAAATGGGCTAGGTGCTGAATGCGTTCCTGGGCACGTTTCTGGTCCGTAATATCCATCACAGAGCCTTCGATATGCTCTGGCATGTTATCTGTAGCGGGTACCAGCCGGTTGCTGACGGTGGCCCAGCGTTTGATACCGGCACGGGTATAGATCTCGACCTCGTTTAGGGTAAAGAAGCCCTCTTTACGCAGACGCTTCATCGCCTTCAGCCATTCGTGAGGGCGGACATAAACCTGCTTGCCAATATGTTGAATGGCATCGATACACTCGTCGGGAGAGCTAAAACCCAGAATGCGGGCCAGGGCTGGGTTTACGTTCAGATAGCGGCCTTCCAGAGTGCTCTGGTGCAGCCCTGTCATCGAGTTTTCGAAGATACTACGGAATTTATCTTCGGCGGTGATAAGCGCAGACTCAGCAGCTTTGTGGGCGCTGATATCGTACACGGTGCCAACAACAGATTCGGTAATACCCTGAGGATTTTTAAGCGCCCGGCCATTGAGTCGAATCCAGACCAGAGATCCGTCAATGCGCTTCATCTGTAGCTCCATCCCACGAACCTCGCCAAACAGATCCAGCTGACGCAGAAATTCTTCACGGTCTGATTCAGAGTTATAGAGATCATGGGCAAGATGATCAATTGCATTGATCATATGAGAGGCGCATCTATAGCCAAAAGTATCCGCTAAAGCCTGATTAGCATAGACGAGCTTGCCGTCACGGTTAGTTTTGTAGATTCCGTCGACAGAGTTTTCGAGAATAGCACGGGACTGCTCGCGATCTGTCTGGTTGAACGCCTGCAGCAGGTATTGGTTAGCTTCGGCAACGATAATCTGCCAGCGGTAACTTTCCGAATCCTGATAGCGAATATCAGCGTAATCGCCCACAAGGTTTGTACTTACGTCCAGCACTTTTTTCACGAGCTCTTCGGGTAAGAGCGCACTGCAATCGGTGAAGCCGAATTTAAGGCTCAGTTCTGACGCTGGCCGGTTAGAGCTTAGGCATTCCCCACTTACTGAGATCAGCACAACGGGTGTTGGGAGATCATAAAAGTGATGAATCAGAGATTGCGAGTCCATAAATACTGGTATTACCTGGCCTTATAGCCCATTTCGATGGGCGATATTTTTTAAATTAAGATCAGTGTATCACTTTAAAATCAAAGTGTAACTTTAGGTAATTAACTGTTTTGTAACATGAAAGTGTTCCGGTGAATTAACCTATGTAGCGCTTGGAATTCTTTAAAGTGGGCTTGTGATGAGCTAAAGAAGGGATTAAAGCAGGTGTAATGGCTTCTTGGGGATGAAGATTAAAAAAAGGGAGGCAGTTTGCCTCCCTAAATACAGATACTTCAGGGCACAGAGGAGAAGTAACTATTTTGGTGAAACGGTTTTCGGAGCACTTGCTAAGTAAAGCGACGGAGAGCATTCCGAAAACATACCCGCAGCACCAATGGCTATTTGTTCGGCATTGGCGCTACAGGTTGATCGTCAGGATGACATCGCTAAACCCACCCGTGAACGATTCGTGCTGCCGATAGCCTCAGTAATAAAGTTACCGGTTGCCACCAGCTTGTTCAGGTCGATACCGGTTTCGATACCCAGTCCCTGAAGCAGGTAAACCACATCTTCGGTTGCCACGTTGCCGGAAGCGCCTTTGGCGTAAGGGCAACCACCAAGACCACCCACAGAGCTATCCACCACGGCAACGCCTTCTTCAAGCACAGCGTAAATATTGGCCAGTGCCTGACCGTAGGTATCGTGGAAGTGGGCCGCCAGTTTCTCCACCGGAACCACTTTAGCCACTTCACGGATCATCGCTTTGGCTTTCAGTGGGGTGCCGACACCGATCGTGTCGCCGAGGGAAATCTCGTAGCAGCCCATTTCATAAAGGGTTTTAGCCACTTCTGCGACCTTCTCAGGAGCGATATCGCCTTCATAAGGGCAGCCCAGTACGCAGGAAACATAACCCCGTACTTTCAGGTTGTTGGCTTTGGCCAGCTCCATCACAGGGGCAAAACGCTCAAGGCTTTCAGCGATTGAGCAGTTGATGTTCTTCCGGGAGAAGGCTTCGGAAGCCGCACCAAACACGGCTACCTCATCAACACCGGCAGCAATGGCGGATTCCAGACCTTTCAGGTTTGGCGTAAGAGCGGCGTAGGTGACGCCACTCTTACGGTTCAGGCCGGTAATCACCTCAGTGGCATCACCCATCTGAGGCACCCACTTAGGGGAGACAAAACTTGCGGACTCGATATAAGCCACACCGGCATCTGCCAGTTTGTCGATCAGCTGAAGTTTGACGTCAGTGCTGATGACGCCTTTTTCATTCTGCAGGCCATCACGGGGGCCAACCTCAACGATGCGTACTGATTTTGGGAGTTGCTGTTCAGCCATGATCAGGCCTCCTCAGCTTCAAAGGCCAGCAGGTCAGCGCCGCCTTCCACCAGATCACCCGGCTGGAAGAAGATCTCAGTCACAGTGCCGTCGGCGGATGCTGTGATGGTGTGCTCCATCTTCATCGCTTCCATAATCACCATAGCGGTGCCTTTAGTGACTTTCTGACCAGGCTCAACCAGAACCGCAACGATGCTGCCGTTCATAGGGGCTGTCAGACTGCCGCCTTCTTCTTCAAAGTCGTGGTTATCAAGATCCGGGCGCTGCCACTGGAACTCAAAAGCCCCCTGATCGGTGAAGACCGTGACATGACCGTTCAGTTCAGCAACAAAGGCGTTACGGCTGTGGCCGTTGAGGCTTGCCTGCAGTCGATCATCGGTCAGCGTACCGTCAGCGATCATGATGTGGCCGTCCAGTGTCAGACGGAAACCACGATCCAGCCAATTGACGGTGACTGTGTGCTCGATTTTGTCATCCCCTGCCGCATCCTGAGTGAAACGCACCACATGGGTGGGGTCTTCGTTCAGACGCCAGCCGGAGAACTGGTGCCAGGGCGAGGTTTCATCGTGGCTGCGTACTGCCTGCGCCTGACGATCCTGTTTCTGCTTCAGCAGGGTGTAAAGCGTTGCCATTGCCAGCGGGTTTGCACTTTGTGAACCACCATGAGCCTCAAACAGATCCGCTTCATGTTTTTCGATAAAGCCGGTATCCAGCTCCGCATCACGGAACGCGGTGTTATCGATCAGGCGTTTCAGGAAGTGGGTATTGGTCTTCATACCGGCGATACGGTATTCCGTCAGCGCCTGGCTCATGCGCTGCATGGCGCGGTCACGGTTCTCATCCCAAACGATCAGTTTGGCAATCATAGGATCGTAATAGATGCTGACTTCGTCACCTTCACGAACACCGGTATCAACACGTACGTAACGATTCTCTTCCGGCGTGCGCAGGTATTCCAGTTTACCGGTGGCAGGCAGGAAATCGTTATCCGGGTCTTCCGCGTAGATACGCACTTCTACCGCGTGGCCGTTAATCTGTACTTCGTCCTGCTTGATCGGCAGAGGCTGACCTGAGGCGACAGCCAGCTGCCATTCCACCAGATCCTGACCGGTAATCAGCTCGGTCACCGGGTGTTCAACCTGCAGTCGGGTGTTCATCTCCATAAAGTAGAAGGAACCGTCTTCATCGAGCAGGAATTCCACCGTACCTGCGCCAACATAGCCGATCGCTTCAGCAGCACGCACTGCAGCTTCACCCATGGCTTTACGCAGTTCATCGGACATACCCGGAGCCGGTGCTTCCTCAACCACTTTCTGGTGACGACGCTGTACTGAGCAATCACGCTCTGCCAGATAAACACTGTTGCCGTGCTGGTCACAGAACACCTGAATCTCAACGTGACGTGGCTTGGTGAGGTATTTCTCAACCAGCATGGTGTCATCGGCAAAGCCGTTCATCGCTTCACGCTTGGCGGCATCCAGAGCACTGATGAACTCATCTGCTGACCAGACCACACGCATACCCTTACCACCGCCACCAGCGGTAGCTTTCAGCAGTACCGGATAGCCCATCTCGTCAGAGTGTTTTTTCAGCAGGGCAGGGTCCTGATCTTCACCATGGTAGCCGGGAACCAGTGGCACCTTGGCTTCCTCCATAATGCGCTTAGCGGCACTTTTGGAGCCCATCGCTTCGATAGCGGACGCAGGAGGGCCGATAAAGACCACGCCAGCTTCCTGACATTTCTGTACAAAAGGCGCGTTCTCAGACAGGAAGCCGTAACCCGGGTGAATCGCCTGAGCACCGGTTTCCTGAGCCACCTGCAGAATGGTGTCCATTTTCAGGTAGCTGTCTTTACTGGCCGCAGGGCCAACACAGACCGCTTCATCGGCCATCGCCACATGCATCGCATTGGCATCAGCTTCGGAATAGACCGCCACACAGCGAATACCCAGCTTGTGCGCAGTACGGATCACGCGGCAGGCGATCTCGCCACGGTTTGCAATCAGAATTTTATTAAACATCGTTAATCTCTCCCACATTCACAGGATCAGCGCAGTCCTCAGGACTGCTGCCAACCCGGAGCACGTTTTTCGAAGAACGCACTCAGACCTTCCTGACCTTCCTCAGAGACACGGATTTCAGCGATCAGGCGTTGGGTGTATTCGATCATCTCCTGATCGATCGGGCCTTTAGCGACACGGGCGATCAGTTCTTTGGTGCGGCGGACACTCTGCGGGCTGTTGGCCAGCAGTTTCTGTGTCATATCTTCAAGGGCGCTTTCCATCTCATCCTGAGCCACATACAGATGAGCCAGCCCCATCTCAACAGCTTGTTCACCGTTGAAGACTTCAGCGGTCAGGAAATAGCGACGAGCAGCACGTTCACCCATGGCCGCCACCACAAAGGGGCTGATCACCGCAGGGGAGAGACCGATTTTGACTTCGCTCAGGCAGAAGCGGGCTTTTTCCGTAGCGATACAGATATCGCAGCACGCCGCTAAGCCCACAGCGCCGCCATAGGCTGCGCCCTGTACCAGAGCGATCGTGGGTTTGTTCAGATTGTTCAGGGTGTGCATCAGGCGAGCCAGTTCACCAGCATCTTTGAAGTTATCTTCAAAGCTGTATTGCGCCATACGCTTCATCCAGCCCAGATCGGCACCGGCGGAGAAGGACTTGCCATTGGAGCGCAGCACAACCACGCGTACAGCATCGTTGGCGTTCAGGTCATCCAGAACCGCCAGAATGTCAGCGATCAGCTTGTCGTCAAAGGCGTTATGCACTTCAGGTCGGTTCAGAATGACTGAGGCCACACCCTGATCGGAGATTTCGCAAAGCACTTGTTTCTCAGTTGTCATGATCCAGATCTCCGATTACATGCGGAACACGCCAAAGCGTGTCTCACGTACAGGTGCATTCAGAGCGGCAGAGATCGCAAGACCCAGTACGTCACGGGTTTGCGCCGGATCGATCACGCCGTCATCCCAGAGACGGGCGCTGGCGTAGTAGGGGTGACCCTGATGCTCGTACTGATCAACAATCGGCTTCTTGAACGCAGCTTCGTCATCCGCTGCCCACTGCTCACCTTTACGCTCCATATTGTCGCGCTTCACCTGAGCCAGTACACCGGCAGCCTGTTCGCCACCCATGACTGAGATGCGGGAATTTGGCCACATCCACATCAGGTTCGGATCATAGGCGCGGCCACACATGCCGTAGTTACCGGCACCGAAACTACCGCCGATCAGCATGGTGAATTTAGGTACTTTGGCGCAGGCTACAGCCGTTACCATTTTGGCACCGTTTTTCGCGATTCCTTCGGATTCGTACTTACCACCCACCATAAAGCCGGTGATGTTCTGCAGGAATACCAGAGGAATATTGCGTTGGGCACACAGCTCGATAAAGTGCGCGCCTTTCAGCGCCGCTTCAGAGAAGAGTACGCCGTTGTTGGCAACGATACCCACTGGATAGCCGTGGATACGGGCAAAACCTGTTACCAGAGTTGTCCCGTAAAGTTGTTTGAACTCATCAAATTCTGAGCCATCCACCACACGGGCGATCACTTCACGCACATCATAAGGCTTACGCAGGTCTTCAGAGACGATGCCGTAGATCTCTTCCGGATCGTACAGCGGCGGACGGGAAGGCTGGATATCCAGTTCCACTTTTTTGTTCGGATTCAGACGGGCCACACACTGACGGGCGATCTGCAGCGCGTGCTGATCGTTCATCGCGTAATGGTCAGCCACACCGGAGGTTTTACAGTGCACGTCAGCACCACCCAGATCTTCTGCGGAGATCACTTCACCCGTCGCTGCTTTTACCAGCGGAGGCCCCGCCAGAAAGATGGTGCCTTGCTGGCGCACAATAATGGATTCATCCGCCATAGCCGGTACATAAGCACCACCGGCAGTACAGGAACCCATTACCACAGCGATCTGCGGGATACCTTTGGCGGACATATTGGCCTGATTGTAGAAAATACGGCCAAAGTGATCACGATCCGGGAATACTTCATCCTGATTCGGCAGGTTGGCGCCACCGGAATCCACCAGGTAGATACAAGGCAGGTGGTTCTTCTCAGCAATCTCCTGCGCACGCAGGTGCTTTTTAACGGTCAGCGGGTAGTAGGTGCCGCCTTTGGTGGTGGCATCGTTAGCGATGATCATGCATTCCTGACCGCTGACACGACCGATGCCGGTAATAATGCCTGCAGAAGGCACGTAATCTTTATAAACATTCAGACCCGCCAGCTGCGACAGCTCCATAAAGGGAGCGCCTTCGTCCAGCAGGCCATTGATACGGTCACGGGGCAGCAGCTTGCCACGATCCAGATGTTTTTTCTGGGCAGCTTCACCGCCACCTTTTTTAATCTCAGCCAGTTGCTCACGCAGATCCTGTACCAGACGCTTCATGTTGCCCAGGTTGGTCTGGAACTCTTCGGAGCGGGTATTTATTTTGCTTTTGATAACCGCCATGGTTAGCTCCTGAAATTAAATTGGCAAGACAGACTGACGTTTCGTCGTGCAGGGGGGCTTTCTGAAACGCCAAACAGCCTTAAGACTCATAAAAAGTCGTTTAGGACTGTCTGCCTTGCCAGACCTGTTCCCGGCAGGTAGTTCCTACCGGGAGAAAGGATTGAAATAGGTAAAAAGGCTGGCTGTCTATGGCTGTTTTAGCTCAACAGAGGCCAGCACAGAGGAGAGTCTTACTTGGATTCTGCGAAGATCTCGCGGCCGATCAGCATACGGCGAACTTCGGAAGTACCGGCACCGATCTCGTACAGTTTGGCGTCACGCAGCAGGCGGCCGGTAGGGAATTCATTGATATAGCCGTTGCCGCCCAGCAGCTGAATAGAATCCAGTGCAACCTGAGTCGCTTTCTCTGCACAGTACAGAATCACACCGGCAGCATCTTTACGGCTGGTTTCGCCACGGTCACAGGCACGGGCAACAGCGTACAGGTAAGACTTACAGGCGTTCATAGTAGTGTACATATCCGCCACTTTACCCTGAACCAGCTGGAACTCACCGATGGACTGACCAAACTGCTGGCGGTCATGGATATAAGGAACAACGATATCCATCGCAGCCTGCATGATACCGGTAGGGCCGCCGGTCAGAACGGTACGCTCGTAGTCAAGACCGCTCATCAGAACGCGAACACCTTTACCTACTTCGCCCAGTACGTTTTCTTCCGGTACTTCACAGTCTTCAAATACCAGCTCACAGGTGTTGGAACCACGCATACCCAGCTTGTCCAGCTTCTGGTGACGGCTGAAGCCCGGGAAATCACGCTCAACGATGAAAGCAGTAATGCCTTTAGAGCCCGCAGAAGTATCAGTCTTAGCATAGATCACGTAGGTGTTGGCATCTGGACCGTTGGTGATCCACATTTTGTTACCGTTCAGGATGTAGCGATCGCCTTTTTTCTCAGCGCGTAGCTTCATACCGACAACATCAGAACCGGCACCTGGCTCAGACATTGCCAGTGCGCCAATGTGCTCACCGGAAACCAGTTTGGGCAGGTATTTCTCTTTCTGCGCCTGATTACCGTTCAGTTTGATCTGGTTCACACACAGGTTGGAGTGGGCACCGTAGGACAGGCCAACAGAAGCAGAGGCACGGGAGATCTCTTCCATCGCGATAACGTGAGCCAGATAGCCCATTTCAGAACCGCCAAACTCTTCAGATACCGTGATACCCAGAAGACCCATATCACCAAATTTACGCCACAGATCAGCCGGGAACTCATTATCGTGGTCGATCTGGGCTGCACGCGGAGCAATCTCTTCTGCCGCGAAACGATTTACCTGCTCGCGCAGCATGTCGTAAGTATCGCCCAGGCCAAAGTTAAACTCTTTGTAGATGGATTTCATGGCGTTGCCTCTTTATTGCTAATTTTTATTGTTCGGGTTTGATGTTGCTGTTCTTTGGGGGTGGTTTTCCGTGCATGGCGAAAACACACCCTCTGATATTCGATGGAGTAAATTTAATTCAAGTTGACGTTAACGTAAAGGGAAATTTTGATAGGTGTTTGTACGCTACTGGTACCAGCGTGCGAACCTTGTCACAGATGCCTGCATTTACCTCGGTACACACGGCCGATACACTCTCTGCTTTTCTGAGTGGTGTAATCCAAAGTTTGAAAGGGAATTTATGGTTTTTAATGACTTAACAGAACGTGAACGTCTTATTCGTGATGCTATACACCATTTGGTTAATTCCCTCAGGGGACAGACAAGTGTTTACGCTGATATGGCACCTTTAACGGAGGCTACATCATCACTGCCACTTTCAGGTATGAAGGACTGGGAGTATTGGATTCGGGCAGAATTTGATAATGCCCTTAGCCGGTATCAGATCAGTGAAACGAGGTTTATGACCTGGCTGGACCTTATCAGCTGGAATGGCTATAGACGGGAGAAAACCCTGCGGACATTATCCGGTGGGGCTGCCAATGCATTCTTCTTTTCCTTTGTTCTGCATCGGTTGAATGATTGGGTTGAAGCTGTTCGGGGGGCTGCTTGTGAGGCCCTTCCTCGATTGGCGGCTGAAACAGATTCAGAGATTGTTGCAGAGGCTGCCAGTGTGATGCTTTGTCACTGGAATAGCTGGGGACGTATTGGCGAGCGCGAGCGTAAGGTGTTATTGGACATTATTAGCCAGCCACGATTTGCTGAACCTTTGAGGCAGATGTTGTTATCTTCACCGTCCGGCCCAATGCCAACCCTTTTTGGTCAGTTAGGTCGCTCCGGTATTCTGGATCAGCGTCTGGTTGAGATTGCTCGCACCGCTGCACAGCCCACTGTTCGTGCCCGGGCTTTCCGAAGTCTGTTTGAGGGGCGTATGTATTGGCTGGAAGGCCGAGAGCTTCGCTGGAAAGACAAGCGCTATTGTATTGGTGAAGTGGTGGCGATAACCGGTGAGCGACCCGTGTCGGTGGATTTGTGTTTTAGTGAGATGATGGCTCTTGCGGCAACGGACCCTTCGGTAAAAGTGCGTCGAATTGCGGCCGAATTCCTGATCAAGCATTGTCAGGAGCCTGGGTTTGCCGCGGCCGCTTATGCGCGGCAGTTTGCAGCGGATACTGACGGTCCGGTAGCCGAGCGTGGAGAGTTTGCTCTGCGTAAGCTGGCAGAAATATCTGAATAAGAAGGTGTAACGGATGTCCGGAGAACGTATTTCTTCTGATGGAGAAAGGAACCGCTGTCCATTACACGGCCATAGCCGCCGTTTGTCCCGCAAAGAAATCAGTGAGATTAAACACGGGGTAGAAGTGGCTAATTCAAAGGCAAAACGAAAAGGAAAAGTTCCCCTGGAGCCTCAAATCGTATTATTCAGCTGCAAATGTAACTGTTTTACAGTGAGAGTAGATTGATTCTTTTTGAGAGTAGGATGGCTACGAATAGGGTGCCTGACCTGAAGATAATCCGGAGTTCTGATGCGTAAACTGTGCCTTCCATACATTTTCATTCTGTGTTCCGTCTTTTTACTGGGATGCAGTGCTAAAAAAGATGTCACCGTGGGAAGAACGGCTGATGTGCCGGAATGGTACACTCAGCCCCCTGCTAATGATGAGCGTTACCTTAACGGCGTTGGTAGTGGTCGTTCAGTAGAGGATGCCACGAAGAAGGCGCTTGTTGATCTGCTGGTTAAATTGAGCCGGCAGGTTGAATCCGGATTCAGTTCGAAAACTAGCTATGGTACTCATGGATTTGAAGAGGTCCCGACCAGTGAACTTCGCAGAGATGTTGCTGAAATTTCGATCAGTCATTATCAGATAGTCGCTGCGGAACAGATTCGGTCTGACCGGTATGTGGTGCTGGTACATTCGGAGCGTAGCCTCTTTATCCGAAGTCTTGCGGATAAGGTTAGTACCGGATTCCGGGAAATTGGCCATAGGCTGACAGAGTCAAAAGAGGATAATGCCCTGAGACGCTACCGGGTTATTCAGCAATCCATTGAAAGGGCCAGGCAGCTTATGCCGTCCATCTGGATTCTTTCGGGTATTGCCAGCGGTTTTGATGTGGAAGGCTACCGCAACTACACACTGTCGCTGCACTCAGAGCTTGAAAAGCAGCGTAGAGATCTGGTGTTCTATCTGACCAGTGATTTTAAAGATCAGTCGCTTTTACAACCGATCCGAAGGGGGTTGACCGATGAAGGCTTTCTGGTTGCCAAAACCCGCATGGTTAACCTGGGAGATCTGGTCAGTATCGAGCTGAAGAAGGAAAGCCTCTATTCTGAGTATTCCGGTATTCAGGTGGCCACCGTGAATATCACGCTGGACACCAAAGATCATGAGGGTAATGTGATCGGCAGTAAACATCTGTCGGTGAAAGGCCATGCGACACAGGGCTATGAACTGGCAGAATCCGATGCGGTTAATAAATTTGCCGCTCTGATAGAGCAGGAAGGGATTGAGAAGATTCTCGGTATCGGGCTTTAAGCCATAAATTAGAAAGCCGGTTTGACTGGTTAGCTGAGTCAAACCGGCTTTCTTTTTATTTGTGGATGATTAGGCTTTCTTAACGAATTTGGCCGTCACCATCATATCGCCAGCACCGTCCAGCTTGCAGTCCAGCTCGTGATCTTTGCCATCAACGATGCGCTTGATCAGACCTTTGGTTCCGATTTTCAGCACCATAGAGCAGCCTTTAACCTTCAGATCCTTAATCAGGGTGATCTTGTCGCCAGCATTCAGCTGAGTCCCGTTGGCATCTTTTGCCGCTGTGGAATCATCTTCCGGCACTTCAGACGGATTCCACTCGTGGGCGCATTCCGGGCAGATCAGAAGTTCCTGATCCTGATAAACAAATTCGGAGCTGCATTTCGGGCATGATGGCAGGGACATAAGCGACTTCTTCTGACAATTTAAAGCGCTGCATCTTAATCACCGCGCCCGGACTTGGCAAGGCGGGCCACCGCAGTGCCTGCGTCGTACAAACCTGATAAGGCGATACATCCGCAATGGTGAATCTCAAATAATCATTCGGCCTTTTAGTTATTCTGCGGAAATATTTTTTCCTGTTTTGCCGCTTTCTATAAGATAGTGCGTTTTATTCAGTGGCCTTATGGTTGATCCGCCAAGGCCTCTATGGACAGAAGGACGTGGTATGAGATCACAGGGAAACAGCTCCGCAGCAGCGCCGCAAACCCCTTTTTATCAGGATTATCTGTTGCTGGCCGACGACGCGCTGCCGGAGCCATCCGGGCTTAAGGCCCGGTATCAGCAGCTGGATCAGGCCCCGGACGGTGCTGACCGGCGATTGTTATTGAGCAAACTGGTTTGCCAGCAGATAAGAGTGCTGGAAAAACAGCTTGCTGAGGGGGTTGAGCGGGATGTGTGCCGTGCTTCGCTGGCATCTCTGGTAGAGATGCAGAAGCAGCAGTTTGCTCAGGCGCAGGCAGCACAGGATAACTGGCAGCCTTATGACACTGCCTTTGGTACCGATGCCTGGTTGGCCGCCTTTGCCTGCGCACTGCTGCAACAGGATGATGCGTATGCCGAAGCACTGATCGCTTTTGTCGCTCAGGAGCAGGCCTTATCTGCTCTGCCAAAGCGGACTGCTGTGCTGATCCGGTCACTGAAAGCGGCTTTCGGACAGCTGACCAGCCGCGCCGATGAACGCATCAGTGACCTTGTTACACCGTACCTTGAAGCCGTTAAGGCGGACGACGAATTTTCGCTGGATTACCCGGCACAGATCTGGCAGCCGCTGCTGCAGGTGATTCTGCATTCAGAGGCGGACGAGCCCGCCTTCAATCAGGCGGTAATTGCCGCCATGATGCAGCATCAGCACTTTTTCCGGCGTTGTGCTGGACACAGCGAGTTTAAACCGGCGTTACTGCTGTCTGCACTGGCGGCGCTGGTCTACCGCAGCAAGGGCTATGCCCTGACCTTTGAAAACCCCTCTCTGATGCAGGCGCTGATAATCAAAGCCTACGATGACAGTCTGATCTACCAGGAGCATCACGCCAGTATCACCATCACCGGTTATATCGGTCAGGAGACCGAGCTGACCCTGCCGGACACGATCAACGGAAAGCCGGTGACGCATCTGGCGGAACAAGCCTTTACCGAGAAACAACTGACCAAGGTGGTCTTGCCATCGAAGCTGCGCAGTCTGGGCAGGCAGGTGTTCTGCCATAACCAGCTGGGTGCGGTAACTCTGCCGGAAACACTTAACTACGTCGGCGAAGATGCCTTTCACGATAATGGACTTCAGCAGCTGATGATTCCGCAGGCGGTAGCCTTTATCGGAGATGGTGCTTTTTCCCGTAACGCGCTGGAAACACTGGACATTAAAGCCCCGCTGACAAAAATCCCCGATTACTGCTTCAGCCGTAACCGCCTGACACAGCTGCAGCTGCCTGATTCAGTCACGGAGATCGGCAGTTCGGCATTTGCCTATAACGCGTTTGAGGAGCTGGTGATCCCGCCGCAGATTGAGTCTATCGGCTCTCAGGGCTTTGAAAATCTGCCCTCGATCCGCAAGGTGATAATGCCGGAATGCTTTATGGATCGTATCGAGAATATTTTCTATCAGTCGGATATGGCTGAAGCCGTATTTGAAGCTCACGGATAACAGAAATCAGGGACTGTATTATGCGCAACGTAATAACGGCCATCAGCGTACAGTTTGATGTGCTGGAATCGGTACTCAGCGATATGGATCCGGACAACCGGGAGGTGATTGCCGCAGAGATGAAAGGGCGGGTGGCTGAACTGGAAGCGCTGGATTCCCGTGCCGGTGAGATGCTGGAAGACCTGCTCAGTGCTCAGATTCGCCACCCCGGGCAGGGGGCCATCTATTGGGCACTGCTTGAGTCCTTATTCCCTCTGTGCGGTATCGGACTGGAGCTGAACGACGAGGACAGAGTGACCGACCAGCAGCTGGAGCAGCTGGCGACGCTGACCCCTTACGATTTCAGAATTGAAGGCGTAACCCTGCCGGAACCGGCAGGTGCAACCCAGGTGTACATCTGCCGCCCGGAGAACCTTGAAGCGCTGACCGTTGAGGTGCGCGCGGGTATCAATGATCCTCAGGCCCGTGACACCCTGATCCGCTGGGCGAACTTCTGTATAGCATACAGCTGGGGGCTGGTGCTTTATCTGCCACCTGTCGGTGAGGCAGTGTGATGCTTCTGTAACCATTTCTCTGTTCCCGGCAAGTAGTGTTCTGACACCCGCGTCCGAGTACAAACTCTTCACAGTAAAAAGCCCGGTAAACAAACCTGTTTACCGGGCTTTTGTCATTCTAAAGAGCAGTGTTTAGATCGCACGGGCAATCTGCTCCATCTGCTGACCGGTGCTGGCCATGGATGAGCTTTGATGGCTGATCTGAGCCGTTTCATCCTGAAGTACTGAAACCGCTTCGGCCAAGTGGCCAATATTATTGTTGACCTCTTCCATGGTGGCCTGTTGCTCTTCTGTAGCACTTGCGATCTGCAGGTTCATTTGCTCCAGTTTGGTAACGGCCTGTTGAATGTCGGTCAGGGCTTGTTCGGCTTCTTTAGAGCGTTCTACGGTTTCAACGGCTTCTTTGGCTCCGGCATCCATGGTGCCGATGGCATGAACAATCAGCTCACGGAGTTCCTGAATAACGCTTTGGGTTTTCTCAGTAGACTTGCGGGTTTGTTCCGACAGGGTGCGAACCTCGTCTGCTACCACAGCAAAGCCCCGTCCGTGTTCACCTGCGCGGGCAGCCTCAATGGCGGCGTTAAGGGCTAACAGGTTAGTTTGTTCGGCGATACCGGTAATGCTGTCCAGGACTTCTCCGATCTGCTCGCTGGAGTGATGAAGCTGTTGCAATTCCTGTGCAGCGGCACTGATCCGATCAGAAAGAGACGCGATCTGTTTTTGATTGTGCATCAGGGCTTCGTGACCTTTATTGGCCTGTTCTTTCACTCGAACGCTTTCATCGGATGCTTGCTGGGCGCTGTGGGCGACTTCTTCGAAGGTACTGGTTAGCTGATTAGCTGCTGACGCTACCTGATCCATCTCTCTGGATTGGCTAACCACCTGCTGGTTGAGGGTGGTACCCGTGGCTTCAAGGCTTTGTGAGGCGTGAGTCAGATCTCCGGCAATACCGATAATCTGATCTACAGATTGCCCCAGTTTTTCCATAAAGCGGTTAAAACTGTTGGTAACAGCCTGAATCTCGCGGGGGCCTGATGCTTTAAGGCGGGCGTTAATGCCGCTATCGTCACTGGTGACAACCTCCATCGCTTCAACCAGACGATGAATAGGTTTTGCCAGTGACAGGCTTGCCATAATGACAAGACCGATGATGATACCTAAAACAACCAACATTATAACCACCAGATAACTGGACAGGCGGTTCGCGGTCGCGTAAAGCTCATTAGTCGGAACAGATACACCAAAGGTCCATCCCGGTGTGTTCTTGATCGGGGTAAAGATCATTGTGACCCGCTCTCCCTGGATGTTCAGAATGTCTCCAGTGCCTTTTTCGCCAGAAACCATTCTTTTGCCGTGCTCATCCAGACCGGTAAAGCCTTTCTTGTCAGCATCAGTCACATTGATGGTCATACGTGCCTTTTCAGAAGGGTGCGCAACCAGCAAACCGGAACCATCAACAATCCAGGCATAACTTCCATCGGTCAGATGAATGTTGTCTGTAATTTGAGTCAGCATTTCCAGGGTAATCGTGATGGCAAGAATGCCGGCGATATTGCCTTGTGAATCTTTAACAACCCGGGCTATCACCGAAATTGGTTTGTTCGTTGCTTTGGACACGATAGGGTTGGTCAGAATTAGCTCTTCCTTGCCGCTCAACAGGTCTTTAACGTATTGGCGTTCACTCAGGTTGGCTTGGCCGGTTTTGCCGTTATTGGCCAGATACGTAGCCTGCGCCTGAGTATCGACAAAGAAGATCATTTCAGCCAGTTTGAGCTCTTTCAGATTGCCTTCAAACCATTGCATCAGGGCATCATCACGACGATCGCTGGAGAGCATAGGGGTTGTGGCCAGCATAGAAACCTGCTCTTGCAGGCCCGCAAGGGTAGCACTGACCTCGGCGGCGTGTCCTTCTGCTATCTGCTCACCGGAAGTCAGCATAATCGCAGAGGTTTCGGCCTTGATTTCCGAATAGATCCAGAAGGTAAGACCGCTCATTAAAATAATGATCGGTAGCATGACGGTGACTAACATCTGGGTTAACAGAGGTGTACCTGATGCGGTGGGCATTCCTTGTGCGCTCATCGTGGCGTATCTCCTTGGCTGTCGCTTGAAATTATTATTGTGTGGCCGTTCATTGACCCGTGCCGGGATCTGGCAAGCGGGTGATTCGCTCAATTAGTATTTGTAACATTAGGTAATTTTATTGGAATAAGACCAGTAAAACCAGAGTTATATTAGGGAATTACTGACGTATAAAAACAGCTTCTACGACCCGGACTTTGTCATCGGCGAGGTTCGCCATAACATTCTTTCCCATCTGCAGAAAGCGTTCTCCAAAGATGATCCTGGGATTCAATGGCGATGCGACCTGCGTTTTACCCTGCTGACTTGACCCGGCTTCCCGTTGGGTGTGCTTTGTGCGCCAGGCTAAAGCGCTATCGGTGACATCGGTAAAACTTTTGAGCATTAGGCCAGCTTCTTCAAGCAGGGCAATCAATCCCTCTTTGTCCGGAAGGTGGCTGTGCGTTTGATCCGATGCCCAGGGAACCGGGAGTTGAATCGGTTCAGGGTTGTTGCCGGCAATAACTTCGTGGAGTAAAAGTTGGCCGCCCGGTTTAAGGCTTTGCGACAGCGTCTCTAAAAGTGCTTTTTTGTCAGGGATATTCATTAACGTGTGCTGACTGATGATCAGATCCTGACTGGCAGGGGGAACCTGCATCACACAGGCATCTGCGCAAACGACCCGGATGTTGTTGATCGACATCCGTTTGTTGATCTCGGTATGTGCCTGACTAAAGCTGTCGGTGATATCAATTGCTGTGATAGTGCAGGGGATAATTTCTGAAAGCAGGCGGGCTGTTCCACCAAGCCCTGAGCCAATTTCGAGAACCCGGCAGCCGGATGCCAGATCAGCCTGATTGATTAGTTGCTGTGTTGCCTGACGACCGCCGATATGTAGCTGATCAATAGGGGCGAGTAGGTCGCTGTTGAGCTGAGTTTCAGGATTGATATCCGCAGCCAGGAGCGTTTTTTCAATCTGTTGCCAGAGCGAATCAGTGGATTGATAGTGCTGGGTTAAGTCACTCATAAGCGGGGTCCTTTGCGGCTGATCAGGTTATGTAACGCATTACTTTTAAAATGCTTTATTAGCAGATAAAAAAAGCGACTCTTTTGTATCAAAAGAGCCGCTTTGAGTCACTTGCAGACCAGCCTTTAGCGGGTACTCTTTAGTAGGGGGCTAAAGCTGAGCTGGGGCTTGGTCGTGGCGGTTATGCAAACCAGTCGGATGGCTTAACCTTCCAGACCCAGTTCTTCAGTACTGATCTCACGCATTTTGAACTTCTGAATCTTACCCGTTACTGTCATCGGGAAGTCGCGGGTGATCTTGAAGTAACGCGGCACCTTGAAGTGGGCGATCTTGCCTTTACAGAACTCACGGATCTCGGCTTCAGACAGGTCTTTACCTTCGTGCAGAGATACCCAGGCCATCACTTCTTCACCGTATTTCTGATCCGGTACACCGATCACCTGAACATCACTGACATCCGGGTGAGTGTAGAGGAACTCTTCAATTTCACGTGGGTAGATGTTCTCACCGCCACGGATGATCATATCCTTGATACGACCTGTGATCGCGACATAACCCTCTTCATCCATCTCTGCCAGATCACCGGTGTGCATCCAGCCGTTTTCGATAGATTTAGCCGTCGCCTCTTCATTGTTCCAGTAGCCCAGCATTACGCTGTAACCACGGGTACAAAGCTCGCCTTTTTCACCGCGCTCAACCACGTTGCCGGTTTCAGGATCAACCAGTTTCACCTCAAGGTGAGGGTGGATGGTGCCAACAGTGGATACACGCTTCTCAATCGGCGCATCCATTTTGGTCTGGAAACTTACCGGACTGGTTTCGGTCATGCCGTAGCAGATTGTCACATCTTTCATGTGCATCTTGGCGATCACTTTCTTCATCACTTCAATCGGGCAGATAGAACCTGCCATGATGCCAGTACGCAGCGTGCTCAGATCGAAGGATTCAAACTCAGGATGTTCCAGCTCAGCGATAAACATGGTTGGAACACCATAAAGAGTTGTCGCTTTCTCTTCCGCCACTGCCTGCAAAGTAGTTACCGGATCAAAACCTTCAGCGGGATAGATCATAGTCGCACCATGAGTCACACAGCCCAGGTTGCCCATCACCATGCCGAAACAATGATACAGAGGCACAGGAATAACCATGCGGTCTTTATGAGTAAGATCCATTCCTTCGGCAACAAAAAAACCGTTGTTCAGGATATTGTGGTGGCTCAGGGTTGCACCTTTTGGCGCACCAGTCGTACCCGAGGTGTACTGAATATTGATCGGATCATCAAACTGAAGCGTAGCCTGCAGTTCACGCAGTTCTGCGTCCGTGGTTTTGTCGTGCATCGACATCAGATCAGACCAGGTCCACATACCTTCGGTGGCCAGATCTTCATCCAGACAAACCACCCGTTTCAGTTGAGGCAGTTTTTCGGATTTGAATTGAGAGGCAACGCTGTCGCGCAGTTCCGGCGCCAGCTCGCAGATCATATCGACATAGTGGGAAACTTTGAATTCACCCTGCAGAATCAGGGTGCTGGTGCCGGATTGTTTGAGGGCATATTCCAGTTCGTGGGTGCGGTAGCTTGGGTTGATGTTAACCAGAATCGCACCAATCTTGGCGGTAGCAAACTGGGTGATACACCATTCAGCACAGTTCGGTGCCCAGATACCAACACGTTCGCCTTTCTGTACACCAAGGTGCAAGAGGGCTTTAGCGCAACGATCAACCTCGGCCTGCAGCTCTTTATAGGTGTAACGCAGACCCTGATGACGGGAGATCAGAGCATCGTTAGTTGGATACTTGGCGACGGTCTCGTCGAAGAGATCACCAATGGTTTTACCGATCAGAGGCATGTCACTGGTGCCGCTGACGTAGCTCATTGCTTTTGTAGTCATAACCCACCTTCTAGGTTGATTTTATTGTTGTTTTAACGGGAGCAAACCTGCTCCTAAGTCCTCGTTGCCATTGGCTCTGTTATTGTTATTACCAATGGCGGCTGAATTCTTTTAAGGCTTTTGACTGACGTAACTGAATTATGCCGACCCGTAGGTTGCCACGGGCAGACCTGCTATTTGTAGACGTGCAGGTTTTATGAATTTACAACGTACCTCTGGCCGATTGTTTTGTCTGGATAGCTCCTGAAAAGCAGGCGGATCCGGGAGTGGTCTCAGGCCGACTTGCTTTTCTTTTTGTTAAGCACTTCGTCAAGAGCCTTCTGGCAGCGATCCTGAACCAGGTTCAGTTCAGTCTGTACCCGCTGGATATCCTGCAGCTGCTGGTCAAGCTCTGCTTTTTTCTCACTGAGAATACCGAGAATCAGATTCAGCTGCTTCTCATCACCTTCCAGAGTTGTGTCATAAAGATCAAACAACTCTTTGGTTTCAGCAAGACTAAAGCCGAGGCGCTTTCCGCGCAGGGTCAGCATCAGGCGAACCCGGTCTTTTTCGCTGTAAATACGGGTCTGACCGTTGCGGGTCGGCGATATCAAGCCCTGTTGTTCGTAGAAACGTATGGTACGGGTTGTGATATCGAACTCTTTAGACAGCTCGCTAATGCCATATGTTTTTCGGGTAATCTTATTTTTTAGGGTCATCTTTTGAGGCCGCCAGTGTGTCTGCCTGTCTGTTCAGGCTAACTCTATCCAAAGTTTACGTTTACGTAAAGGTGAAAAGCAAGCAGTGCCCGGTAAAAGGAAGAAAGGGTGTTTGCTCGTTAAAAGGCCGTAATCACATTTGCGTGTAAAACCTTAAAGCTAACTGCTTGAAAAAGAACGCGAATCTTATCAAAAAAGTAAGCAGCTGACATCTGTGCAGGTCGCGCGCTATAAGGGGTTAAGGGGCGTTATCATTGGCAGAAATAATTGATCAGTGGCGTTGCTTCCGACGGTATTGGGTCGGAGCGATGCCCATTACCTTTTTAAACAGACGGGAGAAATAGTAGCTGTCTTCATAGCCGAGGCTGTAGCTGATCTCGGAGATACTTTGCTGAGTGATATCCAGCAGGTAGCAAGCGCGTTCGATCTTCAGGTGCAGGAAGTGCTGAATGGGGGTTAGTCCCGTTAGTTCTTTATATTTGTTCACAAAATGGAACTTGGAGAGGTTTACTTCTTTTGCCAGTGTGTCCAGATCAAGACGGGTGTGCAGATTCTCCTGCATCAGTGCATGAACAGTATCAAGGCTGAGCTGGCTGCTGCGGGCGCTAGCCGTAGTTGGTTTCAGAAGCGCAATATAGGACAGTATCTGACGAATCAGGTTGGCAGCATAGATAGAAGTATTGATGTTGTAGCCACCAGTTCGGCAATCGATCAGACGGTCAAAGTCCTGAATCAGCTTCGGGTGTGTGCCGAACTGCTGCAGATAATTCCCCTGAATAAAGCCTGCGTGTTCTGCCGCAAGAGGGCAATCCTCTCCCTTTAAGTGAAGCCAGTAGATGCTCCAGGGGTCCTCATCCCGAGTTTTGTATTGGTGATCAGTTCCCGGGGGTAAAAGAAGGATGTCTCCGGCATTTACCTCATGATGCTGATCTTTTAGCCAGAGATCGGCGCTGCCTTTAATACAGTAAATCACCAGAAAATCATCATGATCCTGCCGCTGCATCTGATGGCCGAGGGCTTCTTTGTAGTTGCCGAAAGAGATGGGGTAGAGGCCGCAGCTCAAAGGGTGTTGGCGCAACTTGTCACGAAGAAACTGAGGCACAAGGTAGCGTACGCTGCCGGACGGGAGCGGCCAATCTGAGGTTTGCGACATTAGTCTGACTCTTTGCTGTGAAATACGACAAACAGCAATATAGTCCAGTAAGTGGGCAATTTAGTCAATCCTTGCCTCTTAGACCCTGTGCTAGTTTACATATATCCAAGCAACCGCTAGGTTTGTCTTAAGCCTATTTAAGATGCTAACAACTGATGGCTAAGCCTGTCAGCGAACTAACAACAATAAAACCGGTTAACCGGACGAAATAAGGTGATTGATATGACTAAAAGAGTCCCGCTGTTTATTGATGGTGAGTTTGTTCAGAGTAAGTCTGACAACTTCATGCCAGTAACGAATCCTGCAACTCAGGAAGTGCTGTGCGAAGTACCTTTTGCGACTCAAAGCGAAATGGAAGCTGCATACGAAAGCGCGAAAGCCGCTTTCGAGACCTGGAAAGAAACACCTATTTCTGACCGTGCCCGAGTAATGATGCGCTATCAGGCGCTGCTGAAAGAGCATCATGATGAGATTGCTGAGATTCTGAGCTCTGAAACCGGTAAAACCTTCGAAGATGCGAAAGGTGATCTGTGGCGTGGTATCGAAGTTGTTGAGCACGCCGCCAACATCCCAAGCCTGATGATGGGTGAAACGGTAGAAAACGTAGCTCGTGAAATCGACACTTACAGCTACATTCAGCCTCTGGGTGTTTGTGCCGGTATCACTCCATTTAACTTCCCTGCGATGATCCCGCTGTGGATGTACCCAATGGCGATCGCTTCCGGTAACACCTTCATTCTGAAGCCATCTGAGCAGGATCCACTGACTCCAATGCGTCTGGCTGAGCTGTTTGTAGAAGCCGGTGCACCTAAAGGTGTTCTGCAGGTGATTCACGGTGGTAAAGAGCAGGTAGACTTCCTGCTGCATCACCCTGATATCCGTGCGATCTCTTTCGTAGGTTCTGTACCAGTAGGTCAGTACATTTACAAAACCGGTACCGACAACATGAAGCGTGTTCAGAGCTTCGCCGGTGCTAAGAACCACATGGTTGTTATGCCGGATGCGGCTAAACAGCGTGTAATTAACAACATTGCCGGTGCTTCTGTTGGTGCTGCAGGTCAACGCTGCATGGCGATCTCGGTAACCATTCTGGTGGGTGAAGCCCGCGAATGGAAACATGAGATTAAAGAAGCGCTGATGCAGGCGCGTCCGGGTGCGTGGAACGATCCGGGTGCAAGCTATGGTCCTGTGATCAGCCCTCAGGCAAAAGAGCGTATCTGCGGTCTGATCCAGAAAGGTGTTGATGAAGGTGCAGAGCTGCTGCTGGATGGTCGTGACTGTGTGGTAGAAGGTTATCCGGACGGTAACTGGGTTGGCCCAACGCTGTTTGCCGGTGTTAAACCTGAAATGACGATCTATCAGGAAGAGATCTTTGGCCCTGTGCTGTGTCTGGTAGAAGTTGATACTCTGGATGAGGCGATCGCTCTGATCAACAACTCTCCATACGGTAACGGTACGTCTATGTTTACCGCTTCCGGTGCAGCGGCACGTAAGTTCCAGCACGAAATCGAAGTGGGTCAGGTGGGTATCAACATTCCGATTCCTGTACCACTGCCTTTCTTCTCTTTCACTGGCTGGAAAGGTTCTTTCTACGGTGATCAGCACGCTTACGGTAAGCAGGCGGTTCGTTTCTACACAGAAACCAAAACCATCACTGCGCGCTGGTTCAACGAAGATATTGAATCCGGCCCTAACTTCTCGATCAACCTGAAGTAAGCCGAACCGGCAGAACCTGATTGATGTGGCTTCAGGTTCTGCCTTTAAAACAGAGGAAGCTGCCCCTTCCTCTGTTTTTATCCCTCAGTCTTTTTCCTTTAAAAACACAGTTTTAATCTTATTGCATTATGGGGTTTATCTCTTATAGTGTTTAAGTGAAGTTGACGTAAACGTCATCTTTATAAAGTCGTGTTGCAACAGACATTTTTTCCGATCTAGGCAACTCGCTTTTCTAAAGATGATCAGGCTCAGAGCCTTAGTGCACCGATGTTGAAAGAACAGCACTAAAAACAACAACACTAAAACTACAGCGCTTAAAAACAGCCCTTAAACAACAAGAATGACAGCCAATGGTATGAATTATGGATTTTAATCTTTCAGAAGATCAGATCGCCTTCCGCGATGCGGCGCGGTCTTTTGCTCAGAATGAGATGGCTCCACATGCGGCCAAATGGGATGCCGAGCATATTTTCCCGGTGGATGTGATCAAAAAAGCCGGTGAGATGGGCTTCTGTGGAATCTACGTACCGGAAGAAGCCGGCGGTATGGGTCTTAGCCGCCTGGATGCCAGCGTGATTATTGAAGAGCTGGCGATGGGCTGCACCTCAACCACCGCCTATATCACCATTCACAATATGGCCACCTGGATGATCGCAAGCTTTGCGGCTGAAGATCTGCGTGATGAGTTTGCGCCTCAGATGGCGATGGGTGAGCTGCTGGGTTCTTACTGCCTGACAGAGCCGGGTGCCGGTTCTGATGCAGGTTCTCTGCGTACTTCTGCCCGTCGTGACGGCGACGACTACATCCTGAACGGCAGCAAGATGTTTATCTCAGGTGCTGGCAGCACCGATGTACTGGTGGTGATGGCCCGTACCGGTACTCAGGAAGATGGCGCGAAAGGCATTTCCGCTTTTGTTGTACCCGCTGATGCGGAAGGTATTCACTACGGTAAAGCAGAAGAAAAAATGGGCTGGAACAGCCAGCCAACCCGCCTGATTACCTTTGAAGATGTGCGTGTACCGGCCCGTAATATTCTGGGTAAAGAGGGGGATGGTTTCAAAATCGCTATGAAGGGGCTGGATGGCGGTCGTATCAATATCGCAACCTGTTCACTGGGTGCTGCACAGGCAGCTGTCAACGATACCCAGCGTTACATGCAGGAGCGTGAGCAGTTTGGTAAGCCTCTGGCCAGTTTCCAGGCGCTGCAGTTTAAGCTGGCAGATATGGTGACTCAGCTGGTGGCGTCCCGTCAGATGGTGCGTCTGGCAGCATCCAAGCTGGATGAGAAAGACGGTGAAGCAACGCTTTACTGCGCTATGGCGAAGCGTTTTGCTACCGATGCCTGTTTTGAAGTAACCAACGATGCAATTCAGCTGCACGGTGGTTATGGCTATATCAAGGAATACCCTCTGGAGCGCTACATGCGTGATGCCCGTGTGCATCAGATTCTGGAAGGTACTAATGAAATTATGCGTTTAATTATTTCTCGCCGCGTCATGATGGACGGCGTTCTGGAGGTTATTCGATGAGCAATTCAAGCGTTAAGTCCACCACTGAAAAACTGCTGTTAGAAATTCAGGGTAATACTGCAATTCTGACCATCAATAACCCACCGGCGAACACCTGGGATGATGAGTCCCTGCCGGCACTGAAAAAACTGATCGAAGATCTGAACGCGGATCTGGATATCTATGCGCTGGTTGTTACTGGTCAGGGTGATAAGTTCTTCTCTGCCGGTGCGGATCTGAACAAATTCGCTGATGGCGATAAAGCAGTAGCTCGTCATATGGCTCGTATCTTTGGTGAAGCCTTCGAAACCCTGCAGGCGTTCCGTGGTGTTTCTATCGCCGCGATCAATGGCTATGCCATGGGCGGCGGTCTGGAATGTGCGCTGGCTTGCGATATCCGTATCGCTGAAGAGCAGGCACAGATGGCGCTACCGGAAGCGGCTGTTGGCCTTCTGCCATGTGCAGGCGGTACTCAGAACCTGTCCTGGCTGGTGGGTGAAGGTTGGGCGAAGCGCATGATTCTGTGTGGTGAGCGCGTAACCGCTGAAAAGGCAGAGAAGATCGGTCTGGTTGAAGAAGTGGTTGCTAAAGGTGAAGCACTGGCGACTGCGATTGCGCTGGCTGAAAAAGTGGCTAAACAGAGCCCTGTAGCGGTAACTGCCTGTAAAACACTGGTTCACAACGCCCGTGGTAATAACTCTCTGGCAGTAGGCTGCATGCAGGAGCGCGAACTCTTCGTTGACCTGTTTGATACTCAGGATCAGAAAGAAGGCGTGAATGCGTTTCTTGAAAAACGTAAACCAGAATGGAAAAACGCCTGATCCCTTTGGTCAGTCTGAGGAGTCTGTGATGTCTGATGCACCTGTAGTTTTTGAAGAGCTGGCAACCCGTGATGGCAATCTGATCGGGATTGCTACCCTGAATGCCCCAAAAGCCCTGAATGCTCTGAGCCTTGAGATGATCGAGGCCATGTATCCGCAGTTTCTGGCGTGGCAGCAGAACGATCAGGTAAAAGCAGTCTGGTTGCAGGGTGCCGGTGATAAAGCCTTTTGTGCCGGTGGTGACATTGTTCAGCTGTATAACTCTATGGTTGAGCATCCCGGTGGCCCGAATCCTTATGCGGAAAAGTTCTTCACGGACGAATACCGTCTGGATCACCTGATTCACACCTTCAGCAAGCCGTTTATCCTCTGGGGTAACGGTATTGTAATGGGTGGCGGTCTGGGTCTGATGGCAGGTGCCAGTCACCGTGTGGTAACCGAGTCTGCCCGTATTGCGATGCCGGAAATTACCATTGGCCTGTATCCCGATGTGGGTGGTAGCTACTTCCTGAACCGTATGCCGGGTCGCACGGGTCTGTTCCTGGGTCTGACCGGTGCCAACATCAATGCGGCTGATGCCTTGTTTGTTGGTCTGGGTGATCGTTTTGTGACCCATGATCGTCGTGAAGCAACCTTCGATGCCCTGCAGGCTGCGGATTGGTCCGGTGATGCTGAGACTGTTGTGAATCAGGTGCTGCGTCAGCAGGAATCGCAAAGCCTTGAGGCACTGCCATCGTCGCCGGTTCGCGATCATTTCGACCTGATTCAGCAACTGACTGATGCCGATGATGTGGCAACTCTGGTGAAGCAGATCACATCCATTAAAACAGAAGACAAGTGGTTGTCCCGTGCAGCAGGTTCTCTGGCGGCTGGTTCGCCAACGGCGATGCAGCTGATCGTACGTCAGCTGAAAGCAACCCGCCAGATGTCGCTGGCTGAAGTATTCCGTTCTGAGCTGAATCTGTCGGTTCAGGCGGCCTGTAAAGGTGAGTTTGCCGAAGGGATTCGTGCCCTGCTGATCGATAAAGATCGTGAGCCTAAATGGCACAGTGCTGATGTGGCTGCGGTAGAGACCGAGTGGCTGGACAGCTTTTTTGAGCCTCTATGGGCTGAGGGGCAGCATCCGCTGAATGACCTTTAATCAGCCGGCATTAAAAATTCAGGGCGGGCAGATCTTCTGTTCTGCCCGCAAGAACAAGCTAACAGTTAAAACAATCTAAAAATCAAAACAAGAACAAATGGAGATTACAGATGGCTAAGATCGCATTTATCGGTTTAGGCAATATGGGTGGCCCTATGGCTGTGAATCTGGTGAAAGCGGGTCATGAAGTGACCGTTTTTGATCTGGTTCCTGCCGCTGTTGAAGCCGCTGTTGCAGAAGGCGCTCAGTCTGCTGCATCGGCAGAAGCAGCAGCAACCAGCAAGGACTTTGTTATCTCTATGCTGCCTGCTCAGCAGCATGTTGAAGGCCTGTATATCGATCAGGCTGGTCTGCTGGATATCGTTGATAAAAACACCGTTATTATCGATTCAAGCACCATTGCTGCAGAGTCAGCTCAGCGTGTTGCCGCAGAAGCTGAAAAGCGCGGCATCAAGATGGTTGATGCGCCGGTATCCGGCGGTGTAGGCGGTGCTAAGGCCGGTACCCTGTCCTTTATCGTCGGCGGTACTGAAGAAGCCTTCGAACTGGTTAAGCCGATTCTGGAAGCGATGGGTAAAAACATCTTCCACGCAGGTGCGTCCGGTGCGGGTCAGATTGCAAAAGTCTGCAACAACATGCTGCTGGCGATTCTGATGGCGGGTACCACTGAAGCGATCGGTATGGGCGTCAAGAATGGTCTGGATCCGGCGGTATTGTCCGACATTATGTCGAAAAGCTCCGGTAATAACTGGGCGCTGCAGGTGTACAACCCGTATCCGGGCGTGATGGAAGGTGTGCCTTCTTCTAATAACTATCAGGGCGGCTTTATGGTTGACCTGATGGCGAAAGATCTGGGTCTGGCGTTTGATTCTGCGGTGAAATCCCGCTGCAGTATTCCTATGGGGTCAATGGCCCGTAACCTGTTTGCGATGCATGCTGCAAACGGTAATGGCTCTCTGGATTTCTCTAGCATCCAGAAGATGTTTGCTGATCTGGACTAACAGATCCTGAGCTCTGTATCTCTTTGGTGATCCGTTGCTATTGTCGAAAATCAAGGCATGGTGGGTTCGCCAAAGCAGGTACAGAGCTTTTCTTTTGGAATGCCTTTATGCCTGATATCTTCGTCAGGTGGCCCGAGCAGGAGTTTGGGCAGGTTGTTCGCTAACCCGCGGATAACAGCTTCTTCGGAAGCTATAGAAAACCGATTCAGTAATAAAACAGTTTTAGTTAATAAAAATAAGAAGCACTGAAAACTGATCCTGAATCTGAGGTTTTTAGAAAATTTTGAAAACATCGGATACTGTGATTCAAATTTTCAGTCATGTTTGCCGCAATAAGTTTGCCCGGGACGATCCCTGAGGCAAAACAATAACAAATGGATGGCCGATATGAGTTATGCAAGTGAATATCAGCGTTCGCTGAATGAACCGGAAGCGTTCTGGAAAGATCAGGCTGAAAACATCGCTTGGTTCAAAAAGCCGGAAGCGATTCTGGAAGCCCTCGACGACGGTACCCACCGTTGGTTTGCCGATGGTGAGCTGAACAGCAGCTATCTGGCGCTGGATTATCAGATTGAACAGGGGCGAGGTGAGCAGACTGCGCTTATCTATGACTCTCCTGCCACAAATTCAAAGAAACAATTTACCTATAACGAACTGCGCGATCAGGTGGCTCAGTTTGCCGGTGCGCTGACCAGTCTGGGTGTGGGCAAAGGTGATGGCGTTATCATCTATATGCCGATGGTGCCGGAAGCGGGTATCGCCATGCTGGCTTGTGCCCGCATCGGTGCGGTGCACTCCGTGGTGTTTGGTGGTTTTGCCCCTCATGAGCTTGCGATCCGCATCAATGATGCCAAACCCAAAGTGGTTCTGACCGCATCCTGTGGTATCGAATTCACCAAAGTCATCGAATACAAGCCGCTGGTTGATGCTGCTATGGATCAGGCCGAGCATAAGCCGGAGCGGGTAGTCGTACTGCAGCGCCCTCAGGCGAAAGCGCAGATGCAGTCAGGCCGTGATCTGGATTGGTATGAGCTGTTTGATCAGTCTTCACCGGTGGGATGCACGCCGATGAAGAGTACTGATCCGCTTTATATCATGTATACCTCGGGTACCACAGGTAAGCCTAAAGGTATCGTTCGTGATAACGGCGGCCATGCTGTGGCGCTGTATTACGCCCTTCGCAATATCTACAACATGCAGGCGGGTGACGTCTGGATGGGCTGCTCAGATGTCGGCTGGGTGGTTGGTCACTCTTTCATTATGTATGGTCCATTGATGGGTGGTTGTACAACGGTCTTCTTCGAAGGTAAGCCCGTGCGTACGCCGGATGCGGGTACGTTCTGGCGTGTTGTTGAAGAGTACAAAGTGAACGGTATGTTTGCTGCACCGACCGCTTTTCGTGCAATTCGTAAAGAAGACCCGGAAGGTAATCTCTTCCGTCAGTATGATGTTTCTTCCCTTAAACACATTTTTGTAGCTGGCGAAAAGCTGGATTCTCCGACCTATCACTGGCTGCACGAGATCTCTCAGAAACCTATCTATGACCACTGGTGGCAGACAGAAACCGGTTGGCCGGTAACCGCTCCTGCGACGGCGTTGGGTTCAACCGATATCCGTGTGGGTTCTACAAATCGCCCTGTAGCAGGTTACGACGTTCAGGTGCTGGATCCGATGGGGCATCAGCTGGGGGCTAATGAGAATGGTGGCATTGCCATTAAGCTGCCGTTGCCGCCGGGTTGTGCTCAGACACTCTGGAATGATCATCAACGTTATCTGAGTTCCTATCTGGCAGACTATCCGGGCTACTACCACACAGGTGATGGCGGTTATATCGATGAAAACGGCTTCGTTTACATCATGGGGCGAACCGATGATGTGATTAACGTCTCTGGTCACCGTCTTTCTACCGGCGAAATGGAAGAGCTGGTTGCCAAGCACCCTGCGGTTGCAGAGTGTGCTGTGATCGGCGTGCAGGAGTCCCTGAAAGGGCAGGTGCCGGTCGGTCTGATCCTGTTGAAAGATGGTGTCGATATTCAGGAAGAGGTGCTTGAGAAGGAGCTGGTTGCCATGATCCGTGAACAGATCGGAGCGATTGCCTGTTTCCAGAGAGCTCTGGTGGTGGACCGTTTACCTAAGACCCGTTCCGGTAAGATTCTTCGAGCTGTGCTGCGCAAGATTGCTAATGGTGAGTCTTATGCGATGCCGTCGACGATTGATGATGAATCTATCCTGCCGGAAATTACCGAGAAAATGGTGAGTGAAGGTTTGGCTCCGGAGCCTTCGCAGGCCTGATTTCAAACTGAGGACAGAAGTAGAACAGGGGCTCTATTTGGCCTCTGGTTCTGCCTGCTCAGGGAAATTGTTTTTTTCAACACACTGTTTTTTAAGTATTATTTCAACTCTGCTTGTGTGACTCATTAGTCCCTTTTTTGCGACAAATGACCGCAAATAGTCACAAGTTTTAAACAGTATTAACCATTGGTCTAATAGGTAAAAAAAGGGATTGTACGGGCTTTTTAAACCCTATATGTTACGTTTACGTAAAGGTTATTTGTAACGCCTTTCGCTGATCTGACTAGCCACTGAACGATACCGTTCAGGTAACAAAAACAACAAGGTTGGATGGATTTCAGATCAGCATAAAACAATAACAATACAATTTATGGAGTGTGATCTGTCTGCTGGCAGACGGAATGACATTCCGGCTACGAGGACTTTGGAATGAGCCAAGATTTTGTGCTGGAAACCCAGGGCTTGATCAAAGAGTTTAAAGGTTTTACCGCTGTTGATGATGTTAATCTTCAGGTTCAGCGCGGTCACATCCATGCTCTGATCGGACCCAATGGGGCAGGTAAGACCACCTGTTTCAACCTGCTGACTAAGTTTCTGACGCCGACTCATGGAAAGATCCTGTTTAACGGCACGGACATAACCCATCAGTCCCCAACTGATATTGCCAAAATGGGTATGGTCCGGTCTTTTCAGATCTCCGCTGTATTTCCCCATCTGACGGTTATGGATAATGTACGTATCGCCCTTCAGCGCAAGCTGGGTACGTCATTCCACTTCTGGAAATCCGACCGTTCACTCAATGTACTGAATGACCGCGCCATGGAGCTGCTTGAAGAAGTGGATCTGGCTAAATGGGCGGACACCATCACTGTTGAAATGCCTTATGGCCGTAAGCGCGCCCTTGAGCTGGCAACGACTCTGGCTCTTGAGCCTGAGCTGATGCTGTTGGATGAGCCAACCCAGGGTATGGGACACGAAGATGTTGAGCGTGTTATGGCTCTGATCAAGAAGGTTTCTGTTGGCCGTACCATTCTGATGGTAGAGCACAACCTGCACGTTGTATCCAGCCTGTCGGATCGTATTACGGTTCTTCAACGAGGTGCTGTGCTGACTGAAGGCCCTTATGAAGAGGTTTCTCAGAACCCTCAGGTACGTGAAGCATACATGGGGAGTGAAGCGGCATGAATGCACATCATAAAGTTGATATGGAACAGTTGCGTATTGCTGATTTGCATGCTTTTTACGGTGAGTCTCATATTCTTCACGGCATCGATCTGAAGGTAAACCGTGGCGAATTGGTAACACTGCTGGGCCGTAACGGCTCCGGCCGATCCACCACACTGAAATCCATTATGAACATGGTTGGCAAGCGTACTGGTTCCATTATGGTTAACGGTAATGAAACCGTTGGTATGCCAGCACACCAGATTGCTCATTTGGGTGTGGGTTTCTGCCCGGAAGAACGCGGTATCTTCTCAAGCCTGAACGTTGAAGAGAACCTGATGCTGCCGCCTACAGTGCGTAGCGGTGGTATGTCTCTCGACGAAATCTATGAGATGTTCCCAAACCTGTATGAGCGCCGCATGAGTCAGGGTACCCGTCTCTCCGGTGGTGAACAGCAGATGCTGGCGATGGCCCGTATTCTTCGTACCGGCGCAAACCTGCTGCTTCTGGATGAGATCACAGAAGGTCTGGCTCCGGTTATCGTTCAGTCACTGGGCGAGGTGCTGTTGAAGCTGAAAGACAAAGGTTTAACGATTGTGTTGGTAGAGCAGAACTTCCGCTTTGCTGCGCCTCTGGCTGACCGGCACTATCTGATGGAACATGGTTCGATTGTTGAAGAGATTGCCAGCAATGAACTGGAAGCGAAAATGGATTTGCTGAATACCTATCTGGGTGTTTAAAGGCAGTGCAGTCAGAAAGACTGTGTTGCGAGGCAAACAAAAACAATAAGTGCCAACCAGGTTTTGCAATAACCGCAATAACCAACCCTAAAACCACAACAAAAATAACAACGCGAAAGCGATGGAGTGGACTATGAAAATGCTGAAAAAACTAATGTGCAGCGCAGTTGTATCGGCTATGGCGGCTTCTACAGCAGCCCAGGCTGATATTTCTGATAACGAAGTGCGTATCGGTTATCTGGCGGATATGTCGGGTACCTATTCGGCGCTGGCGGGCCCGGGTGGTCTGGAAGCTGCTAAAATGGCGATCGAAGATTTCGGTGGCAAGGTTAACGGCAAGAAAATCACGATCGTAAGTGCTGATGATCAGAACAAGCCTGATATTGGTGCAAACAAGGTACGCCAGTGGATCGACGTTGAGAAAGTCGACATGGTTGCTGGCATGGTATCTTCTGCAGTAACGATCGCTGTAAACAAAGTTGTTGAAGCGAAAGATAAGGTTTCTATCGTATCGGGATCTGCTTCTTCTTCTATTACTAACCAATACTGCACACCTAACTCCGTACACTATGTTTACGATACCTATGCACTGGCTCATGGTACTGGTGAAGCGGTAGTACAGGAAGGTGGTGATACCTGGTTCTTTCTGACTGCTGACTATGCCTTTGGCCATACGATGGAAGCGGACGTAACCGAAGTGGTTAAGGAGAGCGGTGGTCAGGTTGTTGGTGGTGTTCGTCACCCGCTGGCAACAAACGATTTCTCGTCTTTCATTCTTCAGGCTCAGGCATCCGGCGCTAAGATCGTAGGTCTGGCAAACGCTGGTGCTGACACGACAAACTCCCTGAAAACGGCTAAAGAGTTTGGTGTTGTACAGGCAGGCCAGAAAATTGCAGGTCTGCTGATCTTCCTGAATGATGTGCATAGTCTGGGTCTGGAAACAACTCAGGGTCTGCAGTTAACCACAGGTTATTACTGGGATCGTACCCCTGAAACCCGCGCATGGTCCAAGCGTTACTTTGACCGTACCGGCAAAATGCCAACCATGGTTCAGGCTGGTATCTACTCTTCAATGATGCACTATCTGGAAGCTGTTAAGGCAACTAACAGCGACGAGTCTTCTGCGATTATGGCTCAGATGAAGAAAACGCCAATCAACGATTTCTTTGCACAGAACGGTCGTATTCGTGATGACGGTCGTATGATCCACGATATGTACCTGGCTGAAGTTAAGAAGCCTTCTGAATCTACCGGTGAGTGGGATCTGTACAAGATTCTGCGTACTATCCCGGCTGAGAAAGCGTTCCGTCCGTTGGCTGAGTCTAAGTGCAAACTGGTTGCAGGTCGTTAATCACACCTGGCTCCTCAGTGGCGGGCTGCTACGGCCCGTCACACTCAAACCTCCATCTGTTTGAGTGGTTTAGCTTCTCCGGTTTATATGCGTCTCCGGTTTTATTGAACAATAAGAATAACGACACCTGTGTTTCTAGGGTGGCGCCTTTTCAAGAGCGTTAAAGGGTTTTGTTATGGCAGAGTTACTTGGTTTTCCGCCACAGGTTTTATTTGGCCAGCTGCTGATCGGTCTGATTAACGGATCTTTCTATGCACTGCTGAGTCTGGGTCTGGCTATTATTTTTGGCCTGTTAAACATCATCAACTTCGCACATGGTGCGCAGTACATGCTGGGCGCGTTTGTTGCCTGGTTAGGTCTCAAATTTCTGGGTGTTAACTATTGGGTTTCTTTGGTGCTTGCACCCTTGGTTGTTGCAGCCATCGGTATCGCTATAGAAAAAACCATGTTGCGCCGTCTTTACAAAGAGGATCACCTTTACGGTTTGTTGCTGACCTTTGGTCTGGCGCTGATTATTGAAGGCTCCTTTATTCACTTCTTCGGTGTTTCCGGACAACCATACTCTGTTCCTGCTGCCCTGCAGGGCGGTAATAATCTGGGCTTTATGTTCCTGCCGACCTACCGCGCATGGATCATCGTAGCTTCTCTGGTGATCTGTTTTGGCACCTGGTACATGATTGAACGTACCAAGCTGGGGGCATACCTGCGAGCGGGTACTGAGAACCCACAACTTCTGCAGGCGTTTGGTATTAATGTTCCGCTTCTGATTACCCTGACTTACGGCTACGGTGTTGCTTTGGCAGCCTTTGCCGGTGTATTGGCGGCGCCTATCTATTCCGTTAGCCCTGTAATGGGGTCGAATCTGCTGATTGTGGTTTTTGCAGTTGTTGTTATCGGCGGTATGGGTTCCATTTCCGGAGCGATTGTTACGGGGCTGATGATGGGCCTGATTGAAGGTCTGACAAAGGTGTTTTATCCGGAAGCGTCTACCACAGTTATCTTTCTGGTGATGATTATTGTTCTTCTTGTGCGTCCTGCGGGACTATTCGGTAAGGAGGCATAACGCATGACGACTCAAGCACTAAAAAGCAGCGCGGCGGGTAAAACCATGAATAAAACTAAACTGGCTTTCATGCTTCTTCTTCTGGTTGGCCTGGTTGCCCCTTATGCGATCTACCCGGTCTTTCTGATGAAAGTTCTCTGTTTCGCATTGTTTGCCTGTGCATTTAACCTAATGCTGGGTTATGGCGGTTTGCTCTCTTTCGGACATGCTGCGTTTCTGGCTACAGGCGGTTATATCACCGGCCATACCATTATGCAGTGGGGTTTGACCCCTGAGCTGGGTATTTTGGCTGGTACCATCTGCTCGGCGGCCATGGGCTTTATTTTCGGTAAGCTGGCGATTCGTCGTCAGGGTATCTATTTTGCGATGATTACGCTGGCGCTGTCTCAGCTGGTTTTCTTCCTTTATGTACAGGCGCCTTTTACAGGTGGCGAGAACGGCCTGCAAGGTATTCCCCGGGGTAAGCTCTTTGGCCTGATCAGCCTGGATGGCAACCTGCCAATGTACTATTTCGTATTGGCTGTATTTGTAATCGGTTTCTCGATTATCTATCGCACTATTCACTCGCCATTCGGCCAGATTCTGAAAGCGATTCGTGAAAATGAGCCACGTACGGTTTCTCTTGGCTATGATGTCGATAAATTTAAGCTGGTCGCGTTTGTTATCTCCGCCGCCCTTGCCGGTCTTGCCGGATCTACCAAAAGTCTGGTATTCCAGCTGGCATCTCTGACTGATGCACACTGGCATATGTCCGGCGAGGTGATTCTGATGACACTACTGGGTGGTGTGGGTACGATCTTTGGGCCTATTGTTGGAGCTACAACTGTTGTTACGCTTCAAAACTACCTGTCGCAGGGACCCTTGGCATCCTGGGTGCCGGTTATTCTGGGTTTGATTTTTGTGATCTGTGTACTGCTGTTCCGCAGTGGTATCGTTGGGGAGATCCAGAAGTTTATGAAAAAGAATTTCAACTAAGTCCCCATAGCTTTTCGTATTGCACAATTTTAATGTGCCTGTGAGCCTGTGCGTTTTGTACAGGCTTTTTTTATTGGCCTTAACTATGTTTTTGATGTGAGAGTGAAGGAGTGTTCGATGAGTGATGTCTTGCTGTATGAACAGGATGGAGCTGTTGTAACCCTGACCATGAACCAGGACGAGACCCGCAACGCGATATCATCCGATGAGATGATCGATGCTTTTGAAACTGTTGCCCGTAAAATTAACAGGGATGATACCGTGTCAGTTGTTATTCTCACGGGTGCCGGAAAAGCCTTCTCGTCTGGTGGTAATGTTAAAGATATGCACGAGAAGGGCGGAATGTTTGGTGGTTCGCCGGTTGAACTCAGAGAGGGCTACCGCCGGGGCATTCAGCGTATTCCATTAGCGATGCATAATCTGGAAGTCCCCCTGATTGCCGCTGTGAATGGCCCTGCAATAGGCGCCGGCTGTGATCTGGCTATGATGTGTGACATCCGTTTGGCCTCCACAAAAGCCAGATTTGCAGAGAGTTTTGCCAAAATCGGTATTATTCCCGGTGACGGTGGCGCGTGGTTTTTGCCGCGAGCTATAGGAATGTCGCGCGCCTGTGAGATGGCTTTCACCGGTGAGGCTGTAGACGCTGAAACAGCACTGAGCTGGGGAATGGTATCTGAAGTTACGGAGCCAGAGGCGTTGATGTCCGCCGCGCGTCGAATGGCTGACCGTATTGCCGTTAACCCTCCGAGGGCATTGCGTATGACCAAGAAACTTTTGAAAGAGGGGCAGAGAGTATCGCTGGAGACGCTATTGGAGTTGTCCGCATCGATGCAGTCTCTGGCTCATCATACGTCTGATCATGCGGAAGCAGTTGCCGCTATGTTAGAGAAACGTCCCGCTAATTTTACCGGAAACTAATTTTCCGAATTTAGCGGGTAACTGACGTCATCTTGAAAGACTTTCAATTAAAAATATCAGTTTAGATATTCTTTTTGTTGCGTGGATTTGTGATAATCCACGCCCTTCGAACCTATTGTATTTTATCAGGCTGATATGGTCTGAATACTGGCTTTTTAATGAAAGAAACCTCTAGCCGTAACTGGGCTTTACTGATTCTGATTGTTGGCCTTGCCTTCTCTTTAGGGGCAGCTTGGTTGCTGCATTTTTCGGAACAGGAACAGCTGAGAAATCGCTTTGTGAAAGATGTTACGGATCGTAGTGCAGTATTCAGCCGTGAACTCAACACCTCCCTTGAAGCCCTTTACACCCTTAGGACATTGTTCATTGCTCAGGCGATCCCACCCCTTGATGACTTTGAATTTGTTGCAAGCAACAGTCGTATTCGACATAAAGATATTGTTGCGGTGTATTGGATACCGGAAATCAGTTCACAATTAAGGCCAGTATTTGAGGAGGATGTTGCCGAAGTAAATGGCTTATCGCACTTCAGAATACTTGAGCAAAATGCGCAGGGGGAGTTGCAGTTCTCAGAGCGCTCTGATGGCCTTCATCGCCCCTTAACTTATTTTCAGGGTGAAAGTGCTCAGAAAATGCCTATGGGTATCGATATGGCTGATAACAATGCCCTTAACGGACTTCTGAATCAGGCTAAATCCACTGGCGAGCTTATTCTGACATCAGGACGCATCGATTTGAGTGATACGCTGGTAAAGCAGGGTAAGTATCATACTTCGATGGTTAAAGCCGTACTGTCAATTCCATTGAGAGATTATCCCGGACAAGTGGCGGGCTATATTGTTGCGGTGATCGACCTACGTATCTCTTTTGAAGACGCACTCAGTCAGATCCGTGTTTCTGGTATTGATATGAAACTCTGGGATCAGACGGGAGCCCAAGAGCCAACGCTGCTGCATCATCATGTCAGCCGAACACGTCTTGAGATCGATCCGGGGCGATCTGTGCTTGTGCCGATGCATGTGAGTGCCAATCGGCAATGGTTTTTAGAAGCTTTACCTACTTATTACTACTTCAATAGCAAGGCAACCTGGTTGCCGCACCTGATTTTTATTCTGGGTGCTACCATGACAGGTCTGGTTGCTTATATATTTATGCGGGTGGCCCGAAAAAATGCCCGTATTCGTCACGAAACCCGACAGTTGATGTCTTCGAATCAGGAACTTGCCGAGATCTCACGGACGGATGCATTAACGGCTGTTGCTAACCGCCGATATTTCGATGAAGTGCTCGATAAAGAGTGGAAACGTTCGCTCCGTAACAGAACGCCGTTAACTCTGATTATGGTGGATATCGATTGTTTCAAACTATACAACGATTATTACGGTCATCTTGAAGGTGACGAGTGTATACACGCTGTTGCGCAGACTTTGAAAGATATGATGTCGCGTCCGATGGATCTGGTGGCTCGTTATGGTGGTGAAGAGTTTGCCATTTTACTGCCGGATACTAATGAAAATGCTGTGATTCTCGCAGAGCAGTGCCGAAAGGTGATTGAGCAACAGCGTATCCCCCATGCGGCGTCCAAGGTTTCTCCATATGTCACTGTCAGTATGGGTATTGCGACTATAACTTCTGATCGGGAAAGTGATGTTTCCGAACTGATTCGTCTGGCAGATCGTGCGTTGTACAGTGCTAAAGCCGGTGGTCGAAATCAGGTTGTCCAGGCTGAGGCTGTTGAGCCTGCAGAAGGAAAGTCAGAGTTGAATCATGATAATAGCTCTGAAGCGGTGTCCAGTGAGTCATAAGCCGAATCTGACCTCAGATCCTATAGCCCGGTTGTTATTCAAAATGACGTTGCCGGTCATGGGCGGTATTGTTGCATTAATGCTGTTCAATCTGGTTGATGCTTATTTTATCGCTCGGTTGGGCACAGAGGCTTTGGCTGCTGTTACTTTTACCTTCCCTGTAACATTTACCCTGATCTCATTATCTATCGGACTCGGTATAGGCACCTCAGCGGTTGTTGGCCGACTTCTTGGTCAACAGGCACATGAACTGGTCAGGCGTCGAACAACGGATTCGGCTCTGTTGGCTATTGTGTTGTCTATTTTGCTGACGATACTCGGTTGGCTAACTCTTGAGCCCTTATTTCGGTTACTGGGTGTTACAGACGATCTGATGCCCTATATTCGGGATTATATGCAGATCTGGTATCTGGGAACCTTGTTTGTAGTTTTTCCCCGAGCGATCAGTAGCGCCCTGAGAGCTTCCGGGAATACTTTGGTCCCGGGGTTAGCAATGATCGCTTCGGCTGTTTTGAACGGCCTGCTGGATCCGTTGCTTATTTTTGGCTGGGGGCCTATCCCTGCTATGGGGGTACAGGGAGCTGCCCTGGCGACACTTATCTCATGGATGTTGCTAACGGTTGTTATTGTGCTTTTGCCTCAGGTTCGTCAGCAGCTATTAACCTTCGATAAAGTGCATATTTCTGAGGTGCTGGAGAGCTGGGGGGTTATTGGTAAAATTGCTGTTCCGGCCATTATCTCCAGTATCCTCACGCCGATTAGTGCTGCTATTCTGACGCGTATTGTGGCTGTTTTTGGGACAGAAGCAGTTGCCAGTTTTGGCGTGGGGAGCCGGATCGAATCCATCTCCCTTATAGTTGTATTTGCGCTTTCGATGACTTTGCCGCCTTTTGTCAGTCAAAATCTTGGCGCGAATCAAATGCAACGTGTCTACCGCGGTGTCATGGGGTGTTTTAGCTTTGCCCTTGTCTGGCAGTTTCTGGTCTGGCTGGTGCTAATCCTTTTTCAATCTCCTTTGGTGGGGGCTTTTGCTGATAATGGGACGGCGTTTGCCAGGAATCTGCATTGGTTTCTTTGGCTGGTTCCTCTGGGGCTTGGGCTTCAGGGTGTCATTATACTTGCTAACTCAACCATGAATGCTCTGCACCAGCCGATGGTTGCGTTAAGGCTCAGTATTCTTCGTCTGTTTATTTTTTATGTGCCTGTTTGTGCGCTGGGCTCCTGGTTGTTTGGCTTGTATGGTCTTTTTTCTGGCGCAGTTGTTGCCAACCTTCTGATGGCTTATGTTTCCTGGCGGACCGTGCGTAAGGCGATTCGCCAACTCTCTGTTTCAGATCAATAAAAAATCCAATCCCCATCAGGTTTATTAGTCGCTTCTTGTTATTCCTCTGTTTCATTCTGTACACTTAAAAGCTGCAACTAAGATACGCTTTAGCCAATTAAGGAAGGAATCATGGCAGAAGAAAAAATCGGCAATACCAAGAAAATTGATAAAAAATTCTACGAAAAAGAGTTAGAACGCCTTCAGGTTGAATTGGTAAAACTTCAGGAGTGGGTAAAACACACCGGAATGAAGGTTGTTGTTATTTTTGAAGGCCGCGATGCAGCAGGGAAGGGCGGAAGCATCAAGCGTATTACAGAGGCATTGAATCCTCGGGTTTGTCGGGTTGCGGCATTGCCGGCACCAACAGAGCGGGAAAAAACGCAGTGGTATTTCCAGCGCTACGTTAAGCATCTGCCAAGTGCTGGTGAAATTGTCCTCTTTGACCGTAGTTGGTATAACCGCGCTGGTGTTGAGCGGGTTATGGGGTTTTGTTCGGATGAGGAATATCAGGAGTTTCTTCGATCATGCCCTGAATTTGAACGTATGCTGGTTCGTTCCGGCATTACGCTGATTAAATATTGGTTTTCTGTTTCTGATGAAGAGCAGGAGCGTCGTTTTAAAGATCGTATCAACCGTCCCCACAAGCGTTGGAAATTAAGTCCTATGGACCTGCAGTCCCGCACCCGCTGGGTAGAATATTCCAAGGCTAAAGATGCCATGTTCGTCCATACCGATATTCCTGAAGCCCCTTGGTATGTTGTTGACGGTGAGGTTAAAAAGCGCGCCCGACTGAATGTGATCAGTCATCTGCTAAGTCTTATTGAGTATGAGGATTTGACGCCGGATCCGATTGAACTCCCTGAACGTCAGGAAGATACCGGATACGTTCGCCCTCCGTTGGATTCTCTCAACTTCGTTCCGGATATATACTAGTAGGCTAGGGTTTAGGGTCGTTAAATAGATACCAAACTGATAATAACAGCCCTGTCCGCAGGGCTTTTTTGTGAGAGCTTCCATGCTAAGTGTTAACGAATATTTCGAAGGTAACGTAAAGTCCATTGGTTTTGATAATAATCAGGGCCAGCTGACCGTTGGGGTTATGAATGCAGGGGATTATACCTTTGGTACCAGCCAGCACGAGACTATGACGGTCGTTTCCGGCGCGCTGACGGTAAAGTTGCCGGGCAGTGATGAGTGGATCACTTTTGCAGCTGGTGAACGCTTTGAGGTTGATACCAACCAGAGCTTTGATCTGAAAGTAGCTGAGCCAACGGCTTATCTGTGTCAGTACCGTTAATTAGCGCTATGGTTATAAAAGAAGCCCGCCCTTGCGGGTTTCTTTTTTGTGGGGGCGAGCGTTTAGGAGGTTTTATGGATCGAAGAGCATTTCTTCAGGGTGTCTTATTTTCTACCGCGGGTATCTGTGCGCCGGAAGCGTTAGCGCTGACATTTGAAGAATATAAGCAACTCCAAAACGCGAAATTTGATGACTATCAGGCCAGATTCAGAGCCGCTCAGCTGGTTTATCAGCAAGAGATCAAACAGCATTGGTTGAAGGCGGAGTTAACGGGTAAGAAAGCTTTTGTCCGTTATTCTCAGGATCTGCTGGTGCGTTCAACAATTGACTATGAAGCAGGCACGGTTACGGTTGAGGCTCAGGGAGCGACACCTGCGGAAGCGGGGCAGAAAATTAAACAGGAAGTAGAGCGCTTATTAAGCCTGGATACACAGAAAGCTTATAAAGAAGACCCGATTCTGCAGCTAGTTGAGCGGGATGCCATCAATGATAACGCTGCGCAACTGCCTCAGGAGCCACTTGTTGGCGATCTCTTTGCAGGTAAGAGTGCCGGGGAGCTGATTAAGCCTGCTAAAAAGAGTATTGAAGAAGACCGCCGGCCGGTGGCTAAAGTCGTTATCCAACTCCCGGAAGGTAGTACCGCTAAGAAAGCCAGACGATATCAGCCATTAGCGGAAAAATATGCCAGTGAGCAGAAGGTTTCTGCGGCTTTAGTTATGGCCGTTATGCATACTGAAAGCTTTTTTAATCCTATGGCCAGAAGCCATATTCCTGCCTTTGGGCTGATGCAGATTGTGCCGCAAAGTGCAGGCTTGGACACAACTGAGTTGCTTGATGGTCGCTCCAGAGTTTTAACGGCATCTGAGCTCTATCAACCGAAACTTAATGTGCGCTCCGGAGCGGCTTATCTTCATCTTTTATATTATCGCTATCTGCGTCAGATCAACGACCCGCTAAGCAGGCTTTATTGCTCAGTGGCGGCCTACAATACCGGAGCAGGCAATGTTGCAAGGACCTTTGGAGGCTCGATAAACGTTGCAAATGCAGCCTCCAGGATCAACAGGTTACAGCCGCAACAGGTTTATCAGCAACTCAGGCGGGGATTACCCTATAAAGAAACCCGGGATTATCTGGAAAAGGTTGTGTCGAGAATGGCGCTTTACGGCGCCTGATTCTGTTTGAGTGTCTAGTTTTCGGAGCGGCTTATATAGATGGGGTGACCCTCATGCTCCATCTTCTCGATCATCTTTAAATACTCATCGGGAGGTTCAGCAATATTGACCCCAAGCTTATAGCCCATCCGCTCATCAAAATACTGGCAATAAACCACCTTAGAGCGGAGAGTGAAAGCAGCTAAGCGCCGGGAGTTTTTACAGATCAGATTGATGGTCAGTTCCTCGGATTCATTAAAGGGAACTTCGGAGATAACCCGCAGACCATGGCTGGATGCGTTATGAATACTGACATGAAGAACTGGCGCAAATCCGGAGCTGACACGTGCTTTCCAGATGACATCGAAACGGGGTTCGCTTCTATTGAGTTTTGACATAATGATCTCCGCCAGCAGCCTGATGACTCTGAATGATATTTAGCTGTGTCTGTTATTATAGCGCTTTTTTCTTGTCGGAATGAGTCAGAGAAAAGACTCTAATGTATTTATTTTATTGGAGTTTTGTTGTATTCCCTTTGTTAAATGATCCACGGCATCGCTTATTAAATTGTTCGCTATTTAGGTGCCGCCCGGCGTTCAATACCTGCCTCTTCCATCATCCGTGTTGAAATCTCTTCAACAGAGAAATGGGTAGAATTGATATAAGGAATACCAAATCGCTGGTAAAGCATTTCGGCTTCTTCTACTTCCATTTCACATTGGCGTAGCGACGCGTATCGGCTGTCCGGTTTGCGTTCGTTACGGATATTAGCCAGTCGGTCGGGATCGATCGTTAGCCCGAAAAGCTTGTGTTTGTAATGGCGGACAGCCTTTGGTAGTTCGCCATACTCAAAATCATCATCAGTCAGAGGGTAGTTGGCGGCTCGGATACCAAACTGCAATGCCATATAGAGACAGGTTGGTGTTTTGCCACAGCGTGAGGGGCCAAGAAGGATAATATCAGCCTTGTCATAATGTCGCGTCCGGCCTCCATCATCGTTGTCTATTGCAAAGTGCACTGAGTCAATCCGATCCTTATATATTTTATCGTCTTCACGGATTGAATGTGATTTGCCCACACTGTAGGACGATGCAGAACCCAGTTCCTCTTCCAGTGGTGCCAGAAAAGTTGAGAAAATATCCAAGGTAAATGCTTCAGCACTTTTCAACACAGAGCGCACATCATCATTTACAATAGTGTCTACGACAACAGGGCGGATACCGTCTTCACGATACACATTGTTAATCAGCTCGACCAGACGGGATGCTTTATCAGTGGAGTCGATGAAGGGCTTAATGACATAGGTGAACTCTGTGTGCTCAAATTGAGCCAGTAGGCTTCTGCCCAAAGCCTCGACGGTAATCCCGGTGCCATCGGAAACAAAAAAGGCGGTGCGTTTCATAATTATTCGCCTGCAACTTCATGGTATCATTAGAAAATTCTCGTTCTATTGTCGAAGAATTCATCTGAAAAGCAAGCTCAGGGGGAGATTTAAGTTGGACGCATACATCGCGTGGTTTGATCAGCTTGGCATGAATGATGTCGAGCATGTTGGTGGTAAAAATGCATCTCTGGGTGAGATGATCAGTAATTTAGCTGGTGCGGGTGTTTCTGTTCCCGGCGGTTTCGCAACAACTGCTCAGGCATATCGTGAATTCCTGAATTACGAAGGCTTGGCTGACCGCATCAATGCAGAGCTGGATAAGCTGGACGTTGACGATGTTAACGCGCTGACCAAAACCGGCGCTCAGATCCGTAGCTGGATTCTTGAAACCCCATTCCCACCTGCCCTCGAAGAGTCCCTTGAAAAAGCCTATGCCCAGTTGCAGAACGGTAATGACAATCTGAAGGTTGCGGTTCGTTCTTCTGCGACAGCGGAAGACCTGCCGGACGCTTCCTTTGCGGGTCAGCAGGAAACCTTCCTGAACATTCAGGGGCTTGAGCACATCAAAACAGCAGTAAAAGAAGTTTTTGCCTCTCTGTTTAATGATCGTGCCATTTCATACCGTGTTCACCAGGGCTTCGATCACTCCTTAGTTGCGCTGTCAGCCGGTATCCAGAAAATGGTGCGTAGTGAAACCGGTGCCAGCGGTGTGATGTTTACACTGGATACGGAATCCGGTTTCCGCGATGCGGCCTTTATCACCGCATCCTATGGCCTCGGTGAGACTGTGGTGCAGGGTGCGGTAAACCCTGATGAATTCTATGTCCATAAGCCGACACTGGAAGCGGGTCGTTTTGCCGTGTTACGCCGTAATCTTGGCAGCAAAATGATCAAAATGGTGTATGGCGAAGCCGCAGAAACCGGTAAATCCGTTGAAACAGTGGATGTCAGTCCGGAAGAGCGTCGCCAGTTCTGCATCAATGATGAAGAAGTGATGGCTCTGGCCCGTCAGGCGATGATTATTGAAGAGCACTACGGCCGCCCGATGGATATCGAGTGGGCCAAAGATGGCGATGATGGCCAACTGTATATCGTTCAGGCGCGTCCTGAAACGGTTAAAAGCCGTTCTGATGCCAATGTTATGGAACGCTACCTGCTGAAAGAGCGCGGTGAAGTGCTGGTTGAAGGTCGCTCCATCGGTCAGCGTATCGGTTCCGGTGCGGTGCGTATCATTATGAGCCCGGATGAGATGGATAAGGTTCAGCCCGGCGATATTCTGGTGACCGATATGACGGATCCGGATTGGGAACCTGTCATGAAGCGCGCTTCCGCGATTGTCACCAATCGTGGTGGTCGCACCTGTCACGCCGCGATTATCGCCCGTGAACTGGGAATCCCGGCAGTGGTCGGTTGTGGCGATGCCACCGAGCAGCTGAAAGAAGGCCAGCTGGTCACGGTCTCCTGTGCAGAAGGTGATACTGGTTTCATCTACGAAGGTGAGTTGGACTTTGAGCGCATGACCAACAATGTGGATTCCATGCCGGATATCCCGTTCAAGATCATGATGAACGTGGGCAACCCGGATCGTGCATTCAGCTTTGCTGCTCTGCCAAATGAAGGCATTGGTCTGGCGCGTCTGGAGTTCATCATCAACCGTATGATCGGCGTTCACCCAAAAGCCCTGATGGATTTCGATACCCTGTCGCCGGAACTGCAGCGCAGTATTTCCAAGCGTATCGCAGGTTATGCGTCACCGGTTGATTTCTACGTTGATAAGCTGGTGGAAGGTATCTCCACGCTGGCGGCGGCTTTCTATCCGAAAAAGGTGATTGTGCGTCTGTCGGACTTTAAGTCCAACGAATACGGCAACCTGATCGGCGGTAAGCTGTATGAACCGGCAGAAGAGAATCCTATGCTGGGCTTCCGTGGTGCTTCCCGTTATATCTCAGAATCTTTCCGCAGCTGCTTCGAGCTTGAATGCCGTGCGCTGAAGAAAGTACGCGATGTCATGGGTCTGACCAACGTCGAAATCATGGTGCCGTTTGTTCGTACTCTGGGTGAAGCCCGTGAAGTGATCGACTTACTGGCAGAAAACGGCCTTAAGCGTGGTGAGAATGACCTGCGCGTGATCATGATGTGTGAGCTGCCTGCCAATGCCATTCTGGCAGACCAGTTCCTGGATTACTTCGATGGTTTCTCCATCGGCTCCAACGATCTGACACAGCTGACGCTTGGGCTGGATCGAGATTCAGGGATCGTTGCGCACCTGTTTGATGAGCGTAACCCTGCCGTTAAAGCGCTGCTACACATGGCGATCAGTGCCTGTAAGAAAGCCGGTAAATATGTTGGCATCTGTGGCCAAGGGCCTTCCGACCACCCGGATCTTGCCAAATGGCTGATGGAAGAGGGGATAGACAGTGTTTCGCTGAACCCGGATGCTGTTCTTGAAACCTGGTTTATGCTGGCGGATAAGGATAGCTAAATCATTTTGATTGTATTAATCCCAAATTAAGCTTGGAGCTTAGTTTGGGGTTTAATATATTTAATAGGTATCTATTTTCTGTTGATTAATCAAAAGGATACTGAGAACACTGTACTTAAAATTACAGTTTTATATCTAGACAAAAAGGTTAAAAAAACGTAATTTACTTCTCGCAGCCAAGACGGCTGTTTGGAAACTCTTTAGGATAAAAGATACAAGGATCCAGTCCATGAAAAAAATTATTGCAGGCGCAATTCTTCTAACTTCTTCTTCCATGGCTTTCGCTGCTGGTAACCACGGTCCTGCTGGTTGTGGTTTAGGCTCTTCTGTTCTGTTCCCAGATGCATCTGCTTGGTATGAGCACGTAATGGCTGCTACTACTAACGGTACTTCTGGTAACCAAACTTTCGGTATGACTTCTGGTACTCTGGGTTGTCAGGATGCTAACGGTCCTCTGCAGCTGGGTCAGGCATTCATGGATGACAACATGGATCAGCTGGCTATGGACGCAGCTAAAGGCGAAGGCGAGTCTCTGTCAGCTCTGGCTGAAGTAATGGGTATCGAGTCTCAGGACACAGTTGCATTCAACCGTGCAGTGCAGTCAAACTTTGACAGCATCTTCACTGCTGAAGGAACTTCTGGTTCTGCATACGAAGCGATGAAAGCAGCAATGGCTAAGGATGCTTCTCTGCAGAAGTACCTGGGTTAATACCCTTTGCTCTCAATCGTTTTTAAAAAGCGCGCTTAGGCGCGCTTTTTTATTGCCTGTCTTTTTTGCGGGTTTACTCATCATGATATTGGAGTAATGTCTTTTATGCGCTGGTCAGGGATACTGGGGCTTTTTTCAATAGCTGCTACATCATTAGCTTTTCAGGTTCATGCAGATCAGACCCTAAAGGGTAAAACCGTAGAAGATCTTGCAGCTCAGAAACAGTGGGCTCATCTGCTGCATTACCGGAACCACCCATACTCGTTCCGTTTTATTGGTCAGAATGACAGCGAAGAGTTTTATCTTTCTGAAGAAGGTAAAACAAACCTGGTCGCTGAGCTTAAAGCCAATATAGAGGCATTCAAAAAAACGGGTCAGGCTGATAACGCGTCTGCTCAATGCCAATTTCCGGCCAGATATCATTGGATAAAACAACAGTTTCCCGAAGGAACGTTTGTTGATCAGTCCTGTTCAGATTTCGATCAGTGGAACAGCGAAATTAGTGCACACTACCTGACACTGATTTTTCCTGCGGCCCATATTAATTCACCATCCTCTATGTATGGACATACTCTGGTCCGGATGGATCGTGAGGATGAGACAAAGAGTAAACTGCTCTCTTATAGCGTTAATTTTGCTGCGAATGCGGATCCCAGCGATAACGAACTGGTTTTCAGCTATAAGGGCTTGACCGGAGGTTATCCCGGTGTCGTTTCAGTTATGCCCTACTATGAGAAGACCAATGAATATCAACATATGGAATATCGCGATATCTGGGAATATCGTCTTAATCTGACAGAGCAGGAAGTTGACCAGTTTGTTCGTCACGTATGGGAAACCAAAGACACCTATTTCGATTATTACTTTTTTGATGAAAACTGTTCTTATCGGCTGCTGGCGTTGTTGGATGCCAGCTCAGAACGCTCTGATCTGACGAAACATTTCACCTTTACGGCGGTTCCTGTCGATACCATTCGGGTATTGCAGGACGCTGGACTTGTTGAGGAGACGCATTACAGAGCATCAGCGGCTTCAGGGCTTGAGTTCAAGAGCAAACAAACCAGCGATAAGGTTCTCAAGGTGGCCCGGGATCTGGTTGATACTGATACCGATGTTGATCAGTTGCTGTCCGGGCTTAATGAACAAGAGCAGGTCAGGGCTCTGGAACTGGCTCACGCTTATGCCCGCTATCTTGCGATCAAAAAGCGTAAAGATAACCCTAAGCTACGTAAGCGTACGATCAGGCTCTTGTCAGCACGTGCGAAGCGACCTGTTGATGCGAACTATCGTGAACCACCGGCACCGGCTATCCGAGATGACGAGGGGCATTTAAGTTCAAGGTTTGCTGTATGGGCGGGCGGTACATCCGGTGATCAGGGCGATGCGGAATTTGTCGATTTGCGACTCAGATTGGCCTATCACAATATCATGGACCTTCCTGATGGATACGTTCCAGGTTCGCAGATCCAAATGGGGCAGTTTGATGCCCGTGTCTGGGATGATGGTGATGTCCGGCTGAATCGTTTTATTCTGATTGATGTGTTGTCTCTCAGTCATCAAACGTACTTCCAGAGCCCTGTTGCCTGGGCGGTAACTTCGGGACTTGAGAGACCTCTAGGTGAACAAGGCGACCTTTATGGTTACCTTAAAGTTGCTTTCGGCCAAGCCTATCTTACTGGTATTGGGCGGTTCTATGGATTAGCTGAGGTTCAGCTGCTGGCTGATGATCAGTTTGAGAAAGACTATCAGCTAAGTATCGGGCCCAGAGTTGGCTGGTTGCTTCAGCACAGCAATGTTCAGGCCCAGATCGAAGCTAATTTGCAGGAGTTCAGTGTAGGTGACGAGACTAAACGACGCTCTTTAACCGCCGAACTCGGATACAAGTTGGCACCTAACTGGCAGTTACGCTTAAGTGCCAAAGGTACACAGTTTGAAAATGATGGTGTGAAAGTAGATCAGTCTGAAATTGCTACAGGCATAAATTGGTACTACTAGCCCCATAATTCTTTCCTGAGTAGGATGGTTAATCAAGCCAGCAGTAATTTATGTTCTGCTGGCTTTTTTAGTTGAAGACGCACAACGAAGTTAGAGTGATCCGGGCGAGATAAATGGAGTTCGAATGCTAAGGTTCAGGGTTTTAGTTGCAGTTATTCTTTTTAGCTTCCTTATGGGCTGTTCAGGAACCACTTCCTTTTTTTTCTATCCGCAAAGTATTTGGTATTCAACCCCTGAGGACGTCGGGCAGCCCTACAAAAACATTATTCTTACTGCTGCAGACGGAACACGATTACACAGTTGGTGGCTTCCCGGGCAAAACCAACGTCAAAATACGGTTGTGCTTTATCTGCATGGTAATGCACAAAACATCAGCACACACAGCCACAGTATCTATTGGCTCGCTGAGCAAGGGGTAGATGTTTTAGCACTCGATTATCGTGGATTCGGTGCATCTCAAGGGGAAGCTTCGTTACCAGACATGCTGCAGGATATTGAAGCTGCTACCCGATGGATCAAACATCATTACCCTGAAAAACGTCTTGTTATTCTCGGGCAAAGTATTGGTGCCGGCCTTGCTATTAATTTTGCAGCTAAGGCAGAAGGTTTTTATGCTATTGATGGGCTAGTGCTTGATGCCCCATTCGAAGGTTTTGGCAAGATAGCCCGTGAAGTCACAAGTAAGAATTTCCTTGGATGGTTTATCTATCCATTCACCATTTTCGTCCCAGGAGACTGGGATCCTATTGATCGTATAGGCGAAATTTCAGTACCTGTATTGGTGATGCACAGCAAGGATGATGCGGTCATTCCTTATGAGCAGGGGCGGGCGATTTATGAGGCTTCTGCCGCTGTTAAACCTGACACCTGCTGGGTTGAAAGTCGCGGGGCACACATCGAATCTTTTAAGTATGAAGCGATCAGAAAGCAAAGTCTTGCATTTATACTGAAGGGGCAATGCCCTGATTAGAAATAGTTACCCGGTTTTTTTGGTTGTATATTCTTTATAATTGAGCAAATAATTCTGGATTGTTCTGTTAAAATATCGGCATCATCTTTTATAAATAACTCGATTATGAGGTCAAAAATGTCAATTGAGCGTCTGGAAGTAGGTCAGCGAATGAGCCGTATTGTTAAGCACAACGGCACCATTTATCTGTGTGGTCAGGTTGCAGCGGATGCTAACGCGGATATCAAAGAACAAACCCGCTCTACACTGGAAAAAATCGAGAAGCTGCTGGCTCAGGCGGGTTCAGATAAGAACCATATGCTGTCTGTGACTATTTATGTACGTGATATGAAAGACTTCGCGGCAATGAACGAAGTTTGGGATGCTTGGGTTCCGGAAGGTGTTGCGCCCGCTCGGGCCTGTGTTGAAGCACGTATGGCTCGTCCGGAACTTTTGGTTGAAATGTCTGTGGTTGCCGCTGAGATCAATTCCTGATTTCATTAAAAGTCAGCCATAAAAAAACGCGCTAATTGCGCGTTTTTTTATTACCTGTAACCTTAGGAAATTATCTCTTCCATGGGTTTGGGGCTTCAGTTTCTTCGGACTCAGGTTCTGCCTCCGGCTTGGCAGCCCCTTTGGTAACCTTAGGGTTGCTGAGATAAGCAAAGGCGGTAGTGAAAGCAACTTCCTGGAACATTTTCAGGCCGGTTTCACGGAAATCGATTGGCATCGGCGTTTTCTTCAGCTGCTCTTTGATCTGAGTCGGCGTCAGAATTTCCACATCAACAGTACTCAATGCCTGAAGGGCACCTTCCATTTTGAAACCCACTGCGCCACCAGCAAACTTACCTTTATGGGGACGCTGGCGGATTACAACACGATCCACTTTATAATCTTCCAGTAACTTTCCGAAAGACTGCTGGAAGTAGCGCATTTGTTGTTGATCATCGCTGTCTTTCACAGAGAAACGGATTTGACGGCAGTCTGGAATATCAAACAAGTCACCGGATTTAGAGAGCAGGCAGATCAGCGCTTCACTGCCCTTTAGTTCAACACCACAAACTTTCATAATGCACCTGTAAACGAAATGTCGCGGCATTATAAACCCATTGTTACCATAAACCCATTGTTAACATATAGCTGGTCAAAACGTTTAATGGGTAAACACCGCCTAGTGGAGCTTTTATGCAAGCGGAACGCTTTAGTCATACGCTTCGGTTACCTGCCGATAGTCTGCTGATTTTATTTGTCGGAAACGACTTGATTACAGATGCCTCTGCTGAGCCATTACACCGTGCAGGCAAGCTGCTCGCTTTCTGGCAGAAGGAGCAGAATCTACCGGATATTGAGTGGCGTTATGTTGCTCAGCGGGATGGGCTACCTGTCTACTGTGCCCGAAGTTTTGACTGGCAGCACTGGCCTGACGAATTTCCCGATCAATTTACCCGTTATGGCTTCCGGGCACTTTTACCTCAGCTTGATCAGAGCGACTTTGAGTTGATCGCATCAGGCAGCCAGCTGCTAACCTGGGAGCAGGATCATAACTACTGCAGTCGTTGTGGTCATAAAGCACGTATGCATCCGATAGAAAACGCGATGTGCTGTGATGCTTGTGGCTATAGGCAATACCCAAGAATTAACCCATGTATTATCGCACTGATCACAAGGGGAGATGAGGTGCTACTGGCCCGTAATGCCAGTTTTAAACCCGGCTATTTCAGCTGTATTGCAGGCTTTATTGAGCCAGGCGAGAGTGTGGAGCAGGGCGTAGAGCGTGAGATCTTTGAAGAAGTAGGGGTGACCGTTAGGAATATTCGTTACCAGTCCAGCCAGAGCTGGCCTTTCCCGCACTCCCTGATGCTGGGTTTTATCTGTGACTATGACGCTGGTGAGATCAAAGTTGATGGAGAAGAGATTGTAGAAGCCCGCTGGGGCAAGCTGGATGATTTCCCGCTTAAGCCTGGAAGTTTTGCTATCTCAGGGCAGCTGATGCAGGCATTTGCCGATCAGATTGAAGCAAAGTAAAAGGCCTTCGTGGCCTTTTTTATTGGTTTGACTGAATCCGAACAAGGCTCAACTTTCGTATCTGCAGTATGACTTTGAATTAAGTGTCCATAAAACAAAACAGGAACTGACACAATGGATTACCCTCTGATTGGCATTGTTCTTTTTGTCGCCTTGGCCTCGATTTTTCTCTCACCAAAAGCACGTTCGGCATCAGGCTTCTTTCAGGGGCTCTCGCCTAATGGGCAAGCACCCGGCCTTCTAACTCTGATATTTTCGCAAGTAACCACCTGGATTTTTGCCCGATCTTTAATGAATGCCGCAATTCTGGGCTTCTATTACGGTATCTGGGGTACTCTAGCGTACGGGGCCTATTACCTGTCCTTCTTTACCGGCGGCAAGATCATTGATCACCTCAGATTCCTACAGGGCTATGGCAGTGTTCAGAGCTTCCTGTCCGATCGGTTCGGTAAGGTAGGTACCCGCTGTTATAACACCGTAATTGGTGTTCGGCTGGTGAGTGAAGTCTTTGCCAACTTATTAGTTATTGGCCTCTTGTTTGGGGTCGCAGGAAGCCAGGCCTATACATTGGGGGTTGTCGCAATCGCTTTGATCACCCTCATCTACTCGATGATGGGAGGATTGCATGCCTCCCTTAGAACAGATTTGTTTCAGATGATTGTTTTCATCGGTGTACTTGCGCTGCTGATGATTACTGCCGTGGCTAGTGGCAGTTTTAATGACCAGCTACTGACGTTCAAACCCTTTGATATCACGGAACCCGGCCCTGTATTGTTGCTGGTGGCTTTACTACAGGTATGGAGCTATCCGATGCACGATCCAGTGATGATGGATCGCGGCTTTTTGGCTGACCGTGAGACGACACGCCGAACCTTTATCCATGCTGGCTGGATCAGCATGCTCTGTATTCTTCTTTTTGGCTTACTGGGTGTTATGGCGGGCAGTCATGCGCTAAGCGGCGAAAGTATGAATCAGGCTCTGACACGAATCCTGGGCGAATTGCCCATGTTACTCTTCAGTGCATCTCTGATTATCTCTGCGATGTCGACTTTAGACAGTGCCCTGTCCAGCTCAGCAAAACTGGCAATCGTGGATATGAAACTGTCAGCAGAGAGTGTCAGTCATGGTCGCGCTGCTATGGCAGTCTTTATGCTGCTGGGTGTTGCTCTGGTCTTTCTCGGCAATAAAGACCTGTTCAGCGCTGTAGCCGTTAGTGGAACGGCTTCCATGTATCTGGCTCCGGTAATCTTCTTTAGTCTTTGGGGTAATGTTAAAAAGATCCCTGTCACCAGTTATTTCACCAGCTTCCTGCTTGCGATTGCTGGTGCTGCGCTTTATTTCACAGAATCGTCCGGTTACAGCACCCTTATGGGGGATAGTCACAAGTACACCAAGTTGCTATGGATCTCATTAGCCGTTCTGATCGGTGGCTGCCTGCTCTTTTGGCTGGGTATGAAACTGTCCGGCAAATCGAGTGCTCTTAATAACGAGCAACTTGTGAAAGGTGATGCGTCGTGATGGATCCGATTCAGATAGATCAAGTACAGGATTCCCAGCAATCACTCAATTTGGGCCATATCGCAAAGCCTATGTTGATATTCGGTGGGCCATACAGCAACCTTCAGGCAACTCAGGCGATGCAGCACAAGGCCGTTGAGCTTGATATCCTACCGGAAAATGTAATTTGCACCGGCGATATTGTTGCCTACTGTGCAGAGCCTGAAGCCACCACATCGCTTATCAGGGTGTGGGGGATCAAGGTTGTGATGGGTAACTGTGAAGAGTCTTTGGCAGAAGATGCGCTGGACTGCGGCTGTGGCTTTGAAGAAGACTCCGCTTGTTCACTGCTCTCGACGGGGTGGTACAGTTTTGCACGCACAAAGGTTTCTGATATCCATAAACAATGGATGGGATTTTTGCCCCGATCAATTCACTTTGAAATGTCCGGCAAGCGATTCCAGGTGATCCATGGTGGGGTAGGTCAGATTAACCGCTTCCTTTTCGCTGGTAGCGACACTCAATACTTTAAGGATGAGTTTGCAAAAACAACAGCTGATGTAGTGATTGGTGGGCATTGTGGAATGCCATTTTACAAAGAGATCGGGAATCAGCATTGGATCAATGCCGGTGTCATCGGTATGCCCGCAAATGATGGAACTGACTCAACCTGGTATCTGTTGCTTGAGCCTGATGCTGCTGGTGAGCAAGTCAATGTGAGCTGGCATCGGCTGAAATACGATGTTTCAGCAACCCGTAATGCTATGGAGGAAGCGGGTTTAATTACGCCTTATCGGCAATCTTTGGCTGACGGGCTATGGCCGAGTTTAGATGTACTTCCCGAAATAGAGAAATTGAGAACAGGACAGGCGATATCACTCGCCCCAGTGATCCTTTAATGCCCCAAGTATCTCTGCTGTAACCTTGTTGCGTACAGCTCAAGGCTGTGTCAGAGATCATCCGTAGTAACGATATTAAAAAAGGGGAAACAGACCTTCGGTTTACAAAAGCCTGCTTCCCCCTTTAAAGCTCAGATCTGATGCGAAAAAAGTTATGGCGTTACTCGCCGGAACTTGCCAGCTTTATTTCCGGCTCTTTCGTACAGATTTTGGCTGCAAAGCCCTGAACCCGCTTACCCATCGTGAAAATAATAGTGAAGGCTACCGGCCAGGCAACAACAAAAGCCTGCCCCCAGCGCGTGGGAAAGCCTGAATCAACACCAGTGTTATAGGCTGTAATTACCCCTGTCATGATAAATACCATTAGGATAGACATAAGCAAAGGGGCCACAATCGGCAGATATTTCTTTGGTAACATGGTAGATATCCTGTAGAAGATGTGAGGGTTGAAAATCTACTTTAGATCTTTCTTATATTTTAGCTGGGGAAAGAGCAATGTCAATCCCGAGTAAATTAATAGGAATTATTGTTTTGATCTGCGAAGGACTCAAGGCGTTTCGGGGTACTGGAGAATTAAAAACTAATCATTATGGCTGTAGAGATAAAAAAACCTGCCATTTCTGGCAGGTTTTATATCTGCTGCTTCATGAAACAGCAATAAGACCTGTAAGCCTGTTAGTCCGCAATGGTTTGAACTTCTTCCTCGCCAGAAGCTTTCTCAGGCTCAGCCCAAGGCTTGGCAATCAGACTTCTGCGTTCTTCATCGACCTTTATCAACTGCACCTTGACCTGATCACCAAGACGATAGCGGGTTTCACCCTCAATAATGACTTGACCGGAATTATTATCCAGCGTCATCGCCTTACGGTCTTTATGAATCATGCTACCGGGAATAAAAGGCGCAGCGCCATTTTCCAGCAGACGTACACGCATCCCTCCGCGACTAATATCAAAAACCTCACCCTCAAACAGAGTCTGCTCTTCAACAGCCGGCTTCAGGAATCGGGTGTAAAGCCAGTGGCAGGTATCACGTTCTGCCAACCTGCTTGATTGCCGCTGCTGATCCAGCAGTTCACCCAGTCCATCCTCAGGTGCCGTCAATTCTTCACCGGACAGAATCTGCTTGATCAGACGATGATTAACCATATCGCTGTATTTGCGGATAGGGGAGGTCCAGGTGGCATAACCCTCAAGGCCCATTCCAAAGTGTGGCGCAGGCTTGTTCTGAGTCAGCACATAACCCTGGAAACGACGAAGACGTGAATCCAGCCAGTTGTTCTCTTCGGTAATCAAACGGCGGCGGAATGCGGCGTAGCCCTGCAAAGAAAGTAAGATTTGCGCGTCTACTTCGTAACCTTGCTCATTGGCAATAGAAACCACATCTTCAATTTTCTCTGGCTCAAAACCGATATGGGTGTTGTAGATACCCACTTCACGGGATGCCAGGAAACGGGCAGCACTGATATTAGCCAGCACCATGGTTTCTTCAACAAGCTTGTGTGCAGCGCGGCGTTGTTCAGCAATGATAGCGATCACTTGGCCATCACTATCCAGTTTGAAGCGATAATCCGGACGATCTTTGAAGATAACAGCATTTTCAGTGCGCCATTTAACGCTTGCCTCAGCAACATCGCTTAAAGCCTTGAGTGATGGTGCAATCAATGTATTAATATCAGCAGACTGCTGCAGGTCTTCGCCAAGTTCCAGCCAGTTAGACACTTCGTCATAACTCAGCTTAGCTTTAGAACTGATCCAGGCGGTAAAGAATTCTGGCTCGCCCTGAAGAGTACCAGCCTGGTTGATCTGAACCTGACAGCAAAGCGCAGGACGCTTTTCATTTGGTTGCAGAGAACAAAGCTCATCACTGAGTGTCCGGGGCAGCATGGGAATATTACGCCCTGGCAGATAGGTGGTGTAGCCACGCTCTTTGGCGATCTGATCAACATCAGAGCCTGCAGCAACATAAGCAGATGGATCAGCGATTGCGACTGTGAGCATCCAGCCATCGGCATTGGCCTCAGCATGAATCGCATCGTCCATATCGCGGGTGCTTGGGCTGTCTATGGTGACCAGAGGCAGATCGGTGAGGTCTTGTCGCGCCAGAGTTTCAGGCTGTAGCTCAAAAGGGGTATCAGTGACCGGCGCATCTGCAGAAAGTTTATGGCGGGCCAGGCTGATTAACCATGGCAGATTATTGTCTTCAGCCGATGCGATTCGCTGAACAATCTCAGTCTGGAATTTGCCATCGCGCAGAGCATGCTTTTCCAGTAGGGCAACGACCCAGTCACCTTCTTTAAACTGATCTTTCTCTAACGGAGCCTGAACCACAGCGTTTAAGGCGCGGTTCAGCAGGTGATGCTCCGGCATAACCTGCAGTTTATTTTTGAAGAAGCAAATTCGGCCAATAAAGCGAATCAATGAGGGCTCAGTCAAACTCTCAAGCTCGGCAGATTCTTTACCTTCGTTGCTGACCAGGCGTGCCTGAACACGGTCGCCATGCAGTACTTTTCGCATCTCAGGTGGTGGTACGAAATAGCTTTTCCCTTTGTCTGTCTCCAGAAAGCCGTAACTCTTTTCAGTGGCTTTAATCTGCCCTTCAACACGGGGGGCAGACTCCTGAAGATCATTCTTAAGTTGTTTAAGCAATTCTAGGTTCTGTAGCATGGAATCTTATCTGGCCAAGGTAAATAGGCTTGGAATGATAGTTCCCTTGGATGACAAAACCAATATTTTTAATCAATTAAGCCCGAAAGCACCTTCCTTTCGCTAGGTGTTAACTCATTGATTATCGAGGGGAATCCCCGTAATGCTTGTGTAAAACTTTTTGACCAGTGATCTTGCCGATCAGCTGTGTGACAATGTCGTGCGAAAGGTTTGCTGCATCTTCGGCATATCCTTTAGTCAGGTACAGAATGCGCAGTCGATGTTTTTCTCCGGCACAGAGTCTGACATCAACGTTTAATCACTGCGCTTAATAATCACCGGCAGTTTATAGGCACATGCACCTGTAAGATGGGCATTTCATAACTGACCGGCTATTTGATGGAGTATAAAAAAATGAATTGGGTTACCCCTGATCTGTGTGACGCCTATCCGGAGCTGGTTCAGGCTGTAGAGCCGGGCTTTGCTAACTACGGTGGTGTAGAGTCCTTCGGTGGCCAGATGGTTACGGTTAAGTGCTTTGAAGATAACTCCAAAGTTAAAGAACTGGTTGATCAGCCTGGTGAAGGTAAGGTTATGGTTGTCGATGCCGGTGGTTCATTCCGCTGTGCAATGTTGGGCGATATGCTGGCTGAAAAAGCGGTAAAAAATGGCTGGGCAGGCATCATCATGTACGGTTGTGTTCGTGACGTAGATGTACTGGCTGAATTGGAGCTGGGTGTTCAGGCGTTGGGGTCTCACCCAATGAAAAGCCTGAAAAAAGGTATTGGTGAACAAGATCTTGAAGTGACTTTCGGTGGCGTTACTTTCCGTCCGGGTGAATATGTTTATGCCGATAACAACGGTATTATTGTCTCTTCTGAGCCACTGAAAATGCCGGAAGCCTGATTCTGTTAATATCGGTTACCGGTAGAAGGCTAAGCAGTGTATCACATGCTTAGCCTTTTTTTGGGCGGGTCGATTCCGGTTCCTTTCTTAAATTCTGTCTACTTCAGTTTGTTTTAAGACTTCTTACCTAAACTTGAACCTTCTTAACAAAACTTTAAACCTTATCAGCGGCTTAAACGTATCCTATACAGACACATTACTTTAACCTTAATGGAATTAATGAAGGTCGACGTTGTCCATTCAGGTGCTTCTTTTCGAGGGCTGCTCTGTCAATATTGCCGAAATTCATTGCAGACGAGTTAGTGCTGTGTCTAAGACCAAGAGACCTTTTTTTGTCGTCCGAATCAACTCTGTTGCCAGAATTTTAATGAAACCAAAACCTAAATTACTCAGTGTTGCTATTTTCATAGCTTTGGTCGGTTGCTCCGGGGTTAAGAATCGTGAACAACCTGATTTTGAACAACTCGGTGTTCCGCAGCAATGGCAGGGCACTGCGAGCCCCGGCTCAGATCCAAACGCGCCGTTACAACTGATGTCGCAAGAGCCCTCCGGCTCCGGGAGCCTTTATTCCCCATTATTAGCAACAACAGCGCAAACACGATGGGTAAAGAGCTTTAACGACCCCGGCCTTACGCTTCTTGTAGAACGTGTGTTGAGTAACAATGCGGGGTTAGCTGCCGAAGCCGCTAAAGTACAAAGTGCCGGAGCAGGACAGATACAAACAGAATCCGCGCTCTATCCAACCCTCGATCTCACCGGTAGCATCAGCCGGAACCAAACCGGTAATGTGACAAGAGATCAGGAAAGTATCAGCATGAACGCCGGTTTTGAGTTGGATGTGTGGGGCAAACTTAGTGCTCGGGAAAAAGAGGCCAGCCTGAACTTTGCTGCCGCTCGCGCGGACTTCACTCAGATTGCTTTGGATCTTAGTGCAGAAGCGGCAACTGGTTGGTACAACCTGATTGCCCAAAAGAAACTGCTTGAACTCTATAAGCGGCGGGAAGATACACTAAGCAACGCACTCAAGGTTATTGAGCAAGGATACAACAAGGGCCTTAAAGCGATTGATGATCTCTACAGTGCCAGAAATAATCTGCAGGCAGAAAAAGACAACATAAGTGCCCAAAAACAGGTAATCACAGAGCAGGTGAGAGCTCTTCAGGTGCTGTTGGGGCGTTATCCAGATGGCCGCTTATTAAGCGACTCAGGCCTTGACCTGCCTGACCTGCCAGCATTCAAATCCGAGCTTTTGCCTTCTGAGCTAATATCGCGATCCCCCTCTCTGCAGTCTCAGTGGCTCACGCTATTGGCTGCGGATGCCGGTTTGGCAGCTGCAAACCGAGACAGGTTTCCAAGTATCTCTCTTTCAGCCTCGGTGGATCAGAATATCGATTGGAATCTGATGGCCAGTCTGACGCAGCCGCTCTTTAACGCAGGTAAACTCGCTGCTGCCGAGGACCAGGCTGAGGCCAATGTTCAGCAACAGGAAAAACTATACCTTAAAGCAGTCTTCTCGACTTTCGCCGATGTTGAAAATGCCCTGATGCAGGAAACAACCCTTGAGCACAGATACGCAATTGCTAATGACAATCTGGCAACGGCAAGACAAAGCACCGCTTTAGCTTTAAATCAGTATCAACTGGGGCTGACTGAGCTTGATGCATTGTTGTCTATTCAGAAAAGTATGATTGATACAGAGGCGCAGGTTATTCGTTTGCAGAACCAAAGGCTTGCTAACCGAATTAGTTTGTATCAGTTGTTAGGTGGTGATACCCGGCCGGTCGTGTCACGGGATATACCTAAGCCTTCAGATGCTCTTTAAGCTCCAAATTGATTAAAACCGAATCTGTTATCGCGCCCTGACCTGACTCTGAAAGGTTAAAGACTATGTTAAAAAAAATCCTCCCGCTTATTGTCATTGCTGCCATGGCTGGCGGAGCCTGGGTCGTATTTAATAATCCACCGGAGGTGAATCGCTCCCCACGCAAACCGTCTCCGGCGATGACCGTCCAGGTCGAAAAACTCAAATTGGAGGATTATCAGATACAGATTGAGCGTTATGGCCGGGTCGTTGCCCAGCAGCGGACACCTCTGATGGCCGAAGCAAGCGGTGAAATTCTCTATTTATCACCGAAGCTGAAAGCCGGAGGGAGTTTTACTGAGGGTGAACTCTTAATCAGGCTGGACGACTCCCGCTACCAGGCTGAACTGGCAATAGCCGAGTCGACACTCACAGAAAACCTTGAAAACTATGCGGAACAGCAGGCGTTGGCGGAACAGGCACGTCAGGCCTGGTTGCTCTCAGGCCAGACGGGTGAGCCTAGTGATCGGGTTCTGCGTAAGCCTCAGTTAAGGGCTGCTTTGGCACAGGTTCAAAGCGCGAGAAGTTCAGTAAAACTTGCTCAGCTATCACTCGCTAAAACACGGATATTAGCCCCTTTTGATGCCTCTGTGGCAACGCTTAATGTTGAAAAAGGACAGGCGATCAGCTCGGGCGCTGAAATTGCAGTACTGATTGTTAACAGTGCTCCGGAGATTGATGTGGCGCTGCATCAACGGGATCTTGATTATGTGGACCTTGAGCTGATTGGCGGCTCATCCTCGTCCCGGATTCCTGCGCAAATTACGGATAACGGAATTACCTACTCAGGCTTTATTGCTCGCACTGCTGCAGAGTTGGAAGCAGCCTCTCAGCAGCTTATGGCAAGGGTACAACTAGAGAACTCATTCTCTGATGGGGTTGAGAAGGTTTCAAAATGGCCACGTGTAGGCAGCCTTGTGAAAGTTTCTGTTCAGGGAAAAACACTTAACGATGTTCTTGTGATTCCGAACCCATCTGTTTACCAAAGCCGCTATGTATATCGGGTTGTTGACGGACGATTGCAAAAACAGGAGGTCGTCCTCGGATGGCAGGATGATCGTTTTTCTGTAGTGAAAAGTGGTCTTGAAATTGGCGATCAGCTGGTTGTTACGCCTTTAGGGCAAGTAGCCAGCGGCACTTTGGTATCTATCGCTTCAGCTGAAACTGAAAAAGAGGAGCCGGAACAATGATCGCGTGGTTTGCCCGAAACCATGTGGCAGCGAATCTGCTGATGATATCCGTTCTTTTGGCAGGCACTTTTTTTCTGATGAAAAAAGTGCCCCTTGAAGTCTTTCCGGCCATTGAATTTGATCAGGTAGACGTTTCTGTCAGCTTGAGGGGGGCGAGTCCTGAAGATATGGAGCAGGGTGTTGCTGTTCTGATCGAGCAGAGCATTCAGGATCTTGAAGGAATCGAACAGATCTTCAGCCGATCTTCAGAAGGTTTGGCAACCGTCAGTATTGAAGTGGCCGAGGGATACGACCCCAAAGATCTTTTAACGGATGTTAAAGCCCGGGTTGATGCGATCAGCAATTTACCGGCCGAAGCTGATCGACCGGTAATCGCCCTGGCGGAACGTATCAGGGAGGTGATTTCTGTTACCGTCTCCGGCGATCTGACGGAACGTGAAATCCGACAGGCTGCAGAACGTGTCAGAGATGACCTGATTCGTGCGCCCGGAGTCACGCAGGTTAAGCTTGATGGCGTTCGTGATTATGAAATTGCGATTGAAATTTCCCCTTTTGTTCTGAAGCAACACGATCTTACTTTGAATGAGATACGACAGATCATTCAGGCTGAATCGGTCGATCTTACAGCGGGTAATCTGAAAACGGCGGGCAACGAAGTTCTGATCAGCTCAAAAGGGCAGCGTTACAGTCAGCGGGAATTTGAGAATATTGTTATCAAAGCGGATAGCAATGGTGGCCTGATTCGCCTCAAAGACATTGCAACCGTGACGGATGGTTTTGAAGAGTCTCCGCTGCGAACCCGGTTTAATGGCAAGCCTGCGGCTATGATTGATGTTTTTCGTACCGGGCAGGAGAGCGCGATTGCCGTTGCTGATGCGGTAAAAGAGTACATCGCATCCCGTCAGGCTGATCTGCCGCAAGGGCTTGAGATCGGCTATTGGGATGATGATTCAGAGGTTGTTAAAAAACGTTTAAATACGCTGCTGACCAATGCGCTGCAAGGTGGTTTTCTCGTTCTTGCCCTGCTGACACTGTTCCTGCGTCCGGCAATCGCATTTTGGGTGTTTATTGGTATCCCGATCAGTTTTATGGGGGCCTTTATTCTTCTGCCTTTACTTGGGGTCAGCCTGAATATCGCCAGCCTGTTTGGCTTTATCCTAGTATTAGGGATCGTCGTAGATGATGCCATCGTTACCGGGGAGAACGTCTACAGTCATCTCAGAAAGTCTGAAAGTGGTCTGCATGCTTCGATTGTAGGTACTCAGGAGGTCGCTGTTCCGGTTACCTTTGGTGTTCTGACTACTGTGGCAGCTTTTTTGCCTCTGGCATTTATCGATGGGCATCGTGGTGCAATTTTTGCTCAGATCCCGGCTGTTGTGATCCCGGTGCTTCTGTTTTCATTGATTGAATCCAAGTTTGTTTTACCTGCACACCTTAAATACATACGCATCCGCTCCAAGGATGAGAAACAGTCAAAGCTTGAGCAAATACAGCAAGGCTTCGCTGATGGTTTTGAGCGTTTTATCCTGCGCTACTACCGTCCGGCCCTCAAACGGGTACTGAGGTACCGTTATACGGCACTGGCATTTTCAATAGGGGCGCTAATCCTTTTGGTGGCAACCGTCAGTTCAGGCTGGATGCGCTTTACCTTTTTCCCGAAAATCCCAAGTGAAACTGCCCGTGTAACTTTAACGATGCCGTCAGGCACTTCGTTTGAAGTCACAGATCGGTTTATTATCAAAATAACGGACAAAGCCCGTGTTCTTCAGGAAAAATATCGTGATCCGGTAAGCGGTGTGAGCGTTATTCGGCACATATTCTCAACGACGGGGGCCGGTGGTTCTCCTCATATCGGTCGGGTCAGATTCGAAATCACCCCTGCGGAGGAGCGTGAAGCGAGTATTACCAGTCTGCAGCTTGTGAATGAATGGCGTCAGCTCATTGGGCCGATTCCCGGAGCTGAGTCCCTTGCGTTCAGGTCAGAGTTTGGGCGTGCGACTGATCCGGTTGATATCGAACTATCGGGGTCTGATCTCAGGGTGCTTTCGGAGGTCGCCGAACAGGTTAAAACCCGACTGGGGACTTATCCCAGCCTGTTCGATATCAGTGATTCGCTGGCGGATGGCAAACAAGAGTTACGGATAGAGCTGAAAGATCAGGCTTATATGCTGGGATTGGACAGGAGTACCCTTCTTCAGCAGGTTCAGCAAGCTTATCTGGGCAGTGAGGTAGAACGTATCCAGCGTGGTCGCGAGGAAATCGTCGTAATGATGCGTCTGCCTGCGAACGAACGCGATTCCGTCTCAGATCTTCTGGATCTTGAGATTGTCGCGAATGATGGTACGCGGATTCCTTTATCGCATCTGGCTGATCTTAAGCCGGGCAAGAGTCCGTCTGCGATCTACCGGATTGATGGCTACCGTACGGTCAATATCACTGCTGATATGAATAAGAAAACGGCGAACACAACGGTGCTCAATCAGGATCTTGAGCAGTATCTTGAACAGTTGACCCGCCAGTACCCTTCAGTAGGTTATACACTCAGAGGAGAAGCTGAAGAGCAGCAAAAGTCATTTGGGTCCTTACAGATCGGCTTAATACTGGTGTTGTTTATCATTTATGGACTGCTCGCTATCCCTTTCGGCAGCTATAGTCAGCCATTAATTGTGATGTCAGTTATCCCTTTCGGGGCTATTGGGGCCGTGCTTGGCCATGCGCTGATGGGTATGCCGTTGACCATTATGAGTCTGATGGGGTTGTTGGCATTGGTTGGCGTCGTGGTGAACGACAGCCTTGTGCTGGTGGACTTTGTTAATCAGAAGCGCGCCCAGGGCTATCATCTGCATAAAGCGATTATGAGCGCTGCTCCTAAACGTTTCCGCCCAGTGATGCTGACGTCGATGACCACCTTTATCGGACTTTTTCCACTGCTATTTGAGAAATCGACTCAGGCCCAGTTTTTGATTCCTATGGCGGTTTCCCTAGGCTTCGGTATTTTATTTGCTACACTTATTACACTCTTCCTGATTCCTGTTAACTATATGATTCTCGAAGATATTAAGTCACGGATAAAGGCTGTTAAAAATAGCCTCTAGTACAAAGGCTATATGGTAAAAGGTTAATGGGCTTCAACGGGAAAGGACACCCAACGCATATCATTAAGACGCCAGTATTGAAGGGATTCTTCTGGTGTTGTCGCAGGAAAACCGCCCCCCATCGGTTTCTGCTAAGGATCTATTACTTATGCGCATTGTCTTGTCATCCCCACTGACAGATCAGGGCCACTACCTGGAAGCGTTAAAAAAATTCTGTCCCTATGCTGATATTCGCCTCTGGAGTGACGTAAAAGAGGGAAGTTGGCAAGCTGAGTATGCCTTGGTTTGGCAACCGGAAAATCGTCTTTTCCTGCATCAAAAAGAGCTGAAAGCTATTTTTAACCTGGGTGCCGGTATTGATGCCCTGGAAAAATTGCCTGATCTGCCGAAGGATATTCCGCTGTTTAAACTGCGGGATGCGGGTATGGGGCAATGGATGCTGGAATACGTGATGTATGGACTGGTGCACTTTGGCCGTCATTTTGATCACTATCGTCACCATCAGCAAAGCCAATCCTGGCACCCGGAATACACTCATAGCCTGCAGCAGCGTCGTATTGGTATTCTCGGTTTGGGCCCATTGGGTGCTTTTGTTGGCGAGCAGCTCTCTCAGCTGGGTTATAGCGTGATCGGCTGGAGTCGCTCAGAAAAAGATGGCCTTAGTTTTGAGCAACTAAACGGCTACGAGAATCTCGACGGTTTTCTCTCACGCTGTCATTTTCTGGTCAATCTACTACCGGCGAAAAATGAAACCTACCACCTACTGGGTGAGCAACGTTTGATGCGTTTACCCCGTGGAGCAGTTGTGATTAGTGTTGGACGGGGGAGTGTGATTGATGAGCACGCCCTTTTGGTTCAGCTGCAAACCCGGCATCTCAGGGGGGCATTACTGGATGTCTTCGAGCATGAGCCTTTGTCCAAAGAGCATCCTTTCTGGAAGCAGGATAATATTCTGATTACCCCCCATATGGCTGCACCAACCCAGCACGAGGAAGCTATTCGCCAGATTCTGGGTGATATTCTGGATATTGAATTGGGTAGTGGCCATAACCTGATGTAGCCGGTAGCCCCGGAAGTCTTTTTATCTTATGCCCTGTGAGTCCGGTCAAAGTTACAAATTGTTACCGGATTCATAGGAGTTTCTGCGTTTTATCACTGATCTGCAACGCATCTTCCACTAGAATTCAGCCCAATTCCACACACTTGCAGTGGTCTTGACTGCTTACTACGCCTTTAAGGATGCTTTTCTATGTTTGACCCTGTCATGATGGGTTGTCTGATTCTGTTGGTTATTGCAGCTCTCTGGGTAACTGAGCTGGTGCACGTTAGTATGACAGCACTTTTGGTGCCTGTTTTGGCGGTTGTTTCCGGAATTTTTGATGTCAAACAGGCCTTTAGTGCCTTCGCAAATCCAATTATCTTTATCTTTTTGGGTGGCTTTGCACTGTCTGCTGCACTTCATAAGCAAAAATTGGATCAGCGAATTGCTCAGACTATTCTCAGCATCGCCGCTGGCCGACTCAGTAAAGCAGCCAACCTGATTTTCATTACCACCGCAGTGCTTTCCATGTGGATCTCAAATACGGCAACAGCAGCTATGATGTTGCCGTTAACATTGGGGGTTTTATCAGCGCTTGATTCTTCAGAGCATCGCCGGACCTATCTTTTCTTTTTGTTGGGCATTGCGTTTTCAGCAAATATTGGCGGTATCGGCACGCTAGTGGGTAGTCCGCCAAATGCGATTGCTGCTGCAGCTGTAGGCTTAAGCTTTACCGGTTGGATGATGGTCGCCATGCCTGTCGTTCTGGTTCTGATGCCGGTCATGATCTTTACCCTGCGCTTTACCTGTAAACCGGATCTGAGTCAGCCGGTAGAGTTTGAAGCCACTAAACTGCCGCCACTCAATCGTACACAATGGATGACTTTGGGCGTTTTTGGTCTGACAGTTGCCGGCTGGATCTTCAGTAAGCCTTTGGCTTCTGTACTGGGGATTAGCAGTGGTATTGATGCGATTGTGGCTGTAACTGCTATTTTATTGCTGGCAGCTCTTCGTTTATTGAACTGGGAAGAACTTAACGAACAAACTGACTGGGGTATTTTGCTGCTTTTTGGGGGTGGCCTGACCCTAAGCGCGCTTTTGTCCGAGTCAGGGGCAAGTAGCTTTATTGCCGATCATATTATTCAGATGATCGAGCACACACCGCTACTGGTCTTTGTGATCAGTCTGATCATTTTTGTTATGGTACTGACGGCAGTAGCCAGTAACACAGCCAGTGCAGCGCTTTTATTGCCGATCTTTCTGCCGTTAGCGGAGGGTGTAGGTCTTGGACAAACCGGTCTGGCAGTGCTGATAGCCATTGGTGCCTCCTGTGCATTTACCTTGCCGGTAGCAACACCGCCTAATGCGATTGTTTTTGGCAGTGGTTTTGTCCCACAAAAAGAGATGCTGCGCGTGGGTTCTCTGCTCAGCTTAGTCGTCTTACCGGTACTGGTAGGCGTTGGCCTCAGCTGATAACTGCACTCGGTTGATAGCTGCTCGCAGTTAATATCAGCCCCTAGCGAAACGTCTCCAGACGAAAAACCTTCCTGAATTGCCCCGTGGAAAAGCTTTAGGGCTTTGCACGGGGCTTTTGTTAGAATGCCCGCCTGAAATTACCGACAGATTGATCCTTTAAGGCAGGCTATGACCGTTCTTCTGATGACCCCTCCTATGACCCAACTGAATACGCCTTATCCGGCAACGGCGTATCTCACCGGTTTTCTCCGTTCAAGGGGTTATGAAGCGGTACAGCGGGATCCGGCCATAGAGCTTTTCCTTGAGATGATGACCGCTCAGGGGCTGGATATTATCCGTCAGCACGTCGAAGAAAACTTTGAGCACTATGAGGATGATCAGCTACCGGAGGTGATTTATAACTTTCTGGCTGAGTTTGATCGTTATCGCCTTTGCGTTGAGCCTGCTATCCGATTTCTGCAGGGCAAGGATCCGAGCCTTGCCCTGAGAATCAACTCCCGTCGTTTCCTGCCAGAAGGGCCAGCCTTTGATGTGATCACTCAGATGGAGGCAGTTTCCACGGATTCAGCGGAACATCGTGATGTATTAAAAGCGGCCTTCGGTGATCTGGGTGTACAGGATAAAGCCAAGTATCTGGCAACCTTGTTTATCAATGATCTGTCCGCAGTGATTACCCAGGGCGTTGATCCTTATTTTGAAGTCAGTCGCTATGGTGAACGTCTGGCGGCAGCAAACCCGAGCTTTGATGACCTGTACGACACCTTAATGGCAGAGCCGACCTTCAGTTCAGAGATTCTGGAGCAGCTGGTTGAGCTTTATCTGGAAGAAACACAGCCCAGTGTTGTCGCTCTTACCGTGCCTTTCCCCGGCAATATGCTGGGGGCACTTCGAATTGCCCAAACCTGTAAAGAGATCAATCCGGAATTACCTGTGGTGATGGGTGGTGGATTCGTCAACACCGAGCTGCGCGCTCTTAAAGATCCCCGTTTATTTGAGTTTGTCGATTTCATCTGCCTCGATGATGGCGAACGCCCTTTTATGACGCTGCTGGAATATTTTGCGGGTCAGCGCCAGGCGGACGAACTGGTTCGAACTTATTTCCTTGCTGAAGATGAAAATGGCGAGCAATACGTCCATCTGAATGAAAACCCGGAACTGCATGATATTCCGCAAACTGATGTCGGTACTCCGGTTTATGACGGCCTGCCGCTGGGGGAATATCTTTCCCTGTGTGAGATGCTAAACCCGATGCATCGTATCTGGAGTGATGGTCGCTGGAACAAACTGACCATTGCCCACGGTTGTTACTGGCGAAAGTGCAGCTTCTGCGACGTGACACTGGATTACATCGACCGCTATGACGAGGCTGGTGCCGATATTCTAGTGGATCGAATTGAACAGTTAATCGAAGAAACCGGCCAAACAGGTTTCCACTTTGTTGATGAAGCTGCTCCACCTAAAGCCCTGTTTGCGCTTGCCAAGCGTCTGATTGAACGGGGCGTTGTGATCAGCTGGTGGGGTAATATCCGTTTCGAAAAAACTTTTACGCCTGAACGATGCCAGTTACTGGCGGATTCCGGCTGTATTGCCGTTAGTGGTGGTCTTGAGGTCGCCTCAGACCGGCTGCTTAAGCTGATGAAAAAGGGCGTTAGTGTCGAGCAGGTAGCACGGGTGACTAAGGCGTTCAGTGATGCCGGTATTCTGGTACACGCTTACCTGATGTACGGCTTTCCGACCCAGACTGAACAGGAAACGGTGGATGCGCTGGAGATGGTACGCCAGATGATGCAGCAGGGCTGTTTCCAGTCTGCCTACTGGCACCGCTTTGCAGCAACGATTCACAGCCCGATCGGTATTAACCCACAAGAGTACGGCATTACACTGGCAGATCGTCCGGAAACCCTGTTTGCTGAAAACGATGTGGACTTCACTGATCCGACAGGCACAGATCATGAGATGTTGGGCGAGGGGCTACGTAAGGCGCTGTACAACTACATGCACGGTATCGGCTTTGATCAGCCGTTAAGCTTCTGGTTTAACCAGCCTGTGACCCGTACTCGGGTCAGGAAAGACCTGATTTCTAAAGCAGTGCATCAGCTGATTGTCAGTAACTGACACTTATCGACAGCTACTGACCAGCCTGAAAGCTCACTTAGAAAGATATCTGCGGATATCAGGTACAGTTTTCCAGCTCGGTAAGAAGCTTCAGGGCTTCTTCCCGGCTTGCACCACAAACATATTCTGCGGGCTGAAAGTCACTACAGACCTTCGGCCGTTCAGGTTTGCCGAACAGCTCACAGCGAAGATCGTCCATCAGGTGAGGGCAGGGTACACCAGCAGGTTTGCCCTGAGGCATTTTAGGTAAAGGGCTTGAAATGCTGGGGGATGTGCAACACGCGGCACAGCCCATTCGACACGTTAACGCCATTTAAACTCCAAATTTGCCAATTTCCGGGAACCAGAACGCAATCTTATGATCTTAGTCAGTTGCTGATTTCTTTAAGGCTGCGCAATATAAGACTGTTTGTCGTATTTGTCAGGTATTATCACCTGATTTTGAGCAGTTTAACTGCCAGCTCCATCCACATAAAACTATTAGAAAAGCCTTTAAGGCTTCTACCAACAGAGGAGACGGATCATGCCCGTTGCAACCGCCCGCCACATTCTCGTGGCCGATGAGAAGCAGTGCCTGGATCTGAAAGCGAAAATTGAATCCGGTAATGACTTTGCTGCCATTGCTCAAGAGCATTCCCTTTGCCCATCTGGTGCAGAAGGCGGTGATCTGGGCAGCTTCCGACCGGGAGAGATGGTGCCTGAGTTTGATAAAGCTGTATTCACCGGTGAAGTGAATCAGGTATTAGGCCCGGTTCAGACCCAATTCGGCTATCATCTGCTGGAAGTGACCAGCCGTAGCTGATCAGCCGGATCGAACTGATTTTTAAAAGGCTTGCTCTTTGAGCAGGCCTTTTTTAATTGTTGGTCAAAACGATATCATCCATTAATCAATCCCTTCAGCAAATAGATCTTCAGGAAACGACTATGTGGCTGCAAAAAGAGATACAACTTAAGCCCCGCCAACGTGGATTTCATCTTGTAACAGCAGAGATTCTGAAACAGCTGCCCGAGCTGAGAGATTTTAAGGTAGGTCTTGCTCATTTTTTCATTCAGCATACGTCAGCAAGTCTTACACTCAATGAGAATGCGGATCCAACGGTTCGGGCGGATTTTGAGCAGTTTTTCAATTGCTATGTGCCGGAAAACGAGCCCTATTTTCAGCACACTTTAGAGGGTTCTGATGATATGCCGGCACATCTTAAAGCCAGCCTTCTGGGCAATAGCCTGATGCTCCCGATAACCAATGGGCAGCTTAATATCGGAATCTGGCAAGGGATCTATCTGGGAGAACATCGCAATCATGGAGGTTCACGACAAATCGTGGTGACCCTGAACGGCGAATGAGCAGAGCGAGTCAGCCGAATATCACAGTTTAGAGTCAAAAAAACCGGTCGCAGTGACCGGTTTATCGGATATCCATTCAACGCCCTGAGTTTATTTTCTGACCAGAGCTACCGAATCGAATTTGATGCCATCCCAACCGTGCTGCATAAAGTTACGGATATTGCCGTGGTCCGTTCCTTCCGGTGTGTTAAGAACATCCTGGTAGAAGCGTCCAAAACAACGCAGCGTGGATTCTTTATCAAGGTTCTGATCTTTTGCAAAAGCAAAAATCTTGCAGCTGCCTTCATTCTGACCTGCTTCATTTCTGATATCGCCATTACTGAAGGATGCAGGAGTATATTCATACATCTCGGCAATTACATTTTGGGTTTCTTCAAATTCAGGGCCTTGTTCATCGGAAAATTTTTGCAAAAAATCATTCAAAGTCATCAGGTTGCCTTATCTGGTTAGGTAGAATCACTATTTAGCAGGCTTGGGATTCTACAAAATGGTTACCGTTGCAGCCAGAAAAATGCAGATCCGGGCATTGACTATTTCATTAGTGGCAAAAGAATTACTTTTTTGAGGCATGGCAATGTTTCAGGGCCTGGTTTTAAGAGAATAGAGCTCTTGCTAATTAAGCCATCACGGCATGGCTTGCCGGAACCGCTTTGTTTATCGCTGATGACCGACCCGATAAGGATTTTCTATGGTACCTGCTTTTACCGGGTCACCCGTCAAACGCTTTTTCCTCATCATATTGACTGAGCTTATTCTTCTGATCGGTTTGATAGCGGCATTGCTGATTTTTAAAGAACAAACATCCAGGGATGAAACCGCAGCTGTTCGCCAATCTCTATACGCCAGTCACGAATTAGCATACCAGGCAAACAATCTCCATCTTATGCTTGCAGGGCTCAATGTGGCTGGTAAGGGTGATGGCATTCAGCTAAAAGTGTCTTTCGAGCAGCAAGCCCAGCGTCTGATGAATACTTTACGGAATAACGAAGGTTGGCTTATCCCGCAAAATGAGGCAACGCAACAGATCAAAGCCGAAAGATCTCTTGTCGAAAACACGTTGGTGAATTCGCTGAACGCCGGGCGGAAAATGCTGGCGATCAATGAGTCCCTGAAAAAACTACGATCAGAAGGCCAACCTGAAGCCCTGATTCATCTGATGGAAGAAAGATTTGATCTGCACCGGCGGTCATATGTCGCCCTGGCACAGAAGAATCAGAGTGCTTTCAGACATTTCATTGAACAGCTTGAGAGCCTGCACAAAACACAGTTTTCTTCGGCGGCTGCCAAAACCGAAAGCTTTATTCGTTATGCCCTGTTGGCAACCGCATTATTCGCTTTACTTCAGCTATCGCTTTGTCTGATTTATCGAAGACTGTTTAATCGGCTGGAGCATTTTTTGTCTCGCCTGGAGAATAAGGTCAAAACCGGGTTCGCAAAGGATTTATCAGCTCCTTTCAATGACCGCCTCGACACCTTAACAGCAGACGTACAGCAGGCGCTGGATATACAGGTCAGCGAACTGCAAAAGCAGCGTTGGAAAAATGCCGCGCTTGAAGCGGCAGGTGAAGCGATTCTTATCGCGGATGCCCGAGGAAATATACAATACACCAATGCGGCTTTTACACGGATTACCGGTTATGACACCTCGACTGTTCTGGGCAAGAATTGCAGCATTTTATCCAGCGGTTTAACCAGTCTGGATACTTACAATGAGCTCTGGAGCGGCCTGAACCAAAATGGTCTCTGGCATGGTGAACTGACAAACAAAAGAAGCAATGGCGATATTTTTACACAATTAACAACAATATCTGCCCTCTATGATGAGAACACGGATCCTCCCGTGCATCAGGGCTACATTGCTGTAATGCGTGATATCAGTTTACGTAAAGAGCTTGAACAAGAACTTTATATTCTGGCACGTCAGGATGGTCTGACCGGTGTTTTAAACCGCAAAACGGTACTGGATGAGGCAGAAAAGAAACTGCAGTGGTCAATTCGATATGATGACCCGCTGTCAGTGATCGTTTTGGATATTGATCACTTCAAGCGGGTTAATGATCGCTGGGGGCATCCTGCCGGGGACAAAGTTATTGTCTCGATTGCCGAGCGGTGCCAGGCGTTATTGCCTTCCGATGGTGTTATGGGGCGTATTGGTGGGGAAGAGTTTCTGCTGGCCGTACCCGGATTAAACGCCCGGCAGGCTTTTCTGTTGGCAGAAAAGTTGCGGCAAGTGATAGCAGACCAGCCACTTCATTTAAATCACCGTGATACCATACAGGTGACCTGCAGTTTTGGTATCAGTCAGCTCGATAGGTCTGCGAAGAATGCCAACGGACTACTTTCACAGATTGTCGCCCAGGCCGATAAAGCACTCTACGATGCTAAAGAGGCCGGTCGAAATCGAGTGCATATTTTTCATGACAAAATGATGACCCGATAATTAATTTGGGCAAACTTAATGTAAAGAATTGTAAATTAGTATTTTTAAATATTTTTCTTATTCTGCTTTGTTTTGCTCATAATCGCTCCTAATAGCCTGATTTTTCATAGTGTTTTTGCCTCATATCAAATTGTTTGCCGTTTTTGTTTGATAACCATCATTTTAAAATCTCATTCCTTTGTACTCATAACATCTTTTAATCCATTTGATCTGGTGATAGATTGCGCCCGCCCAGCCATCCTGGCGGGCTGTTTATTGCCAATAAATCCATGGAGTATCAAATTGGACCGTTACGGAATGTCTGCGGATGTCTTGCACTCTCTTGAAGGGGTGGCGCAAGGGGTAGAGTTAATTGATATGGCCTTTGCTCATATCGCGCTCGACCAGCAGTTAACGGTAATCACCGGCAATAGCCACCTTGAAAAAATGGCGGATCTCTATCACCTGCCCGCGCAAGAGATACTCTCCTGGTTGAAGGGGAGCCAATATCAGACTCATACAGAGATTCTTCAGCAGCTAACCGCTCACTCAGCCATCACCGCGGAAAGTTGGGGGCATGCTGAGGATGGTAAGTCGTTTCATATTCAGTGGTCACTGAAGCTGTTGTCAGATTCAACAGCACTTTGCTTTATCCGGGATATTCGCTGGCGCCAGAAGTATCAGGATCAATGGACACTGTTCGAGCGTATTTTTAATTCCGGCCGGGCTTCTGTTGTCGTCACGGATGCAAGCAATCGTATCGTGCTGGCTAACAAACGTTTTGAAGAAATTTCAGGCTATTCCTCCGCGGAAGTAATGGGTTTTGATCCGGGGTTCTTTAGTTCTGGCCGCCAGGATAAAGCCTTTTATCGTGATTTGTGGAACAGCTTGATTAACGATGGTTACTGGTCAGGACTGATCTGGAATCGTCGCAAGGATGGACGCGAATACCCCGAGCAAAAAACCATCTACACAGTGCAGAATGATGCGGGTCAGGTCACTCATTATTTCTCTTCAGGAGAAGTTGTACTGCACAATGATGCACCGACGCTTCTTAGCTCGCTTGCACCAGGACAAAGCAACAGCATCATGGGACAGCAAGGGCTGATCGAACAGCTCAGCCGTGTTCAGCGTGATCAGCAACAGCCTGTTACCCTCTTTTATATCGGTATTGATAATATGGGGCGCTTAAACAGGCATGGTGGCATGGCTCTGGGCGACCACATTATTCGGGTTACCCTTCAGCGTTTAACCGACACTTTTTTACCGGAGGGCATGGTTGCCCGTTCGGTAGGCGATGAATTCATCATTGCCGCACCCCACATTACCGTACCGTCACAGGCCGAATCGATCGCTCAAGGTCTGCTGAGTACCTTGCAAAGCAGTATTGAGTATCAGTCTATCGAATGGCGTTCCACGGTAAGTATTGGTATTACCTTGCTTGAATCCGGTCAACGTCCCCGGGATGCGATTGAGCAAGCCCATATAGCGATGCACCACGCCAAAGAGCAGGGCGGTAATTCAAGCCACTTCTTTAATATGCAACTTCAACAGGTTGCCAAAGAGGGCGTACTGCTGGAACAAGCCCTGCATATGGCGATTGATAAAGGCGAGTTTTCACTCAACTATCAACCTATTATTGATACCAAAACCGGTTCTTTAGTTGCTGCTGAGGCCCTGCTTCGCTGGAATTCAGAGCAATTTGGTTTTGTTCCCCCTGATCGCTTTATACCCATAGCGGAACATACCGGCCTGATCCACGAGCTTGGCCGCTGGGTCATGAATGAAGTTTGTCAGCAAATCCAAAAATGGGGTGACACCTTCACCGGTAGTATCGCCGTTAATCTATCTGCTCATCAGCTTCAGTACGCAGGTCTTGCGGAACAGTTGATGGGGATTCTGAATCATCACCAGGTGCCGGTTGAGCGTGTTTGTCTGGAAATTACAGAAACCGCCATGATTCAGGATGCTAATTCAGCCGTTTCCGTGGTAACCGATCTTAAGGAAGCGGGCTTTATGCTGTCGATCGACGACTTTGGGACCGGTTACTCCAGTCTTAGCTATCTGACACGTTTTCAGCTCGACAAATTAAAAGTGGACCGTTGCTTTGTGCAGAAAATGACGGATCAGCCCCAGGAACGCCTGGTGACAAAGGCCATTATTCAACTGGCTAAAAGTTTAGGGATGAGCATTGTCGCGGAGGGTGTTGAAACACAAGATCAGCGCACCGCACTATCCGCACTGGATTGCGATTATCTGCAGGGATATCTGATCAGTAAGCCGTTACCGGCTTATGAGTTCAGTTTTTTTATTAAAAGTTTGTCTTTGGATTCAAGCAAAGAGCGCCCCAATCTTTGTGCTGAAGCCTGAAAAAGAAACTCTAAGGATTTAACAAGCCATGTCGCACCCTTCTGTAACTCAGCGGGCAATTCCGGTTGATCCCAATCGTTGCATCATTTCGACGACAGACAAAAAAGGCAATATCCAAGCCTGCAATGACTATTTCGTGACCCTGTCCGGATACTCCGAGACTCAACTTATTGGGGCGCCGCATAATATTATTCGTCACCCTGATATGCCCAAAGAAGCTTTTTCGGATCTATGGAAACGGGTTTCTAAAGGTGACAATTGGATTGGTTTGGTCAAAAACCGAACCGCAAACGGCGACCACTATTGGGTTGATGCCTTTGTTACGCCGATCTTTGAAGGCAAAGAGATCACAGGGTACCAGTCTGTACGTCACTGTCCGGATCAGCCGGATGTGGAGCGGGCAGACGAACTGTATCGTTCCGTCAAAAAGGGGCAGAAACCTCTTTCTCACTGGTTTAAAAGCAAAAGCCGCACTCTGATCACGCTTTTTCAGGGGCTGATCTTTGTGCTGCCGCTGATCGCTTTGGCACTTTGGATGGCAGATATGCCTCTGAACAAAAGTGCCATGATCATGGGCGTTGCAGCTTTAGGTATCTTACTTGCTGCGGTTCAGCAATCTGCGCAATACCGTCGTCTTGCTCAGAAAAGTCGGAAGATCTACTCCGATCCGTTGGCACAGAAGGTCTACAGCAACTGCCACGATGAAGTAGGCGAGGTTGATATTGCGTTGCACTATCTTGATCGAACCATGAAAACGGTCGTTAATCGACTGGATAATGCTTCTGGTCACTTTCATCACCATATTGAAGCTGTTTCCAACCAGGTCGCTGAAGTCAGCCAGCAGGCCGAGCAGCAGTTAGATGAGCTTTCTCAGGCTGCAACTGTGATGGAGCAGGTCTCCGTGGCGACAGAGGAGGTAGCCCGTAACTGTGATGCTGCTGCTGAAGTATCCCGTAAAACCGATGAGATCAGTCAGGCAGGACAGGAGATCGTCGAACGGAGCGAACGGGCTATTCAGTCGCTCTGTGACTCTGTTCGTAGCTCCACTGGACAACTGGAAGCTCTGCAGGCGCAAAGTGAAAACATTGATCAGATTCTGGATGTAATCAGCGGTATCGCCGAACAGACCAACCTGCTGGCGCTTAACGCTGCCATTGAAGCCGCTCGAGCAGGCGAAGCGGGACGGGGCTTTGCGGTTGTCGCGGATGAGGTGCGTGGACTGGCTCATCGGTCACAACAGTCTACAGTCGATATTCAGACCATACTGTCTCAGTTCCGGGATCAGACCCGGGAAGTGGTCGCCCGTATGCAGAGCTCGGAAACACTGGCAATTTCGACGGTTGATGAGATTAAGCAAGCGGAAGAAGTATTAGCGGAATTGCAAACCATCATCAGCCATCTTGGCCAGATGAATATTCAGATCGCGTCTGCCGCAGAAGAGCAGTCTGCCGCAGCGAATGAGATGAAAGAGCGAATTTCAGCGATTCATCACTCCGCGCAAACAACAGCTGCCGCAGGTCGTGCTACCCGACAGTCCAGTCTACATCTGGTGGATGAAGCCAATGACCTTTCCAGTCTAATCCAGCGGTTTGGCCAAAGCTGACTGTATGACTCTACCTGACGCTCAGGCAGAACTGGAATCAACGGAAAAAGGGGCTTAGCCCCCTTTTTTATGCGTAGTAGTCGCGCTATGCCCACTTCAGCACGAAAAGTTAGTGCTCTATGGGGACAAAAGTAAACAGATGCATTATGTTTCAGTTATGAGCCGTTAAATACAGATAAATAATGAGAAATTGGCTCGGAAGATCAGAAAGCTATTAACACCGAGGAATCCGTTATGGACAGGCTTAGTCAAAAAAACAAGTGTCAGCTTGTGATGGGATCGAAACATCTGGTGCAAGCCTTGATGATCATCGTTTCCACTCTGTTTCTATCCGGCTGCTTTTACAATGATGATACGCCTCCGATCAGTGCGACCGGAAAACAGATGTATGAGGACTATTGTGCAGGATGCCATAAGGCTAATGGCCTGGGTAAATTTGTCATGGGTATCCCTGCCACTTTCTCAAATCAGCTATCTAGAGAAGAGATTATCAAGCTAATCCTCAAAGGTGATCCGAGATACCCACGCATGCCCACCTTTCCACAAATTCGCTTCAGTCAGGCCGATAAAATCGCCCAATACCTTTCTCAGCTTGAACAGGAACAGCAGTAAACCTTTGTCCTGATTGGCGATTATAGAAAATAAACTGATACAATAACCTCACTTATCTGCTTTCTGAACCTGACCAGACAGTGATTTATGGTCGGGTTCGTTTATCCATACAGGTTATTTATTATCAATGAGTTATATTGACTTAGCTGACTACTCAAAGCGCTGGATCTTCAGACACAAGGATCTTCCGGTTTCGGAAGAAGACCTTAAAGCCATTAAACCAATGACTCCCGACCGCTCAAGCCAACTTTGGCAGTCTCAAATTAGCGCTCACAGCAGTGATCATAGTTTTTTCCAAAAAGATGATTGGGCGGGTAACAGCAAGAGCTGGCTGGAAACCGACAACTGGCAGAATGCCTGGGACAGTAACAGCAATGACCTGCCGGAGCTGATGCAACAGCACTTCGACTGGGAAGCAAACACCACCGTCTATATTTGTTACGACAGCGAAAACGTCATCGAAACAACCTGGGCCGTGTTCTGTCGGGCCTGGAAGAACTTCCTGTTCCTTGATGATGGCACCATTATCATTGGCAAAAAACGCAAACAGGCTGCCCAGTTCTTTGATAACGGTCAGATGCGTATCGGCCTACGTCCTTAGAGACCGCTGAACGAACACATTTTTAGCTCCATACCGATCAGGCTATCCGGCCTGATCTTTTATTTCTGCTTCAGATTTCCGAAATTTCAGGGATGTTCTATGAAGATTCTGCACACGTCAGACTGGCATCTGGGCCAGCTTTTCTATGGTAAAAGCAGGGAACAGGAGCAGGCTGCTTTTCTTCGCTGGCTGGTCGATCAGGTCAGATGCCATCAGATTGATGCTGTGCTCGTGGCGGGCGATATCTTCGATACCGGTACGCCACCCAGTTATGCCCGGGCGCTTTATAACCAGTTTATTGTTCAGCTGCATCAGGAGTGTCCTGCTTGCCAGCTGGTTCTTTTAGCCGGTAATCATGATTCAGTTGCTGTACTGAATGAGTCAAAAGGCTTGCTGAATGCTCTGAACACACAGGTCATAGCCGGTGCCGACCCTGAATCCCTTGATGACTGTACTGATGACCTTGCCAATGAACAGCTCAGGGATGTGCTGATTCCTCTGACTGATACTGAACAGAACCCCTCAGCAGTACTTTGTGCCATCCCTTTTTTGCGTCCTAGTGACCTGATGCGAAGCCGCTCTGATCAATCTGCAGAACAACGCCAACAGCATCTGACCCAGCAGATCCAGGGCTATTACCAGCAACTGTTCGAACTGGCAAAAAAACACTATCCGAATCTGCCTGTCGTGATGACCGGCCACCTGACGACTGTGGGCGCATCCACCTCAGAATCGGTAAAAGAGATCTATATTGGCACGTTGGATGCTTTTCCTGCCAGTGCTTTTCCTCCTGCGGATTATATCGCCCTGGGGCATATTCATCGGCCGCAAAAAGTCGCTAAAACCGAGCATATCCGTTATTGCGGTTCACCGATGGCGCTCAGCTTTGATGAGCTTGGAAGAGAGAAAGAGGTACTGCTTGTCGAGCTGCAACCGGAAGTTGGTTTTGTTAACGCTGAAAGCCTGACGGTTCCGGTCTTTCAACCTCTGATCCGGCTGAGTGGCAGCCTGTCCGACATTGAAGCTCAGCTATCTGATCTGAGTGATCAAACAGCCCAGCTGGCCAGCGGCCAGACGCTCTGGGCTGAAATTAATGTGCAGACAGAAGATTATCTGGCAGACCTCCAACCAAGAATTGAAGCCCTGATTGGTGAACAACCGGTAGAAGTACTTCGGATTCGCAGGGAGAACAGAGCGCGATCGACCCTGGCTGATCATAAACCCTCTGTTCAGCTGGATGAGCTCACACCAGAGGAAGTATTCCTCAAGCGCCTCAGTCAGGAAGAGCTCGATGAAGAGCGCCGCAGCGCCCTGATCGACTGCTTTCAGCAGATTCAGTCTGCTATGCAGGAGGAGAGTGCACAATGAAGATTCTCTCAGTCCGCCTTAAAAACCTGAATGCACTAAAAGGCGAGTGGAAAATAGACTTTACTCGACAGCCTTTCGACGGCAGTAATCTGTTTGCCATTGTGGGTGCAACCGGGGCGGGTAAAACAACACTGTTGGATGCGATCTGTCTGGCGCTTTATCACGAAACACCTCGCCTTCAGGTATCCGGCTCCGATAATCAGCTGATGACCCATCACACTCAGGATTGTCTTGCTGAAGTGGAATTTGCCGTTAATGGCGCTGTTTATCGTGCCTTCTGGGCGCAGCGCAAAGCCGCAAAGACGCAACGATTACAGGCCCCGACAGTAGAACTGGCTGATAGCGAAGGCAAAATTATGGCCAGTAAGATCACGGACAAAAAACGCCTGATCGAAGAGTTAACCGGTCTTGATTTCAATCGATTCACCAAGTCGATGCTGCTGTCTCAGGGGCAGTTTGCCGCCTTCCTGAATGCCAGTGATAGTGAAAGGGCGGGGCTTCTTGAAAAACTGACCGGAACCGAGGTTTACGGTCAAATTTCCGAGCGTATCTACCTGCGCCATAAAGAGGAACAGGACGCGGTTACTCAGCTCAAATACCGTCTTGAAGGGGTAGAGTTACTGACGCCGGATCAGATTACTGAATACGAAGACGCTCTCAGGCGAAAAGAAGCAGAGCTTAAGTCTGTAACGCCGCTGCAGAAACGCTTACAGGATGAGCTGGGTGCTTTCAAACAGCTGGATGCTCTTTGGCAAAAGAAAGAGCAGGCAGAGTTCGCTCTTAAAGAGGCTCAGGCTTCTTTTAAAGAGCACAAAGACGTCCTGAGTGCGCTTGAGAAAGCTGGCCCTGCCCAGAAGATTCAGCCTTATTTCCAAAAAATGAAGGAGCTGGAGCAGAGTAAAGCGACTGCTGAAGAGCAGAAAACTCAGCTCGAGCAAGCCCATCAGCTTCAGTCCGCAGAGCGCCAGAAAGCAGAGCATCGCTTTAATGCGGCCGAAACAGCATTAAAAGCCGATAAGGCACACAAAGCGGAAGCTGAAAAGCGCCTGAATGAGGAGCTGGCCCCGCTGGATGAAAAGATACGTCAGCTGGAATCTCAGGTTAAAGAGCAGCAGCGACTGTTGGAACCGGAGGATAAACAGCGCCTTGCTCTGGAAGCGCAGAAACAGCAGCTGACAGCTGATTTAAACCAGCAGCAGGCCTATCTGCAGCAAAACCGGCAATGGCTTGAAAATAACGCTTATTGCGCGCCTCTGGCCGAACAGCTGCCAGCACTGACTGAACAATTCAAACGGCGCTTTGAGCTCTATCAGGAACGCCAGCAGCTTTCAGATCAGCAAAAGTCGGTTACTCAGCAACTGCAGCAGATTCAGCAGCAGCTCCAGCCCCTTGAGCAACAGACTAAAGGCTTTGAAGCTGATCGGAATGCACTTCGCCAGCAGCTGGAGCCTCTTGAACAACAACTTTTGCAGCATCCGCTACAGAATGATGAACAGACACGTTCGATTCTGAATGAGCTGTATCAGTTGTCGGAGCCTGCTCAGCAACTTGTTTATCTTCAGCAGGAATCTCTGAAGCTTAAAGAGCAGTTACATCAGCAGCAAAAAGATGCAGCCCAATACAGCCAACAAGCAGAGTCGTTGGAGAAAGAGCGGGCAGCACTGCGTGAAGAGTATAAAAAGCTCAGTTCTCACCTGCAGGATCTGGAGCGACTTCTGGAACGGGAACGTCAGATCAGCGCCTTGCAGGATGCCAGAAACCGCCTGCAACCGGATGAAGCCTGCCCTTTGTGTGGTTCCCATGAGCACCCCGGGATTCATGAGTATCAGGGGATCGAGCTGAGTGAAACCGAAACCCGCGTCCAGCAGATGCGTATACAGCTTGAGCAGACCCGTAAGCAGGGTGAGCAGTTTACAAACCAGATCGACCAGCTAAAGGTGCGCATTGAGTCTCTGGCGCTTGAGCAGCAACAGAAGCAGCAAAACCTGCAACAAGCTGAAACCGGATGGCAACAGACTTCTGTTCAGGTTGGCGGCATTATTAGTCGCTTAAAGGAACTGCTTAAGAATCAAAGTGTTGGCGATCTGAGTTCAGTTTTAGATGCGGTCATCCATTGTTATGACCCGATATCGGGGCTGTCCAATATTCAGCCTGATTTTTCATTGGCGGCGAGCCAGACACTCAAAAATTCGACACTAAGGCTTCAGTCCGCAAGCAATGAACGTGATGGGCTAAAACAGCAGATCTGGCAGCTGCAACAGCAGATTCAGCAGCATGAGACAGGTTATCAGGATTCATTAACTAAGATTCATGAGTTGCAGAAGCAATCGGAACGCTTCAGCAGCCAGTTGGATCAGGCTCAAGTAGCTTCAGATAAGTTTGTTCAGCAGATCAGACAACTTGAACAGGGCTTATCGCAGAGCCTGAATCAGCTTGGATTTGAGACGGATTTACCTGAGTTGAAATCCGGTTCAGAGCCCCAGGATCAACTGATTAACCGGCTCCGCCAACAGGTTGCCGAATGGCAGCAGGCCTCAGAGAATCAGCGTCAGGGAGAACAGAAGCTCCGGGAGTTGCAGCTGCAACGGAATAATCTGCAGGCGCAAATAACTGAGCAGGGTGATCGTTGTCAGCAGATCAGCTTGCAACTGGAATCCCTTAAAAAGAGCTGGCAAGGGATGAAAGAGGAGCGTCACCTTGCCTTTGGCAGCGCGACGCTTGAGGAAGAACGAATCCGACTTCAGGCGCAACTGGAGCAGTCCGAGAAACATCTGGAGCAGATGCGGGTTCAGTTTGCTCAACATAAGGAGAAGGCTGATGAACTGAAGGCCCGACTCAGTCAGCAGGAAACGTACTGCGCAGATGCTGAAGAGAAACGCCGCACAGCTGAAAAAAACTGGCAGGCAACTCTGGAAGCAAGCCCGTTCAAGACTCAGAAAGCTTTTGAGCAGGCACTGCCGGATGCCGTTGAATACGAAGCCTGGCTGGCACTTAAAACACAATTGGATGATGCGTTACGCGAGGCGGAAATTACCTTGAGGGTTAATCAGGACGCCTTGACTCAGTTCGTCCGTTCCGTTGATCAAGATGGCAGTGAATCGGATGAGATAACAGTATGGCGCGCGCTTTCTGATGAGTTATCAACCAAAAATGTGAATGCAGGGCTTAAGAAAATTCCTCAGCTTGAAAAAGAGCTTGCTGAACAGGACCAGAAGACTGAGAAGCTAAAAACAGAATTAACAGAGCAGCGCCAGATTCTGAAGCAGGATCAGCAGCGTCGTGAAGGGCTGAAGTCTCTTGCTGAAGAGATCGATAAACAGCAGCAAAAGGCCGACCTTTGGGCGCAGATGAATCACATGTTGGGTTCTGCCAACGGTGATAAATTCCGCCGTTTTGCCCAAGGGCTGACTCTGGAATATCTGATCGAACTCGCTAATCGCCAGCTATTGCAGCTGCATGATCGCTATCAGCTGCGTCGTAAAGCGGATGCGGAACTGGAAATTGAGATTCTGGATACCTGGCAAGCGGATGCTGTTCGGGATACACGAACACTTTCCGGTGGTGAGAGCTTTCTGGTCAGTCTGGCGCTGGCGTTGGCGCTTTCTGATCTGGTAAGTCATAAAGTGCGTATCGACTCACTCTTCCTCGATGAAGGTTTTGGCACACTGGATAGCGAAACCTTAGAGATGGCTTTAAACGCTCTGGATAATCTGAATGCCAGCGGTAAGATGATAGGGGTGATCAGTCATATCAGCGCTATGAAAGAGCGTATCCCCGTACAAATTAAAGTGAATAAGAAACCGGGATTGGGTATCAGCGTGCTGGATAACGAATTCCGTGTTGAATCCGCGGGCTGAAGCCCTGGTTTGGGTTTTAAATAAACTGTCTAAAACAATTGGAGTCGGTTATGAAGCTTATTCAAAAAGCTAAACGTGTATTAGCGGGCGTGATGGCGGTTCTGATGCTATCTGTAACAGTTAATCAGGCTCAGGCCGGGATGATCAGTAATCAGGCAATTGCCCAACAACTCGATCGCCAGCAGGCTATTGCACTGTTTGACCGGGCAGATGTTCAGGAGCAGTTAACGCAATTGGGTGTTGATTCGGAGCTGGCTAAATCCCGTGTTGCAGCCATGTCTGATGCTGAAATCGCTCAGTTGAACCAACATCTGGCAGATCAGCCTGCAGGTCAGGATATACTGAGTCTGGCTTTTATGGTTTTTCTTGTTTTTGTAATCACCGATATGTTGGGTGCAACTGATGTCTTCCCGTTTGTGAAAAACATCAATCGCTAGGGGTAAGCGATACTCAGGCAACACCTTTAACGGTCCGGCAGGGTGATCGCCCTGCTGCTCAGAGGCCACACGGATTGAGCCCTAACTGAAAAGAAATGCCATGAAAAAAATAAACCAGGTGCCATTTTGTTTTTTCCAACCCTGTGCAACTGAATCCTCTAAACCTGTTCGTTGGCTCGCAATCGCCATACTGGCAGGATTGGCTTTAACAGGCTGCGGTACTTTTTCACCAAAACAACCGGTAGGCGAAGACCGCAAAAGCGAACAACAGATTGATGCTTCACGATTCTCCTTGCCGGAAACTCGCCAGAAGAATCTTAATCAGGTGCCTTTTTTTCCTCAGGAAAAATACCAATGTGGCCCGGCCGCCCTCGCAACCGTTCTTGCACATCAGGGCTATCAGGTAAAGCCTGCGGATCTAGTTGATCGGGTTTACCTGCCCGAACAGGAAGGCACTTTGCCGCTGGAAATGATCAGCACCGGCCGCAGTTATGGTCTGATGGCCTATAAATTAGAGCAAGATCTTAATCATCTGCTGTTACAGGTTGAATCCGGCTATCCGGTTTTGGTATTCCAGAATCTGGGGCTTGATAGCCTTCCTCAGTGGCACTTTGCTGTGATCGTTGGTTTCGATCTGGATCGGAAAGAACTCATTATGCGTTCGGCCACTTACCGTGAACACCGCGTCGACTTCAAAACCTTTGTAAATACTTGGGAGAGAGCCAAGCACTGGGCTTATGTTTTTCTGAAGCCGGGGGAAGTTCCCATCGAAGCAGATTCCCATCAGTTTCTTGAAGCCAGTCTGGATCTGTCTGATGTCGGACTTAATGTTTCAGCCCAGAAAGCCCTGGAGAAAGGGGTGAAAGTATGGCCGGAATTTGATGAGATGCGACTGGCTCTTTCTAATACCTACTTCCAATCTGGTTTGTTTGATCAGGCTTCCGATGCGCTTCTGGCAAGTCCTTCCCTTGGGGAATCCGGTCAGATGTGGAATAACATCGCTTATATTCAGCTGGCCCGTCAATGCTACAGCAGTGCTTTTGAAGCGGTGCAATGTGCAATTACCTTAGCCCCCCAGGATGAAAATATCCGTCATAGCCTGCAGGAAATACTAACAAAAAGCCAACGACCTAATGGGGACCAGGAATGCCCGCAGCTGAACTGCCCTAAGCCGATTCAGGGCTTTTAATGATCTTATAATGACAGAAAACCGGCGCTTGCCGGTTTCCTGTTTTTCAAGATGCGATTAATCACTTGTTTTAATTTGATGAATAATTAGTATGTTCGCTTTGACGCATTTGCTCTAATATGCTCATCCCGTTTTTTGCCTTTTAGATGCTTGTTAAGACTAAAGTTTGAGCGATCGCACCGGCAAAGCGATTATTTATTTTGAAAGACAAATCGATCCCAGATCTGAGGAACACTACCGATGCCCGCCCCATCACGTTCATTTGTGATCACCTGTACTTTACTGTCATCCCTGCTACTGACAGGTTGCCAAAAAGAAGAAGCTGCTAAAGCGTCTGCCGAAGTCATCCGGCCCGTTAAGCTGACCACTATTGGCCATCAGAGCGTCAATATTCGTTATTTTCCGGCAGAATTTGTCGCCAGCCAGGAAACCGACCTGGCTTTTCGGGTTTCCGGCGAGCTGAATAAACTGCCGGTTTCTGAGGGGGTTATGGTCAAAAAAGGGCAGGTGCTAGCGGCGCTGGATGATCAGGATTTTGTGCTTAATGTGAAACAACGCCAAACCGCTTACGACCTGGCTAAACTCCAGCATCAACGCATCAGTGAGATGGTCAAGCAGAAAGCGGCGACTCAGGCACAGCTCGATGAAGTCAAAACGACTATGGAGCAGGCTGAAACTGCTCTGCAGCAGGCAAAAAATCAGCTGGCCTACAGTGTCATTAAAGCACCATACGACGGTGTGATTGCCAAAGTATATGCAGACAATTATGAGTTTGTCAGTGCAACAGCACCTATAGTAAAGCTGGAAAATGCTGAGACTATCGATGTCAGTTTTCAGGTGCCGGAAGACCTGATCGCCAAAATTCGCAAAGATAACACCAGTTACCTCCCACAGGTGTCGGTTGAAAGTGTACCGGGGCAGTCCTTCGAAGCGCGCTACAAAGAACACAGCACCAACCCGGACCCCAGTACCAAAGGGTATGATGTCATCCTGACTATGCCGCGTCCTGATCCGGAACTGGTAACGTTACTACCGGGTATGACTGCAGAAGTTAAAGTTAACGTTAATGAGATGCTGGGGAATCCGGCTTTCTGGCTGGTACCGGTTGAGGCTGTGTTTATGGATGAAGCAGATCCTGTTGACAGTGAAAAGCGTGCCGTTTGGGTTTATAACAGCAGTGACCATCGTTTGACGAAGCGTGCCGTCACCATTGGCGAACTTCAGGGTGATACCCTACAGGTAACGTCGGGTCTTAATGAAGGTGAACAGATTGTTGCTGCCGGCGCTCATGCTATCAAAGAGGGTATGGAAGTCCGTCCCTGGGTTAAAGAGCGGGGGCTGTAAGGGTGAAAATCGCTAAATATTTTATCGAGAAAAAAGTCTCCAGTTGGATGATCACTCTTATCCTCCTGATTGGCGGTGTTATCTCCTTTACTAAGCTCGGACAGCTTGAAGACCCGGAATTCACCATTAAGGACGCCCTGGTCATCACCTACTATCCCGGAGCAACCCCGGAGCAGGTTGAAGAGGAGGTGACGTACCCCATCGAGCAGGCCATTCAGAATTTGCCTTATGTTGATAAGCTGGTTTCAACCAGTAAAGCGGGTTATTCAAAAGTTCAGCTGACGGTCAAAGATAAGTATCGGGGAAAAGAGCTGAATCAGATTTGGGATGAACTCCGCAAGAAGATGCGGGATCTTTCCGGTTCTTTGCCAAAGGGGACTTCCTCTCCGAATGTTATCGATGACTTTGGCGATGTGTATGGTGTTTTATTAGCTATTACCGGCGAAGGTTATCGCTATAACGACCTGAAATCTTACGTTGATTTTCTCCAGCGGGAACTGGTTCTCGTTGATGGCGTCAGTAAAGTGACCATTGCTGGTCAGCAGGAAGAGCAGATCTTTATTGAGATCTCCAGGGCGAGGCTGGCAGCATTGGGTATCACTATCGGTCAGTTGGATCAGTTATTAAGCAGCCAGAATGCCGTTTCCAATGCAGGACGTGTCAAAGTGGGCAGCGAATACATTCGCATCAGCACTACCGGCGAATTTAAAGACCTGTCAGCTCTTGAAAGCTTGCTTTTACCTTCTCCTACTGGCGAAACAGTTTATCTGAGCGATGTTGCTCAAGTACGTCGAGGCTATAAAGACCCAGCGACTCACCTCGTGGACTTTAATGCCCAGCGCGCCCTTCTGCTGGGTGTTTCTTTTGCCTCAGGCGTTAATGTTGTAGATGTGGGCAAGCAGCTTGAAGCGCGTATTAACGAGCTCGAATATCAGCAACCTGCCGGAATTGAGCTCAATACCATCTATTTCCAGTCCCATGAAGTCGATAAGTCGGTCAGCTCCTTCCTGCTGAACCTGTTTGAAGCTGTCGGCATTGTTATCCTGGTGCTGCTGGTCTTTATGGGAGTCCGTTCGGGGGTACTGATCGGACTGATCCTGTTGCTGACGATTTTGGGCACTTTTATCGTTATGCAGTATATGGGGATCAACCTGCAGCGTGTCTCTCTTGGGGGATTGATTATCTCTCTGGGGATGCTGGTAGATAACGCTATTGTTGTTACCGAAGGCGTTCTGATTGGCCTGAAACGGGGATACAGCAAGCTTGAGGCTGCCGAGAATGTCGTTAAACAAACCAAATGGCCGCTGCTGGGCGCAACCGTAATCGCTATTGTTGCTTTTGCACCGATCGGGTTGTCTCCGGATTCAGTGGGTGAGTTTGTCGGGTCTCTGTTTCAGGTGCTATTGATTTCTCTGTTCCTGAGCTGGATTACCGCGATCACACTGACGCCTTTTTTCTGTGATCTCTTCTTTAAAGAAGAGGTCAAGGAAGAGCATGAACTGGAAGACCCTTACAAAGGTTTTCTTTTCACAGGCTATAAATGGTTGCTTTCACACGCGTTACATTATCGTAAAACCACCGTGGTAATGCTGGTAGGTGCTCTTTTGACCGCCGGTTGGGCATTCCAGTTTGTTCAGCAGGCTTTTTTCCCTCCATCAACGACCCCTTTATTCTTCGTCACCATGGAGATGCCAGAAGGAAGCCATATTGATGAGACCTATGCCAAGGTTCAGGATGTTCAGAACTTCATTCTGAAAGATGATCGGGTGCTCTACGCCTCATCAACAACCGGGCGAGGTATGCCTCGTTTCATGTTGACCTATACCGCTGCTCAGGCGAACACGAGCTACAGCCAGATTGTGGTCAGAGCGAAGCAGGGCGATGATATTCCTGATTTAATTGCCAGTGTTCATGAGTATCTGCAGGCGAACCACAGAGATCTTGACTTCAAACTGGACCGCCTGATGCTTGGTCCTGCCAGCAATTCTAAACTTGAGGCTCGTTTTATTGGCCCGGATCCGGAAATTTTGCGCCAGTTAGCCGTTAAGGCAAAAGATATTTTTATTGCTGATGGTGGCATCGAGGGAATCAAAGATAACTGGCGTCAGCGGGTTAAAGTTCTGCGCCCGGTGTTTGATGAGTCCCACGCACGTCGTCTTGGTATTACCAAGAGAGAGATTGACCGGGTACTGCTGATGAACTTCTCGGGCGCTCAGGTAGGCGTTTACCGAGAGGGGACAAAACTGATCCCGATTATCATGCAGCCGCCTGCTCAGGAAAGACTGAGTATCGATCAGGTCAACGATCTTCAGGTATACAGTCAGGCGACAGGAAGTTATGTCCCATTAAGCAGTCTGGTCTCTGACTTTAAGGTCGTTTGGGAAGATCCGATTATTGAACGCCGTAACCGCAAGCGCTCCATCACCGTAATGGGAGATCCACTGATCCTGGGGAATGAAACCGCAGACGCAGTTTTTCAGAGGATCCGGCCCAAAATAGAAGCGATAGAGCTTCCCCGAGGCTACAGTCTGGAATGGGGCGGCGAGTATGAAAACTCACATGATGCCCAGCAAAACATTTTCAGCTCACTGCCAATGGGTTATCTCTTTATGTTTATTATCACGGTATTGCTGTTTAATTCCTTTAAAGCGTCTATCGTGATCTGGCTCTGTGTCCCCATGGCACTTATTGGGGTTTCCCAGGGGCTACTGATTATGGATGCTGCATTTAGCTTTATGGCGCTGCTGGGTTTCTTGAGCCTTTCAGGAATGATTGTGAAAAATGGTATCGTCCTGTTAGACCAGATCAATTATGAACTATCAAAAGGCGTAGAGCCTTATGAGGCTGTGTTCCACTCAGCGGTCAGTCGTGTGCGACCGGTCTGCATGGCTGCGATTACCACTATTTTGGGCATGGTTCCTCTGTTGTTCGACGCTTTCTTTGAAGGTATGGCTGTGGTCATCTCTTTTGGACTGGGCTTTGCGACCTTACTGACGTTAATTGCAGTACCTGTGTTTTATGCAATTTTCTTCCGCATTCCCTACCAGGCGGATACCCAAATGAAGGTCGTGTAAGCGACTTATCAAATCTAAAAAAGCCCGTGCAGATTACTCCACGGGCTTTTTTTGCTAAGACTGCTTTTTTCAGAGAGCGTCTGTCACTGGGCTCAGGCTCAGATAACAACGGGAGAACCTGTCAGTAACGCGGGCCCGCACGCTTGATGAAAAAGGCTTTGCAACTGCCGTTTACAATCGAAAACATCGTGTAGTACTGATTACCGGCTTTAATATAGCTGGCGACCTCTTTCTGGCGGCTCGGATGATGCCGCTTAAGAACTACGGCAGGCTGAAACACAGAGCTGTTTTTGCCTAAAAACGCCTTTGAAAGGGTATTAGCAGCACTTTTTGCTTTGTAGTCCGGACATTCAGCCCATACAGACGGACTTATCAACATCAGGACCATAACGGCCGCCAAAGAAGTTTTGCGTCTGTACATCACAGATACTGAATTGTCTTGCTTAAAAAACCGGCGAAACATGAGTAAAACCTGTTATGGGTAGTACTAATAAGAGTAATTACTTGCGGTCGGCGTCACAAGTTACTTAGTGTGTGAGCCTTGTCACAAAAAGTGATTTAATGAGCAAACACGCAGATACATTTTCGAAACCTGATCTGCTCAATAGTGCCACTGAGAACAAAGAAAATAATGAGGCCTTTTTGTGAAATTTCTGATTGCGCCAGATTCTTTTAAAGAAAGCATGTCAGCCCGTCAGGTCTGCCAAACAATAGACAATGTCATTAAAGCGGAACTACCGCATGCCGAAACCCTGCTCTTGCCTATTGCTGACGGAGGCGAAGGTACTCTGTCAGTTCTGGTTCAGGCATTGGATGGTAAAACAGAAACCATCAAAGTTACAGGGCCTTTTCTTTCACAACCCAGGGTTAAAGCCCGGATAGGCATGCTTGATGAAAAGACAGCGGTTATTGAAATGGCTCAGGCTGCAGGCCTTGAGTTGGTCGCTGTTGAAATGCGAAACCCTGAACTGACAACCACATTTGGTGTTGGTGAGATGATTTCTGCGGCACTGGATCGTGGAATTCGCCGCTTTTTAATTGCATTAGGCGGCAGCGCGACCAACGATGGTGGCCTGGGGGTGCTTGTTGCATTAGGAGCCAAAGCCATAGACAAGGCAGGTAATACGCTTTCTCCCATTGGAGGCAATCTTAAATCGATTGCGCGCCTTGAGCTGCATAATCTTGATCCGAGACTGGAAGCCTGTCATTTTTTACTGGCCTGTGATGTTGACAACCCCCTTACTGGCACGCAAGGTGCCAGCGCTGTATTCGGGCCGCAAAAAGGAGGAACAGCGGATCAGATCGCTGCATTAGATCAGGGCATGCAAAACTGGGCTGAAATTCTTAATGAAACCTTTGGCAGAGAAGTTGCTGATATTGCGGGTAGTGGTGCAGCAGGTGGTCTTGCGGCGGCATTTCTTGCCGCATTTGATACCACACTAAAACCCGGGGTTGAACAGGTTTTGGATATACTCGAGTTTGACCGGAAATGTGGCAGTGTTGACTGGGTTATCACCGGTGAAGGGTGTCTGGATTCTCAATCTGTATCCGGAAAGACCCCTGTCGGTGTCGCGAGACGTGCGAAACAATTCGGCATCCCTGTGGTCGCCTTTGCGGGTAAACTGGGTGATGGTTACGAAGCAGTTTATGAAGAAGGTATTGATCTTGCGCTTTGTATTACCCCGGAAACAATGACTGCTCAGGAGGCGTTATCTCTGGCTGAAACCAATCTCGCTAATGCCACTCACGCATTGATAAAGTTAATATTCTCAACAAATCAAGAAGCCTGAAGCCTGTGCTGAAGTTGATTCGTCAGCTATTCAGCTCCAAACCTGAGCTCGGCTATTAACGGTTGATGGAGTGAACCGATTACAGCGCAAATCGTAACAGACAGGTCAAAGGAGGAGCTTTTTGATGAACCCGCTACGCTACACGCATGCTTTTTTAATCATTCTTACATTAAGTCTGACACTTGGCTGCAGCACGAATGACTGGCGAACCGCCAGTCGCGAACCTGCCGGTATAGCCCCGACACCGGATGAAACGCCAGAAGCGGTTATTCAGGTCTACGGAGCCCCCGTTTATGGCTGGAGAGGCTGGTTTGCGATTCACACCTGGATCTCTGTTAAGCCTTCGAAGGCGGATAACTACACCGTTTATGAAGTGATTGGCTGGCGTCAGAAGCGAGGCCTGCCTGCGCTGAGAATTGAGCAGGATTATCCGGATCGTTACTGGTTTGGAGAAAAGCCGGAGCTTATTTTAAGTCGTAGGGGTGAGGGTGTTGACCGTATTATCCAAAAAATAGACGAGGCTGCGCGCCGATACCCATGGGCAAATCAGTATACGATGCTTCCGGGACCCAACAGTAATACATTCCCCTCCTGGATTGGCGAGCAAGTACCCGAGTTAGGTCTCGAACTACCTCTTAAAGCAATCGGACAGGACTGGCGCGAATAAGCCTGCTGTTTTCATTCCTTATCGTGATGACGTGTACTTCTGAGCAATACCGCTGGTAACCATAGGCGAGGCGGAGGGTTGCAGGGAGCCTGCAGGAATATCAATACTAAAAAGGCTCCCTTCAACAGAAGATGTAATCTTAAACGCGCCTTTAAGCTGTGCCGTCAGACTTTTTATCAGTTTTAAACCGAGACTTTTGCTTTTTTCCAGTGCTGCAACATCTTCAATCCCGCTACCGTTATCAGCAACGCTTAAAGTATATTTTTCACCCTGTTCTGATTGTTTAAAAAGAATATCGATAACTGGCGGTGCATTCAGGTCTGCCTGCGGGAAAGCATGCTTCATCGCATTCGAGATGAGTTCATTCAGGATTAAACCAATTGGCACGATGACTTCAGGCTCAAATTCACCTTCACTTGCATCAATATTGATTTTAAGAGGCGCGGCTCCCAGATAACTCTGGCGCAAGGTTTCAGTAAGGCTTTCGATGTAAGAGCGAATGCTGGCCCGCGATAAACTCGACGACTGGTATAGCTTTTCATGGACCAGGGCCAATGCTGATATTCTTAATGCCGCCTCATTAAGACTGGATTTTGTCTGCTCATGCTCAGATGCACGGGATTGCATCTTCAATAAGCTGGCAATGACCTGCATATTATTTTTAACCCGGTGATAAACCTCTTTCAGTAAAACCTCTTTTTCCTGTAAGTCTCGTGCAATTCGGTTTTTCTCAGCCAATTTCTCCGAAATATCCCGGACAATAGCCATCACAACCCTGTCTTCACCGTATTCAATCGGACTTAAAACGATATCAACGGGGAAAGGAGAACCGTCCGCATGTAAGGCTTCAAGAGCCAGATTCTGGCCCATCTCCCGGGAAACGGGCTCACGAATATAGCTTTCGCGATGCTTCTTATGCATCGCCCGTAGTGATTCAGGCAGCAGCATTTCCAGCGGTTTCCCCTGAAGTTGATCCGGTTTAAAACCGAAAATCTCCATGCTTCGACGGTTGGCATAAACAATGGTGCCGGAGTCATCCACCAAAAGAACAGCTTCAGGGGCCATCTCAAGCACTTTCCTGTTGCGCTGCTCAAGGGCCTTAAGTCGTGAATTGGCCTCAGACATCTCTTCATAATGCTGCCTGGACTTAAGCAACATGATTACCGCAATGGCAGCGATTAATCCAAAGACAAATGACAACACAATGATAAAGGCGCGGGAATCCTGGTAAAACATCTTACGGGTCGCTGCGGTAGGCTCAATGATGAGCTCAAAATCACGACCGGCAATTGTGATCAGTTCTTTATCGGCAAGTCTGCCAGGATTTCTCGGTAATTTCGGGGTAGCCACGTGAAAGCGGGTGCTGAACTTTAATGCTAACTCCTGCCAGGGGTGATTTAAGAAAGCCCCCTGATCAAAAAACCCATGTATGCAAAGGTCTTTGCTCGGGTTGGCGTCAGCAGCGCGGGTCGATATTAAGAGACGCTCACCTAACCAATTCAAGGAATAAGGTGCCTGGCTGCAATCAGGCAAAATGTCACTATCAATCCGTTCGCCAAAAGCTTCTGTCCGTGAATTTTGTTTCTGCAGAACGGCACCAACTAATCCCTGAACATAGTTTTTTTCATTATTACGCGGAAAGCGTGTCGGATCACCAATGTACCAGGAGAGCGTATTAAGATTATTAATAGCATCATCAAGCGCAGAAAATACCAACTTTTTTATAAGGGTCTGGTGGTTGCTGACTTCCAGATCATAGTACTGTTTTTTATTGTCATGGGTGTTGTTTGCAAGAACCAGTCCCAAGGTAAAAAAAGCCATAAAGACGGAATGCGGTAACCAGTAAAAGCGGATCTGAAAAGGTTTCGCACTGATCAGATTGGTGATCATGCCAATACAGGCGATCAGTAGCAAAGAGCTGGTAAGCAAAGATTGGCCTGATGATAAGCGACCAAATATGGTCTCCGAGCTTCCCGTGACCCATACAAACAGAGCAACGGAAACAGTGCTTGCAGTCGCCGTAATAAGGGAGGCATAAAGTGCCAGGGAAAAGCGTGCTAAGCGACTAAACTTAAGTTGATCATAGGTGATTTCAGTTTTTCTCCTTCTGACCGTATTCCTTAAAAGAATGGCCAGCGATAAGGCCAAAAAACTCAGCGATGTGGCTGGAGAAGGACGCCCCGGAAACTTGCCTTGCTCAGGTGGCATCCAATCGGCAAAAAAGAATTCATCGATCCCTAAAACAACATTAAATGCGTATTGATAGAGCGTGGACAGAGATAAAAGGAGAAGTAACACAGGACAGAGCCACAGCATAAAACGCTGAATGGTCTGAAGGCCGGGATATGAGGTCAAAGAGAGACCCAGTAACAAAAACATCAGGCCGGTATTAAACCGGCTAACACCGGCATCAAAGGGACTAACAAAACTTTTAAGCTCAAAATACCAGCCCAAAACGATAAATAAACCACCCGATAAGGTTACAGCCCCAGCAATAACAGGGAGTAACACACCTTTTAAAGACTTCCTGTGCTTTATCATTGCAATCCCTGCCTTAGCTTTCAAAAGGTTGAATACTGACAATCTCTCCCTGATCTACTGCCAGATTTTTTTCCGGCAGCAGATAAGAAACCTGCTGCATAAATGGAGGCGAGCCTGAACAGGCTGTTGTCGCATTCAGTATGACCGGAATTTTCAAAGCAGACGTCATCGCCAGCGTTGCGTCTATGTAGGGCCCCTCGTTCTGGTGCTCCTGATCGAAACTCAATTCGCAGAATTCCGGGGAAAAATTGTAAAGCAGATCCACCGAAGTACTCTGTCCCTTAGACAGATTCAGACATAACCGAAAGCCAACATCTTTGATCTCTTTGATTTTAGTTACTGCAGAAAGCCCGTCTTTCATGAGACGACCTGTCAGGCTGAACACGAAACCATTTGGCTCTAATCCGTAACGGGCAACACGAGCGACCAGCGATTGAATCAGGTCCACAGATTGCAGAATAGGTGGGTAAAAGGGAACAATGACAACAGGTCGTTCGTAAGCGGGAAGTCTGGCCAGGCTGTCAGACACCTTATCAATAACAGCCAAAAATAAGTTATGCGATAAACCACTGTAATTCGCAATATTAAAGAAGCTTTCAGGTGTCAGGTAGCAGTCCTGTTCTTGCCAGTGAACCAACACCTTTACAACGGACTCTTTTACGTCCGAATGGAGATTTTTTGCCGCAAGAAACTCACAGCTGAGCTTGCCATCAGACAAAGCACCGGCAATCCGAATCTCATTATTGATTCGACCCTTCACATTTTCGGCGACAGACTGGTTATAAAAATGTATCTGATTTTTCCCATTAATTTTCGCCAACTGCAAAGCAGAAGTACTGGCATTAAGCAGGTCATCAGCGGTAACACCATCGTCAGGAGCGACTGCAATACCGGCGCAGGCCGTCATTAATATCTCTTCACCATCAATAAAATAGGGCTCTTTTATCTCTTCTAAGGCGCGGTTAGTGATAAACATCGCCTGATTGACACTTTCCAACGAGTGAATAATAAGTGCGAATCTGTCCCCTGACAGCCGCCCTACAGCAAGGTTATAGTGGCCGATGTCACTTAGCCGTGTCGCAATCTCCGCAAGAATATTGTCTCCCACAGTGACCCCATAGGTATCATTGATACCGTCAAAGCTATCCAGATCAAGGGTAACAACCGCAATACCATTCTGCTCATATTCATTAACCTCTATCAGATGGCTGATTTCATCTTTGATCTGAGGCAGGTTCATTAAACCCGTGAGGGTGTCGTAGTTAGCAAGATGAAAAAGTTTTTGTTCGGCGTGCTTCCGGTCTGTCTGATCATAAATCTGGTAAAAATAATAGCTGGGATGAGAGGCTCTATCATGCAGAAGCGTTATGTTGACGGTCAGCCATCGACCTCCATCAATCAGGTTAGGCTTAAGTTCGTGATGATAATTAGCAGATTGCCCGGACAACAGTGTTAAATGACCGTCCTGAATTTTTGTACGATCATTAAAGGAAAGGTTCATAGCCTCTGAAATATGCGTTTTCCCGGTATCCGGCAAGGTAAATAACTCCTTAAACGCTGAATTGGGCTCAATAATCTCTCCGTTAAGGGAAACCAAAGCCACGCCGACAGAGGAGTTGTTAAACGCTGCCTGAAAACGACCGTCACTTTTTTTGATTTCTGATTCAATCTGCAATCGGTGGGACGCATCTCTTAAGGCAAACAAGCCTCCAATAACACGGTTAGAATGTCCGCGAACCGGGGCCGCCGAGTAATCAATAAAGATTCGATGGCCAGTACTGATATTTTTAATTGAGCCATTAAAGACAATTGGCATAACAGCATTACGCTGCATCGCACTGGCCACCGGAGAAGTGTCTACATGATTTCCATGGTGATCGTACAATTGAATAAACTGGCTGATATCTTTTTTTATCAGCTCGTCAACACTATTCACTTCCAGCAAGCGACATGCTTCCTGATTGGCAAAATGGATCAGGCCGTCAATTCCGACAGCAACGATCCCATCATGCACAGCGTGCAGAATATTAGAAAACCAGCGTTCCTTATAAAGAAGCTTAAACTCCAGCTGATGTTTGGTCAGCGCAACTTCAATACTGGCTCGTAATGATTGGGCATTGTAAGGCTTGGTAATGTAGCCGTAAGGCGCAACCTTTGCAGCACGGGCAACCGTGCTGGGATCGCTGAACGCGGTCAGAAAAATGATAGGGATAGAGCGCGTCTTAAGAACTTCCTCAGCGGTCTCAATTCCGTCAATACCATTCCCGAGAACGATATCCATCAGAATCAGATCCGGGTTCAGATTCTGCAACTGTTGAATCGCTGATTCACCATCGTGGGCGATACCCACCACATCAAAGCCGAACTCCTCAAGCTGCTCGGCAAGGTCCATTGCAATAATGGCCTCATCTTCGACGATAAATAATCGCTTCATGCAAAACTCCCTTGCAGCGTAATAGGCACTGCTCAACAGCAGAACGAATCATTAACCTTCAAAAGGTAGCAAAGGATCTGTTCTGTCGTTTATTTATTCCGTTAAAATCCATCATTGGACAGCTCAAGGTGTAACCCAAGGCTTACAGGTATTGGGGAGTAGGCTAAAGTTATGTATCACAACAAAATAATGAATTAAAGATGATTACGACAAAAGAATGGGGTTGAAATCTTGGTGTTTGCCATCACCTAGTAATTTACTCGGACATTAAAGTCGTATAGGTTGATACAGGAGTCGGTTTTAACAGATCAATGATCTGAAACACTCTTGTCTTGCATCGTAATAAAAATCAGACATCCAAAAGCTAGAGGTATCTATGTCTATTCAGATTGGTGAAAAAGTTCCAAATGTAGAATTGAAAGTAATGGGCGAACAGGGCCCGGAATCGGTACAAACTGACGATCTTCTGGCGGGAAAGAAAGTTGTTCTCTTTGCAGTACCCGGAGCCTTTACACCAGGCTGTTCCGTGACTCATCTACCGGGCTTTGTTGTTAATGCCGATGCCATCAAAGCAAAAGGTGTTGATTCCATTATCTGTACAGCAGTGAATGATGCCTTTGTAATGGATGCCTGGGGCAAAAACCAAAATGCTGAAGAAATTATCATGCTGGCAGACGGTATTGGTAATCTGGCAGAGGCCGTTGGCCTGGAAAAAGATCTGACCGAAGTTCAGTTCGGTGTACGTTCACAGCGTTACGCTATGATCCTTAACGATGGTGTTGTTGAGTACCTCGGCGTTGACGAAAAAGGCGTTGACAAAAGCAGTGCCGAAACCGTTCTGGCTCAGCTTTAAAAGTGTTGGATAACTTTTTCGAAAAAAGTGTTGCTTAACAGAAAGTTATCCTTATAATGCACTCTATCAAAGACGTGTAGCTCAGTTGGTTAGAGCACTACCTTGACATGGTAGGGGTCGCTGGTTCGAGTCCAGTCATGTCTACCAAATTTAAAAGCCCGTAACTCTGAGCAATCAGAATTACGGGCTTTTTTCGTTGTAATCTCTTCGCTAGTCCTGTCCTAAAAACTGACCATCAAACCTTAATTCCCGCCTAAATACGTTTTTCTGAATCGTAATGGCAAATGTCTGGACCACAGGAGCTTCAGTAAACGTGTCTGGCACCCTCTGCTCGAAAAATTGAAGCTGAAAAAGAGGAACGATTACCAGACGAGCCATACAGTGGCAACGCTGTGGTTGGCTGGAATATGCTCAGATGAACCGCTTGTACGAAGGCTTCTGAGTAACAATATAAGGAGCTTTAGTGTAACGATAGCCAGCTTGCTTCAAACTGGCTTTAACTTATCTGCTTTCCGGAGACAGCGCCTGTGTGTTGCTGTGGCAAGTTCTGGCATAGCTTTCATGGCATGTCAGTATCCCTATAAAACCGTATAATGGTAACCGCCAAGCGTGGTTCGTTTAGTTGGACAGCGTCTGGATTTGATTTAAAGCGACTATTGGAGTGTGTTGTGAGCCAAAAATCGATACTGGATAAGGTCTGCGAACAAGCTGAAGCTGATCCTAATGTCGAAGTACTTTGGCTATACGGTTCACGAGCAAAAGGAACGCAAACAGCGAGCAGTGACTATGACCTGGCCATCGCTTTCTGTGGTTGTGATGCTGCGGGGGCTCCGTTTTATACTGACGAGCTGGCTTATCGTTGGTCCCAGTTAACGGGCGCAACCATTTCTATTGTAGATATCAACAATATCCCGGTGCCTTTAGCCTACAACGTGGTTAATGAGGGGGTTGTTATAATGTCAAAAAACGCCCTGCGTTTGCATAGTGAACAGGCGAGAATATGGTCTTTATGGGAAGAGTACCGGTATGAGTACATCAAAAACAGGGCTTGTGTTTGAGCCCTATGTCATGGCATTAACGGAACAGGTTGAACAGTATCTTTCCGGTTTGGATGAACTCAGTGATTTTCTGAAACAGCGTACATTGAGTTTTAACGAGCGCAGTGCTGCAGAACGAGGGCTTCAGGTTATTGTTGAGGCTGCTATTGGCTGCTCAAAGCATTACCTTAAGTCCCGGGGCAAGCCGGTTCCCTCCGAGGCGCGCGCCAGTATTGAGCGTGTGTATGAAAGCCTGATGCTCTCTGAGCCGGATATTAACGATATTCGAGGCTCCATTGGTATGCGCAACGCAATTATCTATGATTATCTGAATCTGGATTGGGGCAAGCTCGAAGTCGTCTTGCGTAATAAGAAATACCACCGGGTATCGGATTACATTCGCAAAGTAACTTCTGAACTGTTATCCAAGTCCTAATCATTCATATATCTCCACCACACATAACACATCATCAGGCTATTTTTTAGCGCCGGGCTGGCAACTTTAGGCAACTCTGGATTAACCGGTTTCAGGTAAACACGATTGCCACTGCCTTTGTAGGGAATATCCAGTTGTTTGGGGTTGATAGATACGCCTTGGTGCTTCAAGTGTGTTACCAGAGGGTTGTCTGAGCGGATAATGGCTTTATGGGTTTGACTCCTTGCTAAGCGTGCCAGTACAGGCGGCAATACTCACCACCGTAAGCAGTGCCCAGGAAGAGAAGCAGAGCAGGGCAGATGCCCGATAACCCTGCACCCAACGACGCAGCCCAACCTCCACCGCACCATAAATCCAAGCGGTAGCCGCATCGTCCGCCAGCTGCAGCAGCAACGCACACAGAAAAAGCTGCTGGCCAGAAACAGAATGGCCGTAGTTAGCATCCAGATTGAACGCATGGGAAGGCTCCTTATTGGTGCGTTTAAGGTGGTTGTGTTAAAGCAATCCTTGATATGATGGTTTCTACTCTTTTTTAGAGACCAACCAACAAAAGGAATTGGACGATGCAATCCAAAGAGATGTACGAAGCTACTTATAGACTTTTCATGGCCGAAGCAGGGCTGAAATACTCATTAACGGTATTTGCCGATCACCTTGGTGATCGTGAAGGCTATAAGGGTTTGGATGGAATGGAGAATATCTACTACTACCTGTGCCAAAAGCATAACTACCTACCTGCTCAGGTGCGGGATATGTCTTACGAAGAAATCAGCTTGCTTTTAAGCCAAGAAATGCAGGGGTGGGGAATCCCTAAAGAGTTTCAGTTTGATTGATCCTTGTCAGCTCGGATTAAATCGCGGGCTTTAAGCTCGCATAGCTTGGATTTAGTTAACAGAAGTTCTCGCTGAAGCCCTTTGTCGGGGTGTCCCTTGAGGCTATTAGCCTTCAAACGGTAGATATCCGCTTGAGCTTTTTGTTTCTGTATCCGATGGTCGATTTGGGCATTATTTTTCATGTGGCAGTCCCTGCTGTGGCGGCATCACTAACGGCTCGTTCTTAAGCATCTGGATAGGGTTGCCGCCTGATCCTCAGGGATCGTCATGCGGAAAACCTTATCTGAACCCTCCTCATTAAATGCCAAAGCAACACGGCCATTACGGGGCGGGTGAACACAGCGAAGGGTGCAAGCGATAGCGTCTTTCATGGTCATAACCTCTATATCAAAGATAAAACTAGGAAGAGTTGGATGTTCAATCCAAAGAAAAGCTTTTTTGAACTGCCCGTAGTTCGCTGGGCTATTGGTATTCATGTAGTTATCGCCTCAGCCAGTGCTTTAGCGATCCTGATTACCGGTGATTATGGGTTTTCACCGACGGCTGATGGGTTCAACCGTTTCCTAACTGACTTCAAATTCCCCATTGGCGTATTGGCCATGTTGATTCCAGTAGTTGCTTTGCTGGCAACTAACCATCGATCAGAGCAAACAAGAGAGCAGATTCGGGTAGCAGAGTCACAAAATACCTTTTCAAACCATTACAAACATATTGAAGAGTTTGAGAAATACGCAGAGAGATATGCTGAACAATTTGAAAATGTAAAGATAAGCAATATCAGGGATCTATATGCTGAATTATTTCCTGCTAGTAGTGTTGGAAAGCTGTCAGTATCAAGAGAATATTTAGGAAAAGTGTTGGAAAGTTCAGTTGATCTTATGGTTTGTGTAAGGGCGCTGGCATTATCAGATGAACCTGACCGGGAAAAAGCAGCTTATAAAATATGCCATCTTTATAATGAGAATGTAAGTAAAAAATCATATTTTGACCAGTCTGGGGTTTTATCTAGACTACAGCTAGCGGGTTCAGGTTTAGATGAAAAAGTCTTTATGATTGACGGGAGGCTTGATCCGCAAATAGTTGGCCTGACGGAGCACTTATATTTTATTTACAAATGTTTTGGGTTTGAAGGTGGTCTGAATAAATATACAAGCCAGTACGAAATCTGTATTAAAGCTTTGTATGAAATGGATTTTGATAGGCTGGACTATTTAAATGGATATTATCTAGAAGAAGAGCTTCCAGCTGAGCTAAGAAGTGATGTAAATATTCCGATTGATGTTTTAATTCCGAATGATTCACTGTTGATTGACTGATTTGCTTGATCGCTTGTTGTTGGCTGGGATAATAAAGTATTTTTGCCAAAAATTTATTTGTATTAAGAGTGTTTTTGTATGTTTTCAAACAACCAAGTTTTTGCGCTTATAGGGAAAAATGGGTGCGGAAAATCAAATTTTTTAGCTAGAGTTGTGAATCAAATAATTGAAAGTAAAAATCATGAAATGCCAGCATTTCATGGCTATGTCAGAGAGAGTTTTTTTAAAAATGTGATATCAGTCTCGACAACACCATTTGATAAATTTCCAGTTAAATATATTAGTAATAAAGGGTTTGATTATTCTTATCTTGGTATAAAGGGGCTGCCTACCCTCAATCTTTCCTCTTCATATATTGATAGGGTAGGGCTTGATATATTGAAGAGTGGCAAAATTAATAGCAGGAAAGTCTACTCCAATGTGCTTGGATATCTTGGGTATGACGAATTTATGCAATTAGAGTTTGAGAGTAATTTGTCTAAATCAGATTTAATAAGAATAATAAAAGAGCAGCGAGCAAATGGCTGGCGTGAATTTATAGAAGAGTTTTATAGAGTTATAAGGGGTCGCAAAAATATAAAGCATGTGGTCGAAAATTTTTTAATGAAAGATGGTGCTAAGAATGTTGATAATTTAAATGCTGCTATAAGTGCCATTATGCGATTTCACGACATTGCAGCAGATGGTAAGCTTTCTATTACAGTTAATGATGACGATATTGATATTCCTGAATATAGAAGTGGAAATGAACTGTCTGGTATAAAAGGATTCGATTTATCTTCAAGAGATGATATTGATTTGATTGTAGATTGCGTCAGATTCAACTTGGTTCGAGTAAAGAATGTTTACTTATTTAAAGGCTCAGATTTTTTTAGCATAAAGAATGCAAGCTCAGGTGAGCAAACGATGATCCTCACTTTCTTAGCAGTTGCAAATCGTATAAAAAATAATTCACTTATATTGATCGATGAACCTGAAACAAATCTCCATCCTGAATGGCAGGAAAAATATATAGAGTTTATGATGAACTCGTTTTCAAGTTATGAAGGCTGTGTTTATTTAATTGCAACTCACTCTCCCCAGATACTGGCCAGTATAAGCGGGGTTGAAAACTACATAGTCCAGATGGAGGTTGATGATAATGATTTTTTATTTAACGATGGTAAATACATAGTTGATGCAGAAAAATTCCATAAAAAATCTATAGACTACCAGTTAGCTGTTGGCTTTAAAAAGCCTGGCTTCAAAAATGAATATATGTCTAGGGTGTTGATTGCCGCTATTGCTGAGTTCAGTAAGACAGGTGAATTTAGACCAGAGACTATCAGTGAGGTTAAACCTCTTCTCGAACTGAGAGACAAGCTAAACCCTGATGATCCAACAATTCAGCTAGTTGATATTGTGGCGGAGGCACTGGAGGACTTCAGTAATGATTCATAGTCCAATTGAATATACTCCTGAGGAAAGCAAGTTTATAGAAGATCATAAGAAAGATTTCGAAATTAATGGAAACTTTTGGAATGACTCTAATGCTGATGGCCCTGAGCTAAAAAAAAATAAAAAGGCACTACGTAAATCCATTAAGGAATACTACTGTAAAGTTCAGGGCTATCGTTGTGTATATTGTCAGCAAGAATTTAAAGCTAAACATGGTCGGCAATGGGATGTAGAACACATAGCTGCTAAATCTCTTTATCCCAGATTCATGTATGAGCCTCAGAACTTGTGTGTGTCATGTATTGAATGTAATGAAAAAAAGTTGAATGCGGAGGTTTTTCATTCTGGTTCCAAGAAGCTAAATAAAATACCTGAAAAGTCTGATGCATACATAATAGTTCACCCTCACCTTGATAAATATGAAGATCACATAGAGGTTATTAAAGTAGCTGCATTGTATAAGCCAAAAACCCCAAAAGGGCAAAAAACCATTGAGATGTGTGGTCTTTTAAGGTTTGCTTATGCATATTCGGATAGCAATACTGGTGATCTGGATACTGACCAGCTTATTCAAGGCTTGATGAATCAGTGGAGTAAAACAGATGACCCTCTTCAAAAACAGCATTTGTTTGATTACATGATATATTTAAATGAAGAAGGCAAGAAAAAGGCATTCCAAAAAATGACTGTTGCGGAAATACCCGAGTAGATATCCCTTGCTGCTGAATGTCCATAACCCCGCCTCACCTGAGGCGGGGTTTTTATTGCCTAAAGAACTCAATGGCGGTTTGCGATCACCGCCGGTAGCCAGTCGATCCCTCTCCGGCTGAGAGATCTTTGACCTGATCCCTTGGCTGCCGGTAAGCGACAAGCGTAGATCTGCATCAATCAAGAAACTGGTCTACGTCTACACGATGCAGATCAGCATTCCTGTACCCACAAGATTACAGTCACCCGATAGGACTCTGCCTTAATCCACATTGAAACGCCTCTCTTAGGTTGCCTCACTTTCTATCTGGATCATTACTGCATCCGGCCGCCAGTATTCGAATTCGCAATCCATCAAGATGCCATCCTGATTGTAGTTAACCCGACAGATCTTCAGTATCTGTTGCCCCTCTGCCAGATTCAGAGCCTTGGCGACATGTTCCGGGGCGGCTGTTGGAATAACATCAAAACGCGAACGTGCGGTTTTATAGCCATACTCTCTGTCATATAGCGCTGTCAGGGACTGCGACAGATCATGACTCAGCAAATCCGGAAACAGGGAAGCTATCAGGCAGTTCTCGACAAATAAAACCACCCGGTTATCAATTGAGCGCACCCGCTGAATACGATGCACCTGTTGAATGCTGTTCAGCTGCAACACTTTGCCAATGTCGCTGCTGGCCAGCTCCGTTTCAATCTTCAGCACCCAGGTTGCCGCCTGGCGTTGCTGTTCTTCCACCATACTGTGAAAGTGACTGCGTGACAGGGGGTTATAGCGAAGCCTGGGCGGGGAGATAAACCAACCCCGGCGTTCTTCCCGATAGATAAGGCCTTCGGTTTCAAGACCGATCAATGCATCCTTTAAGGTGATACGTGTCGTCTGAAACAACTCGCTCAGTTCCCGTTCTGAAGGCAGTTTCTGCCGGCAGGTATAGATGCCTCCGGCGATCTGTTCTTTAAGTATCCCTTTGATTGTTCTGAGCTGTGTTTTCATGGTTGTCTCAGCAAAACCTCTGAACTAGTCCAATAATTTAGCGTCGCAATGCTATCACCATATTATTTCTTTTCAAATATTGTGGTTAATTTTGACTTTTACCAACAATAAAGCGTCATATAGCCTTAATCCTAATGTCACAATCCTGCTCTAGCATCCGAATCATCAAAACTGACCTAGTCCAGAAAGGATGTAGATATGAAACTGATGTTAAAAGCGGCTTCTTGTGCTCTTGCGGCCACTCTGTCTTTAAATGCAATCGCTGCTGAGAAAACGGATCTGAGTGCACTTATCAGTGCTGCTAAAAAAGAGGGCGCTGTTTACAGTGTCGGTATGCCGGACAGCTGGGCGAACTGGAAAGATACCTGGCAGGACCTGAAAACCAACTATGGTCTGGAACATCAGGACACGGATATGAGTTCCGCTCAGGAGATCGCCAAATTTGAGGCTGAGCGCAAAAACGCCACTGCAGATATCGGTGATGTTGGTTTTGCCTTTGCCCGTGTTGCGGTACGTAAAGGTGTGACACAGCCTTACAAGCCAAGCACCTGGAATGAAATCCCGGATTGGGCGAAAGACAAGGAGGGTCATTGGGCGCTGGCGTATACCGGTTCTATTGCCTTTATCTCTAATAACAATCTGGTAAAGGACGCGCCTAAGTCCTGGGCCGATCTGCTGAAAGGTGATTACAAGGTCACTGTGGGCGATGTCGGTGTGGCATCTCAGGCGAATAATGCGGTATTGGCAGCAGCGTTTGCCAATGGCGGTGATGAAAGCAACCTGAAGCCTGCCATCGAGTATTATGCCATGCTGGCAAAGCAGAACCGTCTCTCCTTCAACAACCCCAGCATCGCTAACCTGGAAAAAGGTGAAGTAGAAGTTGCTATTCTGTGGGACTTTAACGCACTGAACTACCGCGACAAGATTGACCGTGACCGCTTTACGGTATCGATCCCTCAGGATGGTTCGGTTATTTCCGGTTACACCACCATTATCAATAAGTTTGCCAAGAACCCGAACGCCGCCAAGCTGGCCCGCGAATATATTTTCAGCGATAAGGGACAGATCAACCTGGCTAACGGATATGCCCGTCCGATTCGTTCCAGTATCACCATGCCTGCTGAAGTTCAGGCTAAGCTGTTACCAAACAGCCAGTACACTAATGTTCAGCCGATCAAAGACTTTAAAGCCTGGGAAAAATCTGCCCGTAAACTGCCGCGCCAGTGGCAGGAAAATGTCCTGATTCACCAGCAGTAAGGTGTTCGCATGAACAATAAGGTTATCCTTGTTGTTCTCGACGGCCTGAATAGTGACATAGCCCGTGCCTGCATGGGCTATGTCAATGGTTTGGTCGAGGACCAGCAAGCGTCTGTTTATACCCTGCAGAGTGAACTGCCATCTCTGTCACGTCCTTTGTACGAATGCATTCTTACCGGGGTAAAGCCGGTGCACAGCGGCATTACTCATAATCAGGTATGTCGTCTTTCCAAAGAAGACTCTGTTTTCAGCCTTGCCCGCAAAGCAGGCCTCACCACTGCCGCTGCGGCCTATCACTGGGTGAGTGAGCTGTACAACCGCGCGCCTTACCAGCCCCGTCGGGATCGGATGACGGCAGATGAATCCCTCAATATCCAATACGGCATGTTTTATCAGTGGGACCATTACCCGGATGAAGCTCTGTTTCAGGATGCGGAAGCACTGCTGAATCGCTACAACCCGGACTTTCTTCTGATTCATCCGATGAATATTGATGATGCCGGTCATAAGTTTGGGCTGGACTCCCGGCAATACCGTAACAGCGCCCGCCGGGCCGATATCATCTTGTCGGAATACCTGCCGGACTGGATACGTGAAGGCTACCAGATTCTGATTACCAGCGATCACGGTATGAATAACGATCTGTCTCATGGCGGAACTCTGCCGGAAGAACGCGAAGTGCCGCTGTTTGCCATCGGTCAGCGTTTCAGTCATGCATCCGTTGGCATCAAACAGACCGAGCTCTGTGGTCTGGTCTGTCAGCTATTGGGCGTACCACACGACAAACCCTTTCCAGCGGAGTTTTTGCGATGAGTTATCAGGTACAGGCTCAGAGTCAACCGTCTAGTGACACCACCGCTAATTCAGGGGCTAAAGCTGCCATGCACAAGGTCAGACGTTTTTTAAGGCAGGGCAGAGTTAAGGCCATCGCCGTGGTGATTCCCTTTGTGGTGTTTTTCTATCTGTTTCAACTGACGCCTTTGGTTTGGGTAGCAATCAACAGCTTTCAATATGACGGTGCCTGGTCCTTTGAGCATTACGCTGAGATTCTGGATTCAGCCTTTATCCAACAGGGGTTTCGCAACAGTCTCTGGCTAGCCTTCTGGTCCAGCCTGATCGGGCTGTTGCTTGCGGCACTGCTGGTCGCCTCGCTGCGCCATCTGAACAGCCGCCTGCGGGATATGATTGTTGCGTTTACCAATATGAGCAGCAACTTTGCCGGTGTCCCTCTGGCTTTTGCCTTCATCATTATTCTGGGTACCAACGGTGCGGTAACGCTGTTACTGAAACAGTGGGGCGTTATTGATGATTTTAACCTCTATGGCAGTAGTGGCCTTCTGGCGCTTTATATCTATTTTCAGATCCCTTTGGGGGCTTTACTGCTCTATCCGGCCTTTGATGCACTGAAACATGAATGGCAGGAAGCTGCTGCTCTGTTAGGCGCATCACAGCGGGTTTATTGGTGGCGGGTAGGGCTGCCGGTGCTGTCTCCGGCACTACTGGGCACTTTTATTATCTTGTTTGCCAATGCAATTGGCGCTTACGCCAGTGTTTATGCCTTAACAGCCGGTAACTTCAACGTGGTTACCGTTCGTATTGCCAGCCTGGTCTCCGGGGACCTGTTTCTTGAGCCGAATCTGGCAGCTGCCATATCCGTGGTACTGATTACGCTGCTGGGTGTGATTACCGCGATCAATCAGTGGCTTATCGGCAGGAGTTATCATGCAAAACGCTAATCTTTTTTATCATAAGACGGTGGTATACAGCCTGGTTGCCCTCCTGGCCCTGCCCATTGCAGCAACTCTGGTTTACTCTTTCGCCAGCCAGTGGGGCGCGACCATACTTCCGGACGGCTTCACACTGAAATGGTATAGCCAACTGTTTTCCGATATACGTTTTCTGGAAGCCTTTGGCCGGTCACTGTTTGTCTGTGTTACCGCGCTGCTGTTAGCACTGGTGCTGGTGATTCCACTGGCCTTTGTGGTGTTTTACTACTATCCCGGTTACGACAAGCTGATGAATCTTCTGATTCTGCTGCCCTTTGCCGTGCCGCCGGTGGTGTCTTCCGTTGGCTTACTGCAGTTCTACGCGGATGCGCCTTTCCCGATGCTGGGCACACCCTGGATTCTGATTGGCACCTATTTCACCATCGCGCTGCCCTTTATTTACCGGGCGATTGCGAACAGCTTTTTGGCGATCAATCTGCGCGACCTGGTGGATGCGGCACATCTGCTGGGCGCATCCACACCAAAAGCCTTTTTCTACATCATCCTGCCAAACCTGAAAAAAGGGGTGTTGGCATCGATGTTTCTGTCGTTTTCCTTCCTGTTAGGGGAGTTTGTCTTTGCCAATATTCTGGTGGGTACCCGTTATGAAACCCTGCAGGTTTACCTCTACAACATGCGCCAGACCAGCGGTCATTTCACCTCAGCACTGGTGATGACCTATTTCTTTTTTATTTTTATCTGTACCTGGTTGGGCAGTCGAATCAGCAAGAGTAATGCACTATGAGTTATGTCAACGTCACCGGCCTGAGCAAAGCATTTGGCCAGAATCAGGTTTTTTCAGATATTGCTTTCGCCATTGAGCAGAGTGAGTTCATCACCTTGCTTGGCCCCAGCGGCTGTGGTAAATCAACCCTGCTGCGCAGTATCGCGGGGCTCAACTCTGTTGATAGCGGCTCATTAACCGTTGCCGGTCAGGAGATCACGCATCTGGCACCTCAAAAACGGGAAATCGGCATGGTATTTCAGTCTTATGCCCTGTTTCCCAATATGACCGTGGTCGAAAATGTCGCTTTTGGCCTGAAGATGAAGTCCGTACCCAAAGAGCAGGCCGAAGGTAAAATTGCCCGTATCATTGAACTGGTGGAGCTGAAGGGTAAAGAGCGCTGTTATCCGCATCAGCTCTCCGGTGGTCAGTGTCAGCGTGTTGCTCTGGCCAGAGCCCTGGTGGTTGAGCCTCGTATCCTGCTGTTGGATGAGCCCCTGTCAGCATTGGATGCCAAAATCCGTAAAAACCTGCGTATTCAGATTCGGGAGATTCAGAAAGAGCTGAACCTGACCACCATCTTTGTCACCCACGATCAGGAGGAGGCGATGCTGATGTCAGACCGTATCTTCCTGATGAATGGCGGCCAGATTGTTCAAAGTGGTACGCCGGAGACTATTTACACCCAACCCGCTAACGCTTTTGTGGCCGGTTTTATGGGGCACTACAACATCCTCGACAGAACAACTGTGCTTAATCTGTTTGGCCTGAACAGTGAGCAGCCGATCGCGATCCGCCCGGAGGCGATTTATATCAAAGAGCCGGGACGCCAGTATCCTGAGCAGATGACGGAACCTGCAAACGCCATCATCAAAGATCATCAGTTACTGGGGAATGTGATCCGCTACAAAGCTCAGATCGGTCAGCAGGAGATCACCCTGGACGCGCTTAACCGCTCAGCAGATCATCTGATCGCGGCCGGAAGCCCGGTGCAGCTGCTGTTTGATCGTCAGGAATTTCAGCCGGTAGGAGCATAAAATGACACAGACACTGTATGTCTTTGATATGGATGACACCCTGATCGAAGGTGACTGCTCCATGATCTGGAATGAGTATCTGGTGGAGAGGGGGATTGTCACAGAGCCGGGGTTTCTGGAACGTGATCGTGAGTTAATGGCGCTGTACAGCCAGGGCAAAATGAGCATGGAGGAGTATCTGACCGTCACGATTCAGCCTTTGCAATCGGTAAGTCTTGAGCAATTACGGCATTGGGTCGATGCGTGCGTTTCAGAGTGCATACTGCCCCGCGTGTATCCCAAAGCTCAGGCCCTGATCGAGCAACTCAAACAGCAGGACTGCAGAATGTTGGTGATCTCGGCCAGCGCCCATTTTCTTATCGAACCCGTTGCCCGTGCGTTAGGGATTCCCGAGGCTATCGGTATCGACCTGAAGGAAGAAGCGGGCCGTATTACGGCACAAATTGATGGTATTCCCAGCTATCGCGAAGGCAAGGTTCAACGACTGAAGCAATGGCTGGCCCAGCAGAATATCGACAGAGGCGAGCTGGAAATTCATTTCTATACCGACTCGATCAATGATCTGCCCCTATGCCGGTATGCTGACCAGGCCCATCTGATCAACCCTTGTCCACTGCTGACTCAGGCCGCACCTAGCCATTGGCAGCACTATCGTTGGTAAGGGATAACACAGAACTTTGAACACTACCCAAATGGCAGGGCTTGAGTACGAACCCTATGTAAGTTTTGCCTAACCACTATGTTTCGAAAATAACCAAACCCTATTCTCACTCTGTGACAATAGGGTTTGATTTTATTAACTACGCTTTATTCTCGAACAACCTTTTTGGGTGTGTTCAGATCAAGACGCTTTTTAAGCGCTTCATAAAACGGTGCATAAGGCTGCCGTTCTACATATTGGCCTGAACCCTGTTCAGCAAGAAGTTTCCCTGCGTCAAATGCAACTTTACCGTTACAGATGGTGGTTACAGGTACTCCAGTAACATCCATGCCTTCGAAGATATTGTGCTCGATTTTCGACCACTGGTCTTTCGCCGAAATTGTTTTGCTGGCACCAGGGTCCCAGATTACCAGATCGGCATCTGAACCTTCTCGAATGCATCCTTTTTGAGGGTAAAGATTGAAGATTTTAGCGGTGTTGGTTGAGGTAAGACCGACAAACTCATTAGCCGTGATCTTGCCGGAATTAACGCCTTTTTCCCAAAGCACCATCATGCGCTCTTCAACACCAGCGGTTCCGTTAGGAATCTTGGTGAAATCATCCTGCCCCATCGCTTTTTGTTCCGCACAGAAGGCACAGTGGTCTGTTGCCGTTGTCTGCAGTGTTCCAGCCTGTACGCCTTTCCAAAGTGCATCCTGATGATGTTTAGGACGGAAAGGAGGGCTCATAACATGGGCAGCAGCCTTCTCCCAACTCTGATCCTGATACACACTGTCATCAACAACCAGGTGTCCAGCCAGAACCTCACCAAATACGGTTTGGCCATGGTCTTTGGCGTAGCGAATCGCATCCGCGGCTTCTTCCGTGGACACATGCACCAGATAGATAGGCGCGCCCAGAGTATTCGCAATAGAAATTGCGCGATTTGCAGCCTCACCCTCTACAGAAGAGGGGCGTGAAAGAGGGTGTGCTTCCGGACCGGTAATACCTTTTTCCAGCAGTTGCTGCTGCAGATGGAATACAAGCTCACCATTCTCAGCATGGACGGTAGGCACGGCGCCCAGTTCAAGGCATTGGGTAAAACTGGCGACCAGAATGTCATCGGTCGCCATAATGGCGTTCTTATACGCCATAAAATGCTTGAACGAGTTCACACCGTGTTCTTTAACAAGCTGTGCCATCTCTTCGGCAACACTGTCACCCCACCAGGTGATAGCCACATGGAATGAGTAGTTGGAATGAGACTTTTCAGACCAGTCACGCCATTGGTGATAGGCCTCGATTAAGGACTGTTGCGGGCTGGGAATAACAAAATCGATAATCGTTGTTGTACCACCGGCCAAAGCCGCTGCAGTACCGGATGCAAAATCATCCTTGGCAACCGTTCCCATAAAGGGCAGCTGCATATGGGTGTGTGGGTCGATACCGCCGGGCAGAATCATTTTGCCTGTCGCATCAATCACCTGCGCATCCGGCTCAGACAGGTTCTGGCCAATACGAAGGATCTTACCTTCATCGCACAGAATATCCGCAAGATAGCTTTCTTCGTGGGTGACGATAGTGCCACCTTTAATAAGCAACATATCCGTTCTCCTTACTCAGGCTGCAGTTCAGCGTCAATAGCGGTTTGAGTTTGAGCACTTGCCAATAGGAAGTAGACAGCGGCACCGGTAAATGCACCAGTAAACCAGCCGTAGCTGTAGAACCAGCTCAGAGCATCAATGCTGAAAGAAAGTACGGTAATAGCGACAGGCACTGCAAAAGCTGTCAAACCAGCCATATTAAAGGCAGGGTAAGTACCGTCGGTTGAATACAAAGCAACCAGATTCAGGTTCTGCTTTTTGATCAGGAAATAATCAACAATCATAATGCCGGCAATGGGCCCCAGCAGGCTTGAGTAGCCAAGTAACCAGTTGGTGTACATGCTTTCAACGCTAACATCAGAAACCACCCAACCCATTTTCTTCAGCAGCTCCCAGCCCATCAGCACTATGCCTACAACACCTGTCATCAGCACACCACGGGTATGATCGATCAGTTTGGGCGCGATATTCTGGAAATCATTGGTTGGAGAAACGATATTCGCTGCAGTATTGGTGGAGATGGTAGCAATAATGATCAGCACCATCGCAATGGCGACCCAGAAAGGACTGTCAATTTTACCGATCAGAGAGATAGGATCAGAGATTGTCTCACCAACAAGAGTTGTTGACGCAGCAGTCAGTACAACACCCAGAGCGGCAAAGAAGAACATGGTCAGGGGCAGACCGATAATCTGACCGATAACCTGATCTTTCTGTGATTTTGCATAGCGGCTGAAGTCCGGAATATTCAGCGACAAGGTTGCCCAAAAACCGACCATAGCTGTCAGGCCACCGAAGAAATAGCCCCAGAAACTGGCGTCTTCAGGACGGGTTGCAGGAGTTGCCAAGACTTCCGTAAAGGAAACCTTACCGCTGGCCCAAAACATCAGACCAAAACTAACCACCAGCAAGAGTGGTGCCGCCAGCGTTTCCAGCCATTTGATCGACTCGGCACCTCGGATCACGACATACATCTGCAGTGCCCAGAAGATAAAGAAGCCAATCACTTCACCGACACCACCCAGAGACGCCCAGCCATCAGAGAAAGCAGAGAACAACAGGTGAATGGCAAGGCCACCAAACATGGTCTGAATACCAAACCAGCCACAGGCAACCAGCCCGCGAATCAGGCAAGGAATATTCGAACCCACAATGCCGAATGAGGAACGCAATACCACAGGGAAGGGGATACCAAACTTAGTACCGGGAAAGGCGTTAAGCGTAAGAGGCACCAACAGGATCACATTGGCCAGAAAAACTGTAAACAAGGCTTCCGTAACTGACATACCGAAGTAGGCTGTCAGCACTCCGCCCAGGGTATAAGAGGGCACGCAGATCGCCATACCAACCCATAGGGCTGCGATATTAAAAATACTCCATGTTCGTTCATTGATTTTAGTCGGGGCCAGATCATCACTGTAGGCCGCGCTGGATTTCAGATCGTCCTGGGCATCCAGTTCGTAAAAATCGCCTTTTTTAATCGCTTTACTTGTCATCTTTACACCTTTGATTTTTTGATTGTAGGTGTGCAAGAGCACGTCTTCGGGTTAGGGCAAATCGGGTTTAAGCATTAACGTTCGGTCGCCAGTCGTTGGCTGGCTTCAAGCATGGTGTGCAGCAGAACATTAGCGCCTGCTTCACATTGTTCCGGGGAGCTGTACTCGATTTCGTTGTGGCTGATGCCACCTTCACATGGGGTAAAAATCATTCCGGTAGGGACAAGATCCGCCATATAGCAGGCGTCATGTCCGGCTCCGGCGTAGATATCCATGTGGCTGTAGCCCAGTTTCTCGGTAGCCGCTTTCACATCGTCGGAAGCGTTAAACTCAACCGGAGCGAAATACCAGAAAGGATCTACCTTGATCTCAAGTCCACGCTGGGCAGAGACCTCCTTACAGAAGGCGATCAAGTCGTCATGCATGCTTTGGAGGGTATCGGGCTTAGGATTACGCAGATCAGCACTGAACTTGATCTGACCGGGGATAGTGTTGCGGGAGTTCGGATAGACCTGCATAAAACCAACCGTGCCAAGGCCGTTTTCATACTTGTGAGCAATATTCTCAATCTCTTTGATGATCTCAGAGCTTGCAACCATCGCATCTTTACGCAGATACATAGGTGTTGTTCCGGAGTGAGACTCCTGACCGGTGACTTCAATGTTGTACCAACGGATACCTTGCCCCAGGCGGACAATGCCGATCATCTTGTCAGCATCCTCAAGAATTGGGCCCTGCTCAATATGAGCTTCAAAGAAAGCCCCAACGTGGCGCTGACCTGGCTCTTCATCACCGGCATAGCCGATGCGCTCAAGCTCGTCACCCAGTCGAATGCCATCAACATCGGTTTTATTCAGCTCAGCTTCCAGATCAAAACGCCCCACATAAACCCCGGAACCCTGCATAGCAGGCTGGAAGCGTGAACCTTCTTCATTGGTCCAAACGGAGAATTCCATCGGAGTAGGGGTTTCAATATTGTTTTCGTGCAGCGTTCGCAGAACCTCAACACCGGCGAGCACACCAAAGACGCCATCAAACTTGCCACCGGTCGGCTGAGTATCCAGATGACTGCCCGTGCCCACTGCAGGCAGGTCGTTATTACGACCGGGGCGTCTTGCGAAAATATTGCCAATTTTATCAACTGAGATCTCACAACCCGCTGTCTTACACCAGGATACGAAGAGATCTCGGGCCTGTTTATCCAGATCGGTGCCCGCAAGACGGTTACAACCGCCTTTCTCTGTCGCACCAAACTGAGCCATCTCCATCAAACTGTCCCAAAGGCGTTGTTTATTGACCCTTAAGTCCTGCATATCTTGCTCTCCCATCTTGCTCTCCCAAAAAGAAGCACCGCTTCAATAACCACGGATTTAGCAACTATTAAGAAATAAGCACTGTCAGTCTTACCATTTGGTAAAATTAAATCGCTAAAAAAACTCCCCGATGAATCTGAAAAAACTGGGGAGTGACACGATCAGATGTCGTGACAGGCTGAATGCAAGAGAGAGGCCAAGGTTGCAAATCTGATAGAATCGTCTACGCCAAAAGATGATTTCAGCAATCGGTTAATAAGACTATTATTAATCCAATAAATCATTTCAATTCAGCAGCTTACAAGGGTGGCTACCGGTGTCGGGAAAAAGTGGAAAAAAAACGAAGCAAGCCATTAACCGCGAAATTTTAGAGTCTAAAATCCTGCGTTCTGCAGAACTCGTTTTTGCTGAAAAAGGCTTTAGCGGGGCGTCCATGGAACGGATCGCTGAACTGGCGAATATCTCCAAACAAAATCTGATTTATTACTTTGCAAACAAAGATTTACTGTACAAAAGAGTCTTGCAGGAGATACTGGGAATCTGGATCAATAAGCTGCAATTACTTGAGCTGTCGGAAGCTGATCCTGAAACCTCAATCCGACACTATGTAAAAGAAAAAATGGAGCTTTCCAGAGATTATCCCTATGGCTCCAAAGTGTTTGCCCACGAAATTATTAGTGGCGCACCGGTATTAAAACCCTACCTGATATCCGATCTTAAACCTCAGTTTGAAAAAGACATTGAAGTTGTTAACTCTTGGATTCGTAAGGGTTTTATCAATGATATCGATCCCGCGCACTTCTTCTTTATGGTCTGGGCGACTACCCAGTCTTATGCTGATTTCTCCACACAAATGGACATTCTGATGGATCAATCCCAATTACAGGGAGAAGCTTACCTGCGAGCTGAACAAGCCATTACGGATCTGATTTTGCACGCAATTGGTGCCAGAAAAAAATAATTCAATTTATTTTACCTTTTGTAAAAAACACTTTGTTTTTCTCAAAGCGCTCATCCTTGTTTTATCGGGCCTTTTTATCCTTATGATTTATAACGTTTTTTAATAATAGTTAAGTTTTCCCTTAAGCCATATTAACTTTGATCCCGCCAAAATAGTGCACGATCTGCACTAAAAAAAACGTGTTTACCCGCCAAAATTCTATGTGCTATCAATTGTTTTATACCAAACGGTAAAACTTTTGATTTCTAACATTTTGGCGGTGCCTCATGATCAGTATTGCTGATGCTTATAGCTTTAAAAATGCCACAGGCCCGGATCTGCATGCTTTGTGCGAGCAGGCATCAGCCGTTCGTGATCTGCAGTGGGGCAAACAGGTTTCCTATTCACCTAAAGTGTTTCTTCCCTTAACGAATATGTGCCGCGACTCCTGCGGTTACTGCACCTTTGTACAGAACCCTGACAGCCCAACGGCTAACTATATGACTCCAGATGAAGTCTTATCGGTTGCCCTTGAGGGAGATCGTTCCGGCTGTCGTGAAGCTCTGTTTAGTTTGGGTGAAAAGCCTGAACAGAAACATGCTAAGGCCCGGCAATGGCTGGAGCATCTTGGTTACGTTTCCACTCTGGATTACCTGCAAAGTCAGTGTGATCTGGTGTTATCACACACACGTTTGCTGCCCCATATCAACGCTGGTGCGCTGACAAAAGCAGAGCTAAAAAGCCTGAAACCCTATGCCGCCAGCATGGGCATGATGCTGGAAAACAGCTCTCTGGAACTGATGAAACCGGGACAGGCACATCACGGCTGTCCGGATAAGACACCAAAACGTCGAATAGCCACTTTAGAAGCTGCAGGTGAACTCGGTATCGCCTTTACCACAGGAATTCTTATCGGTATCGGGGAGTCCTGGGAGGACAGAGTAAACAGCCTGGCATTGATACGGGATATTCATCTCACCTACGGCCACATTCAGGAAGTGATCGTACAGAATTTCCGGGCGAAACCCGGCACGGCCATGGCGCACTGCTCTGAACCTGACATCGATGATATGAAGCGTACGCTTGCCGTAGCCCGACTCATCTTACCGCCTGAAATCAGTCTGCAGGCTCCGCCAAACCTTGAGCGTGAATATGGCGCTTATCTCTCCGCTGGCATCAACGACTGGGGCGGAATCTCACCGATTACCCGTGACTTTATCAACCCGGAAAGGGCCTGGCCCCACATCAACAGTCTGACAAAAGCATGCCTGGGTAAGGGGTACCGTCTTGTTGAACGCCTGACGATTTATCCCGCTTTTAGCTCAGCCAACCAGCACTTTCTGACACCGGAACTTCAGCAAAAAGTTCAGTGGCTTCAACAGACAGAACTCACCTCAAGAGGGTTAGTAGCATGAACGCACCGTTTAAAACCGCAAAAATCGCGATTCGTGAAGAATACCGTGCTGTATTGGACAAGGCTCTGGCCGGAACAGAGCTGAGTAAAGATGACGCCGTCCTGCTGTTTAAGGGCAACCCTGAAGAAACAAGAATGCTCTGCGACACCGCAAACCAGATTCGACAGCGGGTCAATGGAGACCATGCCAGCTTTGTTATCACCCGGAATATCAACTTCACTAACGTGTGTTACATGGGCTGCAAATTCTGCAATTTTGCCAAGCATAAAGGTGATGAAGGTGCTGAATTCCTCTCATTGGAGCAGGTTGCAGACCGAGCTGCCGAGGCCTGGGAGCGGGGCGCTACCGAGGTTTGTATTCAGGGTGGGCTGCACCCGGATATCGATGCGGATTACTACCGTGGCGTAATTTCCCATGTGAAAGCCCGCGTACCCGATATCCATATCCATGCCTTTTCGCCTTTTGAGATCTGGTATGGCTCTAAAAAAGCCCGCATGGCTCCAGCGGATTTTCTTGCAGAATTAAAAGCACTGGGACTTGGTTCAATGCCGGGCACTGCTGCTGAAATTCTGGATACCGAGGTCAGAAGTCAGCTGACCAAAAACAAGCTCACTACAGAAGAATGGGTTCGCATTATTGAAGCAGCTCACAGTGTCGGCGTGCGTACAACAGCCACCATTATGTACGGCCATATCGACGGCCCTGAGCATTGGGCAGAGCACATGGCTCTGATTCGCTCAATTCAGAAGCAAACAAAAGGCTTTACCGAGTTTGTTCCTCTGGGATTCATTCACTATGAAACCCGTTTGTACAACGAAAATCCTGACAGGGTGCGTACCGGCCCGACAGCAGATGAGCATATCAAAATGCATGCGGTTGCCCGTCTGATGCTTCAGGGGCAGATCGATAACATTCAGTCCTCATGGGTGAAGATGGGCCCGGAAATGGCATCCTCGCTGCTGCAATCCGGTGTTAATGATCTGGGCGGAACCCTGATGGATGAGAGCATCTCAAGAGCGGCAGGGGGCACCCACGGTCAGGAAGTTCTGCCATCGGATATGGTCGCCAATATTCAGGCCAACGGCTTGACGCCAATCCAGCGCGGCTCACTGTATCAAACGATAAAAACCTATCCCGCGCCAATCAGCACCTCCCGAACAGCAGTCTTAGGCGATTCGGTGACAAACACGGCAGTAGCGGCCGTAGCAGGAGCGTAATGATGGTCAATCGGAACCCATTAGCAGCAGACACGACCCCGTCAGATCTGCCTGTTGTCACGCTTCTGGCGGGGGGGGGCGGAGGAGCTAAAGCTGCGGAAGGCTTACAAGCCACGGACTATGCCAGCAAGGCTGCTGTTATCGCCAATATCGGTGATGACGAGACCTTTCACGGCCTGAAAGTTTGTCCGGATATCGACACCCTGATCTATTCACTTTCCGACCAGATCGACAGAAACAAGGGTTGGGGGCTGAAAGAGGAGAGCTATCAGGTGTTGTCCGCCCTAAAGGATCTGGGCCGTGATACCTGGATGACACTGGGGGATAAGGATTTTGCTACCCATATCTACCGATCCCAGGCTTTAAGCAGCGGGCTAACACTCACCGAAGTCACAGAGAAACTGGCTGCAAGTTTCGGTGTGGCTCTACCGGTTCTTCCACCGACCGATACTCCTGTTCCGACACAGCTTTTTTATGCCAATCAGTGGCACAGCTTCCAGGACTACTTTGTCCGTGAACAGTGCAAACCTGAGGTTGAAGATGTGCGCTTCTATGGTGCTGAGCAGGCGATTGCCAGTGAAAAAGCACTCAAACAGATTTCTGAAAGCGACATCATCCTGCTGGCCCCCAGCAATCCACTGGTCAGTATTGGTGCCATTCTGGCGGTACCCGGTATCCGGCACGCTATCGAGAGCAGCAACGCTTATGTAGTCGCTATCTCTCCCTTTATTGCGGGCAAAACCGTTAAAGGCCCTGCGGACCAAATGATGCGTTCTCTGGGTAAAGACGCCAGTAATGCATCTCTGGCAGAACTTTACTCAGGCCTGATTCAGGGGCTGGTTATCGATTCAGCAGACTATCACGACGCTCAGGCTATTGAAGCCACCGGCATCAAGGTAGCCGTTATGAATACCCTGATGAAAACCCTGCAGGATAAAGAAAAACTCATCGCCTTAACCCTTCATTGGGCTACTGAACAATTCAAGGGTGAGCTTTCAAAAAACGAACCAATAGCGACGCCATCAGCCGTTACATCGGCTCAAAAGGAGGTGGCCTTATGACCCCGCAAGAGATGCAGTCTCACAACGGCCAAGCGGATCTGTGCTTTGTAGTGCCGGTTAAATCCCCTGGTAATGCCAAGCAGCGTTTATCCGATGTGCTTGATCATCAGCAGCGTAAAGAATTGGCCAATCATCTCTACCAGCATACCTTGAGCTACCTGAAGGAGCAGTTCCCTGAGCACGATGTTCTTGTCGTGAGCGAAAACCAGAACGTACTGCACGTATCCGCTGCCATGGGGTGCAAAACCCTTCTGCAGACTGATGACAAAGGGCTGAATGGTGCCATGGAGCAAGCGGCATCAGAAGTATCTCAGCGGGGTTATCAGGCCATGATGATGCTGCCTGCTGATTTGGCATTTCTGAGCAGGGATGAACTGTCACGCGTTCTTCAGTACCGGGATCACTACGAGCTGATTCTGGCGGAAGCCAATGATGGCGGCACCAATGCATTGCTAGTGCAGCCACCCAATGCCATTCGCTTTCGATTTGGCCTGAACTCAGCCAAAGCCCATCAGCGTGAAGCGACCAAAGCGAACCTGAGAGTCTGCGTACTCAATCTGCCACTAATGGCGGTGGATATTGATAAAGCCTCTGATCTTGCTATCGCCCGGCAGGCTAAAAGCAAAGCTTTGCAGGGTTTGGATCAGGTTCTGTGCTTTAGCGCATCGCAGGATAGCCAGATTCCCCAGACTTCAGGAGGCCATTTCCATGCCTGATGCAGCCCAGATCAACGCTAATGTCGGCACCAACACCGACACCAGCACCCGCGACATCCGTATGTTTCGTCTGGAGGGGCTGCCGGATTTCCAACCGGGAGACGGCCTTGCCGAACGTCTGATTCAACACCTTGAAAACACCGGAACCACCTTGGTTGATAAAGACATTCTGGTTATCGCTCATAAGGTGGTTTCTAAGTGTGAAGGGGCTGTCAGACGTCTTTCTGAGGTAACACCCAGTGCAGAAGCCGTTGAAGTTGCTGAAAGCGTAGGTAAAGACCCGCGCAAAGTTCAGGTCATTCTTGATCAGTCAAAACGCATTTTGCGGGCGGTCAGGCATCACCCTGAACGTGAAGGCGTGCTGATCGCAGAACATAACCGGGGCTATATCTGTGCTAATGCGGCAGTCGATGAATCGAACTCAGCAGAAGCAGACCTGCTGATTACTCTGCCTGATAACCCGGACCGAAGCGCCAGAGAACTCGCTGATGCCCTTGAACATCACTTTGGCGTCACTTTGGGCATTGTGATCAGCGACACCTTTGGTCGTCCGTGGCGGCTCGGCCAAACCAATGTCGCGATTGGTGTTGCCAACGTACCTGCACTCAACGTTATGGCCGGTGAGACTGATGCTTACGGTCGGCCTCTTACGGTTACAGCACCTGCTTTAGGGGATGAACTTGCCGCGGCATCAGGCTTGCTGATGGAGAAGAGCGCCCAGACCCCCGTCATTGTTTTTCGTGGACTTGATTGGCAAGTCACAAACAGCTCAGGACAGGACCTGATCCGAGCACAACAAGAGGATTTATTCCGATGAAAATTGCCATTATTGGTGGAACAGGCCCTCAGGGTAAGGGGCTGGCAAAGCGTTTTGCTCTTGCCGGTGTTGATGTGGTTATCGGATCACGTGATGGCCAGAAGGCTGAAGCTCTTGCCGGAGAATTGAACTCAATACTGGATGGACAGCATCTGAGTGGCTGCGATATCGAAACGGCTGTTCAGGCCAGTGATGGGATCGTGATTCTGTCTGTGCCTTATGCTGCCCATAACGCGACTCTGGAACAGATCAAACCCTTAATGGCCGACAAAATTCTGGTGGATATTGTCGTGCCACTGGCAGAGGGCAATCCCAAAGCAGTGGCTATGCCACCGGAAGGCTCTGCTACAGAAGCGGCTCAAAGCCTGCTGGGTGACACCATTCCTGTGGTTGGGGCTTTACATAACGTTTCAGCAGTAACGCTGAATAATCTCGATAACGCCATCAACTGCGACATTCTGGTATGTGGTAACGATCTGGAAGCGAAGAAAAAGGTGATGGCGCTGTGTGAAAAACTCGGCACTGCAGCCTACAACGCCGGGTTAGCTGAAAGTGCCCGCTGCATCGAAGCCATTACCCCGATTCTGATCCGACTGAATATATCCAAAGATGTGCCTTTCTCTCATGCGGGAATTCGGATCTGCCCACCGGAACATTAAATACAGGGGTTAAAACGCACACTGTCTCGATAAACAAGAAACAAGAAACAAGAAACAAGAAACACAACAATCTGAGGAAATATCATGGAATTTGGCATCACTTTTAAAGGTTTTGTAAGCCCGGATCGCGCCCGTAACCTGGTTCGTCAGGCAGAAGCAGCAGGCTTTGATTACTGCTGGTTTTACGACTCCCATATTCTTTGGCGTGAATCCTTCGTTGCAATGGCGATGTGTATGGAGCACACCACCAAAATGCGCTTCGGACCTTGCGTCACCAATCCTAACATCCGTGACTGGTCCCTGGCTGCCAGCCTGTATGCCAGTCTGGCGCACCAGAGTAATGGGCGTTTTGATATCGGCCTGGGCCGTGGCGACTCCTCAATGCGGGTCATGGGTAAAAAACCAGCACCTCTTGCTCGCGTGGCAGAGTTCACCCAGAAAGTTAAAGCCATGGTACGAGGCGAAGAGGTGGAATACGGCGAGTGCGAACAACCGGTGAAACTGCCCTGGGCCACAGGTTATGAATTACCCGTGTGGATCGGTGCGTATGGTCCTAAAGCTCTGAAAACAGCAGGTGAAGTAGGCGATGGCCTGATTCTGCAGATCGGCGATCCCAGCCTTGTGAAATGGTTTGGCGATCAGGCATTGGCTGCTGGTAAGGAAGCTGGCCGTGACATGAGCGACTTTAAGATTCAGGCAGCAGCCCCCGCTTATTTTGGTGATATGGATTACTGCATCGAGCACACCAAATGGTTCCCGGCGATGGTGGGTAACCATGTAGCTGATATCGTCGAAAAATACGGCAATGACTCAGGTCTGGTACCCCGTAGTCTGACGGACTATATCGAAAAGCGTCGCGGCTACGATTACTCCAAGCATGGTCAGAGTGATAACCCCTATCTGGACTTTATTACTGAAGATATCGTGAAAAGCTTCTGTGTTCTGGGTAGCGTTGAGGATCACATCGCTAAGATCCGTCATCTGGAAGAAGCAGGAACGACTCAGTTTAATATCTATCTGGATAACGGCGACGAAGAGAACATCATTGCTCAATACGGCAAGCACATCATTCCTCAGTTCAAAGGCGAATGAAGTTAAGGTCAGTAGATTTATAAAAGAGAAATAAGCAAAAACTCCGGCATTACGCTGGAGTTTTTTTGTGTCTGATTCAGTATCTGGGAAGGGAGCACTATTTGATCGTCATAAGAAGATCATGCTCAATGGCATAACGAATCAACTCAACGGTGTTATTAAAGCCCAGTTTTCGTTTGATATTCGCCCTATGGTTATCAACAGTACGCTTACTGAGACCCAGTCGCGAGGCGATCGCATCACTGCCATGACCTTCTGCAACCAGAGTAAGAACCTCCTGCTCCCGGAGTGAAAGAGGCGATTCCTGTTCAAGCTGAGAACTCTGCCAGGCCATTTCATGGGCAATTGCAGGGCTAACAAATCTCTGGCCTTGCTGAGCTCCCATAATCGCATTCACCAGATCTTCTGAAGCATCCAGCTTCAACACATAACCATCAATTTTTGTAATCGCTGATGCACGTTTAAATATCTTGAGCTCGGTGTGCATGGTAAGCATCACGATTGAGCCCTTGTACCCGCGAATACGCAGACGCTCAGCTAACTCAATACCGTTGCCATTGGCCAGAGAAATATCCAAAACACAAACATCGGGTTGTTTGCCGATAATAATTCGCTCGGCATCCGGTGCATTGGTTGCCATATCGATCACTTTGATCTGGTTGGACTCTTCAAGCAGAGCCTTAACGCCCTGTTGAAAAATGACATGATCGTCGACTATGACGGCATTAATCATGGTAGCGGGACCTCTAATCGGACAAGGGTGCCTTGCTCAGCAGGATTACGGATACTGATAGAGCCTCCGATAATCATGCTTCGCTCCTGCATAGAATTCATGCCATAGCTGTCATGTTGGTTTTGTCCCAGCACAACACCTTTTCCATTATCCATAATAGTCACGACAAAGTGTTGCTTATCCGTCTGAAAACTCAGGGTAATTCGGCTGGCTTCACTGTGCTTAATGGCATTGTTAAGGGCTTCCTGAGCTATTCGGTAAACCTGATAAGCACGCTCCTTTGAGAGCGTTACGCTATCTTGCTTCTCGACCTTAAGCTCGATATTCGCTAACCCACAATTGTGGGTTGCCAAACTGATGATGGATTGTGTTGGAGAACCGGAAGCGACTTCTATAGGTTTCAGATTACGAATCACAGATTTAAGCGTATTGGATGTCACTGTCACTTCGGTCTGCAAGGTTTCACTGAGCTCCGGTTCCAGCTTTTTCGCATTCAGGTTAATCAGTAGCTTCAGGGTAGAGAGACCTTGCCCGACACCATCATGAATATCCCGGGTCAGCCGGGCTCGCTCAATCTCACGAATCGATACTAACCGGTTTGAAAGGGTTAGCAGGGATTTAGCCATCTGTCTGAAACGCAAAGCCACGTTATACAAGAGACCAAAGGCAACAACAAAAAGAGCGAGTTCCAGAGGTTTTACAGGGCTGTAATTCTGAGCCCAAAAAAGATCGAGTAAAGAACCGACAAGAACAAGAAGAATCGCCGTATGTTCCAGTTTCAAAAGCCGCCAATGACGGATTTTCTGCGCATAAACTTCAGATAAAACCCCGATATAGGAAAGCAAACATAAGGCTTTTAACATTTGAGTTTCTGAACTGACTTTTGATTCTAACGCCAACAGGGCAAGCAACAGCAAATTGATAAGCAGCAGTGCTTTAGCAAAGTAGGAAAGTTTGTGCTGTTCAGAATAAAGCCCAGTAAGGGTGAATACAGAAAGAGATGCCAGTATCCAGGGCAGAACCGAATGGGCCAGTTTATAACCGAGCTCATCGGGCAGAAGCAGGGAATTTGAAAAGATCATCAGAGCCACGCTTGTGACAAACACACCGAAAAGGGTGTTATCCCGTTCTTTAAAGCCAACGGCTCGTAAAAAGGCTGAAAATAGCCCAAAAGAGAGCAGGAGCCCAATCATAGCGCCTTGTGCGATTTTCAGAAGCGTGTCGGAGTCTTTAGCTTTAAGGGCCAGAAAATCATAGTTGTCGATAATTACGCTAACCGGATTTATCGTCAGTGGTTCTTTATCACTTCGTAAATGAATCAGCAGCTCATTATCTTTTTGAAAATCCAAAAAACTGTACCAAAGCTTTTGGCTTGGCAATGGCAGGATCTGAGTTTGTGCACGCCGGAAATGTCTTAATTCCCCATCATCAACGGTGTTAATCCGGACACCGTTAACATAGACCTCAGCCGAAGCCAGCAAAGGCCCAAGGCTAATCGCCAGAGACGTTGTTTTATGGTGCCACCCCACACGAAAATTAGCCTTAAACCAACGGTCTTTAAGGCTCGGTATATGCCACAAAGGCGGTTGCCAATGCTGAAGCGGTTGCCAGTCAGAGTCTGGGTAAGGCAGGTCCGAGACAGGCTCCGATGAATCCAACACCTGCCATTGATAAAGCAGGATATCGAGCTGCCCCTTATTATTCTCTCCCGCATAAACAGCTGAGCTTGATAAGACAGTGCTTAGCAACATCAGCAAGCCGACGACCAGAAACCTTAAAGTCATCATCATCGCGATCTCATCAGTTCTGTTTGCCAGGCTTCAAGCATCCTGGCGATACTGGGAACAGTCCGGTGGGCAACACTGTTTTTCCATAAATTCGGGACCTCTGACAGCTGTAATGTGTCCCGTTGTGCCGGAGAATAGTATTCAGATGCCACCTTGTAAGGGGAGAGATTACAGGTCGGCCCATTGTATGAGAGGTGGAGCGCTGCTTTTTCTGACGCGATGTAATCGACCCATTGCAGGCTGAGAGATTCGTAAGGTTGCCCCTGTATAGCAGCAGCGCCTTCGGTCCAGACAATACACTGAGGCATACCATTTCTGATGTCGGGAATCGTCGTCTTAATCTGTTTAAGACCTGCCCGTCGCATAGCCGAAGTCAGATAGGTACCTGTTCCTATGAGTGTATGAGCGCTGCCATCAAGCAGAGCTCTTTGGCCTAAGGCCACGTTTGAAATAAACACAGGTTGATTTTTGAATAAGGCCCGAAATGCCTCCTGTAACTGCCTGACGGCATAGTCATCAAGCGGTTCATAAGGGTTAATGCCTAAATAGAGAGAGATAGGCAACATTGGCCAGTCCCCCCAATCCATAATTCCGATTTTGCCCCTGTTCTCAGAACGGAAACAGGGGGCATAACTGCGATAATCACTTTCTTTGACAAACTGAGTATTGATCGTCGGACCGATCCAACCCCATTGAGTCGGGAGCCAGTTTGCTTTTTCGCCCGCATTATCAAAAAAAAGTTGAGATAACTCTGTGTAATAGCGATGCGTTGAGTCCGGGAATAGCGTTACCGGCATCTGTGCAAGAACACCATCCTGATCAAGACGTTCTAACCAGGGACTATCAATTGAGACCATATCGTATTGACGGTGACCACCCTGATCGAGCTTGGCAAAGGCAGCAGGGCTGTCACTGATAATTTCAGGTCGTATCAAACAGTTATGGAGGGCTTCAAATGGCCCAAGCAGGCTAGGCTGATCGTAGCCATCCCAACACAGATAGCGTAGTTCAGGGTGTTCTGGCTTTGTTAGGCTGAGTTTGGAGGTTGAGGATGAAGAAGCGCCAAAGGAGAGGTTTGAACTCCCCATAAGCCCGGAAAAGTAGATCAGAAATTCGCGTCTTGTAATCACTTGCAGACCTTTTTTCCGCTAGTTTGGCCTCAGAGCAGCCCTCAGGCAATAGGTATAACTACTCATTCCGTTTGCAGAAAATCCTCATTTATTTACATCGTAATTATAGCCAACAATAAAAGCACACTGGCTAACATAACGATTGAATCATGAAAATAACAATTGCACAGATCGATATTACGGATCATAGCTATGATGCGAATGCCGATAAAATAATAAAAGTAATCTCCGAAAATACAGATTCAGACATTCTATTATTTCCTGAACTAGCGCTTACCGGATTTCCAACAAAAGATCAGGTTCAACCCGCCTTTTTAAACTCTAAAAATGCTTTAGATCGTATCGCCTCCGCCTCTGGAGGCTCATCGACAAAAATAGTACTGGGCCATATAGAGCAGTATGAATCGGGCTATTACAACAGTGCATTTTTGTTCAGCAATGGCGAGCAGGCCATTCTACACCGCAAAGCTCATCTTTGGCTTGATGATATCGGTGTTTTCTCCAAAGGCCACGAATGCCCACTGGTAAGCCATAAAGATACCAAAATCGGTGCACAAATCTGCTTCGATCTCGAATTCCCTGAAGGTAGTCGCAAGCTGGCGCAGGCAGGGGCAGATCTTATCGTCATGCCTAACGGAAATATGCATCCCTATTCCAACATTCACTTTGTTCTGACTCAGGCAAGAGCGATCGAAAACCAGGTCTTTGCCGTGACCTGCAACCGGGTTGGCTCAGGTCACGGTGGCCACTTCGCAGGGGAAAGCCTTGTGGTGTCACCTTTTGGTGAAGTGCTTTTACGCATGGGCGATCAGGAAACCATTCAAACAATAGAGCTTGATCTTACGCAGGTTCAAAAATCCCGTCGTGATTATTTGTACATTAACAATCTATAACAACAAGAGGTTCTTATGAGAGATAACATCGAATTAAAGAAAACATTAGGTCTGGGTGGTTTAATACTATTCGGATTAGCTTATATGACGCCAATGATTGTATTTGGAACTTATGGCGTTATTTATGAAGAATCAGGAGGGCAGGTTGCTACATCTTATATCTTTGCGATGGTAGCAATGTTATTTACCGCGATTGCTTATGCGGTTATGGCAAAGAAAATCCCGGAGTCCGGCTCATCCTACGGCTATGTCTCAAAGGTTTTTGGTGAAAAACTGGGCTTTCTGGTTGGCTGGATCATCCTATTAGATTACCTGTTCCTTCCAATGGTGATCTGGTTAATCGGGGGGGTATATCTTGAGGCTTATGCGCCTGCAATTCCGGGATGGTTCTGGTTGGTAGCCTTTATCGTATTAACCACAGGACTGAACATCATCGGCTTTGGCGTTGCGAAAAAAGTCAATCTGGTTCTTATGATTCTGCAATTAGCTGTGATCATCGCTTTCTGTGCCCTTGCCATCACGATTATTGGCGATCAGCCACAGGTAGCACCCTCAGTTCCTGACTTTAATCTTGCCTTTGTTGGCGCTGCGATAGCCTGTTACTCGTTTCTTGGTTTTGATGCAGTATCAACCATGGCAGAAGATACCAAAGAACCTCAAAAGAATGTTCCAAAAGCCATTATCCTGGTTACCCTGTTGGGCGGGACTATTTTTGCCGGTGCATCCTTTATCCTGGGGGCAGCCTTCCCGGATATTACCCTGTTTGCATCGGACTCTGCCGCTGCAGATATGGCAGCTCAGATTGGCGGAGTAGCCTTCTCATCAATTTTCGTTGCAACCCTGGTCGTTGCCCAGTTTACTTCAGGTGTTAGTGCGCAGGCCGGTGCCTCACGTCTGCTGTATGCAATGGGTCGCGATGGTGTACTGCCGGGTAAAGCATTTGGTGCTTTGCATGAGAAATTCCATACACCATGGTTCAGCATCATTCTGGTCGGTATCGTAGGTTTGCTGGCCCTTGTAATGGACATTACAACATCTACCTCATTCATTAATTTTGGTGCTTTCCTTGCCTTTATCTTTGTGAATCTGTGTGCTGTTGTTACTTACTTTAAAATGGAGTCCGCCCAACGCACGCTTTCAAACGCCTTGACGCATCTTGTAGCCCCTTTGCTGGGTGTCGTCTGTATTGCAAAACTGCTGGTTAGTCTGGATACACACGCGATCACGTTAGGCCTTTGCTGGTTAGTGGCAGGGGCTGCCTTACTGGTATTCTTAACCAGAAAAGGGACGAAGCTAGAGCTGGAAATGGATTAAACATCAAAGATGTCAGAATGACTCTATAGCTCTATAAAACAAGAAAGGCCGCATTTAATGCGGCCTTTATCATTGTTGAATAACCTTGTTTAAAACGTTCAGTAAAATTGCACTACTTAGTTATTTCAACCCTGTTTCTTTTCCTGAAACTTAGGTCCAATAAACTGCCGCTGCGGATTTCCACGCTCTAATTGCCAGTGCTGCCGCCAGCGCTGCTGCTCCTCTTCACTGCGATGACTCTCAGCTAATAACGCGAGCTTGTGCCGGATCAGCGTTCGGGCCAATTTCTTATTCGCGTGCTGACTGCGCTCACTTTCTACCCGTACCTGAATGCCGCTGGCCAGATGTGTAGCCTGAACCGCTGAGTCAGTTGTATTTACATGCTGACCACCGGCTCCGGAGGCCCGGCAGCTGCGATACTCGATACTCTCATCTGAGGCTTCATGCGATGTATCTCTTTCAGCATCAAACAGCTCACCACTGAAATACCAGTTTTTACGTTTATGTGCCGGTCGATAAGGACTGGAGCATACCCAGAGAAAACTGCCTTGCCAGCGACGGCTGAAGGGGAGTGCATCGGCACCTTTAACCCCTATTAACAACGACTTGTAGCAACCCGGTCGACGGCCATCCTGACGTTCCAGAATACGCAGGTCAACATTATACTGACGGGCTTCCGTCAGCATTCGTTCAAAGGCCAGTGCAACAGCACGGCTGCACTCTTCAGGCCCCTGCCCGGAGGATAACTGCAGTAACAGCATCAGCAGCGCCCTCCCTGGGTTTTAAAGGTCAGCACCGGTTTCAGGCGCGCAACCAGCCGGATTAGCCCTGCCTCCAGCATATCGTCGATAACCCGACGGCTGTCCTTGTAGGCCTGGGGCGCTTCTTCGTACAGAAGTTCTTTGTTGGCGCATATCACCTGACTGCCCAAGGAAGTGCGCTGCATCTCTGTCTGGCTATATTTGTGCGCCAGACGTCCTTTACAATCGCTACGCTTCCATTTGCGGCCTGCACCGTGGGCAAGTGAGCAAAGGGCTTTCGGATCAGCATCGCTTACGGGAGCGACCAACCAGGAGAAATCCCCCCGGGAGCCCGGAATAACAACCAAGGGGACATCCGCTGGCGTTGCTCCCTTACGATGCAGCCAGCCTTGTTGTGATGGGCCATCGGTGTACGTAAAAGGGCTGACCAGATTGTGATTCACATCGAGCGTTAGCTCACCCTCAGTACGAGCGGCATCCAGAAAGCGACGGGCAATCAGAAAGCGGTTCAGCTCGGCCCACCGCAAGGCATCGTTATGCTGTTGCAGGTAATCCTGCTGCTCAGGACTCTGATCAGCCAGTCCCCGATGGCCAAACTTCAGCACATGTTCCTGCAGAATACTCTGACCATATCCGCGGGAACCGGAATGCACCAGTAACAGCAAATTATTGAGGTTCAGCTCGCAAGCGGCAAAGAGGGCCTCATCCAGCACCTCATCAACCTGCTGGAATTCCGCAAAATGATTGCCGCTGCCAATTGTGCCCAGTGCACTGTCAAAGCCATCGGCAGAGATACCCCGGCGACTTTTTTCAGACTGAATCAGGGACTGCCAGCTGGCGTCGAGAGGTTGCTCAACGTTTTTAAGGGCTTTAGCCAACTTATCAGTTTTGGTTTTACGGCAAACCAGATCGGTTTGCCACAGTGACATGCCGCAACCTATATCGCTGCCCACCAGAGCAGGGTAGAGCTGACCAGTGCTAAAGCAGGCAGCACCGATAGGATAACCTTTACCCGGATGCAGGTCCGGCATACCCGCCACCTGCTGCATACCTGGCATCGCTGCCGTAGTGTGCAGTTGTTGAATTGCCAGTCCCTCAATCCAGCTTTTTGCTGAGGCGACCAGACTGATGTCATCAGACAGAATTTGTATGGACGTGCCCATAGCTCCAATTCTCTTTCAAATGGATAGAAAAGATTTTGAATTGGCAGGCCGCAGAAAACTGAGCCCGGGCAGTCAGATATTCCTGCAGGTAGCAGGAAAAGTATTAACTGAGGGCGAGGCCTGCAAGGGAGTTAAAAAATGACATGGTAAAATCTCCTTTGCAGTTAAAGTGAATGGCTGCTGCTTGATACAGCATAAAAAGTGCGGGCATCTTAGCCGCGCTAAAAATAAATGGCAAGGCCCGAATTAAAGAAACTTTCTCTCCCATGCTGTTACTGTCAACAGCAATTAAACTCTGTTTTCCGTAATTCCGACAAACGCCAGAGGATCGCCCTGAGCTCCCACAGGCATATTTTTCAGGGCCTCAAGAAAGATCGAAAACAGCTCACCCTGAGAGCTTATTGCCAACTTCTGATGCACCTTCTTTCGATACACCTTAACGGTTTCCGGGCTGATATCGAGCAGGCGCGCCATGGATTTACTGGAGTGACCCTGAAGCGTAAGACGGGCTATTTCACTTTCACGTTCGCTCAGTTTAGAGGTTCCGAATTGGTTAAAGGCATTTTCCATATGGGCACCGACACGGCTGGTTTCTCCGCTAACATCGGGCCAGTGGCTACGTGTCAGGGCAATTAGCAGGGGCGTTACAACCTCGAGACGACTGATATCTTCCGGGGTTAGAACCCGACGGCTATCCCGTAATCCAAGCGACAGATGAAGCTGAACATCGGGTTTAATATTCACGATAATCGATACTTCATCGATCAGATGTGTGGCTCGGTAAAAAGTATTGAAATACTCGCTGTCGGTGAAGTCAGCTGGGGCGATTGACCCCAGGTGATAAAGGCCGTCCGGTGCTCTTTGCCGATACAGTTCATAAAAAGGGTCGAGCAGGTAGGCTCCCTCAAAATAGGGAGAGACCTTCATTTTTTGCTGCCTTTCTTCAAGATCATCAAACAGCAGGCGGGGAATTTCGTCTTTAACAAAGGCATAAATCATCAGGCTGTCATACGCCGACAATTTTTCACAAATTCTTGCCAGAATTTTGGGCAGTTCGTCCGTACCAAGACAATCGACGGCCTGACCAGCGTAAGTAAAAGTATCCTGCAGATATTTTATCCGAAAAAGCCCGCTTTCCATCTACACCTCTTTTTTATAATGACTGCCATTAAACACTTTAGGCAAAGCGGAAGGCGATACCCCTATAGGGTGATTCTCCGATTGGCTGAATACTCATAGTCTTTTTTTCAACCGGATCACGCAATTGATTTTGATGACAGTTTGGAGAAAAAAATGAGTATAAAAAAAAGTGTTCTCGCGGGTGTATTCGCTTTGGCCTCAACCTCTGTAATGGCAGAGGAGCGAGTACTGAACGTCTATAACTGGTGGGATTATATTAAGCCTGAAATTATTCAGAATTTCTCGAAAGAGACCGGCATCAAGGTTAATTATGACGTGTATGACACTAACGAGATTCTTGAAGCCAAATTAATGGCTGGCAACTCCGGCTTTGACATCGTTGTTCCCTCCGGTGCTTTCCTGGAGCGTCAGATCAAAGCAGGTATTCATACCGAGCTCGATAAAAGCAAACTCACCAACTACTCCAATCTGGATACCGCATTGCTTAAAACTGTGAGGGTTCACGATGCAGGTAATAAGCACAGCGTTCCTTATGCCTGGGGTACTGTTGGCTTGGCCTATAACGTGGATATGCTGAAGGAGAGACTGGGGGATCGCAATTTTGCCTCTCTGGACCTTCTGTTTGACCCGGAAGTGTCTTCAAAGCTGAAGGATTGCGGTATTGGCTTTATCGACTCTCCATCCGAAGTCATGTCGATCGCCCTTAACTATCTTGGGCTGGATCCTAACAGTGAAGATACAAAAGACCTCAAGCTGGCCTCTGATCTGATCAAAAAGAACCGTAAGAACATCCGACACTTCAATACCGGGGCACTGGTTAATGACCTTGTGAATGGCAATCTCTGTCTCGCCATCGGCTACAACGGGGACATGCTGCGCGCCCAGAAACGCGCTGATGAAGCAGGCAAAGATATGACCCTTAAGTACTCGATTCCTGTTGAAGGAACCGTTGCCTGGTTCGATCTGCTGGCAATTCCTAAGGACGCAAAAAACAAAGAGGCTGCCTATCAGTTTATCGATTATCTGCTGAAGCCTGAAAACGCAGCGGCAATTTCTAATTTCGTCCTTTATGCCGTACCAAACACCAAGGTTGATGACCTTCTTGACGAGGCAGTTCGCACTAACGAAGGCATTTATCCTTCCGCCGATGTTAAAAAAACACTGTTTTCTCTGAAGGCACACGGGGCAAAGTTTGACCGTAAACTGACCCGCGCATGGACCAATATCAAGCTTAATTAACAACCTTTTAACGAACTTGACTGCACGTTCGATACAAAAATTAAATCAATAATAAAAAGCACAGTGCCTGAAACAGAACTCAGGTTCAGCCTGTGCTTTCCCTGATGGGAAGTAAGGAGAAGATAATGCGAAAAGTCACCGTAGCGGCCACTCAAATGGCCTGTAGCTGGGATATTGATGACAATATCGCCCAAGGCGAGCAACTGGTTCGGGAGGCCGCAGCTCAGGGCGCTAATATCATTCTGCTGCAGGAGCTTTTTGAAACACCGTACTTTTGCGCAGAACAGCACGAAAAACACAATCTACTGGCAAAAACCGTTGAAGAGAGCAGAGTCGTTCAGCACTTTACCAAGCTGGCAAAAGAACTGGGTGTCGTGCTGCCCATTTCGTTTTTTGAGCGCTCCGGCAACACCCGTTTTAACTCTCTGGTCGTGGCCGATGCTGATGGCACCATCAGCAAGCCTTATCGCAAAACCCATATTCCACAGAACCCCGGGTATGAGGAGAAATACTACTTCTCACCCGGCGATACCGGTTTTATGGTCCACGACACCAAATTTGGACGAATCGGATGCGGTATCTGCTGGGACCAGTGGTTCCCCGAAAGCGCAAGAGTCATGGCGCTCATGGGAGCTGAGCTGATCTTCTACCCAACAGCCATCGGTAGTGAGCCATCAAACCCGGACTACAGCAGCATGCGCCACTGGCGAAATGCGATGAAGGGGCATAGCGCAGCCAATTTGGTTCCCATTATCGCCTCAAACAGAATCGGACAGGAGAATGAAGGTAATACACCGATCAAATTCTACGGTTCATCCTTTATCAGTGATCAGTTTGGCGAGCTGGTTGCTGATGCCGATCAGGAGAGCCAATGCGTGATCACAGCCAGCTTTGATCTGGATAAGGTAGCCCTGAATAGAGATGGCTGGGGAGTGTTCAGAGACCGATGCCCGCAGTATTACAAACCGCTATTAAAGCTTGGGGCATAATCCAAAGGGCGTCTGTTCTAAGGTATTTTGATAAAGCCAGCCAACCTGAAAAGGGATGGTTGGCTTTTTTAACTCACTGCGGTCGAGCCAACACGAGCGTCCAGTACGTCTTATAGGTCGCACTTTCCGAAGAAACGCAGGCAGAGCCAATTTCTGTATAGGCTGACCCCATGATGTTTTTGCAATGCCCATCACTGGCTAACCAAGCATTAACCACAGCTTCTGTTGTGCTTTGACCGGCAGCGATGTTTTCAGCGGCGCTGGAGTAACTATATCCGGCGGCTGTAATTCGCTCGTTAAATTTAAGCCCATCAGAGCCGGTATGGCTGAAGAAGTTTTCTTTAGCCATATCCTGAGAATGACCGTTTGCTGCTTTGAATAGCTTATCGTTCCAGCTGACATTTCCTGCTGCTGGAAAACTTCCGTGTACCCCGCAAGTTCTCGCTTGACTTCTGGCCTGATTAATCAGCTGAAGCATCTCCTGTTCGGAGGCTTCCAAATCAAAACAGCTGTTTTCGATAGATTCTCCACTACCACCAGAATCGTCACCAGAGCTACTACCCAAACAGGCTGTCAACAAGGGAGATAAAGAGAGTAAGAAAAGTACTTTAAGGGTATTCGATTTCATAACAAGTCAGATCCTCTGGTGTACCCGAAACTGGGCAATTATTCCTTAATCTACAGAAGCTACAGAGGTTAACAGATGGATTCAAAAAGGTTATCCGTTTTCTTTCTGTGAAAACGGATGATGAGCTTTTCATAACATAATTTGCCTGTCCCCATTTTTAGGGGACAGGCTTTTTCTTTCATCCCTCTAAGCTTTCCTCATCGACCCTGACTGACTTCTCTGAGAAAGAACAGTCATCAATAACAATGATAAAAAGCTAACAGCCTGATCGAGAGGAACATACGATGCAATATCATCTGAATGGTTTTAAGCCCGGTAATTACCAGATTAGTGATGAGGCCCGTGAGCCTGCAACGCCGCCACCGATGGCCGATCTTCCGCAGGAAGTTGATGTGCTTATCGTAGGTTCCGGCCCCGCAGGGCTTGCATTAGCGCGTCAGCTGGCCGATTTTGCTGATATTAAAACCTGTCTGGTAGAGCAAAAACCGGGGCCTATGCTGTTTGGTCAGGCCGATGGCATCTCCTGCCGGACGATGGAGATCATGGAAGCCTTCAACTGCAGCGAAATACTGGTCAAAGAAACCTATCAGCTGCGTCAGAACGCCTTCTGGGAGCCTGATGCCAATCATCCTGATCAGATCAGGCGCACCCACAAAGTTCCGGATGCCCGTCTTGGACTGTCTGAATTTACCCATGGCGTTGTCAATCAGGCACGCTTACACGATCTTCTGTTGGACGGTATGGCGAACTCAGTGACGCATCTGGTACCGCATTACAGCCGCCGTTTGCTTTCCCTGAAAGTCGATCCTGAACTTAGTCAGGATCTGGATGCCCATACGATAACCGCAACCTTTGAGACCACTGATGGATCGACAGACAAGAAGGTTGAAACCGTTAAAGCACGTTTTGTGGTGGGTTGCGATGGTGCCCATAGTGCGGTGCGTAAGAACCTGGGTATTGAGATGCAGGGAGACTCTGCCAACAAGGCCTGGGGCGTGATGGATGTTCTGCTGGTGACCGATTTCCCGGATATTCGCGTTAAAACCTTTATCCAGTCCCAGGGTCACGGGGCGCTGATGATCATTCCGCGGGAAGGGGGTTATCTGGTTCGCCTCTATGTCGAGATGGATCTTTTTGGAGAAGACCAGCGAGCGGGCAGTCTGGATCTGACTGCCGATGACATTATCGCCAAGGCAAAACTGATTCTGAACCCTTATCAGGTAGAGGTGAAGGAGGTGGCCTGGTGGTCGATCTATGGTGTTGGCCAGCGTGTCGCGGAGAGCTTTGACGACACACCGGTAGGTAATCCGGATAATCTGATTCCCCGTGCTTTTGTCGCCGGTGATGCCTGCCATACCCATAGCCCGAAAGGCGGCTGGGGCCTGAACACCTCGCTACCGGACACCTTCAATCTGGGCTGGAAACTGGCGGCCGTTTTACAGGGCAAATCTGACCCTAAACTGCTGCAAACCTATGAACAGGAACGTCGTAAAGTTGCCTTTATGCTGATCAATGCCGACCGAGAGATGTCTGCTTTAGTGGCAACCCGCCCGAATGCCCAGAAAAATGCTGAAGGGGTGAAAACCAATACTGCAGAGATTGAGAAGTTTATTACCCGACAGAACGGCTTTATCGCCGGTACCGCCATCGGCTACGACCCATCCTATATCACCACAGGCCATGCTCATCAGGCCCTGGCAACGGGCTTTCAGATCGGTCAGCGCTTCCATTCTGCAAAAACGGTACGCATTGCCGATGGCTGTCCGGTGCATCTTGGGCATCAGGTTAAGGCCGATGGCCGCTGGCGGCTCTTCATCTTTGCCGACAGCAAAAGCCCGCTGGCACAGGACTCTGCATCAGCAAGTCTGATCCACTATCTGGCCCATAACCCAGCATCACCTGTGCTGAAATACACCCCGGAAGAGGATGATATCGATGCTGTGATCGATGTGTACACGGTCTTTCAGCAGCAGGATCTTGCCATCGAAACCCTGCCTGCGTTCATCTGGCCTGCTAAGGGAAAATACGGCCTTCGGGATTACGAAAAAGCTTTCCAGTGCGACCCTGAACACGACATCTTTAAGAGCCGAGGCATTGATCGCAAGCAAGGTTGTGTAGTCATTGTCCGTCCGGATCAGCATATTGCAAACATCCTGCCGTTGGATGCACACGAAGCGTTAAGCGGCTTCTTTGATGGGTTTATGCTGGCATAGCGTCATCCGAAGGTCGTCAGACAAGGAAGTCTGGCTACTGTGTCTGAAGGCATTAGGGTTTATGTCTTCAGAAGAGAGCACTACAATCAACCGAGTCTTTTTATCAGCGATCCTTTAATACCAGCGTTCTTTTGATGCCAGCGCGCTGATCCTACCCAGTAACGGAAACCCATGCCGCCGCTTTCTCTTAATATTAATCGCGCCGTTATCAAAATAAGCCTGCCAGTTCTTAAAACAAGAATGAAAGAGGCCTTGTTCCGAAAAGTCTTCGTCATGGGGAATAACCTGTTTCTGGCTGTCATGCTATCCGTTACGTTCGTTGCCCATGCTGCAAACGGTTATTCTGAGATCACCACAGATGCGAATACTGTTTATAAAAAAAGAATTCATATTGGCGTACTCGCGCCAAGAGGCGATGCGCTGGCACTGCAGAAATGGCAACCCACTTTTGATTGGCTAAGCCAGCGTATCGGGAATGTGCATTTCGAACTGCATCCTTTGACGCTGACCAATATGGCTCAGGCCGTTCAACAAAAACGCATGGATTTTATTATTACCAATCCCGGCCAGGCGGTGCAGTTGGGCCGACGATTTGAACTGTCCTGGCTGGCGACTCAGACCAAAGCAGGAATGGGAACCCACGGGATAGGTTCCGCACTGGTGGTCAGAAAGGACTCTCATTTCAGAACCTTTGAAGATCTTTACGAAAAACCCATAGCCGCAGTATCCAGACAAGCCTTTGGGGGCTATCTCACGCTTCACTACCACCTGCTGGAGGCGTCACTGTCACCGGACCGTTTCTTCAGCAATGTTCACTTTCTGGGTTATCCCGTCGACGTTAATCTCTATCAGCTGAGAGACGGCATCGTTGATGCCGCGATTGTTCCGGTTTGCCTGTTAGAAGCGATGACAGAAAGCGGCTTACTCCGGAAAGGTGCCTTTCGGGTTATTTCCAACCGCACAAGCGGGCAAACAGATAACGACAGACGCTGCCAGGCAAGCACAGCGCTTTACCCAAACTGGTCTCTGGCCCGAACAGCCCATGGCAGCCCTGATATCGCAAAAGAGATCGCCCAGGGATTATTGGCACTACCTGCAGAATCACATGCCGCCAAAGTTAACGGCTCATCCGGTTGGACCGCCCCCGTCAGTCTGCTGGCGGTAGATCATCTTTATGAAACACTGGACCTGCATCCCCTGGTAAAACCGTTTTGGCAACAAGTGCGACGTTGGCTCAACGCCCATAAAGATGGCGCTTTTGTTGCTCTTATCCTATTAGCGGTTATGGCGGGCTATCATTTCTGGCTGCAGATGAGTTTCAAACGCAGCCAGGAAAGGCTGCATAAAACACTAACCGATCTGGCAGACAAACAGTCGCAACTGGAACACGCCCAACGAATCGCCATCGTTGACGAACTTGGCTCATCTATCGCCCACGAGCTAAATCAGCCCTTAAGCGCCATCCGTAATTTTGCCCAGAGTGTAGAGCTCCGCCTGCAGAAAAATATTTCCCATGAGAAAATAACACCCATCCTGAAACAAATTGTTGCACAACTTGATCGCACAGATGCGATCATAGGCCGCCTTCGGCAACTGATTAAGCATCCGAAAGGGGAGAGCAGACTGTGTCAGCCTGATGAGCTGCTACAGGCCAGCTTCAGCCTGATGGATCACCGGCTAAAAGAACAGGGCATTCGACTGCTTACGCAACTGGCCCCCTCCAACGCCACAGTCAAAGCTGACCCCGTCGCTCTTGAACAGGTCTTGGTCAATCTTTTGGGTAACGCCATCGATGCCTGCAACGATTACGCTACGAAAACCTCTGCCGGTTCACCAAACCCGGAGCAAGGTACTTATCAGCCGGAGATTGAAGTGATCTTGAGCATCTCAGAGCATGAGGTGCTGATCCGAATCAACGACAACGGCACAGGCCTGCTAACCGATGGCTATCCAAAAGCTTTTCAGACGACTAAAGCCGATGGACTGGGGCTGGGCTGGGCGATCAGTCGAGATATCACAGAACGACACGGCGGAACCTTAAGAATTGAAAATATCCGTCCGCGCGGTTGTCAGGTAGAGCTTAAGCTACCGCGCACACAGAGTGATTAGTGGTTGCAACCGCAAGCCAATAACACCTCGATAACGACACATACAATAACAACACACACAATAAAAACAGGAAACATGAATGCAACAACCGGATAAGACGTTACCCGTCTATATCGTCGATGATGATCAGGCAGCTTGTGAATCGCTGGCCATGATACTGGAGGACTATGATTTTAATGTTTCTGCCTTTACCGAGGGCCAGGCATTTCTGAGTGCCCTCAAACCGGAGAATGCAGGCTGCGTAATTCTGGATAGTCGTATGCCGGAGTTAAACGGCCAGCAGCTGCAACAGAAACTCAGGCAGCTTAACAGCCCCTTGTCTGTCATCTTTCTGACCGGCTTTGGTGATGTGCCTATGGCGGTCGAAGCGCTGCAATCCGGCGCCATCAATTTCTTTCAGAAGCCGATTAAGGCTGATCTTCTGGTGAACGCACTGGAAAAGGGGCTGATTCAGTCCGTTGAACAAGCTGAAAAGAAAATGCTGTTAGACGCTTATAACGCCCTGACACCTCGTGAAATTGAGATTCTGCGGTTACTGATAGCCGGTCACCGAAACGCTCCGATTGCTGACGAACTGTGCATCTCTGTTCGAACCGTTGAAGTTCACCGTGCCAGCCTGATGAAAAAATTTGCCGCCAGCACCGTAGCGGAACTTGCCTTTAGTTTCGGCAAAATCGACCAGAAGCTCTGACACCGCATTCCTGCCCTTAGCCTGAAAGCATTTTGGCCCCAAAGCCTGAAAACAAAAAAGCCACCTGAAAAGGTGGCATTAAGGGCAGAGTGTATTCTTACCAATAAATTATTCTGATTCTACCGTCGCATTAGGGTAGCTATCCTCACCCAGTATTTTGTCGCCTATCTTCTGGCCGTAGTAGCCCTGATGGTTGTGATAACGCTCGCGGTTTTTCTGCAGATCACCCTTGTAGCGAGGGTCCTGCGGGCGCTCGTGGCTGTTGATATAAGCGGCAACATCCCACGCCTGCTGTTTGGTCAGCTGAGCACTTTTACCCAGAGGCATATTTTCATAGATAAAATAAGCCGCTGTGTTGATACGGTGCATACCTGCGCCCCAGTTATAAGCCTTTGCGCCCCAAAGCGGTGGAATATAAGGATAACCATCACGACCTTTCAGGCCCTGACCATCGGCACTATGGCAGGTAGAGCAATATTCACCATAAACCGCCAAACCGCGTTCAGGCGAAGGTTCCAGTTCAGGGTTAGCAATCTTCGGATAACCACGACCTTTCAGCTTGCCACGCGCTTCAAGAGGGAAAGCGTCCGCCACTTCTTTAGGCAGTGGGAAGTTGACATCTTTCCCACCGGACTGAAGCATCGCATTGCTGATCTCAGGTACAGGCTGTCCTTCAAGACCGTGACGATCCATCAGACCGCTCATCGCCAGCCAGTAGGAATAGGCACTCAAAGCGATAATTTCCGGCGAGTCATAAGCCGGTGGCTTACCATTCATCGAATAGGTGAAACAGCCCTGCACCCGCTCAGCATAACTGTTCACTTTATCGTTTTTCTTACGATAAGCCGGATAAGCCATATAACCTGCCCATAAAGGGGCTGCATTGGCTTTGATACCCGCCTGCATATGACAGTTCACACAGTTCTGGTCGTTACCGACATACTTACCGCGCATCTGTTGAGAATCCACGAACAGCGAGTAGCCCAGTCTGACCATATCGCCAAACTCAGTGTCCGGCACCTGATCCAGAGAGCGGGGTGTCAGATAATCTGTATCCGCCTTCTTTTTAACCGCTGGCAACTCTTTCTGACGGTCTGGTAAGGCATCAGCAGCCACTGCTGTAGTCATAAGAGAACTGCTGGCAAAACCGAGAGCGAGTATGTGCAATAAGGATTTCATCTTCATTTTTTCACCCCACTCGACACAGAAGAGAAGTAACTGGCCAGACCTGTGATTTCAGATTCGGTAAGTTGCCCAGCGATATGTCCCATCATATTAATAGGATCACCGGTACGCAGGCCCTGTTTCCAACCCTGTAACTGCTTCGCCAGATAATACTCCTGCTGACCCGCAAGACGGGGGATATGATCAACGCCAATACCGCTGGCACCGTGGCAGGTGGAGCAGGCCGGTATATTGCGGCTCCAGTCACCTTGGTAAACCAGCTTCTCTGCTTCGGATTCAAAACTGATACGGTCACCGCGATATTCCGGCTCCGCAACCTCAGGGGCTGGCATTTTTGAGAAATAGTCCAGAACCTGCTTTCGGGTAGCCCGATCCGCAAGTGGTGCAGCCATCGCCGTCATCACAGGATCATTTCGCTTCCCGGAAAGGAAGAGATCGATCTGTTGGCTCATATAATCTGCATTCAGACCTGCCAGCATAGGAGCTATATTGGGTTGACCCAAACCGCTCTGACCGTGGCAACTGACGCATACTGCGGCGGCTGGTGGCGCATCCTGCGCCATAACCTGAGGTGCAGCCAAAACTGTCCCCAGAATCATTAGTGGAAGTCGTTTCAACATGACAACACGCCTTAAACAAACTTAGAATGAAACTAAATTATTGTTTAATAACGCATGAAGAACCATTGTGGTTTTCCACATAAATCATGTTACCCATGACCTGAGACAAGCTGACAGAAGATGATTAAGCCACTGTTAACGATCTTTCTGATCTTTACAGCACTCCTGCAAATACCGCATACGGTGGCCGACACGCTGATTTTTTCGGTCAGCAACGTAAAACCCTGGGGATACTACCGGAACCATAACCACCCAACAGGGCTGTTGGTGGAGTTTGGTGATCAACTTCAACGGCAAATTTTAAAGAACGCTGCAGCAAGACTCGACTTTGAGAACCACATCCGGCCTTACCCCAGAGTTATCAGTGATATCAAGACCGGCCGTGCCGACTTTGCGGTACTGTTTAATAGCCCCGAGTCTCTTAATTACGGTAATTCACTGGGTAAAATAGCGTCCTTTGAAATACTGATCACCGGTCGCAAAACATCCCCACCCATTAACACGATCGATGACCTGGCCGGAAAAACCATCGGCTACGTTCGCGGTTCAAAATATGGTCCGGCCTTTGACAGCAACAACAAGCTGATCAAAGTATCATTGGATTCCATGGATAAGGGTGTCGAGATGCTGCTGAAGGGACGGCTGGATGCGCTAATCTGTCTTGATCAAACGCTGCATTATAGTCTGAAAGAAAAATCCATTAACCCATCAGCCACTAAGACCTTACTTGTGCTGGGCAGCGCACGAGCTGATCTTTTTATTTCGAAACGATCTGACAAAGCTGTCTACCAAAAAGAGGTGAGCGACGCGCTCCGCCAGCTACATAAAAAAGGGACGATTAAAGCCATTTTTGACCTTAACCGCCCCCGTTAACCAGCCTTATTGAGCCCTTAGTGGCTCTGAGACAACAGCCCTAAGCCCTATAGAAACAGCCTCAACTGCGATCCATAAAGAGCTTAATCCCCCAGTACAATACCTTCCCGACGGGGGTCAGCTGCCCCAATCAGTTTGCCATCCTTAAACAGAACCCCATGCAGACCGGAATTCAGATCTCTGACCGAAACTTTATAGCCCATCGCCTCCAGAGAGGCTTTAAGCGCTTCTGCGCTTGTTCCCGCTTCAAGGTCATAAGTGCCAAACCGATTGATCAGATGGGGTTTACTGATCGCTTCCTGAAGCGGCATTCCCCAATCCAGATGCGCAATCAGCGCTGAGGCCACATAGCCGATAATTCGCGAACCACCCGGTGAGCCAATAGCCAGATACGGTTTGCCATCCTTCATCACCAGAGTCGGTGCCATTGACGAGCGCGGACGTTTGCCCGGCTCCAACCGGTTGGCAATCGGGTAGCCATCTTTATGGCTGGCAAAAGAGAAATCCGTTAGCTCGTTATTGAGCAGAAAGCCACCGGACATCACCCTAGAGCCAAAGCCGTTTTCAATCGTCGTGGTCATCGAAACGATATTGCCTTCACGATCCACAATCACCAGATGGCTGGTGGAGGGCAGCTCCAGCGAGATATCGTCAGCCAGCGCAATCGGCTGATTCCACACAGGTGTACCAGCTTCAACAGCTTCCAGCGCCTTACCGGGCTGAATCAGTTTCGCCCGTTGCTTCAGGTACTCGCCATTAAGCAAACCTTGCGGCATGGGCACATAATCGGTATCCGCCATATAGCGGCCACGATCGGCAAAGGCCAGACGGGAGGCATCACCGATGATCTGCCAGCTTTGCGGGTTATCTGCCCCCAGAGCTTTCAGGTCAAAGGACTCTGCAATACCTAAAATCTGGCCAACTGTCAGTGCGCCAGAGCTGGGAGGCCCCATACCGCAAACATCGTAACTGCGGTAGGGCGCACAAACCGCAGGTCGCTCTTTAATCTGATAGATATTCAGGTCAGTTTCGGTCAGCAGGCCGGGGTTATCGGCTATGCCCTGAATCTTTCTCACCAAATCCTGACCAATTTTCCCATGGTAAAATGCGTCGGCACCTTGTTGAGCAAGCAGTCCCAGCGTTTCCGCGTAGGCTTTATTGGTCAGGCGATAGCCTTCTGGCAGTGGCTGGCCGTCAGCGGTGAAGAAATAGTTGCGGGTATCGGGATAACGACTCAGGCGCTCCTGATCATTAGCAATAGCACCGGCAAGGCGAGGGGATACGGTAAAGCCTTTTTCCGCCAGCTGTTTAGCCGGTTGCAGCAACTGCGACCATTTCAGCTTGCCGAATCGCGTGTGTGTTTCAGCCATCAGTTTAACTGTGCCCGGAGTACCTACGGACCGGCCACCAACCACAGCATCAAAAAACGTCAGCGGGTTGCCTTTTTCGTCCTGAAACAGCTCTGGCGTTGCCGCCAAAGGTGCTGTTTCCCGACCATCAAAGGTGGTCAACTGGCGTTTTTCAGCATCGTAGTAGAGCATAAAAGCCCCACCACCCAGACCGGAGGATTGTGGCTCCGTCAGCCCCAGTACCGTTTGCACTGTGACCATGGCATCAATCGCACTACCGCCTTCTTTCAGCACCTGATAGCCCGCTTCAACTGCGTAAGGGTTGGCGGCAGCAACAATAAAATCCTTTGCGATATGGGCGCGATTCTCAACCCGCTGACTGGCCGCTTCCGGGGCGACCTGATCCGCAACCTGCTGTGCTTTTGACTCGTGACTGACCAGCGCGCTCCCGCTAACAACACCCGCCACTAAAACCGCTTTGGTAAAAGCCTTATGAGGTGTATTCCTGATCATATCTTTCTGCAAAATCATCATTGATGCTATCCCTGTAAGATTGATAAAACAGTCTGCCAGCGCTGGGCCATCTGTTAGCCCTTGTACCAGCTACCATCTGTTTCCGGCAGCATCCACTGACGAGAGAACCAGAACCAGCGGGGTTCAGAGCTGTGCGGTGCTGTGCAGTTATAGCGATGGCGACCCGCTGGCAGTGTTTTCTTAGTCGCGACCGAAAGCTTAACAGAGCCATCGGGCTGAGCTTCAGACGCCACCTGCAGCACCGCGCCGGCAGGCCCATAACAGCGTAGCTGATCCAGACGATAATCGCCCTTAGCCAGGGTCAGGTTGAGCACAGGGCTGCGATCATTGGCAGATAAAACACCGGAACGTGGTTCTTCGGCAATAACCGGAAAGGGCAGAGCCAGCAACTTAGTTTGCAGGGTTTTCGGTTTTGAATAGATACCGTTGGCCGCATAGCGTGGGATACCCTGCAGAGAGGAAAACACACTGGCAGGGCCGGACTGCTGACCGAAGGCCAGATAGCCAAGATCCGCCAACAAGGCTTCCAGTTCAGGATTAAACTCGCCATAAGGGTAGGCAAACAGCTTAGTGGCTGATGAAGCCCCCAGATGTTGCTCCAGCAGCTGCTGGTTGGCGGTAATCTCGTCCCGCATACGATCCAGCCATTCACGGTCACTTTCGTCAGCACCCTTACGAATCATATGCTCGTGGTGCAAAGAGTGATTGGCAATGGTTGCACCTTTCTTCTGAGCCTCCTGCAGTTGTTCCCAGCTCATATACAGCGTGTTGCCCTGATTAACCGGTGTCGCATTAACAAAAATGGTGAAGGGCAGTTTTCTGGCCTGCAGAATCGGCATGGCTGTCTCATAAACACTGATATAGGCGTCGTCAAACGTTAGCACAGCCACCTTATCCGGCATCGGTTTGTCGGCTTTCAGATGCTCAGCCACCTGGGGTAGGGGCCAGACCTCAAAACCCAGGTCATCCAGCATATCCAGATGCTCGGTAAAGATCTCCGGATCGGTACTGGTCGAACGCGGGGTTTTCGTGCTGATATGGTGATACATAAGCACCGAAGCATGCTGGCGGGTCGCTGTCTCTTGCTCCCGAGCCATAGCCTGGTCAGCCATAAGGGATAGACCCGGCAATGACAAAAGCGATAAAGACAAGGCTGGAACCATCGAACGGAACAGTGATAAACGCATAACGCTCTCTTTAGCTGTTAAAAACAATGTGGGGTCGGTTTGAACCTGTACTGACAGTCAGTCACAAGCCAAACAGTAACAATCTGAAATTATGGGGGATTGTAGAATGGGATCAAATGCCCCATTGTGGTATTTGAGTAAATATTCCTGTTAGTTTAGGGATACTGAACAGGTTCAGAACCACTAAGCGGTGGGTTAAGGAGTCCTTTTTGTGGTTAAACGCTATCTGAAAAACGCCGGCAAGCAGATCGGCAGCGCTCTTAGCAACACCTTAAGTAAAAAGGTCGGCGAAAAACTGATGCAACAGACCGAAAATCTGGCTCTGCAGAAACGCCACCGCCTGGGGATAACGGGTTTTTCCCGCGCCGGTAAAACGGTACTGATTACCCAGATGACCCATAGTCTGCTCAGGGTTGATGAACCTCTGCCGGAAGACGTCAGCCGACATCCCCTCACCGGATTAGATCTGTTTGATGCCGGACTGCTCAAGCCTGCCCTGCTAAAAGAGGACAAACTGGCCCGCCGCAGTCAGTTTGATTTCTTCCGCCACCGGGACAGCCTGATGGGGCAGGGCCAGTGGCCAGAGCCAACCCGCGACCTGACCTGGCTGGACCTTGAGATAAAGCGCCCGCCAAAACAGCAGGCTTTCCAGCAACTGCTCTCCGCAGAAACCCTGCATCTGGAAATTATGGACTACCCCGGAGAGTGGCTGGCGGACCTGGCTCTGCCGGAACAATCTTTCAGTCAGTGGTCTCAATCCGCCTGGGAGCTGGCCCTGCAGCCGCACCGCCAGAAACTCAGCGAACCCTTTCGTCAGCTGATCACCGAAGCCGCAGAACAGCAGAACCTGACCGATGCCCTGCAGCGTAAACTGACCGATGCCTGGAAAGACTACCTGATCGCCGCACGCGCTGAAGGCTACGTGCTCAACCAGCCCAGCCGGGTATTAGTCCCCGGCCAGATGCAGAACTTCTCGATGCTGGGCTTTTTCCCGGTACCGGAGCATCTGCAGTTGCCCAAACTTCATAAGAGCATGAGCCGCCTGTTTGATGCCTACAAACAGGAGATTGAAAGCCAGCTGGGCCGACACTTCCGCCATCTGGACAGCCAGATCATTCTGGTAGATCTGTTAACCGCGCTGGAGCAGGGGGAAGCCGCCCTGAAAGAACTTCAGCAGGCGATGCAGGCTGCTCTAAGATTCTTCCGCTACGGTAGCCAGAAAGGCGTACTGCAATGGCTGAATCGTAGAATCGGCCGTGTTGTCTTTGCCGCCACCAAGGCAGATCAGTTAGTCCTGTCTGAACGTATCCGGCTGGAGAAGCTGCTCGGAGCACTGCTAAACGAGATCGATCCCGGTAACGACGTACGCGCCCGGGCGGATGTCCGTTATCGCGCCATAGCCGCACTGGAAGCCACCCGCAGCCTGGTAGATGACAACGGCCAGGAATATCTTCTCGGGCGGGAGACCGATGGCCGCCAGCAACCCTATTACTCCGGCCGTGTACCGGAAGCGCTGCCCATCGACTGGCACACCTTACCGGAACAGCTGCAACTTAAACGCTGGTCACCACCAACCCGTGTCGCCAATGTTAATCAGTTGCTGCCCGCGTATCAGCTGGGCCGCGTGCTTAATGACCTGCTGAAGGATGATCTGTCATGACACAGAAACCCGGTTATATCGAACCTTCAACACCCGCAACCGATAACAAGACAGCCAACAGCAGCCCAGCGGACAAAGACAAGGGCACAGCACATGAATCTCCGCGTAACCCCGGCTATGCACCGGAAAATGCCAAAGAGCGCCTGAAAGATCAGCCCATTGATCAATCTGCAGCTCATAACGACACCGCTTCCCACGGGCAATCATCAGACGCCGCCATAGAGGCCAGCCGTCAGCTGGTTAAAAAAGGCTCCGGCGGCATCGGGAAAAGCATTATCGCCCTTATCGGTGTACTGCTTCTGCTGATACTCACCAACGAACTGGTCTCACTCTGGCAGAGCCACTGGCTGCTGGGGGCGCTGGAGAGTGGCGTGCTCGCTGTAGCCATACTGGGGATACTTAACGTCTGGCGACAGGAGCGACGCTCTGCCCGTGAGATCAAACAACTCAAAGCAGAACAGGATGCGGTTCAGCAGGCCTTGAGGGATAACGACCTGACCGAACTCAAAGCAGCCCTGACGCCCTGGCTGGACCGACAGAGCAACAGCGCCCCCCGAATGATTCAACGCTTCAGGGACGCGGCGGTAGAACGCACCACCACAGAAGAGTACTGGCAGCTGTATCAGCTGATGGTTTTGCGGGAACTGGATCTGCAGGCACAAAAGATCATCCGCCATTACACTCTGACCACAGGCACCGCCGTTATGGTCATACCCCATGCCGGACTCGACACCCTGGTGGTGCTGTGGCGCTCCCGCACCATGAGCCGCGAGATAGCCGCCGTTTACGGGCTGGAAACCACCAGCCTGAGTGTTCTGCGTCTGTTCAGACAGGCCCTCGTCACTGTTATGGTGGTTGCCGGGATCGAAACCCTCGCCCAGGAGAAACTGCTCAGCGAAGGCAGCGACGAACTGATGAACCGCATCCTCGGCGGTGTCTCCCAATCCCTGATCACCGCCCGCAGAACCTACAAACTCGGCCGTATGATACAACTCGCCTGCAGACCTTATGGGGTTTATCGTTAACCCTTGAGCAAATACAAAACGTAGGTCGGAAAAGCCGAAGGCGCCTTCCGACATTGGCCTTCCGACATTGGCTTAGGTGCTTATATCGAAAGATTCCGTGATGGATGGATCACGTGTCGGAAGGCGCGCCCACGGCGCTTTTCCGACCTACGTTCATTTCATATTCTGTTGCTGTCGTAACCACCGGTGATAGCTGGAATATGGCCAATCGATAAGATCGGTTACCAGCCCATGCTTAATCGGGTTCAGGTGAACGTAGTCAATGTGGTGATTGAAGTCATCAATATCACGAATAGTGTGCTCCCAAAAACGACGCTGCCAGACACCTCGTTCACCCTTGCGCAAGCGTACGTCAGAGCGGGGCTCCTGATTTGGCAGGCCTTTTGAAAATCGCTTTTTTATTTCGCACCAGCGGGAAGAATAATCGGAATCACCCTCAGGCAGCGTCCAAACCGCATGAAGGTGATCAGGCATCACCACCCAGGCATCAATATGAAAGGGGTATCTCTCCTTAACCCAGCGCACCGATGACCGCAGCAGATCAATATGATCCACCAGCAGGGTTTTATCCCGTTGCAGAAGGTTAACCGTGAAAAAATAACAACCTCCTTCAACATAACAACGCCGATATTGCATAACACCTCCTTGTTCGCAAAATCCTGCAAAACACATGATCTAATCCCTGAATACCACCTTAACATGCCGAGTTGAGGGGATGACGGGGATGACGGTGGTTTAAGTGTCGGAAGGCGCCTCCGGCTTTTCCGACCTACGTTATTATCGTTTTCCGCCAAAACCCGACACTTTCAATCAAACCTGTAGGTCGGAAAAGCGCCGTGGGCGCGCCTTCCGACAATGGCAATAGCAGCCGACATTGCTCTTCCTGCAATCGCCTTACAAGATTAGCCTTCCAGCATAATCCCGTAAAACTTTGGGCCAATCATGTATCCTGTCGGATGATTTTCTCACTTCGCTGTCGTAAAGTAACTAACCTGCTGTCTGTAAAGACAAAAACAGAATAAGGACGTTTCTGCGCCATGAGCATTTCCGCGAATTTCGGTTTTCTCCAACAACATGACCCGCTTTTTCTGGAACTGGCTGAAGCTGCTGAGCGCGTTTTTGTCAGCGATCCTAATACCACTTTGATTAAATTGCGCCAGCTGGGCGAGGCGATGGCTCAACACTTGGCGCTGTTGGCGAATATCAGTTTTGATGAGAAAACCACGCAGATTGATCTGCTCAACAAAGTCAGCAGAGAACTTCAGCTGGACCCAACCGTGCGTGAGATGTTTCATATCCTGCGTATTGAGGGCAATAAAGCCACGCACCAGTTTAAAACCCAGCACAAAGAAGCCATTCGTGGATTAGTTGTAGCCCGTAATCTGGCGATCTGGTTCCACGAATCTTCCGGTAAAGCGGCCAAAAACTTTAAAGCAGGCCCGTTCACACCGCCGAAGGACCCCAGCGAGCAGCTAAATAACTTACAGCAGGATATCGCTCAGCTAAGAAATGAGTTACGCCAAGCCAACCTTGACCTCAATTCCAGCCAAAAGCTGAATGAGCTGGTCGCCAAAGAGAAAGAGGAATACGAATCTCTGGCTCACGCCATGGATGAGGAATCCCGACAGTTAGCCGAACAGGCCAAGGCTCACGAGCAAGCGTTGGAGCAACAACAAAAAGCCTACGAACAACGTATTCAGGGCTTGCTGGAGCAGTTAGCCCAACAGGATGAGAAATCCCGACAGGCACAGCGCCAGACGCTATCCCGCAACAGCCGGACTGCCAGCCAGAATATCCAGCGTGATAACGAAGCTCTTGCCCGTATTCTGATTGACCAACAGCTGCAACGTGCTGGCTGGCTGGCTGATAGCGACCTGATGACATACTCAAAAGGAACGCGTCCGGAGAAAGGCGTCAACAAAGCCATTGCCGAATGGCCCTGCAAAGGCCCGGATGGTAAAGGTCGTGACCGTGCGGATTACGTACTGTTTGCCGGATTAACGCCAATGGGAGTGGTGGAAGCAAAAAAAGAAACCCTCGATGTGGCCGGAAAAATCGATCAGGCCGAGCGTTACAGCCGGGGATTCCGACCAGAAGACGGGATGATTACCGCCTGGGAACTGGCAGGGCGCACCATCGCCTGGCCCGATGAAACCAGCGGTCATTATCAGGTCCCCTTTGTTTATTCCGCCAATGGCCGCCCTTACCTGCCGCAAATGAAGGAAAAGTCCGGCATCTGGTTTCGTGATGTTCGGGACGGTTCGCATATCAAAAGGGCACTACCGGAGTTTCACAGCCCCGAAGGCTTGCTGGATCAGCTTAATCGCAGCCGTGAAAGCGCCCTGAAAAAACTGCAGGCGGAGCCTTACGGTTATCTGAAACTGCGGGATTATCAGCAAAAAGCCATCAGCGCGGTGGAAAACGCCCTGAGTCGTGATGTGCGCCGTGCGCTGCTGGCGATGGCGACGGGGACCGGTAAGACCCGCACCATTATTGGCCTGATCTACCGTTTTCTCAAAGCCGAACGCTTTAAACGTATTCTGTTTCTGGTAGACCGTACCTCTCTGGGTACACAGGCGCTGGACGCTTTTAAAGATATGCCGCTGGATCAGAGCCAAACCCTATCCCAGATCTACAATGTCACCGAATTAGGCGATTTAGTGGTCCAGCCGGAAACCCGTGTACAGGTAGCCACCGTACAGGCGATGGTTAAACGGGTTCTGGAAAGCGATAACCCGCCGCCTATCGACCAGTTTGACTGCATTATCGTCGACGAAGCCCACCGGGGTTACACCCTGGATCAGGAGATGACAGAAGGGGAGCTGTCTACCCGTGACAGCCGCCAGTATCTCTCCAGCTACCGACGGGTACTGGACTACTTTGATGCCGTTAAAATCGCTTTGACCGCCACACCGGCTAAACACACCAGCGAGATTTTCGGCCGTCCTATTTATACCTACGGCTACCGGGAAGCCGTCGCCGATGACTGGCTGATCGACCATGAACCTCCCATTCGTTACACCACCCTACTGAGTGAAAAAGGCATTACATTCGAGCAGGGTGATCAGGTTGAGGTGGTTAACAGCCACACCGGTGAGATTGAAAGCGCCGAGCTGGATGATGAACTGAACTTTGATGTTTCAGCCTTTAACAAGTCCGTCATCACACCAAACTTTAACAAAGTGATCTGCGAACAGCTGGTGCAGGAGCTGGACCCGTTTGGTGATGAGAAAACCCTGATTTTTTGCGCCACCGATGCCCACGCCGACATGGTTAAAGGGCTGCTGGATGAAGCTTTTAGTAAAGAGTATGAAGAGGAGTACCGTCAGGAAGCGGTGGCAAAAATCACGGGTAAAAGTGATCAGGTAGACAAGCTGATCAGCCGTTTCAAAAACGAGCGTTATCCTAATATTGCCATTACGGTTGATCTGCTCACCACGGGCATCGATGTCCCGCGCATCTGTAATCTGGTGTTTATGCGGCGTGTGAAGTCACGCATTCTGTACGAACAGATGAAAGGCCGCGCCACCCGCCGCTGTGATGCGATCGGTAAAACCCTGTTCCGTATCTATGATCCCGTAGACCTGTACGCCAGTCTGCAGGAGGTGGATACCATGAAACCTCTGGTGAAAAACCCCAATATCACCCTGGAGCAGCTGGTAGATGAACTCACCGACCCCGATCAGCTGGAGCGGGCGCTGAACAGCCCCGGCGATCTGCCGGATCAGAGTCAGGCCGAGGTGGTACTCAGTCAGCTCAGCCAGAAAGTAATGCGGGTACTGCGTAAAGCCCAAAGCAAAGCAGAGCGCAAACCCGAGATCAAAGCCAAACTGGATCAGCTGCAACAGCTTTGGCAGGTAGAGCCTGCGCAACTACACCAGCACCTGCAACAACTGGGGCCGGAACAAGCCGCAGCGTTCTTAAACCGCCACAATGGCCTTATCCGGCAGTTGGATGAGGTTAAACAGATTCTGGGCAGTAGCTATCGCCCGATTATTGCCGAGCACGAGGATGAAATTCGTGAGCGGGTGCAAAGCTGGGGGGACTACAAAGCACCGGAGGATTACCTCGACAGCTTTAACCGCTTTATCAAAGAGCAGATCAACCAGAATGCCGCCCTGTCGGCGGTGGTCAACAGACCCCGCGACCTGACCCGTGAACAGCTGCGGGAGATCAAACTACAGCTGGACAATGCCGGATTCAGCGAAGCCCTGCTGCAAAGTGCCGAAGCGCAACTGAGCAATCAGGATATCGCCGCCAGCATTATTGGTCATATTCGCCGTGCGGCGCTGGGCGAGGGCTTGGTTCCCTTTGAACAGCGGGTAAACCGCGCCATGCAACGAATTTATGACAATCATGACTGGACACCCAAACAGAAAGACTGGCTCAGACGCATAGCAACCCAGCTCAAGCATGAAGTCATTATTGACCGGGAGTATATCAACCGGGAGTTTGCCCGTGACGGCGGAGCCAAACGACTGGACAAGCAACTGAAAAACCAACTGGATCAGGTGCTTGAGGAGTTAAACGACGGTATCTGGCAGGATGCCGGTTAAACGGCTCTGTCTGCTTGAGCTTAAACTGCGGGCTGGGTATATTGCCTGCCCGCTGTAAGCTTGCTTTTTGAGCCTTAACATTTTGATTTAACAGCAACTATTACCTGACACCCACGACCGATTCAGCAGATAAGTGATTTTATGACCCACAACGATATCGTACAAAAACTCTGGAGCCTGTGTGACGTACTGCGTGACGACGGCATCAACTACAGCGATTACGTCACCGAGCTGGTCCTGCTGCTGTTTATCAAAATGGTGGATGAAAAAGAGCAGGCCGGTGTTCTGGAGCGTCACCCGTTGCCAAAGGGCTGCCGTTGGAGCGATCTGAACGGCAAAGACGGTCGCAACCTGCTGAACGACTACAAAGCGATTCTGTTTGCTCTGTCAACCGGTAAGCGTCTGGAAGCTGATCCGGAAAATCCCGGCCAGACCAAAGAGGTCATCGTGCATGAAGACCCATTAATCAGCGCCATCTACGCCGATGCCCAGACCCGCCTGCGCGAACCGCGCCACTTGGCGCAGATGGTAACGACCCTGGATCAGATCGACTGGTTTAGCGTGCAGGAGGATGGCCTGGGTGACCTGTACGAAGGTCTGCTGGAGAAAAACGCCGGAGAAACCAAATCCGGAGCCGGACAGTACTTTACCCCCCGTGCCCTGATTAACAGCATGGTGCGCTGTATTCAGCCCCAGCCCGGTGAGGTGATTCAGGACCCTGCCGCCGGAACCGCCGGTTTTCTGATCGCTGCCGACCAGTATATGCGTCAGCAAACTGACGACTATTACGATCTGGAGCCGAAAGCACGGGAGTTTCAGATCAACAAAGCCTGTGTCGGAATCGAACTGGTGCCCAACACCCGCCGCCTGTCGCTGATGAACTGCCTGCTGCACGGCATGGAAGGGGATGATGAAGGCGTGGTGCATCTGGGTAACGCGCTGGGCGAAGCGGGTAAAAGCCTGCCGCCTGCGGATATTATTCTTGCCAACCCGCCCTTTGGTACCAGCAAAGGCGGTGAAGCCAGCAACACCCGAGATGATCTCACCTACAAAACCAGCAACAAACAGCTGGCATTTCTGCAGCATATCTACCGCAATCTGAAACCCGGTGGCCGGGCTGCCGTGGTACTGCCGGACAACGTACTGTTTGAAGCCGGCGTCGGCACCGATGTTCGCCGCGATCTGATGGACAAGTGCAACCTGCACACCATTCTGCGCCTGCCCACGGGGATTTTTTACGCGCAGGGTGTGAAAACCAACGTGCTCTTCTTTACCAAGGGGTCCGCCACAGACAAGTTCCAGCAGGAAAACTGCACGGAGAATGTCTGGGTGTATGACCTGCGTACCAATATGCCCAGCTTTGGTAAACGCACCCCGTTTACCGAATCGCATCTGGCCCCGTTTGAGAAAGTGTTCGGAGAAAATGCTAACGGCACCAGCCCGCGTACCGAAGGCGAATATAGCTTTGGCGCTACCGAGATTGAAGTGGATGCCGAAGCCGCTGCCGAAAACGAAGGCATCGACAGCCGCCTTGTACACTCACGCTGGCGCTGCTTCAGCCGCGACTGGATTTCTGACACCAAAGGGGATTCCCTTGATATCAGCTGGCTGAAAGATAAAGACAGCGTAGATGCTGCTGACCTGCCGGAGCCTGCGGTACTGGCACAGGAAGCCAAGGATGAACTGACCGCCGCACTGGGCGAGCTGGAAGGGTTACTCGCGGCTCTGGAAGGAGCGAAGTAATGGCAAGTGTTACAGACGGAGTCCTGCCGGAGGGGTGGGTAAACATCACTCTTGGTGAGGCCACCAATGTGGTGAGTGGTGTAGGGTTCCCAAAGCAATATCAGGGCAATGTAGAAGGTAAATACCCTGTTTTTAAAGTTGGCGATATCTCTGAATCAATAAGAAAATCTGATGGTAATCTCATTTGTGCCAATAACTATGTGGATGCAGATATTGCTGTTCAGATGAAAGGTAAGGTAATCCCTGTAGGGTCTACACTTTTCGCAAAAATCGGTGAGGCAGTAAAACTAAATCGTAGAGGTTTTCTATGTAAACCAGGGTTGGCTGACAATAATGTAATGGCAGTAATACCGAGATTTTCGGATGAAAGATTTACTTATTTATTTATGCGAAGTGTCGATCTCACAGAGCTTTCAAGGTCAACAACAGTCCCTTCTTTGAGAAAAGGGGATATCGAAAACCTTAATATTCATTTGCCCCCCCTTGCCGAGCAAAAAGTGATCGCGGAGAAGCTGGATAACCTGCTGGCGCAGGTGGAATCCACCAAAGCCCGGCTTGAACGCCTGCCTGAGATTCTGAAACGCTTCCGCCAGTCGGTACTGGCCGCAGCGGTTAGTGGCAAGCTGACCGAGGAGTGGCGAAAAGAAAATGGTGAGCCTGAAACAAAAAACATTGTTTTAGATGATGTCGTTGATAGCTCATTTTACGGCCCTAGGTTTGGGAAGAATGAGTACACAACAGATAACTCTGGTGTGCCTACAATTCGAACTACCGATATGAACAATGGCTTAATAGACATATCGGTCGAAACCCCGAAAGTTTCCGTGCCTAGTGAAAAGCTAGAACAATTCAAAGTTCAGAAAAATGACCTCTTGATCACTCGTACAGGCAGTATTGGAGTGATGGCATTGTTCACTGAAAGCTATGTTGCAATACCAAGCGCATATTTAATTCGATTCAGATTCAAACCATGTGCGCTTCCTAAATATATTTATTATTTTTTAACATCCCCAATTGGTCAGCAACAGATGGGTTTAAGCACTACGGCAATTACTCAGCCAAATATTAACGCAAAATCTATCAGATCTATTAAAGGCAAGCTCCCAAGCCTTGAAGAACAAACCGAAATCGTCCGTCGTGTTGAAGAGCTGTTCGCGTATGCGGACACGATCCAACAACAGGCGGATGCGGCTTTGCAACGGGTGAGCAGCCTGACGCAGTCGATCCTCGCAAAGGCGTTCCGTGGTGAGCTGACCGCGGATTGGCGGGCGGCCAACCCGGAGCTGATCTCCGGTGAAAACTCCGCTGAGGCGTTGCTGGAAAAAATCAAAGCCGAGCGTGCCGCCCAAAAACCGAAAAAGAAAACCCGCGCCAAGAAAACCGCATAAACGTAGGTCGGAAAAGCCGAAGGCGCCTTCCGACAATGGCCACCGACATTGGCCTGATATCGGCTCCCGACGCTCACCTCCAACAATCGCCTCCAACAATCGCCTCCTGCAATAACCTTCCATTGACCACCGATGTTCGGCAATACCCCGAACATCGGCATGGATTGCCCGTCGGAAGACGCACCGTATGGAATCATACGTCGGAAGGCGCGCCCACGGCGCTTTTCCGACCTACGTTGGTGGGATGATGGCTGTGGGCTTGTGTTGGTTGGATCGCGCGTGGATGGATTGGTGTCGGAGCGATTATGTGCCCCCATGGGATCATACGTCGGAAGGCGCGCCCACGGCGCTTTTCCGACCTACATTGGTGGGATGATGGCTGTGGGCTTGTGTTGGTTGGATCGCGCGTGGATGGATTGGTGTCGGAGCGATTATGTGCCGTATGGAATCATACGTCGGAAGGCGCGCCCACGGCGCTTTTCCGACACACGAGACTAATCAGTCCTAAATCCGGCTTAATCCCACCAATCCGGCAGCAAGGCCTGTATCTCCGGCTGCATAAAACGGTCATCGATCAGTTCAATCACGCCGTAATCTTCCGGTGACCGTATGAGCCGTCCTGCAGCCTGTATCACCTTACGCAGGCCGGGGTAGAGGTAGGTGTAGCGATAGCCATCACCAAAACGTTGTTCCAGCCGTTGCGACAGGGTTTCGTGGAAGTCGTCGTAAGGGGGCAAGCCTAACGTTGCCACAAAAACACCGATCAGCGCATCGCCGGGCAGGTCGATCCCTTCCGAGAAAGCCCCGCCTAATACCGCCAGTCCCACTAAGCCCTGTTCATTACGGAAGCGATTAATAAAGTGCTGTCGCTCTGCTTCTTTCATGCCTGCGGATTGCACCTGTAGCGGAATCTCCGGGCAATACTCAGTCAGGCCATTATGGAGCTGCTGCAGATAACTGAAACTGCTGAGGTAAACAAGATAGTTACCCGGCTTTTGTCGGTATTGTGCTGCGATCCGTTGACATATTGGCGGTACTGAGCGATTTCGGTCACGAAAACGAGTGCTGACAGAAACCCGTCGCAAATCCAGCTGATGACTCTGAAAAGGGCCGGGGAGAGAAAGCCATAATGCTTCTCTGGTTGGCTCACTAACAGGCTCCTGATCTGACTCTTGATTTGGCTCTGATTCTGTAACCGCTGAAGCTTCAACCTGACTTCCCGCCATACCCAACAGGTCCCGATAATACTCAGCTGGGCTAAGGGTGGCTGAAAACAGTACGGTGGCATAAGCCCTGTTAAAACGCTCGCGCAGGAAATCCGCTGGAATCAGGTTCTGGATCTTTAATGCGGCTTTGATTTTCGGCTCCCGAAACTTAGGGTTGCCCTTTGAAAGCTCTAAGGTGCAGAGGGAGTGCTGATCAAACAGCTCTGCCAGTTTGAGAAATGAGAGGGTATCGAAGAGTAACTGCTGAAGTGTTTGTTCTGAGCTGGCCGGTGGCTGTGCCTCTCCATAGCCTAATAGCTGTGCTTGCCGATGGGATGGCTGATATTCTGTCATATAATCAGTAATGGCCGTTACCAGCTGATGCAGATAGCTGTTTAGCTGCTCCGGTACCTGATCAAGGTTTACCGAAATCGCTTTATCGGAAAACGTTTGATCAGAAATCAGGCTCCCGGCTTCATCCAGATGTTCTGCGGCTTCTTCCGCGATCAGCTTACGCCAGCCCTGTTGCACCGCCTGAATTGGCTTTCTAAGGGGCTCGGGAGCTGACTGAGCCGACTTACTGTCTTTTAAAGCCTTGCTAAAGAGCGCGCGATCCAACTGAGCAGAGTACATGCCCCGCGCCCGATCTATCAGGTTGTGGGCTTCATCCACTAAGGGCACAACTTGCCAGTCGTTCTGCTGGGTCAGACTGAAAAGTATCGCCTGACGATCAAAATAGTGATTAACATCACCGACCACCAGATCCGACCAGCGTGTCATCTCCTGCGCCAGATAATAGGGACAAATCTTATGCTCAAGGGCGATACGGCGGATTTGCGGCTGATCCAACCAGTAGCTTTGCGCTGCAGCTTGTCTGGCTTGGGGCAGGCGATCGAAAAAGCCCTCGGCCAGGGGGCAGGAATCCCCATGACAGGCTTTGTCCGGATGCTCACAGGATTTCTCCTTGGCGCTCAGTTCCAGTATGCGAACAGGCAGGATAGGGGCATTCTGTGTAGCGGCACCCAAAGCCTGCTCCGGCTTTGGGTGATCTGCCTTTTTCTGATCTGAAGGTTGATAGCCGGACAGCTGTTTCAGGGCATCCATAAACAGCTGACGGCCTGTGGTGCGCGATGAGAGCAGAAATAAACGATCCAGCCCGCATTTCGCCATCGCTTTAAGGGCGGGAAAACTGACACCAAGGGTTTTACCCAGTCCGGTAGGTGCTTCCAGTAATAACTGTCGACGCGTGAAGATGCCTTTATAGACGGCTTCACTCAGCGCCCTTTGATGCGGACGAAATTCAGGGTAGGGGAATTCCAGTTGCTGTAAGGCGCTATCACGCTGCAAACGGTGCTCCGCCTCCTGCCGGTGCCAATTTGCATACTGACGACAGAGATCTTCTGCGAATGGGATCAATACCGATGCCTGCCAGAGGCTTTCATCGGGTGATTCCTGATCACGGTCGATATCGTAATAGACCAGTCGTAATCTGACTGCAGAGCGCTTGTCTCTCAGGCAAAGCAGTGCCCCGTAGACCTTAAGCTGAGCCAGATGCAACTGACGCTGCCCGTCGCCGATACGGTCAAGCTCTCCGCGATGGGTTTTAATCTCTTCTAATAGCGGAGTGAAGATGCTGTCAGTCGGGTTAACAGGCGATAGATAGCCATCGGCACGGCCTTTCAGATCAATACCCTGAATGTGTCCTTCCAGCAGGTGTTCCGGTTCATAGGTAACATCAGGCCCGCATTCTTTTACACGTCGTTTCTGCAGTTTCTGATGCCCACGAATTCCCTCTTCCGCGGTTGGCGAGGGTGTATAGCGAAACTCCAGACTGCCATTACGGGCAGCAAATTCGCACAGGGAGCGAACTGCAACTTTCATAAAATCAGTTTTTTCATCAGGTCATCAGTCTGGTGGGCGTTAAACTCTGGGGGCATCGCGGAAATAACGGTCATAAAACAAAAATCCCTCCAGGGGGAGGGATTCTATCAGAGGATTATGTCTGGCGCTTAAGCCGACATAGGGATTCGTGCAAGATAGGGTTCGTCGTAGGTGGCCACCCGGCCAATCACTTCATCATGGGCGACATGCTGAATCAGCGTCGCTTGTTTAACCCCTGCCTGGGCCAGTGTTTGTCGTGCCTGATCAAGACTACGGAAGATCAGGGGGCGATTGCGCCAGTTGAGCAGGCGGTGGCTTTCTTCACCGGTTACGATGCGAATGCCATATTGACTATGGGTCGCATGGGTTACGATTTCGGCTTCCAGTTGAACACCGCTACGAATCAGTTTTTTCAGTTCTTTAAATTTCATCATCAGACTCCTTCTTCATTATCTGCAGCCTGATAGCCTTCATAGTACGTCTCTTTATTTTACGTTTCTGTTTAGGGCTACTTTTTTATGGATTTTACTATTGGTCTGCTGCCGTACCTTCATTGGTTTTCTGTCATGCCTTTCGCTTTTGTTTGTCATAAGCATTTTGAGGCATTAAATGTATTCGGACATCAGTCCCAAACGACAGCTTATACGGATATTGATTCTATTCCGATCATTTATGACTGGCGAGGTCATAAAAAGTTCCCGGCTGACGCGGTGTAAGCCGAAAATACCGGTCGACCGACCCTCTTTACCAAAGGCTTATATAAAGCCGGGTGAACAGGAATCAAACTGACTAGGCTGCTACGCTTACCAATACCGGTTTCTGTTTAAGCCACCGCAAATATAACTTTAAAATATATTTTTTTAATGTATCTTTAAAAACACAACTATAACAATATTCAGCAATAGACCGACCTGAGGACTCCGCCATGAAGCTACTAAAGGCACACTGGTCCCGTTTATCTCTCAAATCCATGATGACCTGGATTTTCACGGCCATCTTTGCGCTCTCGCTTACTTATGCCGGAGTCACTTTCTGGTTAACTCTGCAGAACAATCTCAATCGTGCGGCGTCGGTAAAAGAATCCCGGATTCTGGCGGATTTTGAAAAGCTCAATACCGAGGTTCTGCGTGCCGAGTTGCAGATCCTGCAACTTACTCAACCGCAGGATAACTCTGACAGAAGGCGTCTGATTGCCGAGCTGACCCAGGAAATATCCCGCATCGACAAGTTGCTTATCAAGATTGAGCCGGATATTCAGGCGGATGTTCGGGCTACTTTTAACAGCTTCAATCAGCAATTTAATCTCTACCGTCAGCAAATGGCTCAGTTTCTTGCCTTAGCGGATCAGAACCGTATCGCTGAAGCCCGTGCTCTGTTCAGCAAGCCTTTGGGTATAAGGATGTACATTCGTCAGCTGGATGAACTCCTTAATCAGCTGAAAAAACGCCAGTCTTCAATCAGTGAAAACCTGACTGTTTCCGCTCAGACATCTCACCAGAACGCCCAGATTATTATCTCCGGCCTTTTTATCATCATGATGCTGACCGGCTACGTTTTCTCGCGTATTACCATCCGTGGCGTACGTAAGCCCCTTAGGGTTGTTGGTCGGGCGCTGGAATCGCTGCTGCAGCGGGGAGAAAAATCCCTGCCGGATAAAACACAGTTTCCCGATGAGATTGGGCAATTGTTAAGCCATGCGGAGTATCTGAAAGCGGAACTGCACGAGATTGAGAACCAACGCTGGATTAAAACCCATATTTCCGAAATCAGCACTCAGTTACAACAACTGGAAGATGTGCGTGAACTGTCTCAGCTTTTTCTGAAGCGCCTGGCGCCTCTGGTTCACCTAGGTCAGGGTGTGTTTTATCTGTTTGACAGTGATGCCCAGCAGCTCCAGCTGATCGGTGGCTATGCTTTTAAAGAGCGTAAACAGCTCAACACCCGCATTAAGCCGGGGGAAGGGCTGGTGGGACAGTGCGCGTTGGAGCGCGAGAGTATTATTATCACCAATCCGCCGGAAGACTATCTGACCATCAGCTCAGGTCTGGGGGAGAGCAAACCCGCCAATATCGCTGTTTATCCGGTCACTCACAATGACCGCCTGTTGGCGGTTATCGAACTGGCCAGCTTTGTGCGCTTCGGACCGGTAGAACAATCTTTTCTGGAAGGTCTGATGCCGATTCTGGCGATGAATCTGGAAATTCTGGAGCGTAGTCAAAAAACCCGTCAGCTGCTGGAAGAGAGTCAATATCAGGCCGATAAGATGGAGCGTCAGGCCGCGCAGCTGGAAGAACAAACTGTTGAGATGGAAGCTCAGCAACGTGAAATTAAAGCCGCAGAAGAGCGCAGCCGCCAGATTCTTGAAGCAGTGAAAAGCGGTATTGTGGGCTTAGACTGCGATGGCAATATCACCTTTGCCAACCCGGCTGCCTATGAAAGTCTTGGCTACGATGAGGCCGAGTTTTTGGGGCAATCCTTCAGCCAATTGCTGCAATATTCTGATGCTGATGGTCAGGCCCAATCTGAAAGCGATACCGCTATCTTCAGGACAACTCAGGATGGCGAACCCCGCAGCAGTGATAACGAAGTACTCTGGTCCAAGGCACAAAAGGCACTGCCTGTGGAGTATTCCGCAAGCCCTGTCTTTACCAATAACCGTCTGACCGGGGCCGTTGTCGTCTATCGGGATATTACCGAGCGCAAAGCCGCCGAGCAGGCGCTGGAAAGAGCCGCATCAGAACAGAACGCTATTCTGGAATCTGCCACTATGGCCATTGTCTTACTGAAAGATCGCGTGGTTCAGCGCGCTAATGGCAAGCTGTCAGAGATCTTTGAGCGTCCGATGGAAGAACTGATCGGCAAGAGCACCCGCCAGTGGTACCCATCCGATGAGGTGTACCAACGTATCGGTGAATTTGCTTATGGGGAGCTTGCTAAAGGCAAGGTGCACCAGGAAGAAGTTCAGATGGTCAAGGCGGACGGAACACTCTTCTGGTGTCATTTAAGCGGCAGAATGCGTGATATGAATGACTTCTCACAAGGCACCGTCTGGATGCTGGAGGACGTTACCGAGCGCAAAGAATCTGAAGAAAAGGTTAACGCCTACTTTGAAAACTCCAGTGATGGCCTGCTGGTACTCAGCCCTGATAAAGGCTTTATCCATGCCAATAAAAGAGCAGCGGATATTTTCGGCTTTAAAGCGGTTGATGACCTGCTTAAATGTGGCCCCGTGGATCTGTCGCCTAAATACCAGCCTGACGGAGTTGAATCCGAGGCCAAGGCTGCCGAGTACATGCAATTAGCTCTTTCTCAGGAAGATTCTTTCCAGTTTGATTGGCTGCACCTTACCCAGAAAGGCCAGGAGATCCCTTGCGAAATCACTTTGGTGCCGATCACCTTAAAAAGTAAACCCGCGCTGATTGTCAGTATCAGGGATATTGCCGACCGTAAAGCCGCTGAGCTGGAAATGCTGAAGGCCAAAGAGCTGGCGGAAGAGGCAACTCAGGCAAAAAGTGATTTTCTGGCCAACATGAGTCACGAGATACGCACACCGATGAATGCCATCATTGGTATGTCCCACCTGGCGCTGCAGACCCCTCTGGATAACCAGCAACGCAACTACGTTGAAAAGGTTCATCGTGCCGGAGAAAACCTGCTGGGCATCATTAATGAGATTTTGGACTTTTCTAAAATCGAAGCGGGCAAGATGACCCTCGAAGAAACCGAGTTTCACCTGGATGATGTGATGGATCATCTGGCTAACCTGCTGGCGATCAAAACAGAAGAGAAGGGGCTGGAGCTGCTTTTCAGTACGCCGCCGGAACTGCCATCAGCACTGATTGGCGATCCACTGAAGCTGGGCCAGATTCTGACTAATCTTGCTAATAACGCCGTTAAATTTACCGAAACCGGCGAGGTCGTTATCAGCATTACCGAGCATGAAATTCATAACGATACTGTTGAACTTCAGTTTGAGGTAAAAGATACCGGCATCGGTATGACCGAGGAACAGCTGGGCAAACTCTTTAAAAGCTTCAGTCAGGCGGATGCGTCTACCACGCGCAAATACGGCGGCACCGGCCTGGGGCTGGTGATTTCTAAAAAACTGGTTGAGCTGATGGATGGCGAAATCTGGGTAGAGAGCGAATACGGTAAGGGAACCCGATTCTGTTTTACCGCACGCTTTAAGCTGCAGAGCAACCCAAGACCACGCCGTATGTACCGGGCGGATGAACTTCAGGATCTGCGTGTGCTGGTGGTTGATGATAATCCTTCGGCCTGCGAGATCATGTCGCGCCTGATACAGAGCTTCGGCATGAAACCGGAAGCCGTTACCAGCAGCCTCGAAGCTGAAGCACGTCTTTCTCAGGGGGAAACCTTTGATCTGCTGCTGATCGACTGGAAAATGCCGGAACGTGATGGCGTGCAGACCCTGAAGGCGCTTCATGAAGACAATGCTCTTCTTTGCCCGCCGGCCATTATGATTACCGGATACAGCCGGGAGGAAGCGCTGGCAGCCGCTAAAGAGAATCAGGTTAAGTTTGCGGCTGTCATGACCAAACCGGTTACTGCATCCAATCTTCTTGAAGCCGTTGGTTATGCTTTGGATAAGGGCGTTCTGATTGAATCTCGTACGCCATCGGCACCGGTTGTCACGGATATCAATCTGACCGGTAAGCGGGTTTTACTGGTTGAAGATAACCCAATGAACCAGGAACTGGCGCTGGAGCTTCTGCATCAGGGCGGCATTGAAACTGAGTTGGCCAATAACGGCGAAGAAGCCCTGGCCTGGCTGGAATCCGATCAAGAGTTTGATCTGGTACTGATGGATTGCCAGATGCCGGTTATGGATGGCTACGAGGCCACCCGACGTATACGACAAATGCCAGAACTGGCTCATCTGCCGATTATTGCAATGACAGCCAACGCCATGGCCGGGGACCGGGAAAAAGTACTGGAAGCGGGTATGAATGATCATCTGGGCAAACCGATCAATGTTGACCTTATGTATCGGTTGATCGCGAAATGGACCGGTGGTACTTCCCCGAATGATGCCAATCATCAGAGCCCTGATCCGGCATCAGAAACTGACGCAGAGGTGGCTTCAGACCGTACCTTATCCCCGGATCACCTCTTTGAAGGCCTGATCGGGGTGAATATTCAGGCGGGTCTTAACGCCATGATGCAGGATGTGGAACTATATCAGCGGATGCTGGCGATGTTCTACGACAGCCAGAAAGATTTCGTCCGTAATTTTGCCGAAGCCCGTTCCGATGAGGACCCTAAAGCGACAATCCGCTACCTGCACACGCTTAAAGGAACGGCGGCCACTATCGGGGCAGAGCATTTATGCCATCTGGCCGCGGAACTGGAAACCCTGGCTGAAGCGGGCGAGGAGAATTCAGACCGTTTTAAAACCCTAATGCCGGCATTGGAAGAAGAGGTCCGCAAGGTGGTTTTCGGGCTGGGGAGACAAGCCTTTATCATCGAAGACGGTCTGGTTGCACCATCAGAACCTGAGGCGAGTTTCAGAGATAAAGCAAAAGCCGAATTTGACCAGCTGATGCAGCTGCTCAAAGACAGTGATGCCGAGGCTCTTGAATATCTTGAACAGTTACAGAAACAGCTCAGTCCTGATGAGAGTAAAAAACTGAAACCTTTAGTGCGGGCGGTTGAAGCCTTTGACTTTGACCGGGCAATGGAGCTGCTACAGGAGAATGCGTTCTGAACCGGGAAAAACGTTCTGAACTGCGATGGATCATCGGCATAGGGGCCTCCGCCGGAGGCCTTGAAGGCCTGCTCTCTCTGTTTGCTGATCTGCCTTTATCCGACGAGATTGCCATTGTGATCGCTCAACACATGGCCAGAGACGAACATGCCCGACTGGTGCTGAGTTTGCTGAACAAGGAGGGGCGATGGCCAGCGATTATTCCCGATGATCAAACGCAACTTGAGGGTGGGCGGGTTTATCTGCTTCCTGCCGAACATGACGGTGCGATCTGTGCTCAGAAGAACGCTTATGCAGAGCAGGCTGACGGCCTGCTTTGCCTCTTGCCACCGGCAGAGGACAGTTATTCCAGCCCATCGGTAAACCGGTTACTTAAATCCCTGGCTGATCACTATGGTGATCGTGTACTGGCTCTGATTCTTTCCGGAGCGGGATCTGATGGTGCTCAGGGGTGCCGGGTTGTCAAACAGAAACGCGGTCTTGTCTGGGTACAGTCACCGGAAGAAGCCCGGTATAACTCCATGCCTCAAGCGGCATCTGAGGCGGTAAGCCCTGATTTTACCGGCACTCTTGCTGAAATCAGTGAGCATTTCCGGGAACTCATGGTAACTCTAACTACCAGTGCATTAACCTCTGCCAGTACATCATTACCCAATAATCTACAGGCACAGCCGAAAAAGCAGTCTCAGGGTAGTGACACTCAAAACCCGGCATTTAAAGAGCACGCACTGAAAGATCCGGGACTGAAAAATACAAGCTCCCGCCAGGAAAACAAGCCGCCCTGCCTACAGTCAGAAGAGAAGGAACTTGAGCAAATCACCCACCTGATTGAGGACCACAGCGGCATCTCCTTTTCGGGCTACAAGCAGGAAACCCTGCTCAGACGGATCGATAAGCGTAAATCTCAGATCAGTGCTCTCCACGGAGCGTCGGTCGCCAACCACTACGCCGAGTATCTTGAGAAGCATCACGCCGAGCTTGAGCTGCTGGAGCAATATCTGCTGGTGTCGGTCTCCTCTTTTTTCCGGGATGCCGATGTGTTTCGGGCATTAGCGCTTGCGCTGATTCCAGTGGCTGAGCAAAAAAGAGAAGCGATCGCTCTGAGCGGCCATCTCAGCCCCTTTCGAATTCTCGTTGCCGGTTGTGCCACCGGGGAGGAGGCGTACTCCCTTGCCATAATCTGCCGACAACTGGAACTGACCATGCCTGTCGAGATTGTGGCCGTAGACCTAAACCGGGAGGCGATACGGGCTGCCAAGAAGGGCGTATACAGTGCAAAAAAACTGGCCGAAGTACCACCTGAGCTGGTAGCCCGTTACTTTGAGCGGGACGGAGACGCTTTTATTCTGGACCAGAGCATACGTGACGAAGTCGATTTCGTTCAGGGAGATATCTTTGCTCAACACTTTGATAAAGCATTTGATTTTGTCTCCTGCAGGAATCTGATGATCTATCTTAAAAGAGAGCAGCAGGATCAGCTGATTCATCATCTGCACCAGCAGATGAATAGCGGAGCCGGGTTTGTTATCGGTCTGACCGAGTCCCTCAGCCCTGCCGGGCTTAAGCTCTTTTCTACCCTGGATCATTTTCACCGTATTTTTAAGCGTCGTTAAGCCAATTCCGAACCGGATCACAGGCGATCATTCCGTTTTAGAAGGAGTCCATCGATGACAATACAAGGCGGACACTGGATAGATAAACCCACGCTGCTGGTAGTTGATGATACACCGGACAATCTGACACTGATGGCTGGTCTTCTGAAAGAGCACTATCGGGTAAAAGTTTCCAACCGGGGGGCTAAGGCGCTTGAGATCGCCGCCAATCAGCCGCAACCCGATCTGATTCTGCTGGATATCATGATGCCGGAGATGGATGGTTACGAGGTTTGCCGGCAGCTTAAGGCCAACGAGAAGACAGCTCATATTCCGGTGATCTTTCTCACCGCAAAAACAGAAACCGAAGATGAAGCTCAGGGCCTGGCACTGGGGGCGGCAGATTATCTGACCAAACCGGTTAATCCCGCTATTTTGCTGGCGCGGGTAAAAAACCATTTGCAGCTGAAAGCGCAGGCCGATTTTCTGCAGGACAAAAACCGTTTTCTGGAACAGGAAGTCAGACGCAGAACTCAGGAGGTCACCCAGGTGCAGGATGTCACTATTATGGTTTTAGCCTCTCTGGCTGAAACCCGGGACTCGGATACCGGCAATCACATACGTCGTACTCAGTTCTATGTCCGAGCCCTTGCTGAAAAACTGCGTGATGAAGAGAAATACAAAGCACTGCTGACTGACCAATATATCGATATTCTGTTCAAGTCCGCGCCCCTGCATGATATTGGCAAGGTGGGTATTCCCGATCGCATTTTGCTCAAACCGGGACCGTTTGAGGGTAATGAGTTTGATATCATGAAAACCCATACCATTCTGGGACGAAACGCTATTGAGCATGCAGAGGCACAATTGGGCATAAAGGTGGACTTTTTGCAGACCGCCAAAGAGATCGCCTATAGCCATCAGGAGAAATGGGACGGCAGCGGTTACCCTGAAGGTCTTAAAGGCGAAGAGATCCCCCTTTGTGCCAGAATTATGGCATTAGCGGATGTCTATGATGCTTTGATCTGCCGTCGGGTTTACAAAGAACCCATGCCTCACGAAAAGGCGGTGAAAATTATCAAAGAGGGTAGCGGTACTCATTTTGATCCGCTACTGGTCCGGCATTTTGAAGCGATTCAACAGGAATTTGTTGCCATTGCGGCACGTTTCAGCGATAGCGATGAGGAGCTGATAAAAAAAGAACAACAGCTGGAGCAATTCAGGGCTAAGGCTCTGGGCGAAACTCAGACCGGATAATCCTGATCTCCGGTAGGTCTGCCCTCTAAAAGCGTTTGAAACAGTACTTCTATCGCCTGTTGCCGTTCACGGGTTATCGGCTGAGCAAAACTCAGCCGTAAATAGTTATTGTACAGGCCGTGGGATGAGAATAAGGGCCCGGGGGTCAGCAAAATCCCCTTTTCCCTGAGAGCTTGATAGGCCTTAAGGCTATCCGCTGATTCCGGCAACTGTACCCAGATACAGAGACCACCTTCAGGTTGACTGAAAAGAATCTTATCGCCCCAGTTGTCCGACAAAAGCCTGATCAGCTGATCTCTGTGCTCTCTCAACTTTAAGCGATACTGGTTCAGGTGTCGGCGATAATACCCTTCAGAGATAAATTGAGCTAAACCATCCTGAACGGCCTGAGGGCTTGCCAATTGAGTAATGAGCTTCATCTGTACCGCCTTATTATGCAGCGGTCCGGCAATAATCCAGCCTAATCGCAGATCCCGCGACAAGCTTTTGGAAAGGGAACCGCAAAGAATCACTCTCTGATGATCGGGTTCTCTATGATCAAGAGCTTTCAGGGGGCGGGTGGCAGTGGATGCAAAAGCCAGATCACCGTAGATATCATCCTCAATAACCCAGAAATCATGCTCCCGTGCCAATTGCAGCAGATCCTTTCTGGCGTCATCTGTCAGACATGCACCGGCAGGCGTACCAAAATTGGGCGTAACCACGCAGGCCTTTATCGGCCAATGGATCAGCTTTTCTTTCAACTCAGAGACGTCCAGTCCATGGGCGGAATCAGACGAGATTTCAATAATATTCAGTCCGAGCTGCTCCATGATCTGCAGCACACCATAAAAAGCCGGAGACTCTACGGCAACGGTATCTCCGGGCTGGCAGCTAGCCATTAAAGCGATAAATAAACTGTGCTGACAGCCTGTGGTAATACAGATCTCATCGGCATCAACCATCAGACGGCGGTGGCGAAACATTTCAACTAGGGCTGAACGCAGAGCATACTTACCGGCGGGTTCATCGTAGTAACCGGATTTCTGCTCCGGTTTGCTTCGCATCTGACGACTGATCAGCCGGTTTAGCACGATCAGCTGCCCGGAGGGAGGGCTCTGATCCGCTGCAGGCAGGATATCGAATGCGGCACTGCGGCTCATAATATCCTGAAAGATTGCCGGAACAGAGACAGGTGCCGGTTTTTTAGGGGTACTTACCCTGACCGGACGCGGTCGTTCCTGCTCCGGTGTGCAAACAAAGTATCCTGATTTGGGTTGCGCCTGAACCCAACAATCAGCCTCAAGCCGATGCAGCGCATGCAAAACGGTTGCTTTTGACAGCTTGTAACTGCCGCACAACCTTCTGATGGACGGTAAACGATCACCACTTTTAAAGTAGCCGGAACGTATCTGTTGCTTCAGCTCCTGTTCAAGATATTCGTAACGATAGCGCGGCATAGAAAACCCTTTAAAAGGTCAAAGGAAAACAAGGGATCAGGAAGCGGAAGTACCGGATCAGTTACCGGATATTGTACTCATTACAAAGCATTTTTTTATCACTGTCATTATCGGCAACGCTTGATCCTTGTCACGCATCGCCTCAAACTAGGTGTTTAATGCTAACCAGCTCTTTTTTAGAGGCTTTTCTTTACCGGGACCTTCTGCCTTCATGTCATCTTCCAGTTTAAATAATGCCGTTCCCTGTCCGGCTCTTTTTATCGCTGCCCCCCATTCCGGCTGCGGTAAAACAACCATCACGGCAGCCATTGCCCGAGCCTATCGGCAGCAGGGTAAGGTTGTTCGGGTGTTTAAAACCGGCCCGGATTACCTTGATCCCCAGATTTTGAGTCAGGCGTCCGGTGAACCGGTCGAACAGCTGGATATGTGGATGGCCGGTGAAGATTACTGCCAACAGATGCTGTTTACCGCTGCCAGGGAGGCTGACCTGATCCTGATTGAGGGGGTTATGGGGTTGTTTGATGGCACACCATCCAGTGCGGATCTGGCAGAGCGCTTTGGTATTCCTCTCGCGCTGGTTATGGATGTGAAGGGCATGGCACAAACGGCCGGGGCCATGGCTGTCGGGCTTGCCAACTACCGGCCAGCACTGCAGTTTGCCGGGCTTATCGCCAATGGCTGTGCCAGTGAGCGTCATCGTGAACTGATTGAAGAACCCCTGCCGGAAAGCCTGCCAATTCTGGCGACGCTGGCTCAGGATGAGCAGATGTCCTTGCCTGAGCGTCATCTGGGGCTGGTACAGGCAGAAGAGGTGTCAGACGAGCTGGAAACACGAATCAACGTTGGGGCAGAACGACTTCAGGGGCAGCGGATTCTTGATCTGCCGAAAGCGGTGAACTTTTATCCGGCCGAAGACAAAACCCAGGCCAGCACTCTGATACAAAAACCGCTTAAGGGTAAAACCATTGCAGTGGCAAAAGATGCGGCCTTCAGTTTTATCTATGATTCCAATCTTCGCCTTCTGCAACAGTTGGGGGCGGATTATTGCTTTTTCTCACCATTAAAAGATACCGAATTACCGCAAGCCGACGGCTTGTGGCTACCCGGAGGCTACCCGGAGCTCCACGCTGATGTCTTATCTCAAAACAGTGGTCTGATCGCGCAAATCCGACATTTCCATCAATCCGGCAAACCGATTCTGGCCGAGTGCGGGGGTTTTCTCTATTGCCTGGATACGCTCACAGATCTGGATGAAAACACCTATCCTATGCTGGGGCTTATTGGTGGGGAAGGCGCTATGCGCGGCAAACGGGGTTGTCAGGGCATGCAGACAGCGCCGCTACCGGAAGGTGACATCAGAGGCCATGCGCATCACAAATCTCTGAGCCTGAATACGCCTGAGCCGCTCGCTTATAGCCGCCGTCAGCGTCACCCGGCTCCGGGAGAGCCGATCTATCGGGACAAAGGACTGACGGCTACCTATCTGCATCTTTTTTTCGGATCGAACCCTGCAGCTGTCGCTGATCTGTTCCGCGGCGAATAATCTATGCTCACGATTGAAGAGCGAACACCGGATAAAATTCATGGCACTCACGGAAAGGAATTCTGATGGCATTTCCTATTGAAGATAAGCTGGTGATTGCGGTTTCCTCCAGCGCCTTGTTTGATCTGAGTGAATCAGATCAGGTCTTTCGGGAACAGGGGGCTATTGCCTACAAGCATTTTCAGGAACAGAACCTGAACAAAATACTCAAGCGGGGAGTCGCTTTTCCTTTTATCCGGCGTTTTCTGAGTTTTAATCAACACTTTCCGGGAGAGCAGCCGGTAGAAGTTGTTCTCTTGTCCCGGAACTCTCCTGCCACGGGTAAACGGGTATTTCGCTCGATTGAACATTATGGTCTTGGAATTTCCAGGGCAGCCTTTGTTAGCGGTGCATCACCTTTTTCCTATATTCCGGCTTTTAACGCTTCATTGTTTCTATCCGGCAATGAAGCCGATGTAAGAGCGGCAGTTGTGGCAGGTTATCCGGCTGGTTTGGTTTTGCCTTCTAAGGTAAAAGACGACAGCGCTGACTCTGAGCTCAGAATCGCTTTTGATTTTGACGGCGTGCTGGCGGATGATGAATCCGAAGCGGTTTTTAAAGCCAATGGTCTGGAAAAATTTCAGGAATATGAGCAGCAAAATCAGAACCGCGTACACAACCCGGGACCTTTGGCTGATCTGTTTCGTAAGCTGGCGGCCTTGCAGGCACTGGAAGATGCCGAACTTAGCAAAGATCCCGACTATGAGCGGGTACTGAGAACCTCGATTATTACCGCCCGCAGTGCGCCAACCCATGAACGTGTGATCACCACGCTTGAAAGCTGGGGTGTTTCTGCCAACGAGACCTTCTTTCTGGGCGGGATGGATAAGCGTCGTATTCTCGATATTTTCAAACCGCACCTGTTTTTCGATGACCAAACCAGCCATCTCAACGCCCGGAATCTGGCTATGGTGCATGTCCCTTTTGGCGTGGCTAATGCGCCGGTAAATTAAGTTCAACCGGTGAGGGATGTTTGATTTTCCCATGGGAAAACTCATCGTCATTACCTGCAAAGCTATATAGCCTCTTAATCCCGTTAGTTGCTAAAGGCTGATGGTTTTGATTCAATAGCTCAAGATCGGAAAACAGGGACGCTCCAGTTCCTGCTTTCAGGGTCTTCAGACTTTCCCACGCTTCCGGAGTATTCGCCATCATGAACAACTAAGCCTGTTTACCGATTTTTTTATGGTGCTACAGGATTAGTGTGTCTGCTTTGGCTGATACCCGCGTTACCCCAGATCAGTTTCTTGCTGTCATGACTGGATTGAATCTACCACGATTTAACCGTGTCAATACTGTCTGCGAGCTTGTTTAAAGGCTCGATCAGACATGTCTTTTCCCTGCCAGCAAACGACCAGGTTCCTGTAGCCGTCTGTTTTATATCCCTTGAGATTACTCGAAGGGAAAAGTACAGAGGGCCTGTTATGCCTGATACATCACAAAACGTCCAAACGAACCTCATTACACATCAGTTGACCTACCAGTTGCCTGACGGGCACTACCTGTTTCCTGAGCTTAATCTGACGCTCTCTGATGGCATTACAGGGCTTATTGGCAGGAACGGCTGCGGCAAAAGTACATTGGCGCGTTTGTTAACCGGTGATCTTAAGCCTGGCGGAGGACAGATTGATTACGGTGGTCTTTACCGAGATCAGATCGGTTATTTCTCTCAGTTTGAAGAGCTGAGCGATCCCGATGAAGTGGAACCCCATCTGAACACGTGTTATTGCATTGCTGATTATCTGGGCGTCAGAGCGAAACTGAATGCCCTGGAAAAGATAGAGCAGGGGAGTTGTGAGCCGCACTGGTTCGAGATTCTGTCCGATGATTGGCTAATACGGGAGCGTTTGAAACATCAGCTTAAGACACTGAATTTACCGGAAGATCCGTTTTGGCCAATTCACAGACTTTCCGGCGGACAGCAAACCCGGCTCAGGCTGGCAAACCTTTTTAATCATGCAGACGCGTACCGAGTGATGATTCTTGATGAGCCCAGCAACCATCTGGACCTTTCCGGGCGGCACTGGCTCAGTCAGCAACTGGAAGCTTTCGAAGGTGCCGTACTGATGATCAGCCATGACTTCACGCTGCTGAATCGGGTTGACCGCATCTGGGAACTCGACCAAAACGGTATCACAGAATATGGCGGCAACCTGGATCTTTACCGGCAGGAGAAGCAGCTACAACGGGCTGCATTGATGCGTGAAAGAAACGACCTGCAAAAACAAGCGCGCAAGCTTAAATCTGAGCATCAGAAGAACATCGAGAAAGCCCAGCAGAAAGCGGCTAAAGGAAACCGGCTAAGAAAAAGCGGCAGTCAGAGCAAGTTAATTCTGGATGCTCAAAAAGAGAAAGCGGGCAACCATCTGGGAACGCTGAATCGACGCCTGACGGTACGGGATAAACAGCTGTCGGACCACAGGGAGCAGCTTCAGCAACAGCTTTCAGAGGCCGTGGAAATCCGTATTCCTCTGGATGGCCCCGTGTGGGATAGCGCGGTTGAACACACAGAAAAAAAGCAGAACAAACAGCAGCGCACTCAGGGGCGTAAAACACTGGCCTCTTTGGTCAACTATCAGCTGCCCTATGGGATGGCTCAGGCTATCACACTGCAGTTGAGCAGCACGGATCGACTTTATCTCAAAGGTGATAACGGCAGTGGTAAATCCACCCTGTTTAAACTGCTGGCGGGAATAATGACTGAAAACCGGCCGACATCGTATACGCCATCTCATAGCACCCGCTTTAGCAGTCACTCATCATCTTTTATTTATCTGGATCAGCATTTCAGCCGTCTTGATAGGAACGCAACATTGCTGGGACAGCTGCAGTACTTTGATAGCAGCCTGGCCGAGTCCCAAGCCAGAACACTGCTTGCCGGAATTGGTTTTCGCCGGGACAGGGTGTTCCTGAAAGTCGCTGATCTCAGTGGCGGTGAAAAAATGCGCCTTGCTCTACTCGGGATATCACTTCGAAATCAAAAGAGTGCCGACCAGACTTTTTTACTTCTGGATGAGCCTGACAACCATTTGGATCTGACCAGTAAGCAGCTGCTGGCGGATAGCTTGTCGGAGTATAGCGGGGGTTTTGCACTCATCTCACATGACGAGGCCTTTGTTAAACGCTGCAGAACCGACGTTTGTTACTGGCTGAGACAGTCGCAGGACAAGCAGGGGAAAGACGGGCATCTGCATGGCAATGGCCTGATACCGAAGGATAAAACCGATTAAACCTTGAATATCCCATCATTTTGTTTAGGGTTATAAACAAATTGTGCCAAGAGATAGAACACCACAGCGGGTTTAACCATACCGCTGTGGCGCTAAACCTCAATATTGTATTCAGGCGCAAGAACACTCCCTTGAACCAAAATTAAGGATCTAAGATGTACAATCAGGCCCAGAACGGCTTGTTCAAAGGTATGAATCCCCGAATGACCCAAGTATCCATTCTGATGGTGCTGGTCACTCTGGTGATGGGCAGTCTGTTCACAGAAGCCAGCGCAACCGGCATTGCCGCGGCGCGTACCTGGCTCGACCCTTTTCTGGAATGGTATTACGTTCTGTTAGTGGCGTTTCTGCTCATTTTTATGGTTTGGCTGGGGACAGGACGGTATAAAAAAGTACGGCTGGGTCGTGACTGGGAGCGACCTGAATTCACCTTCTTCGCTTGGATCAGTATGCTTTTTGCGGCCGGCACCGGGGTAGGTATTCTGTTCTGGTCGGTAGCACAACCCATTATGCAATTGAGTGACAACCCTTTTGTACTGCCGGGAACCTCTGAGGGCGATGCTGCCGTGGTGGCGATGCGCTTATCGTTCTTTCACTGGGGCGTAAACGGTTGGGCCATCTTCTCTTTTGTTGCTCTGACCATGGCTTATTTCTCTTATCGGCACGATCTGCCGCTAACGGTGCGCTCGGTCCTCTATCCGATTCTGGGAGAGCGTGTCAGAGGTCCTCTGGGAGATCTGGTTGATCTGCTGGCAGTGTTTGGCACCGTCTTCGGCATTGCCACAACACTTGGTCTGGGTGTTCAGCAGATGAACGCCGGACTGCATCAGGTTTTCGCTCTTGAAAACTCCACAACGCTTCAGCTCACGGTCATTGCTGTGATTATGTTTATCGCGACAGCCTCTGTTGTTTCCGGGGTTTCCCGGGGGGTACGTTTGCTGTCTGAGATGAATTTCTGGCTCAGTATTGCGGCCGTACTCTTTATGCTTCTACTGGGGCCAACTCAGTATCTGATCGGCGTTACAATTGAGGCGACAGGTGACTATATTCAGTCGCTGATCCGTATGACCTTTCACACCAATGTCACCCATGGTGACAGCTGGCAGTCTGAGTGGACCGTCTTCTTCTGGGGCTGGTGGCTGGCGTGGTCGCCTTTTGTGGGCATGTTTATCGCCCGTATTTCAAGAGGTCGCAGCTTTGGTGAATTTGTGATGGGCGTACTTCTGGTACCCACCATTATCACCATTGTCTGGATCGGTCTTTTTGGCGGAACGGCTCTGTATCAGGAATTATTCGGTAATGGCGGTGTAATAGCGGCTGTGCAGAATGATGTCTCCACCGCACTCTTTGTCACCGTTGAGGGCATGGATCTTGGCATGTTTTCTCCAATAATTTCCACGCTGCTGATTGTACTGATCGGAACCTATCTGATCACTTCAGCCAATGCCGGTACTCTGGTAATCAATACCATTTTGTCAGGGGGCGACGCGGATCCACCATCGGCACACCGTATCCTGTGGGGCATCTTCCTGGCACTGCTAACAGCTGTGCTTCTGATCGCAGGTGGGCTGGATACTCTGCAATCTGCTGTTATTACCGCAGCCATGCCTTTCTCGGTTGTTGTTATCTGTATGGTTATTGGCCTGCTTAAAGCGTTGTCGGATGAACGTTTTGCGCCACGTCATGGTGAGCTGAGTCCGTCTCCGGCAGAACCATGGGCTGTTACCGATGATATGGAATCTATCACCGAAGAAGCTGAACAGAAGGCTGAAGAAAAAGCCCTGAAAGAGGCTCAGGAGAAAGAAGAAGAGCGCTTAAAAGAAGTTGAACGTCGCCAACATGAACAAGAGGGCGAAGATACTCTGCTAAGACGCTAATCAAGCCATATCAACAACAGGACAGCCCCTCAGTACAAGCGTTAACCAGTGACGTGCTGAGGGGCTTTTTTTAGGTTAAAATTAAATACTGTACAAAAAAACAGATACCATCAGTAACATCACCGCCTAAGCCAGATGCTTCAAACCAAAATATGCCAGAATCTTCATCCAGCCCCCGTAAATCCGAGATCTCCAACGACAACGCCAGACGTTTCTATCGAACCGGGCCTGATCACAGGCCAAAAGATGAGCCCTGTGATTTTATCCGGTTAAGGCGGCGTTTTGACTTCCGCTCCATTGAGATCGGTCGCTGGGTAACAGAAAAAGAGAAGCGGGACGCAGCGGGGCGCTTCTATGATGCCTTGTGTGATCTAATGCTAATCTTGGGGGTACCGGAAAGTGTGATATCGATGCGCGGATCGCTGGCATTGCATTATGGTACCGGTGGCAGACCCGGGGTTGCAGCTCATTACGCGCCTAACCAGAGGGCCTTTGCCCTGGCCAAAAATGCCGGCCCCGGCAGTATCGCCCATGAATGGTTTCACGCACTGGATCACTATCTGGCAGATAAAGCCTTTATTACCGCATCCGGCATTCGTTTCGCATCAGGCCTGTGGCTGAATCAGGGGGCGGGGGAGCAGGACATGATTCCTCATACAATAAACCGAAAGCTGAGCGCCTGTTTTGCCGCCATTATGCTGGACGAAAGTGGCGAGCAGCCCAGCGAACTTTTTCGTTGCTCTCTGGTGGCAGATCAGGCGGCCGGTATTAATTATTACAGCCAACCGGAAGAACTCTGCGCCCGGGCATTTGAGGCCTTTGTGCAGGATGCGCCGATCAAAAACAACTTTCTGGTTAAAGGCACTAAAGCTTCTTTTGAAGCCCAGCATGGGCTTTATCCGTCAGGTGAAGAGCGGGTAAGAATCAATCAGGCCTTCAGGGAGTATTTCAGTTTACTGGGCAGGGCAGTAAAAGCGCAGGAAGGGCGCTGCTGATTCGAACAGCAGGACTCTGGAACAGTATCAAGCGCTCTGAAACACTGTCGGGTACTCTGAAGCAGTGTCGAGTGCACGGGAAAAGAGCAGAACTCTATAAAAAAAACAGAGCATCAGAGGAAGAAATGTTCAGCAATCCTGCCAACGAACATAAACCACCTCAGCGGGTATGCTGTCTCTCTGCATCTGCTCCAGCCATAACCGCTGATGATCCTGCAGACGATCACCGGGGGCTTTTACCTCAACAAAGCGGTAGGTCTTTTCATCCGGATTAAAAACCACCAGATCCGGCAATCCCTTTCGATGATGCCGAAGATCCAGCAGCAGATGCCGGAACAAAGCTTCCAGGTGTTGCGCCGGAATCAGTTCCAAACTGAGATTTAACAGAGTTTCATTCAAAGCAGGCCAATGCATCAGCGTGCAGGTGATGCCCTGTTTTTGCTGATAACAGTGGAGAATATCCTGTTTGTAGTTATCGGAATGAGTCAGACGACGGAAGGTCTCATCCATCTGCGGTTGCCGATCCCGATAGAAGTTTTCCCGATACAGGTCCGCAGGGCCGGACTGAAAAGGGTTAAAAAAGGCCCCCGGTACGGGTTCAAACAGAGCAGGCCAGAACAGAAGGCTGAACAGCCCGTTGACCAGACGGCTTTCCACATGAAAAGCAATTTCCCCCTGTTCAGCGAGATGATCGATCAAAACAGGCTCAACGGATCGGTTAGCATCCGGCTGCAGAGTTAAGTGTTGCTCCGTCAAACGGACTTTTTTACAGTTTTTGACGGCTTTATTCAGTTTGCGGGCAACGCGCTTCAAAATCCGCTTCAGCAACAACCTCTGTTCCGGTTTGCTTGTGTTGAGCAACACAGTCTCAAGCTCGTTATATAAGGCCTCATAGCTTCCTTCGCCAGCGACCAGCTTTTCCATCAGCCGGAAACGGCGAATAACGGCCTCGTCACCCTGACTGTTGCGATAGCATTTAAGAGCCAGCTCTGGATAACCACTGCGCTCGGCATGGTGTCCCAGCTGAAAACAGGTTTTGTGATAGCGACGCTGCAACCATTCAGAACGTTTTGTTCCTTCATCGGACAGATATGCCTGATGCTCTGCTAGCAGCTTATCCAGCGAATGAGCCAAATCTTCCAGGGGATCGGATTCGGAGGCCAAAGCCTCGGTGTTTGTTTTAATCACTTCTAACTGCTGCTGAACCCGATAAAGCTCCAGATAGATATCAACCTCCTGTCGATGCCTGAAGGCTCTGGATTCAGGCGTGAAGGCAACATGCTCATACTTCTGAATCCCCAGTTCAGCCAGTACAAACTCAGACCAATTTTGATACAGATTGCCAAAGAACATCAGTCGCAGACGTTCAAACAGTGGGCCGCATCGCAACTGCATCAGCTGGAAAGCGGCTGCAGGCCACCAATCGAACAGAGTCTGCTGTCTCTCATCTTCCGGCAGGTAATCAGACACCGCCTCTGCGAATGCCAGCAGATCCTGCTTACTGTGTTTGGCAATTGGCCTAATTTGCGGCGGGCTGTATCGACGGTGGCAGTATTGCAACAGTGCCAGAGCCTCAGGCTTGCGGCATAGGTGTGTCAGCTCCGGTAATGACACCCTTGGGCAAAGGTCAATCAGACCGCTGGCCTGCAACTGCTCTGATGCCCGTCTCAGCTTAGTACCATAGCCCACTTCAGGGTAATTCAGGCTATCATCCCGAAACAGGTCCCCTTTACGCATGATCAGGCGAATCAGCAGGCCCTGAGCATTTTCCGGAAGTGCTAATAACTTCTCAAGCAAATGGATCTCGTCATCAAGGAGAAGGTCAGCGTAATGCAACAGGCACCAGTCGATCACCTGCCGGGCATTGATCAGATAGTAAAAGGGGTTATCCAAAGACGCTGGGGCGGGAATAAAAGTACCGGCGGAGTCTGTTGTCATCGTTGAAAGCTATTGCCATAAGTTAAGTAATAAGCTGAAGGCCGGGAGCCGCACTCAGGGGGGCATATAATCCGGTTAACGTCTGTTAGACGCCTATTAAAAGTTGTAATTCAGCTTATTAGCAGGTTACATAACCAAAGCAGCGTAAAAGCTACCCGAAAAGTATGCTTTTATCTGAAAAGGACTGTCTAGGGTCTTGGAGGACCGCTCAATAAGGGTCAGAAACAGCAAACCACCTAACAAAAGCTGTAAGGCTGAACTATGAATCAGGATGCTAACCTACAGGATATCTGTGCTCAACAGATTCAACACTGGCTGGATAACGGCCAGTCATTAAGCGAGATTACCGCGGCGGAACTGCACCAGGCTACTGAGTTGCCTTATACTCAGTGTCTTGAAGCCCTACGCAATTTCAGGCCTGCTAACGAAACGGCATTGCCAACGTCATCCTCCATTCCGCCGCCACCGGCCGCGCTGCAGGAAATCTTTCGCCAAAGTCAGCAACAGATCTGGCAAACACTTTGGCAGGAACAACAGCTCGCACTTGATCAACTTCAGCAAACTTTTTCCCATGAGAAAAAACAGCTGTTGCAGACAGCAGATGAACGTCTGGCAATGATTGAAAAGCTGGAGCAGACGCTATCAGAAAAAGATGCGGGGATCGCTGCGCAACAGAATAAATTCCAGGAGCAGCTGAGCCTTATTCAGGAACTGGAACAGCAAAACCTTGAACTTTCCCGTGAGCGTGATGAGCTTAGCCGGGGACTTGACCAGCTCGAACGCCAGCTGGATGAGAAAGTTCGCGATATTGCCCAGCTTGAGCAAACCCTTCAAGAGACACATGAAGAAGCCCGCCAGCAAGCAGAGAAGTCACGCGCCGAAATTCAGGAAGTCGAACAACTGGTTGCCGAACGATCTCACTACACTAAAAGCCAGGAGCAGGAAGTAATACGACTTCAGCAACAGCTTGCAGATGCTGAAAAAGCTTACGCCAAACTTGAATTGCAACTGAGCAGCGAAAGAGCTGATAACGCCTGGAGTCGGGACCTGAGTACAGAGCAAGCTCGGGAAATCAGCCAGCTTAGCCAGCAGTTAAAAGCGTATGAGCAGGAGATAAGCCTGCTGAAATCTCAGTTAAAAGCTGCAGATCAGAAAGCCAGCCAGCATCAGGAGGAACTGCGCAAAGAGCAGCAAATGTTGAATCAGGCATTAACACTTTCCGATGAACAGGCGAAAGAGATTAGCGAGCTGAGCCGTAAACTACACGCCGCTGAACAGGAATACCTGAGGGTAACGAACCTCTACCATGAAGCTAAAAAGCAGGGTGGGCAACTGCAGAAAGAGCTCAAAGGGATGCTAGGCCGCTAAAATGCGGCCTTACAACCACCAAGGCCTGAAAGGTGATCCCAGGCTGCCAACAAATCAGATTAAAACTCAGCAGATATCACAATCCGGTAGCACCGGTATGCTCAGTTGATCGGGCAGACTAGGGTTAGCGGTCTGCAATTCATCCTGCTCAGCAGGTGCCCAGCGCTGTTGGATTGGCAGCACTCCGGCCCATACCGGCCAATCGAGATCGTCCTCATCATCCACCACACCCTCAGCTCTTACCTTCATGGAAACTTCGTCCAGTTTCACTCTCATGATGCCGGTTGCTTTAGCTTCCTGCTCAGTTACCGGACGCAAGAGATCCCAACGACCCGGGCTTAGCTTTTCAACGAAAAGCTTAAAGTGACGCAGTTTCTCATCCGGATCGGTCACCGCTTCCGGAACACCGTAGATCATGGCTGAGCGATAGTTTACCGAGTGATGGAAAGCGGAACGGGCCATCACAAGACCATCAAGGCTTGCCAGCGTAATACAGACTTTCTGTTCGCCTTTGCCACTACCGGCAATGTTCGCTGCTTTACTGTGGCCGTGCCAGTACAGGTAATCACCTTCACGCCAGTGGCAGGTAGGAATCACACGCACCTGGCCGTTAATCTGAAAGCCGACATAGCAGAGCAGAGACTGATCGATAAAGGCCAGCATAGCGTCACGATCATCCTGCGCGCGTTTAGGGCCACGCTTAACCCGGGTCAGTTCGGTTGCACTTAAGGTAAGGTCTGCTGAAACTGATGTGTGCGGGCAACCTGAAGCAGGCTTGTTTTCAGAAACAGGCCGAGCTTCTGAAACAGATTGTGATTCAGGAACAGTCTGGCTGTTTTCGGATGATACGTTCTGAGGCATGACATTTTCTCCTGTGGTGTCGTAAAGCCTGTGCAAACTTTAACGGCTACAGGTATGATCAAAAATATCCAGTTTTGATATTTTTTCGCAGTCCAGATTAGGGTCTGAGATTAAGGTCTGCTGCATCCGTGGAAATACCTTTCATGCGCAAAAAACGAAACATTGTCAGTAGCTTACAGTTTTTGCTTAATGATGGTGACGGCCCGCTTTACCAACAACTCTATCAGCAGATTTTTGAACATATCCGCCAAGGTCGGCTGCAGCCCTCTGATCGTCTGCCCGGCAGCCGTGCATTGGCAGAAAGTCTTGGGGTTTCCCGAAGCACAGTGGTGAACAGCTACGAGCGCCTGATCGCCGAAGGGATACTGGTCAGCAAAAGCAAAAGCGGAATCTTTGTTGCTGAAGATGCCTTACTGCTATTGGATCAGCTTAAAAGCACTGGCAGATCGGAAGAGGTGAGTGACGGTACAGGCCCGGAAATCACGGAAAAGCAGATATTACCGTTAAGCTTTAACTCCGGCATAGACCCAGCAGCTTTTCCCCAACAGGCCTGGCTGAAAAGTATGCGCGCCAGCTGGCGTACCCCTGACCCCATGGTGCTGGGGGATAACTGCCCAACAGGGCTGCCTGCGCTCAAACAGGCGATTGCCGATTACCTGTATCAGCTACGGGGATTAAGGTGCCGACCGGAGCAGATTCTGATTACCGCAGGCAGCCGTGATGCACTGACACTGATCCGTCACACATTGGAAAAGATCAGCCCCGGGGTAAATTGGCTGTGTGAAAATCCAACTTACCCGCCGATTCGCGAGCTTATCCGTAGCTGGAAACAGCCTCAACAGGCCCTTAGTCAGCTTGAAATCGACGAGGAGGGCTGTCTGCTGCCTGATCAGACAATCAGCCCGAATCACAGGAGATTGACCGCATCAGTACTGACACCGAGCCGTCAGTATCCGATGGGAATGACGATGAGCAGCTCAAGGCGGCAAGAATGGCTGAGTTATCTGCAGCAGGAGCAGGGCTGGCTGATCGAGGATGATTACGACAATGAGTTCCACTACAACGGTAAAAGCGGCATTCCCCTGATGCAGGCGGACCGTAGCGGGCGGGTTCTCTTTGCCGGAAGTTTTTCCAAGGTGCTGTTCAGAGGGTTAAGGTTGGGCTTTATTGTCGCCTCTCAGGAGCTGTACCCGAAACTGCATCAAAGCCGGATTGAGCTGGGCGCATCCGCAGCGTTACCGATGCAACCGGTAGTAGCCGAGTTTATGCAAAATGGTGAATTTGCCCGCCATATCAACCGAATGCGCAGGCATTACCGGCAAAAACGCGACTATCTGCTCAATCTTTGTCAACAGAAGCTGAACCCCTGGTTTGAGTGGCAGCAACCGCAGGGAGGCATGCATCTGCTGATTTTCCTGAAACCCAGCTTGCTGGCCGAATCTCAGACGAATGATCAGGCGCTGGATCTGATAATTGCACAGGCGATGCGCCAGCAGAATATTCGTATGCACTTGATATCCGACCACTACGGTCACAATCATGATTGGCGTGATGACCAAACGGGAAAACAGGCCAATTCCCATGAAGAAATAGGGGATGTGCCGCAGGGTTTTGTACTCGGATTTACCGGGCCGGATAATCAGACTCTGCAATTTATGATCGAAACACTTGCCGAAACGGTTACTGATTTTTTTCTGACCGATTCAATTAAATTGCGTTACCCCGCCCGTTAAGCCAAAGACAAATCAGGATGTTTAACAGGCGAAACTGTAGCCGAACTTATTTAAACACCAGGAACGCTCATTAGGGCAGATCGAACACCAGGGCAAGCACCTGAGATTCTCCGCCATTAATCAGTTCAAGACCCGATTCCTCACTGATCATGGCGCCATCTCCCTGAATCAGCTTTTGAAACTCATCATGTCCCGCAACCCGAATCAGCAGCTCACCTTCGACCAGATGTATAAAGAGATTGCGCCCCGGTTTTATATCAAGACTTTGCTTGGAATGTGCGCCCAGCACCAGCTGCAATAGTTGCGCATCCTGTTTGATCAACAGGCTGCCTTTCTCGCCATCCGGTGAAGCGATCAGGGTCATCCCCTCAGCTTTGCCAAAGTCTTTTTGCTGATAGGAAGGCTTACCACCGGTACTGTTAGGGCGAATCCAGATCTGCAGAAAGCGCAGTTCATCTTTTTGCGAACCGTTAAACTCGCTGTGATAGATACCGCTGCCAGCAGACATCAGCTGAAACTCTCCGGCGGGCAGACGCTGACTGTGACCTTCACTGTCCTTGTGCTCGATAATGCCTTCTGTCACATAGCTGATAATCTCCATATCCCGGTGACCGTGGGTCTCAAAACCGGCACCGGGGGCGACACGATCATCATTAATCACTCTGAGTGCTGAAAATCCCATATGGCGTGCATCGTAATAACTGCCAAATGAGAAGGTGTGCTGGCTATCAAGCCAGCCAAAGTTAGCTTTGCCGCGCTCATCGGCATGACGAATCTGAATCATAGTGACCTCCGACTGCTTGAGCCTTTCCGATGTTGTCTGTTGATATTCTCGGGTTCATCGTGAAAGTTTAAAAAGCAGATATGTTGAATTAGAGCTACTATAAATCGACAATAACGAACATTAAATCGCTTATAATCGGGTTTATTATTCTATAAATACGAAAAAACCCCTACCGGGGTAGAGGTTCTGTTTTCAATCAGGAGGTCATGGGGCATAAGTCAATCAGACTTGTGTGGCCGTTTTCCGGAAAACCCTGGCGAGCAAATCAGAGGCATTGACCAGGAGAATACCAGTAATAATCAGACCTGCACCGATCAGAAAGTTTGCTTCAATGGTTTCACCCAAAATCCAGGCACCTAACAACACTCCAAACATAGGGGTCAGGAATGAGAGCGTCCCCAGCTGTGAAGCCTTGTATTGAGTCAACAGCCAAAACCAGAGCAAAAAGCTCATAAAGGCAACAACAACGCCGTTAAAAGCAAGACTCAGTATTGCAGGAAGGGTCGGGGTAAAATAGGCCTGATCCGCATAAATAGCCCAAGCCACAAGAATAATAAAGGCCCCCATAAGCTGGTAAAGCAGGGTTTCTTTAGCAGGCAGATTCGACAAACCCGTAGAGCGAACCACAACGGTGGTCAGCCCCCAGGCTGCGCCAGCACACAGCGCCAGAAAATCGCCCCAGAGTACATCGCCATTGATCTCCTGTGCATTCCCCTGACCGAGAAAAGAGATCACGATGCCAATGAAAGCCATAAAGATACCCAGCCACTGCAGCGCAGACATACGTTCCCCAGCCACTTTCCAATGCAAACCAATCGCCGCAAAAATGGGGGAGGTATAGAGGAAAACTGCCGCATGGCCCGCAGAGGTATAGTTCAGCGATTCCCCCAGCATCAGGTATTCCAGAGCAAACAGGGTACCGATAGCCATCGCCGGAATACGATTCTCAGCTGACAGTCGAATCCCCTGACGATGGTAGATCATCAACATAGCGATCAGTACGGCCGCGATGCCGGAGCGTAAAGCGATCTGAAACACAGGGGGAAGATCCGTTGCTACCGCTTTCAGCAATACTTGCTGAAAAGCCATCACCAAACAGAAGCCAATCATCAGGCTGAAAGCAAAGAAATCCATCGATTTACGGGAACCCATAATAGCTTACTCACTTATAACGAACATAGGAGGTCTCTTACTCAGAAAGGGGACCAGACCAAAAGATGCATTATGATTTGTCTGATAAAATAGATATAGCGAAAATAAGACACACTATATCGTAGAGTGGTCACTCCAATGAAAAATCAGCCCTTTATCCATAAACCAATCCACTTTAAGCATCTCCCGGAACCCATTCTGTATCTGGAGCGCACCATGCCGTCTGATACGGTTTACCCCTCCCACCAACATCACTGGGGCGAGTTTGTATATTCCTTTACTGGTGTACTGGAGCTGAATGGTGCCGGTCAGGTATTTCGCGTGCCATCAAGCTACGCCCTGTGGTTACCGCCGAAAACTGAGCATCACGGACTGAATCGACACGAATCTTTCCATTGCTCACTGTATATCGAGCAAAACCTATCTACACGCTTACCCGACAGACCCTGCGCTCTTATCATGACACCTTTGATTCGTGAGATGCTCAATCACCTTAAATCCAGACCTCCGGTATCGCCCTACTCAGAAACCGAGAGCCGGTTTATTCAGGTCATTTTTGATCTTCTGACCCAGGCTGCCAGTACGGGCAGCTACCTGCCTCATTCCACCGATCCGCTGTTAATCCGGCTACTAAGGATTTTCGAAGAGAACCCAGCCATTCAGACCTCACTAAAGGAGCTTGCCGAACAACTCGGCACCACAGAACGCACTCTGGCCCGCAAAGCCCAACGGGATTTAGGGATATCTCTTGCCGAATGGAGACAGCGCCTACGTGTGGTGAGAGCTATGCCTATGCTGGAAGATGGCGATAAGGTGGAGAGTATTGCGCTGGAGCTGGGCTACAGCACGTCATCAGCCTTTATTGCCATGTTTAAAAAAATGATGGGCGTTACGCCAGACGAATATCGTCGCGGTATTGGGCAGGGTCTATCGCAGGGTTCCGGGGATGTCACTAATAAGGTATCAGCCAAAAAATAACGCTGCAGGGACTACTTGGTAATGCGATTAATTCTCAACTATTCACTTTCACTATTGATATAGATTATCATTTACGCCTGATAATAATTTCATGACATCTCACACGGGGATGATTGGGCGCAAAATGAACTGCAGAGCACATCACAGCATCGCGGAACCGGTAAACTCAGAATCCGCACGCAAGAAACGCTCAGAAGCGGAACGGGAGCGATCCATACAGGGGCTTCAGCAGCTTATCCGTCACTACCTGCCCAGCATGACGCTTGATCTCCAGCCAGCTTCCGACAAGGAACTAACGGCAACGGAGGCAAACCACAAACTCATCGGCCAGCTTTATCAGGCTATTCAGCAATCGGAGCCCGATGCAGGCCGTTTCTACTGGAGTGCTCAGTGCTGGAATATGCTGTGCTGGCAGCCAATTATTCTAAGCGTCGTTTCAGCCAGCCAATTCAGGCTGATTACTGATGTGAATCAGATGGGCCAGAGAGTTCAGGGCGCTGGGGTCGCAGGCCTGTCCATTCCCCATAGCGCATTCGCCATAGCACCTGACTCTGGTACAGAGCATTCCGATGAAGTGCATAAAGATCTGACTCTGATACGCGCCAGCGGATCAAAGCTCAAAGCGCTGCTCGAAAACCTATTGGCTCAAACTACCGAACACTTCCCCCTCAATCACAATCTGGCCAGACGCCTTTTTGCCGACCGCATTCTGAGCACGCTTTTGCTTCTCCAGCGCCTTAATAATCAGGGTGATTTTAATGAGTCCAGCAATCAGCACACTGAAGCTCTGGCGCGGCAATGGCTTGAAGCAACAGGGCTTCAGGAGGCAAGCGGTTTGATGCGGATCGACTTTCACTCGAATAAAGCCGCCGATGCAAACGCTGACACCAACACCAACACCAACACCAACAATCAGGGCATAGAGCGCCTCGCTCTGAACAGGAAAGGATGCTGCCAGCATTTCCGTAAAAGTGATGGCAAGGTCTGCGCCAGCTGCCCGAAAAATAAGATGCCGGAGCGTATTCAGCTCATTCAGCAAAGCTGGCGGGAAGCGGCCGGTTAGATAAACCACCGCTAAAACATCAGATCGCGACGCCATTAGCGATTCATTCAATACCGCGTTAACGACATCAACCAATACAACGACTATTTAAAGACAGGCAGGAAGAAGCATGTTGCACCTGAAGGATATCCGGGTTGAGCGGCAGGGGAGAACCATCCTTGCCATTGACGATCTGGCCCTTAACGAAAACGAAATCACCGTCATTCTCGGGCATAACGGTTCGGGTAAATCAACCCTGATGAAGCTTCTGGCCCGTCAGATCGGCCCGGATCAGGGCCAGATCCTGTTTGATGGAGCGCCGTTACAGACGATGAGCCAGAAGAAACTGGCCCGAAATATCGCTTACCTGCCACAACATCTGCCGGTTGCCGACGGACTCAATGTCAGAGAGCTGGTTCGGTTGGGACGTTTTCCCTGGCGAGGCCTGCTGGGTCGCTGGCAAAGTGATGATGAACACATTATTGATCAGGCGATTTCAGATACCGATCTTGATGCTTATCAGGGCAATACTGTCGATCAGATGTCCGGTGGCGAACGTCAAAGAGCTTGGATCGCCATGCTACTGGCTCAGCAAACGCCTTATATGCTGCTGGATGAGCCTACCTCTGCACTGGATCTGTCCCACCAATACGCGCTGATGAGCCTGCTTTACCGGCTAAACCGGGCAACTGGCCGGGGCGTGGTGATTATTCTGCATGATATTAATCTGGCAGCACGTTTTGCCGACCGTATTCTGGCGCTGAAGCAAGGAGTTGTCATTTTCGACGATAAGCCTCAGGCACTGATGAACAGCGAAAGTCTGACTGCCCTTTACGATCTGCCGATTCAGACTCTTCAGCATCCTCAGGGGCACGAAGTCGCCATTGTTGCGTAGCCTTCTAAAAACTCTAAAAAACTGAAAAACCCGGAACTTCCATGAAAGCACGAGTAAATCATGACCTTATTCTCAATTAAACAACTCAGCCGAAAGCTTACTGCAGGACTGGCTCTTATCTTAATCGCAACGTCACAGGCCTTTGCGTTGACGGTGGAAGACAGTTTCGGCAAACATGAATTTTCACAGCCTGCGACACGGGTGATAACCCTGAACTGGGGCGCGACGGAAGAGGTTCTCGAACTGGGTGTTACTCCAGTCGGTATCGCGGACATTCAGGGATACAAAACCTGGGTCGCAAGGCCGGAAGTTCCCGACGGTGTGATTGATGTTGGCACCCGAGCAGAACCTAACGTAGAGCGTCTGGCCGAACTTAAACCTGACCTCATCATCGTGGGCAGCATGCAGCAGGATATGGTTGCAAGACTCAGCCCGATCGCGCCCGTCCTCTATTTTGATAATTATCGGACTGATCACAGCAATATTCAGGCGATTGAGCATTCCTTTGTCGAGCTTGGGAAAGCCCTGGGCAAAGGGGTAGAGGCAACAAACAGGCTCAAAGAAAGAGATCAGACACTTGCCGATCTTAAGCGTAAGGTACGACAGCACTTTAACGACCAGCCGCCAAAGGTTAGCGTGGTTCGTTTTAGTGATGCGAACCACGCCCGTGTTTACGGCGACAACTCCATGCCAATGGCTGCTCTGGATGCTTTGGGTCTTGAAGCGTCATTTGATATCCCAAGCACCACATGGGGACAGGTGCAGAAGCCGATTCGGGATCTGGCCTACCTTGACGGTGTACTCCTGTATATCCGACCGTTACCGAACGAAGATGAACTCTTCAAGCGCCCGCTGTTTCGCATGATGCCTTTTGTATCAGAAGGCCGTATAGCCCCCGTGAAAGCAACCTGGACATACGGTGGGGCTCTGTCGATCCGTTACCTTGCAGAGCACTTTGTTGATGCCCTGACCGCTATGCCGGCAGATATTCAAAACGCTAAATCCCGCGGAGCTTCCAACTGATGGGAGAGCAAACATTGTCCCGTAATCACTCCGGACAAGAATCTTTAACGACGGCATTTTTCTCCAAAGCCGCCAACAGTCCCATAAAAGCCAATCCCGCCACGGGGTTTACGCTGGGTATTATCGCACTCTTGGCCATCAGCGTATGGCACCTTCAGACCCGAACCCAACTGCCATTGGCAGATCAGATAGGACTATGGCTTGGAACACAGGCTGAAAGCTTCAGCAGCTTTGAATATATCTACAGTGATATGCCAAGGCTATTGATGGCAATTATGGCCGGTGCGGTTCTTGGCCTTGTAGGCAGCATGATGCAGCAATTGCTGCAAAACCCTCTGGTTTCTCCCATGACTCTGGGTGCCTCCTCGGGTGCCTGGCTTGGGCTGGTTGCGGCCTCTGTTCTTGTTCCGGGTATTGCGGTCATCTACAGGGAGTGGTGGGCGCTGTCCGGCGCGGTTTTAGCAACAGGACTCTGTCTTCTGGTAGCACGCCGATCCGGCTTCAGGGGCCTGCCCATCGTTCTTTCCGGTATGGCGGTCAGTTTGCTCTTTGGTGCATTGGCTTCAGCAGTGGTTCTGCTGAATGATCAGTATGTGCGCAACCTCTTTATTTGGGGGGCAGGGGATCTCGCTCAGGGCGACTGGCAGGAAGTTCTTTGGTTGTTACCCCGACTGGCACCGGTGCTATTGCTGCTTGTTTTTGCTCATCGTCCACTAATGCTGATGCGATTAGGGGATCAGGGCGCCCGTAGCAGGGGCCTGTCTTTGATCCCTGTGATGATTGCTCTGCTGTTGATCGCTCTATGGTTAACCGCAAGTGTGATATCCACTGTAGGACTGATCGGATTTATTGGCTTACTGACGCCCCAAATTGCCCGGCAGTTCTGTAGCCAATCCGCAAGGCAGGAGATGCTGGCCAGCGCAGTCATTGGCGCCTTCCTGCTCTGCCTGACCGATATCATCGCCTTAAGGGCAACGGACTTTTTCGGTCAACTCGTTCCCAGCGGGGCAGCTGCAGCACTTATCGGAGCGCCAGCTCTGATTATTCTGGCGATAAAGCGCAAAAACAGTGAGAAAACACCGTCAGAAGCGATTCGACATGACCACGCCTTCTCAGATCACACTCAACAGCCTTGGCTGCTGCGTTCGCCAAAAAAAGCCCGGAGCATTATCGCTCTGACAGCGATAGCCATTCTCTGTCTGGCCTTTTTTGTTTTTCCGAAAACGGTACTGGATGAGGGGCAGGCTCAAACGGTTTGGGGCTGGTTCTGGCCAGAAGGGTATCTCTGGCAATTACGTTGGCCAAGAGTTCTGACCGCAATGATGGCAGGGTTTGGTCTGGCGGTTGCCGGTACGGTGCTTCAGCGACTGATTCGCAACCCTCTGGCAAGTCCGGACATTCTGGGACTATCAGCAGGGGCAACCCTGAGCATCGTGGTTTTTATTCTGATTTTTGGTGCGCAATGGCTGATTTTCAGCCCGTTAATCGCTTTTGGCGGCAGCTTTGCGGTGCTGGCTCTCTTGCTGTTTCTGGGTAAAAAACAGTCCTTTACGCCAGGAATAATGGTATTGACCGGGATAGCCCTGACAGCCCTGCTGGATGCGATTCTGCAATTTACTCTGGCAAGCGGCACGGATGAGGTCTTCTCGCTGCTGTTATGGATGTCCGGCTCGACCTATAAGGTTACCGACCAGCAAGCCATCATTCTCACCGTGGGTGTACTGATGCTCTCAGCCTTAACGCTGGTCTGGCACAGAGCGCTGACACTTATTGCGATTAGCGATGATGTTGCCCGGGCACGGGGCATCAATCTGGGTAAAACCCGGGGCTGGTTGCTCACACTGATTGCCGGTATCTGCGCTTTGATTACTGCGGTTATCGGACCGGTAGCTTTTATCGGGCTGTTGTCGCCCCATCTGGCAAATCTTTTGGGAGCAAAGCGTATTTTGCCTCAAATAGTGCTCGCTTCAATTGCCGGGGCGTTATTGATGGTTTTATCAGATTGGGTAGGGCGGGTTGCGCTTTATCCGGTACAGATCTCAGCAGGCGTTATCGCCTCTCTGATCGGAGGCAGCTACTTCATCTATCTGTTAACCCGTCAAAAAATTTGACCCATCGTTTATTCAACCACTATTAAACAACCACGAACACTGCGGGAGCTATTAATTCGATCTCCCGCAGTGTCTGTTTCACCCGAATCCCCACAGGAAATTCCATGTTCCGACTTTTTGAACGTTTAACCGAACCCTTTCCGAAGGTGTCTCCGGCTCTTGAAGAAAAAGGGCTTATTACTTTTTACCGGCAGTACAGTCAGGGTTATGCTGGTGTGCTTCTGGCGCTGGGCTCACTGACAGCAGCCATTGCCATTATTGAGCTGATTCTCTTTGGCTTTATAGGCGAACTGGTGGATTGGCTTGGGCATCGGGATCCTGCGACGCTCTGGCAGGAAGAGTCCTCAACACTGATCAGTATGTCATTACTGGTATTAGTCGCCTTGCCTGTTGCGGTTGTGCTCCACTCGATGCTGTTCCATCAGAGCATTACGGTTAATTTCTCTATGGCTGTTCGCTGGATGGCGCACAAAAGACTGTTGGATCAGAGCTACAGTTTTTATCAGGATGAATTTCCCGGACGTTTAGCGGCAAAGGTAATGCAAACCTCAGAGGCGTTTCGGGAAAGTCTGGTAAAACTCATGGAGTCCCTGCTTTACGTTGTAATCTATGTGGGTGGCATGATTTATCTGATGGCCTCCGCTGACTGGCGTCTGTCTCTACCTCTTTGCGTCTGGGCGATCTGCTATCTGCTACTTATGGTGCGAGGCTTGCCCAACCTGAAAGCACGGGCTCAGGAACAGGCAGATGCACACTCAGTAATGACAGGCCGTCTGGCCGACAGCTACACCCATTTCAGCGCGGTAAAACTCTTTTCCCATGCTGGTCGCGAGTCCGATTATGCCAAGGAGGGCATGAATCAGTTTCTGAAGGCGGTTTACCCCCTGATGCGCGTTGTAACCAGTCTGAATGTTTCCGTTTGGCTGCTGAATGCCGGGCTGATTTTCGCAACAGTTGCCCTAGCCCTATGGCTTTGGAGTCAGAATAGCGTCACAACCGGAGCAATCGCTGTGGCGATGGCGCTAACGCTGCGACTCAAAAACCTATCTCAGTTCATCATGTGGGAAGTCGCGGCTCTTTTTCGCAATATAGGAGCGGTTCAGGATGGCTTTAAAACCCTGGCAAGGCCCCGTCAGGTTCAGGATCATTCCGAGGCTGAGCCACTGATAATAGAGCAAGGGGAGGTTCGCTTTAATCAGATTAGTTTTGCTTATCAGCCGGAACAGCCAGTCTTCCGGAGTCTAAACCTGACAGTTAAGGCCGGTGAGAAGATCGGCCTAGTGGGAGCATCCGGTGCCGGGAAATCCTCACTGATTCACCTGTTACTTCGCTTCTATGACCCGGATCAGGGCGATATTCGCATCGACGGACAAAATATCCGCCAGATCACTCAGGATAGTGTTCGGGGCGCTATCGGCGTTGTGAGTCAGGATACGGCCCTGTTGCATCGATCCGTCCGAGAGAATCTACTGTACGGACGCCCGGAAGCCACAGAGGACGAGATGATAGAGGCCTGCAAACAGGCTCAGATTCACGATGTCATTATGGATCTGGTCGATGCCGAAGGCAGAACCGGCTACGACGCTTTTGTGGGCGAGCGGGGCGTTAAACTTTCCGGTGGACAGCGACAGCGGATCTCTATAGCTCGGGTTCTGATCAAAGATGCCCCTATTTTAGTGTTGGATGAAGCGACATCCGCACTGGATTCCGAATCCGAAGCCGCTATTCAGGAGCAATTGGAAACACTGATGCAGGGAAAAACGGTCATCGCAATCGCGCATCGATTATCAACCCTTTCCGCGATGGATCGGCTTATTGTGCTCGACAGGGGAGAGATCAAAGAGCAGGGTAGTCATAAGCAGCTTATAGCTACAGATGGCCTGTACAGCCGTCTCTGGAAACGACAGACAGGAAATTCTATCTAGCGATTGATAATTATTAACATGCGATAATGATAACGATTTTTATTTAATGTATCGTACCCCTCTCAATTCAGGAGGGGTATTTTTTAAATGACGTTCAAAAAGCAATACTTAGCACAAAGCATCAGCCTTATTCTGCTAACCTCAGTTGCCGCATCTGCTTCAGCAGAAGATCAGGCCGCTGTGAAGCTGGACACCCTGGAAGTCAACGCTCAGGACACGAATCCTGATAGCTACACCGCACCGGACGCGGCCACAGCCACCAAGATGAATCTCTCATTGCGTGAAACTCCCCAGGCGGTCGCCGTCATTACTCAAGCCCAACTGGACGACTTTAACGCTACAGACCTGAACGCTGCACTGGATCTGACAGCTGGCGTTACTGTTGAGCGGATCGAAACAGACCGCTCTTACTACACCGCCCGCGGCTTTGATATCACAAACTTTCAGTTTGACGGTGTAGGCCTGCCAACCACCAGCGGAAATCTTTTTGGCGACATCGACAGCGCCATTGCAGAACGGATTGAAGTGCTGAAAGGTGCCAACGGCCTGATGTCCGGCACAGGCAACCCGTCGGCCACGGTGAACATTATCCGTAAGCGCCCAACGGAAGAATTTGCGGCATCTGCCAGTGTTTCCGCGGGGTCCTGGAACCAAAAACGTTTGGAAGGGGATATCTCCGGCAGTCTGACAGAATCCGGCAATGTCAGAGGACGTTTGGTGGTCGCAGGGCAGGATGGCGAATCGTATCTGGATCGCTATGAAAAACAGCGCACTCTTTTCTACGGTGTTCTGGAAGCCGATATCAGTGATGCCACAACAGTAACTCTTGGCCATTCCACTCAAGACACACAAGCTGATAGTCCAATGTGGGGTGCGCTCACTCTCAAAGACACTAATGGAAACACATTCGATTACGACAGATCTGCCAGCACTGCAGCAGATTGGGCCTATTGGGACAATAAGATCGATAGTAGCTTTATCGAATTAAAGCAGGATCTTCCTGAAAACTGGCAGGGGACTGCTGTGCTTAATCGCACAAAACGGGTTTCAGACAGTAAGCTACTCTATGTTTATGGCTCTATCGCGGCGGACGGGTCGGGTGCTGTTGCCTACCCATCGCTGTACGATAAAACGGAAACGGAAACGAGTCTGGATCTGTATGCCAATGGTCCATTTCAATTTGCCGGACGAACTCACGATGCCATTGTCGGTATTCAGATTAATCGTTCAGAATCCGAGGAAGAGTCCGTTTACGCGAACCCGCGTACCTTCGGCATAAACCTTGATGATGCGATGAAGGGTAATGTCGCTGACGTTCCAATCAATGGCGTGTCCAGCGGTGGCAACTGGGACTATACCGGTGAAAGCTTTTACGGTGCAGGACGTTTCTCCGTGACAGACCAGCTATCTGTCCTGGCAGGAGCTCGTATCAGCCAGCTGGATATTGAAGGTGAATCTTATGATAAAACCAAAAACACCTCCTTTGAGGGAGAAGTAACCCCTTATCTGGGCGCTGTTTATGATCTGACCGATCAACACTCTCTCTATGCCAGCTATACACAGATTTTTACCCCCCAGACGGAACTGGATGTTAATGGAGATCAGCTCGATCCGGTTAAAGGTTCAAACATTGAATTTGGCATCAAGTCCGAATTTATCCCTGGGATTATTGCCACCGCTGCCGTATTCAAAAGCCAGCAGGACAACGTTGCCGAAGTTGCCGGCACCAAGGGTGCAGATAGCTACTACAAAGGTGTTGATGGGGTAACCAGCCAGGGTTTTGAAGTTGATATTGCCGGTGAACTCCTGCCGGGCTGGAAGGTGAGCGCGGGTTACACCAAAATCAAGGTTGAAGATGCCGACGGTAAAGAGGTAAAAAAAGAAGTGCCTAAAGAGATGTTTACCGCTTCAAGCCAATACCGCCCCGGCACTTTGCCAGAGCTGAAAGTTGGAGCCAGTGTGAAATGGCAGGGAGAAACCGAAAACACCGTTGTCTCTCAGAAATCCTATACTCTGGTAAACCTGATGGCCGGTTACGATCTGACCAGGAATCTTAACGCTTCTCTGGCAATCAATAACCTGACCGATGAAAAGTACCTGAATAGCCTCTATTGGGATCAGGCTTTCTACGGTGCTCCACGTAACGTTATGGCTAAGGTTAACTGGACATACTAAAAGCTTGTGTCCATCACGCAGGCAAATAAAAAGGGAGCCCACGGGCTCCCTTTTTAACGTCTGGCTCACACCAATTATCCAGCAGATTACTCTTCAGCAAACATGCTTTGATTCAGCGGGAAGTGATTCAGATTATGGATCTCTTTCCAGTAACGCTTAAAGTCCGGGCCATCTTCATGGCTGTAGTTCAGATTTCGGAAGAAACCCGCCAGCTTAGTAAAGTGTTCCCGGATCGTATCCTTGTCATCCATCTCCGGATGCTCAAACAGGCAGCGTTTCAACAGACGGAAAACCCGCATCTGACGCTTCATCGGGGTGGAGGCGTCCACATCATCAAAAGCATCCTGCTGCAGATACACCTGATCCAGACACTGGGCGCGGTTAAAGGTCAGGAAATCCTGCAGAGTGACACCTTCTTCACCGGTTACCTGCATCATCTGCTGGATATCTTCACCCTGGGTCAGCAGTTTTTGCATCTGCTTCACATCATCAACCCACTCTGCATCCAGATGCTCGCCATACCAGTTGCTGAGCTGTTCAAGATAACGGGACCAGGAGATCAGGGGGTCAACAGCCGGGTAGGCACGCTTATATGCCCGGTCAGCACTTAAGCCAAGGAAGGTTTTAACGGTACGCAGAGTCGACTGAGTAACAGGTTCTTCAAAGTTACCACCGGCAGGAGATACCGTACCGATCAGGGTCAGACTGCCTTGCTCACCCTCGTTATTGCGAATCAGGCCAGCACGTTCGTAGAGGCTTTTCACCGAGGAATCCAGATACGCCGGGAAAGCTTCCTCACCCGGAATCTCTTCCAGACGACCGGAGGTTTCACGCATCGCCTGCGCCCAACGAGAGGTGGAATCGGCAATCAGCAGGGCGTTATAACCCATCTGACGGTAATACTCACTCAGGGTAATGCCCGTGTAGATAGAGGCTTCACGAGCTGCTACCGGCATCGATGAGGTATTACAGATGATGATGGTACGATCCATCAAAGTGCCACCCTTAGGATCCGGCAGGGCAGGGAACTCAGTAATCGTCTCTACCACCTCACCGGCACGCTCACCGCAGGCAACGATAATCACGATATCAACATCGGAGAAACGTGAGATCAGACTCTGCAGAACCGTCTTACCGGCACCAAAAGGTCCCGGGATACAAGCCGTACCGCCTTTGGCAATCGGGAAGAAGGTGTCGATCAGGCGGATAGAGGTCAGCAGGGGCTGTTCCGGATATTCTCGCTCGCTGAAACGCTGAGCCAACAACGGCTGACAAACCGGAATACGAACCGGCCATTTCTGCTGCATGGTCAGCTCATGTTCTTTGCCTCCAGTATCTTTAATACGGGCAATCGGAGTGGTCGTGGTGAAAGTGCCTTCCTGAATCCAGGTAACTTCCACATCCCCCATCTGATTGAAGGGCACCATGATCTTGTGCTTAAAGCGACCTTCCTGAACATGACCAACCGGGTCACCGGCTTTAAGGCGACTGCCCACTTTAACGGTCGGCTGAAATGCCCATTGTTTCTGGCTGTCGATACCTTCAACCTGCAGACCACGGGGCAGGAAGAAGCCATGCTGACCGGCAATAATCTCCAGCGGGTTCTGCAAGCCATCATAAACCTGACCCAGCAAGCCCGGGCCAAGGGTTACGGACAGCATCTGACCGGATTGGCGAATAGGATCACCTATAGCAACCCCCCGGGTGTTCTCAAACACCTGTACGTCGGCCTCGCCGTGGCGGACTCTCAGAACCTCTGCCTGCAGGTATTCCTGACGCTCATCTGCCGGCACACGGGAAGGGCAGATGTACACCACTTCGTTTTTAATCAATGGGTAGAAATTACCCTGCTCATCTTTTTCCAGTTTCAGGGTAACAATATCGTCCCTGACACCAGCTACCCGAGCGGTAATCTTTGCATCCTTCATTAGGAAAGTTCCTCAAAGGCTGATTCTATGTGTTCCCTGATGACAGGTGCATCAATCAGCACCTCAGCCATAGACTCAAAGGCTTCAAGCGCCTGATCAGCATCGTTCTGGATCTGTTTCTCTGCCAGTCCCCAGCGGAGCACAAAGCAGATAACCGTTTCAATGGAGAAATGATGGCTTCGTTCGACACGTAACAGATTCTGCCAAAGCCAATTATTAACCTGACGCTCAACCTCTCCGGCTGCACCTTTCTGCATCAAAGGCTGGAGTTCAGCCAGAAGGGGTAGGGCAGTTTCCAGCCCAAAAGCCGGTTCATGCCAGTGCTGACGAATTCGTGTCGTCCAGCGCCCCAGTCCATAGAAGTGTTCCGGACCTTTATCGCCCTGTTGTCGCTGACGAAGCGCCGCGAGAAGGCTTTGCCACTCAAGGCGGTTCTGAATGCACTGGCGAACCTCTTCAGATTCAATCTGAGTAAGCTGATATTGCCACTGATATACCAGCTTCTGATCAGAAAGCGCCTCCGGCTGTTTAGAACCAAAGTTATAGAGGCTTTCTGCCAGTTTTAACTGTTGCTGATCTTCATCCGTTAGCATAGTCAGGCGACGATCCAGGGCAATCCTTGAGATCGGCATCTGTTTACACTTCGCTAGGGGTGGAAGATCAGGCAATGCGGTAACCAGGGTGTAGTAGCTCACTAGCGGATTACTCCCTCAAGCAGTGCACGGAAGCGGGGCTGCAGGTGTCTCAGCAGGAGCTGAGACACCGCTGAATCGGTCAGATCCACCTCAACCTCTTTACCCACCAGACGAACCCGAATACCTGAGCCTGTGTGGGTATTAAAGCTGACCCCATCCCGCAACAGCTCAACAGACAGCGACTGAACAAACTGACTCAGACGGCCTGTTTTGTATTCATCTGCATTTCGGCGCAGTTCATCCAGTCCAATCACATTTTCCGGTAACAGCACCTCAACCTGTTCAGCTTCATCAAGGCCTGCTGATTTGGCAGTTCGTCCCACCAGTTCAAGTACCATACGCTGAACAAATTCCGGATTATTCATCTGCTGTTCGATAAGACGTTCAACCTGATCGGTAAAACTGCGCGCCAGGCTTTCCTTAACATCCAGCAGGAGATCACGGGCTGCCATTTTCAGTGCATCTTCACCGGCCTGTTGCTTCTGGGCAACCTCTCGCTTGGCCTTGCTGATCATGGCATCCGCTTCTTCACGAGCCTGTTTCAGCAGTAGGTCAGCTTCTTTTTCTGCATCACGCAGAATCTGTCCTGCTTCTGAACGGCCTTTATCAACGCCTTCCTGACGAAGCTTATCGATTAAGGCTTCAATACCGGATGAGGCGTGATTCTTTTCAATCTCAGTCATAGCGGACTTCTCCCTGTTATAACCGGATCAGGCTGGTACGCCAGCACTGATAACCAGAGCGAAGATAAAGGCGAAAACCGCAAAACCTTCAACGATAGCCGCTGGAGCCAGAGACATACCGAAAATTTCAGGACGGATCTTCGATACATTGATCGCAGAGGCGCAGCTGCGACCCTGATAGATGGCACTGAACATCAAAGCCAGACCACACAGCAGACCAATCGCCGCCAGACCCGGAGCATTACCCAGTGTCAGTTCACGGTTCAGAGCAAACATCACAACGATGCCGTAAATCGACTGAGAGGAGGGCATCGCAGAGATACCGATGTAACGCCCGTGACCCGTTTCTGTTTCCAACAGTGCTCCGGCAGCGGCCTGACCCGCCAGGGAGCAGCCAATCATGCTGCCTATTGCACCCATCGCCATAGGACCGTACAAACCTGCCCATCCCAGGGCCAAGATCAGGTTATCCAAGGTGTTACCTCCTGTTTTGAAAAAGGCTGGAAGGGGTAACCTTCATCAGCCAGACTCCAGTTATAAAATTCGATCAGATTAAGACGTAAGCCATGAATCACACCGCTTACTACGGTAAGGACGAAATTAAGCAGGTGACCTGCCAGCAAGATCAGAATATGCAGCAAAAGGCCAATACCCGGCAGTGCATTACCGACATCAGCCGCCAACTGGTTAAAGGTGATGGCTAATGAGGCACTGGCCAGTCCCAGTGCGAACAAACGCAGATAACTGAGCACATCACCAAAGATTTTGGTGACATTGGTCAGCGCCAACAGACCCGAGATCAGCCGACCGAGATTAAGGCCACTTTCCGCTGTAGAAAAGAGCAGAACCATGACCAATCCGATCGCAAAAACAGTCCAGTGCAGGACCGTAAATTCAGTGAGCCACCCGATAAGTGCAACCGTCACCGAAAGCGCCCAGCCAATCGAGGAGAGACTTTGATGGCTCCCCCTGCGAACCCAAGCCATCAGAAGGTTGGCCAATACTAAATGAAGCGCACCTATGGTGATCGAAAGCTTCATCATGGCATCAAAGTCATTCAGATCGAGAATTTTCATGTCCCCGAGCAGAGATACCGGGGCTGAGGCACCAAAGTAGCTACCTACTAAAATACCCCAGAAAACACCAGCACCGGTAAGCGCCGCACCCATCGCCCTTAAGCGTCGCCCGGTTTCGGTGCCTTCCATCGCTTTCCATTTCCAGGCAATAACCGCACCAAACAACAGGGAGTAGCCTGCATCGGACATGATGATGGCAAAGAAACTGACAAAGGAGAAAAAGACAACCCGTGACGGATCCCAACTACGGTAATTCGGCGTCTGAAAGAAGCTGACAACCTCCTGACCACCGCCGTATATCACAGGGTTTTCCAGATAGGTGGGCGGCGCTTCATCATCAGCGGGGTCTTCTTCAAGCAGAACCAATCCCTGTTCCTGCGCAAAATTTTCCAGTGCCTGCAGGTCACGAACGGCAACCCAACCCTGAAGTGCAAACACTTCACCGTAATCACGGGTCTGACCAGAGACTTCATCCAGCAGGGCCTGATTCTCGGTACTGGCAACACTTTGTTGCAGCAGAAAAATCCAGCGGGTGAGGGCTTCACGCTCACCTTCAGCGGCTTCCAGCTGAATTTCGGTTTCTTCAAGCTGCTCTTTCAGCTCACTGAGGGGCACATAACCGGTATGAGTACGAGGAACCGGCATGATGCTGGCATCGGGCTCATCCGGCGCAATAACCACGATATAGGTATGACGGTTATCACGATGTACCTGCATCCAAGGCAGGTGAGAAGCCTCAACATCCTGCATTTTGTAGTTGGGCACCAGGTAAAACCAGAGCTTCTCATGGTTCAGATCCGTAAGATCCGGCAGGGTGAACTCGCCCCAGGGTTCCAGATCTTTGATGCGTTTCTCCAGAAAATCCCGTTTCTCACTCAAACGAATACGATTCTGGCGGTTTCTATCAACCTGATGCAGGACTTTATTCAGATCAAGCTGACTTTCGCGGGTCACCTGTCGACGCTTCTGAGGGCTGCCCAAAAGGTACTGCAAACAACGCTTAAGTAATTCAGGACTGGTATCTTCGACCTCTGAATTTGGCTTAGTCGCCGCATCAGATAAAGGAATGATATGCATAACACCAAGGGTCTGAATTGCATCCAGCATTTCCGACTTATTTTGGCTCATACCGATAATAGAGGCTTTTTTTAGCTTAAGAATACTCATGCCATACCTGCCTTAAGCCTTTTGTTCTTGGCAATCTTGGAGGTTACAACCCCGGCACGCTCACTGTCAGATAGCGCAATACGGATTTTACGGATGTTTTTTTCAGCCTGAGGAATCAGAACCTTATCGAAGAGGTTCAGGCGTTGTGTGGTTTTACGAAGGCCAATTTCAAGTAACTCAAGACGTTTATGCAGCACCTGCTGTTTCAGCTGAAGCTCAACACTTTTTTTCAACAGCACGACCAAGGGGTCAAGCCAGTGTTCAGTCGCCAAAGCCGAGTAGGGGAGAACACGAAGCGATACGCTTTCCAGTTCCGGCAAGCGTATCCCCACCAGATTGATCTGCCTTAGGGAAAAATCCTGAATTTCCACCAGGTCATTCACGCTGCCCTGATAATTCGACAACATCGGCAGTTGTTCTCGCACCTGCTTACGAAGATTCTGTAAGGTATCTTCAAGTTCGGTCAGGGCTTTACGGGAGTTAGCCCGTTCTGCCAGAAGCTGTTTCCGCTTAAGGTCCAGAGCGGGAACAAACTTCCGGTAGGCTTTAACTTTGCGACCTTCTTTATTGAGGGTGCTTTTATTCAGTGCCAGCTTACCCACGCTTTAACTCCTGTCAGGCGTTTTCGGGGGAGTGTTCTTGTTCGCTCTGTGACGAGTTTCCATCTGTTTTGGGAAAGTACTTATCGATCAGGTTCTGCTTCATCAGCAGCTCCTCTTCTTTAAAGCACTGCGCCAGAATAGACCAACCGGTATCAAGGGCTTCTTCCAGAGGCATACTGACATCGATATCCATAAAGTTTTTCTGGAAAAGACGCCCAAACTTCAGTACCCGCTCGTCGAATTCACTCAGCTCAAAGGACATCGCCTGTTTCTGTTCGGCGTCCTGCGAAGCTGCATAGAAACGAATCAGAGTATTCATGATCTGACTATGATCCTCGCGGGTCACTTTACCAATCACGTGTTGTTTCAGACGGGAAAGCGAGCCAAACGGGTCGATGACGCCGTTGTGCAGGTAAAACTGGCCTTCAGTGATATAACCCGTGTTATCCGGAACCGGGTGAGTCACGTCGTCACCAGGCATAGTGGTTACCGAAAGAATAGTTACCGAGCCAGCACCTTTGTAGTCACAGGCTTTTTCATAACGGCGAGCCAACTGAGAGTAGAGATCACCAATATAGCCTCGATTAGAAGGCACGTGCTCCATGGAGATACCCACTTCCTTCAAAGCATCAGCATAAGCTGTCATATCGGTTAGCAGCACCAGAACCCGCTTCCCTTCGTTTACGGCGTATCGTTCCGCCACTGCCAGTGCCATATCCGGCACCAATAGTGCTTCTACCGTGGGATCAGAGCCCTGATGCACAAACATCACGGTGCGGGCCGATGCCCCTACTTCCTCAAACGTGCGCTTAAAGAAATGGTAATCGTCGAAAATAAGACCGATGCCGCCAAAGACAACAATGTCAGCATCAGCTTGAGCACCAATTCGGGCTAAGAGCTGGTTGTAAGGTTCACCCGCGACAGAAAAGATAGGGATTTTCTGACTTTCAACCAGACAGTTAAACACGTCGATCATGGGTACATCAGTACGGATCATGCGTGATGCCAGAATGCGGCGGGCGGGGTTTACGGTTGGACCATCAATTTCGATACGGGGCTCATCGGTCAGAGCAGGACCACCATCAATGGGACTACCGGTACCAGAAAAGGTACGTCCTAAAATATTCGGCGAGAAGGTTACTTCCATCGGCCGCCCCAAAAAGCGAACTACCGAGTGCGTGGATAGCCCCTTAGTACCTGAAAAAACCTGCAGTGATACTTCTTCACCGTCCAGCAGAATCACCTGAGCCGACCGGGGTAAAATGGCTTGCCCTTCATCTTTACTCTCTATAAGAGCAAGATCGCCAAAACTGATCTGGGAAGCGCCATTTTCAGAGGTAGGGACATGTACTTTGACAATATCACCAACAATTTCAAGAATTCGGGAATAGCGAATTAATAGCTGGGACACAACTACCTCCATGTATCGTAAACGGGCCAAAAGGGCAGCCAAACCAAAAAGATAGCACATAACGCAGGTGCAACATCGATTAAGCATACCCTAAATAATTAAGATGACTCCAAGATTACGGTTACAATTTGTCTCCGTTATTGACTTGAGCCAAATCAATTAACCCTTTGAATGAACAAGCGTTTAATAAAAGCCCCTAGCCAAGGGAACGTCTTTTAAACCGCAAAAGACGATAAACAGCCAAAATTACTAAATTGCCGATACCACACGATTTCTGCCCGACTCTTTAGCCCGATACAACGCTTCGTCACCCTTTTTATAGGTTTCCGAAACATTGGCAGCACCTTGTTTCAAATAAAGACCAAAAGATGCTGTCACAAAGGGGGCTGCGGAATTGAACCTGTGTTCAATTTTCAGTGCTTCAATGGATTCCCTCAATGACTCTGCTACAGTTTCAGCTTCTTGCTGATTGGAAGCTTTGTAGAGCAAAGCAAACTCTTCACCACCCAGGCGGTAGGCAAGAGCCGATAATTTCTGCGCAAAACCGGATACGCACTCTCCGATTCTAATAAGGACATCATCACCAGCCTGGTGGCCGTAGTTGTCGTTATAGCCCTTAAAATGATCGACATCGAAAATAAGAAAAGCCAGATAAGAATCTGAGCGGGCGACATCCTCTGAGACTCCGGCAAACGCTTCGTTAAAGTGCCGGCGATTGTAGAGGCCTGTCATTGGGTCAGTTACCGACAGCTCCTCGATGTACTTTTTGTCGGTTATATCCTGGCGTATCGCCGTATAGCCAACAATCACACCATTGGCATCGAGAAGAGGATCAATATGCACATCAACCCAATAATGGGACCCATCTTTTTTGCGGTTTTTAAGCTCGCCCTGCCAGCTTTTACCGGCTTTTATCGTTTGCCACAGCTCTTTGTAGATACTGTTTTTCATATCCGGGTGGCGAACAATATTGTGGTTGCGCCCAATAAGCTCTTCACGGCTGTAACCTGAAATATCACAAAATGCCTGACTGACACTGCGAATAATACCAACCTCATCGGTGCTTGAGGTGATGATGTAACGATCTACAGTATCAGCGTAATTACGGATCTGCTTGTAGCGAATCCGATTACTGATCAGAGTGACCAGACGGCTGGCCAGCTCTTCGCGGGAAAAAGGTTTAACGACGAAATCGTTAACGCCGGATTTCAAAAGCTTGGCATCAAATGCCGGTCCCTGTTCTTCCATCGTAAAAAGAATGGGCAACCCCAGCTCATCATGCTCATTTCGGATAACACTGACGAGCTCCAACCCGGAACCAGCGTCAGATAAATGCCCGTCACACACTACAAAGGCAATATCTTTATGCCGGTCCAGTTCAACTTTTGCCTGCTCAATCCCGGAGACGCAAATCAGATCAAAACGGTAGGGGATCAGGTAGTTAACAACGACCGAAGACTCAAGCTCGCAACCATTAGCAACCAAAACCTTCATGCCATGGGTAAACAATAAAAGTTCGGCCAATCGCACAGCATAAGTAATATCGTTACGGCTCTCTTTAACCACATAGTCAACAATAGGAAGTGAGGTGATTGAAGCCTGCAACGCATCACCAAAGGAGCCCGTTAGTGAAACCACAGGGATATTCAAACCGATCAGTTTATAGATAACTTCGCCGCTGCTGGCATCCGGCAGAACGAGATCAGCAATAGCAACAAAATAGTCGTTACGGGCTAAAAGCTCGATCATTTCAGCCATAGAGGCGGCGTGATGCACTTCAAAATAGTTATTGATAGCGAGTTCGCGGGAGATAGCTTTAGCAAAAAGCTTGCTATCCTCAATCAGCAAAAGTTTTTTCATAGCGCCCCAAACAACGTTTTTTCACAACTTAATTACGATGAGGAGCCGCCATCCCGCAGGCTTTTGCTGGCATCCACTAAGTTCATGCTAAGGTAGAGAAAATTGAAAAAAAAGCATCATCCAATGTTTTTTTATTTATGAGTACTTTATTATGCAAAACCCTTTTCAATTACAAGGTTTTATTGTCTTCTAGCAGTTGATTTATAAGTTTTTTCACAGAGAATACGATGGTAGCGACAACGACAGCCCAAACACTAACCCATAAAATGACGGGTTGCCTGAACCGCCCTTTGGTGCGGAACATTCTTCTGCTGACAACACTAAGTGGTTTGGTACTTCTTTTTATTGCCGCATATTTTTCTGTAGACAAACTAAAGCAGCTCCAACACTTCAGCCATAGCCAACAACAAGCTTTTTCTCTGCAAAACACTGCGGTAATGCTCGCCAGAAGGCGAGGACTGCAGGCAATTATCGACTCCGGTGAAACCGACAGTGCCCTTCTCGCGGAAAAATCCCGCATGGATCACATGCTGACCTATAACCTTAAGCCGCTTCTGCATAACGGACAGCGGCTACAAGGTCTACCGTTAAAACATGCGGATACCTTAAGAGACTGTCTTGCTAACGACTGTTTCAGCAAAAAAACACTTGCTGGAGAAAAGGCGTTCGAACTTCATACCGATTACATCAAAAAACTGCTCCAGGATGCAGGAAACCTTCTACTTACAGCTGATAAACACTCAGATATTCTGACAGACCCCTTTATACCCAAAAGCACTCAGCTTATCGTCGATATCTCTTTCTACGCTGAAACTGCCGGACAACTAAGAGGGCGGCTTTCCGCCTACCTGTCTAAAGAGAACCAGTTAACCCCTGAGCCGTTACAAGAGGTGAAAAAAGAACTTGAGAAAAGAAGTCTCGGTTTCAAAGAGCTGGCCAGTGATGAAATCGTTCAGGAGATGGGGCTGGCCAGTTATACCGCCCGGAACCACAGACATTATCTTCAACTGCGTGAATACATTGCCCAGATTACAGCAGGCAAGGCGAGTGCCAGCGGTAGCAAATTCTTCGAGACAGCCACCCGTTTTATCGAAGATCTTCACTTTATGCGGGAACAGCTCAATCAAAACCTTGCCAATCGCATTAACCGCAACATTGATCTGCAAAACAATCAACTCGTCAAAATAGGCGTAGCGGCCTTTGTTCTGTTTCTGGTACTTATCGGACTTTTACTGGCGCGTTTTCATGCCGAGCACCAGAAAACCAAACTACGAAATCTTGAGCTGAGTTTTCTGAAAAAAGCCTTGGATAATCATGCCATTGTCAGCATGACAGATGCCCAGGGTAACATTACCTTCGTCAATGAAAAGTTCTGCGCAATTAGCGGATTCGAATCTGATGAGCTGATTGGGCGCAATCATCGCATTATCAACTCTGGCGTGCACTCTTCAGCCTTCTTCAAAAAACTGTGGGACAGTGTTCACAACAACAATTCTTGGTCCGGTGAAGTTTGCAACCGCAAAAAAACAGGCGAACTATACTGGGTGTTTGCAACCGTACTGCCTTTATTTGACGATAAAAATAAACTTATCTCTATTATATCGGTTCGTACAGACATAACTCAGCAAAAGCAGAGTGAAGCACTTCTGCAAAAAGAGAAAGCGGAGGCCGCTAATCAGGCTAAAAGCGACTTTCTGGCCAATATGAGCCATGAAATCAGAACCCCGATGAATGCCATCATTGGCCTGACACACCTTGCCTTGCGTGACAGTGTCGATGATAAAAATCACAATTATCTGAATAAAATCAAGCTCTCCGCGAACAACCTTCTGGATATCATCAACGACATTCTGGACTTTTCTAAAATCGAAGCCGGTAAGATTCATATCGAATCCATTCCATTCTCTCTGCCAGATATTCTGAAACAGGTTGTCGATGTCAGCCAGGTAAAAGCCAATGAGAAACAGCTGCCAATTTGTTTTTTTGCCCCTGAGGACCTTGTAAGCGAGTGCATAGGCGACCCACTTCGAATCAGTCAGATCCTGCTCAACCTGCTAAGCAACGCGGTCAAATTTACCGAAAAAGGGCATGTCACACTTGATGTTCAGCAAAGCAAGCTTGATGACCTGAAGGTGAAGCTCACCTTCAGCGTTATCGACAGTGGAATAGGAATATCCAAAGAGAAGCAAAGCTCGCTGTTTGAGGCTTTTACACAGGAAGACAGCTCCACAACACGTATTTATGGCGGGACAGGCCTTGGGCTTTCAATCAGCCAGGAGCTGGCGCGCCTGATGGGTAGCCAATTAACCGTAAAGTCTGATCAGGGCGAGGGGAGCTGTTTCAGTTTCTCAGTGGTATTGGATCAATATCACAGCTCGACGCAACAACGACCATTGAGCGAACTCCGCGCCGTTTACGTTGACGATGATCCTGTTGCGTTAGCTGCTGTCAGCCGACTTTTTGACGCTCAGGGCATCAAGCTCCACTGTTTTGACAATGCGCTCAAAGGTTATGAGTTTATTTGTCATCAGGCAGAAAACCCGGAAACCACTCTTGATCTGGTCCTTGTCGATCAGAATATGCCAGATATGAATGGAACAACTCTGGCTAGAAAACTTAATGATACTTTCGCCGCGGATCTGCTGCCTCATATTATTCTGCTGACCGGTCAGAACGAGCATGATCTGGAGACAATTATCAAAGATCAGTTGTTTGATGCTATCTGGCTGAAACCTGTATCAGCATCTGAAATGCTGGATGGGCTTCAGGACTTATTTAAAGGAAATCGAAAAGGGCTAAGCGCTACACTAACGGCGCCAATTAACACATCCGGTATTCATCAGCTTCTGGGTGGGAGAGTATTGATTGCCGAAGACAACCTGATCAACCAGGAAGTGATCACAGGTTTGTTAGAGCCCTATGGCCTGGAATTAACCATCGTTGAAAACGGTCAGGAAGCGATCAAGGCCGTTAAGCAAAACAGCTATGACCTGGTTCTGATGGATGTTCAGATGCCGGTTATGGATGGGCTGGAAGCAACCCGTCAGATCTGCAAACTAGGACTGGTAAAACAACCGCCAATCATAGCTATGACCGCCAACGCGATGGAAAGCGATCGTCGCGATTGCCTTAACGCTGGCATGTCAGATCACATCAGCAAACCTATCGATCCGGCGCGCCTGCAGGGCATGCTCTATCAATGGCTTAAACAAGATGTAAGCATCACAGCTCTTATCGAGAACACCACAACGCAAAGCGCCCCTCATACCGCCAGCACCGAAGTCAGGCCAACTTTTATTGAGGGGATTGATATGTCCGTTGCCTTCGCATCAGCCAACCAGGATAAGAAGCTCGTGCAGAAGCTCTTCAGCTCTTTTGTTGATCAATATAAAGACACAAACCTTATCTGTTGCACTCAGGATGAACTTGCCCGTCAGCTTCATACCCTAAAGGGGCTTGCGGGAACATTGGGCATGACAGAGCTAAACATTCTGGCATCCGCACTCGAACAGGAGCATAAGAAACAAGGGCGGATCGAACCTAACAAAGTCGAATTGATTGACAATGAAATCAACAGACTGGTTCTCGTCATCAAAAGTAGCCTCGAACAAAACTTAGCCGAGAGCACTGACATTCCGCCCGGATCAAATGATCTGACCAAACACCAGCCAAGGCTTGAAAACGAACCTAATACAAGAATCGACGAAATCGCCAGACGATTGAAAGAAGAACTGACTGACGGGGATTCGGATGCTCAGGAAACCGCACTGGAGTTTATGTTGGCAATGCAGGAAACAACTCAGGCCCAGGAAGCGGCTCAAATTCTTGAACTGGCCGATAGTTTTGATTTTGATCGGGCGCTGTCGATTCTGAAAACACTGAAACTGGAAAATGAAAGAAAATAGAAAGACTAAAATTGCTAGCCAAAGCTATAACCTCCGTCACAAGCTCTTAAATATTGCATAATGTATATTATGTTAAATTAAATACTGATATAGACATCCAACTAACTAATGAAGTGTGGATTGATCCAGCCTAATTATGCGTAACTTCGAATGGGACACAAGCTTGTCACTCGTACACATTATCCCTTTATCCCTTTCTTGGGATCGTAACGCCTGAGAATATTATTCTTCCCAATAGAGTAAATTCTTCTTTATGCCAAAAGTGCCACCTCTGAGCCAGTTCCCACTTTGTTATTTAAACTTGCCATATTTTATCTTGTCTTTGCATTCAGACAAATACTTAAACGGGAATGGTTTGACAGTGGCAAGCTTGTTGCGTACGAAATAACTTTTGGTCAGTTCTAAGCAGACTTGCTTTAACTCTTCTGGTCCGCCTAGGTACCTCAGGTGGTTGAACTGCCCTCGGCTAAACTTAAATCCCCCCTTTTCACTGCCCACAAAATAGGCGGAATGTTCAGCATCGTAGAAATGCCCCGTTAAGGCTTCGAGGTATTCATTGTGCTCGCCTTTCAATGAGTAATTGAGCATGACTTCTGTTTCTTCAAAATAACCATCAATCAGTGCTTGCTCTGCAGTCGAGCGGTACCCAATTTTGGCCGCTTTGAGATCCTCTTTGTAAAACTCTGCCTGCAAAGGGTGCGTCGCCAGCATAGATACCAGCTTGTCGTGGATTGGATCGTGTTCATAAGCAGAATCAGATTCAGATAGGAAACCCTCGATAAACTCACGGCTTATCCCGTGTTGGTTACTTTTCTTTAAATGCTCAAGCACTTCAAAGAGCTTGGCAGCATCCGGAATAGCCGCAATTCCTTCATGAACAATGGTGCAAATTTGAGGGGGTTGCTGCGCCATGTCGATCACGTAGTTTAGCGTTTCAAAAAAGCGTTGCTTTTCAGGCAGCTCGATACCAAGATCATCAAAGTAAAACTCATCTTGCTGCTCATAGTGAAAGTGACCATTGTTGCATTTCAAGATATGAAAAATTGGCTCCTTATTGCCGAATTTCGGGTCCTCTCTTTCCACAAACCAATAGTTTCCCTTCAACTCCTGAATAAGAAACTGGCACTGCAAGCACTCTAGCTTTATCGCGATTTCTTTTATTAAGGCATCAATGATCGGGCTCAGCGCATTCACTTTGGCTTTGGGGCGAACTGAGGTGATCGTCGAGCTGTAGACACTTTGCGTCACTCTGTCGGACGCGTAAAAACCAGACTTAGGATCGGCTAGCCCCGCCTTGTCGTAGTCTTCTGCTGTGTCTACAACCACGAGTAACGGCTTTCTGGCATCGATATGTGCGGCTTCGATAAACTCGACTGTCACGGGCCATTGTTGCTGTTTGAGCTTCTCAAAGCCTTCATCTTTTAATGATGCATTCGCAATTTGCAGGCCACCAGTATCATCAATCACTTGATAGATTCGCTGATACACCTTTTCAACATCGCGTTTTTTGTAATGCTCACGCCACGTCGCCTCAATGGGTTTTAGTTGCAGCGATAAGCAACCAGAAAAATGCTGATTCATCAGCTCAACAAACTGATAAATAGCACCGGTTTTGGTTTTATGCAGCGATATCGGCTCTTGACCTGAGATGTCGATGGCATTGGTTGTAAACTTTCCCTTCCCAGGACTATGTTCGATGAGGTTGCCCTTGGGGTTGCGTCGCAACAGCCCACTTTCCATGTCGAACTCAAACTTGGGCATCTTTTCAATCGCGCCCGCTGGCTTAAAAGCCGTTTCAATCGGCGAAAACGTTGTTCCATCCATGGAGATGAATAAGGCGTTAAAGCGCACACTTTCTTTGAGATCAAACTTCAAGCATTTGTAGACGGTGTGCTCAAAAAACTTATCCGTCTCCACAAAAAGAAACGTCTCGCCAAGCCCTGAAAAAAACTCACTCGGCGCCACTTTTCCGAGGGCACGCACTAAGAGCCGCCCCAACATTAACTGGTCACAATCTTCAAACTTCACTCGCTCAAAAGCGATGTCTGCCGATTCCGGTTTAGTGTCGTCATGTTTGTCACGCAATATCCAGTAGTAGCCTGAATGCTTGATAAGCGCTTTGGGCGTAGACGCGCGTTCTACCATACTTAATTGCTGAACGTACCCCGCATACCCTTTGCTCTTGTCCAGTGACGCTTTGTAAATCACGTACTTTTGGCTTAGTGCATCAAAATCAAAGGTTAGGTCAATGAGGGTAGTTAAACTTCGGCTCATCTGTTTCACTCCGCAAACTGGTTCAATGAATCGAGTAACTGGGTCATGGCAGGGACGTTGTTGGTACCGGACTGACTGTCGATGATCCCCGGGATTTCAATTACGTCCGCCAAATCTGGATTCGCGTGTGCGACAAACTGCTCACCATCACTCACGTATTTGCGCGAATTTATCCCCTCGGCTCCGCTCCAAATGGTGTTGATGTACAAGGCCTGCAGACGTTTGTTTGCAAACTCGGCAGGAGGGTTAGCCCTAATTTGTTCCAACTTGGCTTGGCATTTACCCAAGGTGTTATCGTGATCCAGACAGCCCAGTTCTAAATCCCAATGTTTAACGTCAACCAACAGGATTCGGTTACCAAGTTCAATGTACCCATCGAACCACTCCACACATCCCTCTGGCATGCCTTGTAGCTGATAACCAAATGCCGATAAGATCGCGTTAACCGCTTCCTCACCAAGCGCTCCCATGTAGAGGTCAAACATGGCCGGCGCTAACACAAACTGACCACTGCCAAAAGTGGTCGCAAAGCCGTTCGCCGTAAAATGCGCAGCAACTAATGGGTTTTGCATAAGCAAAGGCAGACGAGCCGACGCCTCAGACACTTCCCGTAACCCGGATACATCCGTTGGGTTCACGAAAATTTCAGTGATCCCCTTATCTTCGGAGTAATCAATTTGATACTGGTACTCACCGAGCTGAGCCTGAACATCAATGTAATAGCGCACCTCCTCCCCGGTTGGCGATATCGCCATGGCGGGCTTTTTCAGCATCCAGGTCCGCAATCGCTCGTATTGGCCAATTGCATTTTCGTTCTGGTGTTCATACACACTGGTTACAAGCCTTTGGATATGCGCGTAATTGCGAGACGCCCTTGGGTGGTAAGACATACGCTGTTTTTCTTGCTCAATGGCTTTAAAGCGCGGCTTAATATCCGTAATTAATGCTTGGTACTCGTGCGACAGATACGAAAGGTTGCGGCTGTCTTTCGCCAGCGTTTTAACAAAGTCGGCAACCGCGTCATACATGATGGTGATTTCAGCTTGTTTCCACTCAGTACGACACATTCGCCCAAGCGCTTGCTCAATGAATCGATAAACCGCATATCGGTAATCTTCACTCCCTTTGTAAGTGCTGATCAGATCGCCAACTGCGTAGCCATTGATCCGCGTTGATATGAGGGATTTGAGCTTCGATTTAATCGCGTTAGCGACCACAATGCCTTTTTCGTGGAGCATCAAGGCATCGTGGATATTCTTTTTAATGGCAAGATCGCGCTCTTTTACCGTCAAGTCCTCGCCAATTCGGCTACCAATCAAGCTCATAGGTTGCTCTAGGTAGATAGAATCAATATCCGTTTTGTTCTGGAATGGCTCAACGCCGTCAGGCCCCACGTAGGTCAAGGTATGATGCTCACCAATGGTGTAAGACGGTGATAACCCTGCGCCAGTCGCCTGGTAGTTGGTGATCACTGCCACTTTTCTCGTGGTGGTCTCTAACAAATCTAATATGGCTTGGAACTGATCGTTCCTAAACGAGGCAGCATTGATGTTCTCAAAAATGGTGACTCCGTATTTTTCGCCCACGCAGGCCATAAAATCCATAAACTCGCGGTTTCTATAGCTTCTATTGAGCATACAGAAGTGATACCGGTTGCTTCGGTGCAGTGAAAACTGACGAATGGATTCGATGAGCTTATTGGCTCTGTTAACGGCGAACTTTAATTGCCCCATGTCGGCGTTTAAGAGCTTACACAGTTCATTTTCTAGGAGGGCAGGTTGCAGTCTCGCACCTTTGAATTCTTGATATAGTTCGGCAATACCTCCCCACTCCACACGCTCAGAGATGCCCTTCACTCGAATCTGGATTTGGTTTTCGGCATATCTGCGCTTTTCGCAGTACTCGGTTTGTATCGCCGCTTTTTGTTCGGAATTGAGGAGAACTAAACGATCAGAAAGGACATCACTGAGATACTCAAGATCAAAGTTATGGATCGCGGTACGGCTGGTGGCTGTTGCACTCACACCAATGACTCGAGCCCCCGCCAGCACCCAATGAGCAAGCAAACCTGTTGATGTTAATGCCAGATCAAACGTGGAGGCTTTAGCGGTATTGTCTGTGTCGCTGTACTTAGCAATGTTGGCAATCTCGAACCCACTATCATGAAAACTATACGCTTTGTGTTCGTTTTGAACTTTAAAGCTAAGCCGGGCAGAGATTAACGACATGATGCTTGGCGTAAGCTCCACCAGCCCCAAATGATTGAGAATTTTCTCCACCAGGTTTTCTGTGGTGTAGACTCTTGGATCCTCTAACTGCTCCAAGTTCTTTTTCAGCTTAAGAATGGCACTTAGCATCCCATTGCAGAACGTCCTGACCAGCTGGGCGCCGTTGTTCACAAATTGTATAGCACTCTCAGTGCCTTCAGGGCCAATCTCATGACTGCCTGAGGCATGGTTTATCTTTGACCTTAATTCTTCGTGCTTAAAGTTAATGGCATGAATGGACATCCTGTCAGAAAGGAGTGTGAATATCCGGTTTTGGTTTTCACTTCCCTTCTGAATCGTTGCAGCCGTGATGAACGGGCGGTAGTTAACATGCCACTTATCCTTGTGATCAGCGAGCGCATTGCGGAAACGGTCAAAACACTGATCAACACCATTAAACTCAGGCGAGCCATGAATTTTGAAGCTGTCAAAACTCGAATAGAACTTACGTGTAAGAGCGATGATGTCGTAGTCAGAAACGGTGTTGATTAAATGAGTCAAAAACTCACTTTGCTGACGGTCAAACTCGTCTAGGATCAACAACGAGTTATCAAGAAAATCGCTAATTCTGTAACTTTTATCGATGCTATGCCACGGATAGAGTAGCTTTGAAGTGGTTAAAAAGAGCACCTGTGTTTTGTCCTGATCAATCCTTCTTGCAGGGAATATTCGATCGAGGACGTCGTTCAATGCTGCATCATTGTGCTCTTTCCCTTTCAGGTAAGCCTTCAGCATTGTGAAGGCCTTACTATGCTGGGCGCGTAAGTCTTCATCAAATACCGATGTGTTGCTGCTACTCTTAGCCTGATTTAGTAGCGAGACCTTGTCGAGTATCGTTTTGACGTCTCTTTGCTGCTGTACATCGAGCACCTCGAATATCGTCGCCCAATCGCCCTCAGACAATTCGGCAATCGCAGTGTCCTGGGCAGGAATCCAAATGACGTTGCGTTTCAGCGCTGCTCTTCGCGCCTCACTAAGCGCCGATTTGCTGTCGATGCGTTCAAGCAATGCCTCATAGGCTTCCTTCACGTTAACCCGCAAGTTCGTGGAGTAAATAAGCGTTATCTTCGAATCTGCAATCAAGTGTGCCAGTTGTAGCTCAGTGGCTTGATACGTTTTCCCGAGACCAGTCTGAGCATCAATGATTGCCAAAAAGCCGTCTTTTGATTGGCACGTTTCAGGCCCTGCCATCTCTAGATAAGTTTCAAGTAATGCACTCATGACCCACGCTCCGATACGGTCCTTGCCCTGTCAGCTGTCTACCAACTTGACGACTAAATGTCTAAAAAATACTATGTCGCCATTGAAGACAGGTAAATACTGAATACATGAACATGTCGAGTAACTGGACAGGATTCAAGAAATGAAGAAATGGCCGATTAGGTGGGATTTACTCTTACGATACCGGGTGATCGAGATTGTCGCGCTTTGGGAGGGTCGGTTAACCACCAATCACTTAATTCAAAGTTTTGGCATCGGGCGCCAACAAGCATCAAAAGACATCAATTCCTATCTAGCCGACATCGCTCCGGGTAACCTTGTTTACGATAAGCACTTAAAGGGCTACAAGCCCTGTGACAGCTTTGCTCCTAAGCTAACCTCTGGCCATGCCGACGAATACCTTCATATCCTCTCTCGCCGTGAAGACATGACAGTCACGTTTGCTGAGCTTGATATGGGGTTTGAACACACTGCGATGATTCGCCCAGTCACGCGCAATATAGCTCCGGAGGTACTACGCTCCTTAGTTCAAGCCATTAGAGAGAAAAAACGTGTCGATATTTGCTACACATCGTTAAAAGATGGCGAATCCGTGGAACGGATTATTTCTCCTCACACCTTAGTTTGCACACCGCTTCGCTGGCACGTTCGTGCCTATTGTGAGCATGCTAATGGTTACCGTGATTTTGTATTGAGTCGAATTCATGGTGTACCAGACATCAACGACAACGCTTCGCACGGTAAGAAAGATGATGCGCTTTGGAATACGGACGTGACGATCGAGCTTATCCCCGATCTCCGTTTTAACGAAAAGCAAAAAGCCGTTATCGAAAAAGATTACGGCATGGTCAACGGCACGCTTTGCATCCCCACCAACGCCTCACTCGTTAAGTACCTCTTGGATGCGTATAACATCAATATACACATCCAGAAAAATAGCCCGCAAGGACAGCAGATTGTGGTGGGCAACATGGATGAGTTGATGCCGTTACTTACTTACTAATATGGATAAACTAGCACCAAATGTTTTCTTGTAGTTATTGCAGATTTGCGATCGTTATAACTGGTCGTAATGTACAGTTCAATTTGGGGGCGCATGCGTCTAGACCGTTGCTACAGCCCAAAGTGCATTATTAGCCTTGTGGTACCCCAAGATGCTTATGAATCGCAAATCACAGCAATTCCATATCTCTCGGATCTCCTTCAAACTGACTCTCATTGACTCATCCCTGAGTCATTCACTTCAAGCTCACCTTGCAGCTAGCGCAGTTTACTTTTTCTTTTTAACGTCTTTGTGAATTTCCTTCACAATCCCCTTCGCCAGTGGGATCAGGAAAATATCACTGTTCTCAATCTCATCCGGTGTGATACCCATAATGTAAGCATTGCTCAGTCGAAACTCTTCTTTAGAACGGTAACTGACATACGTCTGCCAGAATGGCTCATCCTTTCGATTACGACCATCAATCTGCAAATTCAGAACCGGCTTTACTTCGTAAACCATGGTGTTCATCAGTTTACCGCCCAGAGTCATTTCCGACTTGGAGCCGTAATAAATATTGCCGTACAGGTCCAGGGTTGCACCCTTAAATTTCTTATAGGTGAAACGCACTTCGCTTAGTTCGGCATTATCGTTGTAAACCATGTTGATGTCGGCATCTTCAGAGACTACCAGTGGAATGCCCGTTGCCTGACGAATACCCTGAACCAGAATCTGCTCAAACTCTTTCAGCTGAGCATCGACTTTTTTCTGCTCTTCCGGATCCATCGCTTTGTCCAGAGAGTCGGCTAACTTTTGCAACTTCGTTAAGGCACCAAGGTCTCCGCTTTGGGCCTCATCTGCTCCATCGCGCAGTGGCTCGACATCAATTCTTATTGATTGCAGATGAACGTCACCTTTGTAGTTATGGGTTAACGGTTGGTTAGCACAGCCAGCCAACATCAGCGCTGCCGCAATTGCAAATATGCGCAACATTTTCAGGTTCTCCTGGAACAGATTTTAGGGGGGGATATCTATTTTGTCGGGGTCTTCTGAGGGTCCGAAAAATATTAATCAAACTATAGTTATTTTTTAGTTTTGAATCATCAAGTTATAGCAGCGAACGCTTTTAAATATTACTTTTTTATGCGCAATGGAGACTCTCGGATGAAACCTGCAAAAAGTTGTTCCAAAAGGCAAATTCAGCCTGACGCCCGCCATGTTATGTTGTAACATTAAATTCCTGATCAGGTTTGGTTTTAAGTCCAGATCCAAAACCAGCCTCGACCCATCTTTTAATATCTGAATCTTTCGCATCGCCTTCTAACTGGTGCAGGAGTTTACTGTTTCATGTTCCGGATCATTGCTGATCAAATTTGCACTATTTTAGTAGTTTCCAGAGTTAAAGGTATCGCCCTGCTTGCGGCGGTTTTATTCGCAGGTATGGCAACGGCGGCTGATAAGCCTTTGGTTTTTGTCAGTGTGACGCCGCAAAAATACCTGCTGGAAAAAATAGCGGGAGATACTGTTCAGATTGAGGTACTGGTTCAGCCCGGCCACAACCCTCATAGCTATGATCCGACAGCCCGCCAGATGGCACGATTGGCTAAAGCTGAGCTGCTGATGACCACAGGCGTGCCTTTTGAGCAGGTCTGGTTGCCAAGGATTCGTCGTTTAAACCCCGAAATGGCAATCATCAACACCCTCAAGGGTATTGTTGAACAAAAGCCGGGTTACCCTGGGCATAAAGAAGACCACGGGCATGATCAGCCTGATGAAGTTGCACATGATGAGCATTCACACGAAGCGCATGATCACGCCAAGGAAGATGAAGCACATAGCCATGCCTATAAAGATGAGGAAAGTGGGCACGAAGAACACGATCATGAAGGGCATGACCATAATGGTGACGACCCTCATGTCTGGATGGACCCGATCAAAGCGTCTGCACAGGCTCGTATCATGGCCAACGCCCTAAAAGCGGCTAAGCCTGAACATGCGGCAACCTATGAACAGAATTATCAGCAGCTGGCTACTGAATTTAAAGCTCTGGATCATGAGATCCATGAAGCTCTGGAAGATTACGAAGGCCGTACCTTCATGGTTTTCCACCCGGCGTGGGGGCATTTTGCGGCCCGCTACCACCTTGAGCAGGTTGCCATTGAATACCAGGGTAAATCCCCTTCTGCCCGCCAGCTGGTTAGCCTGTCTGAGAAGGCTAAAGCTGAGCAGATTAAGGTGATTCTGGTGCAGGAACAGTTCAACCAGAAACCAGCAGAAAGAATTGCAGAAAATATCGGCGCACGCGTGGTTAAAGCAGACCCTCTGCCTGAAAACCTGCCTCTAGCGATCCGTCAACTCAGCCAACAACTGCTGGAGTCCTGGCAATAATGGGCCGTTTTGCGAAAAATATTGTTGAGTTTGATAGCGTCAGTTTTCGCTATCAGGCCTCCCCTGTTCTGAACAAAGTCACCCTGGCTGTTCGTGAAGGTGAATTTCTCGGACTGGTTGGTCCCAATGGCGGCGGTAAAAGTACCCTGCTCAAACTCATCATGGGGCTGATCAAGCCTGATGAAGGTTCGGTGCGCATCTTTGGCACAACGCCAAAGAAAGCCTCGCGCCGCGTCGGCTATGTGCCTCAGTTTGCAAAATTCCCCAGCGATTTCCCGATTACCGTTGAAGAAACCGTGCTTATGGGGCGAATTCAGCCTGGTCGTCTCTGGCAGCGCTACAGCAAAGAAGATCGTAAGATTGCTCATAAGGTGATGTCGGAAACCGGGGTGGCCGAGTTCGCGAGCCGTACCATTGATCAGCTCTCCGGCGGTCAGCTGCAAAGAGTTTTGATCGCCCGCGCACTGGCAACAGAGCCTGAGCTGCTTCTGCTGGACGAGCCAACGGCCAGTGTCGATTCGCATCAGGAGAAAGGCGTCTTCGAACTCTTCAAAGAGCTGAATAAGCGTATGTCGATCATCGTGATCTCTCACGATATCGGCTTTATCACGGATTACGTGGATCGGGTCGCCTGTCTTAACAAAGAACTGCTTTGTCACGAGACTCACGCCATTACACCGGACGTGATTGAGCAGATGTACGGTGATCACGTGCACATGATTCACCACCACTCCCACGCGATCTGACGGCTAACGCTACCTGAGAAAATAATGATGGAATTCTTTTCAGCCCTGATGGAACAAACTTTCCTGCAGAACGCCATGATTGCCGGTGTTCTGGCCAGCATCGCCTGCGGCCTGATCGGCACCTATGTGGTTGTGATGCGCATCAGCTACCTGGCGGGTGGTATCGCACACTCGGTTATGGGCGGCATGGGGCTGGCCTATTATCTTGGCGGCTCACCTTTCATTGGCGCACTGATCGCTGCAGTTGTTTCTGCATTGATCATCGGTTGGGTGAAACTCTATTGGCAGGAACGGGAAGACACCTTAATCGGCGCACTCTGGGCATCGGGCATGGCGATAGGCGTGCTCTTTATCAGCCAGACGCCGGGCTATCAGGTGGATCTGATGAGCTATCTGTTCGGTAATATCCTGCTGGTTGCTAAGGGGGATCTTTGGCTGATGGCGGGAATGGATGCCGTAATTATCGCGGCAATTGCCCTGCTCTATCGTCCGTTTCAGGCCGTTGCCTTCGATGCCCAGTTCGCCCGCCTGAGAGGCTTGCCGGTCAACGTTCTTTACTTGCTGCTGCTTTGCATCGTGGCTCTGACCGTTGTTCTGATGATTCAGGTTGTCGGACTGATTCTGGTAATTGCCCTGCTGACACTTCCTGCTGCTATCGCAGGCCACTACACCAAAACACTGGGCAGCATGATGGCTTTGGCATCGCTTCTTGGCCTTGCCTTTACCTCTGGTGGTCTGGCGATCTCTTATCAGCCAGATCTGCCCGCCGGTGCCTGCATCATCCTTCTGGCAGCTGCAACTTTTATCATTTCTGCTATAGTAGCCGCCCGTAAAAAGCCTCTGGAGACTGAAGCAGAGGCCTGATTCTCTAAATTCTGACACCTAATTTTTAAGGCCCCATCATGACAAGCGCAGCGTTTAACTGGAAACAGGTCGAAAAGGCCGAACTGAATCAAACCTTCGATCTGGACACTGCACTTAGCCATCTGAAATTCAATGAAGACGGCCTGATTCCTGCCATTGCCCAGCAGTTCGACAGCGGTGAAGTGGTGATGATGGCCTGGATGAATCTGGATTCCATTAAAGAAACCCTTAAAAACCAGCGCGTTTGCTATTGGTCCCGCTCCCGTCAGGCCTACTGGCGCAAGGGTGAATCCTCTGGTCAGGTACAACACCTGAAAGAGATGCGTGTTGATTGCGATGGCGACACCCTGCTGCTGCTCGTTGATCAGATTGGCCCAGCCTGCCACACGGGTCGTCGCAGCTGCTTTTACGCCGTAGCCGATGAGAACAGCTTACGAGTTGATTCCGAGCCTATGATCAGCCCGGAAGAACTTTACGGTAAGTAATTCACGCTGCGTCACCGGATAAAGATCCGTCGGTATCAGACTATGAAATATCTGCTCAAGCTTTTGGTGCACTTCTATCGCTATGTGATCAGCCCACTGCTGCCCAATCGCTGCATCTATTATCCGACCTGTTCGAGCTATGCTCTTGAAGCCCTGGAAACCCACGGCGCGATCAAGGGCACAATTCTGGCGGTTAAAAGGATTCTCAGCTGCAACCCTCTGGCAAAAGGGGGATACGATCCAGTGCCAGAAAAAGGCTGCTGGAGCAACGGCGTTCACCAGTGCAAACACACTCATTCAGAGCCGTCTGAATCCGATTCAACATCGACCGGGCCAGTCAACAAAAGCGCTGACACCATCAATAAAAACACCGACGCCATCAATAAAAACACCGACGCCATCAACGATAAAAACACTGACGACACACAAGACACGAATACTCATGGCAAGAATTGAATCTCCCTGTATCGGCATCTGCAGCACCACTCTGGGTGATGAGATCTGCCGAGGCTGCAAACGCCATTCTGATGAGATTTTAAGCTGGGGGCAGGCTGAAGCCAGTGAGCGTGACGCCGTTATGCAACGCATCGAATCCCTCACCGAAAAAACCGTAGCTGAGTTTTTTGTGTTGCTTGATAAAGATCAACTGCAACAACAACTTAGCCAGCGCCGAATCCGCTATACTAAGCGCTTTTCGCCCGAATGTTGGATCGTTGATCTGTTAAGGGTCGGCACAGGCCGTATTCAGGATATTGAAGCCTACGGCATTACGCTTACGGATCAGGCCAGAAGGCTTTCGCCGGATACCGGGCGACACAACACGACATCGCGTCTTCTGGAACTCATTTACCAGAAGATCAACCGAACCATCTTAGAAGAAACAGACAGGCTGATTTGTGAAAAATCCTGATTTGCTCGAAGAGATCTACCAGTTTTTACCTTGCTCCACCCCTGCTCTCTGGGTGGAACAGGCCCTTGAAAACCTTGATATCCTGCTGATCGACCACGCTCAGTGCGAGAAAAAAGCAGCATCTACAGCGATGAACCTGATGTATCGCTACGTGGACAAACCGGATCTGCTGAAAAAAATGTCTCAGTTGGCCCGTGAAGAACTACTTCACTTTGAGCAGGTGGTCACCATTCTGGAAGAGCGCGGCATCCGCTACGAGCACCTGACCGCTGCCCGTTACGCTTCCGGTCTTCGTCAACATATCCGTAAGGGTGCTGATGAGCTCATTGATGTGCTTATCATTGGCGCTTTTATCGAAGCACGCTCCTGCGAACGCTTTATGGCTTTGATTCCCCATCTGGATGAAGCGCTGGGTAAATACTACCAGTCATTGGTTCGCTCTGAAGGTCGTCACTATCGCGATTATCTGGATTTGGCTCAGCAATACGCCTCAGCTCCGATCGACGAGCGCATCGCTTTCTTTGCTGAAGTGGAGAAAGAGCTGATCGAATCCGATGATGATACCTTCCGCTTCCACAGCGGCCCGGTTGTTATCAAACAGGAGCTTAAACAGGATCAGGCACAACCTGCTTAAGCAGCTCTTCTTGTTTGCTCAGGATTCGAAAACCAAAAAGGCGCTACCGGATTATCCGATAGCGCCTTTTTTAGGACTAAATTTGATTGCTGGCCGAGCGTTACTTATAGCTGACCGCCAGCTCGCCAATACGTTGCAGCATGGCATGCAAACCATTGCTACGAGTCGGACTGAGGTGCTTATCAAGACCCAGCTTGGCCAAAAATTCCGGCTGAGTTGCCAGAATATCCGCCGGCGTACGGTTATCGTAGATACGCAGAAGCAGGGCAATCAGACCGGATACAATCGCGGCATCACTGATCGCATTCAGCTTAATTTTCCCATCTTTAAATTCGTGGTGAATCCATACCTGAGACTGGCAGCCGTTGATCTTGTTCAGATCGGTTTTCCACTCTTCCGGAAACTCCGGCAGCTGCTTACCCATGTCGATGATGTACTGATATTTGTCCATCCAATCATCAAAAAACTCAAACTCATCAACAAGATCTAATTGTGCCTGATTGATTTCGGACATAACGCAGCCTTCCAATAACTTTCGGGTAAAAGATGAAAATCAGTCACCAGCACTTTAAAACGTGCTAGGGGTGATCCTGATAACGATAAAATGCCTTTTAAAAACAATGCTGTAATTTTTCACAACGGGCAGAGGGCATTATAGCAGCGCGCCTTTAGCTCGTCAGTTAACGGTAACGCCTCAGCGAACCGCCAACCCATGATGATAGACCAGAGCCACCCATAAACTGGCCCCTGTCGCCAAAATCTCATCATTGAAATCATAGTGCGGACTATGAAGAGTGCAGCTTCCCGTCGTTGGACCGTTGCCTAACCAGAAATAACAGCCCGGAACCTCCTGCAGGAAATAGGAGAAATCTTCAGCCCCCATGCTCGGTGGTAATTTGCTCTGCACCAGGCCATCACCAAGCATCCTTTTTGCAACAACCTCCAGACTTTGCATTGCTTTAGTCTGGTTTATTGTTGCCGGATAGGTTCCACCGTAGGCGATTGATCCGGTCGCGCCGAAACCTGCACAGGTGTGTTGTACAAGATCCGCCATACGCCGATGCAATAACGCATGGGTTTCATCATTAAGGGCTCGGGTTGTTCCTTTGAGCGTGACGCTTCCTGGAATAATATTGGTAGTCGTTCCCGCATTCATTTGAGTCACACTGATAACACCAGACTCCAACGGGCTGATGTTACGACTGACAATGCTTTGAAAAGCAGTAATCAGCTGGGCAGCGATGACAGTAGGGTCCACGCCCAAGTGTGGCATAGCGCCATGACCGCCTTCCCCCTGAATCAGTACTTCAAAGGTATCCATACCCGCCATAACAGGGCCATCATGAACTGCTACATGACCCGCCTCAAGACCCGGCCAGTTATGCAAACCAAAGACATAATCAGCCGGATAATCTTTGAAAATCCCCTGATTCACCATCACCCTGGCACCCCCCTGCCCCTCTTCTGCAGGCTGAAAAATCAGAACGACTTCACCACAAAAATCGGGATGCTCCGCCAGGTATTTGGCGGCACCGAGCAACATCGTTGTGTGGCCATCATGACCACAGGCATGCATCTGACCGTCATGGCGGGAACGGTGTTCAAAGGTATTTTGCTCCTGTAACGGCAAGGCATCCATATCCGCTCTCAGAGCAATCGTTGGCCCGGCACCACCCTGCCCTCTGATGCGCGCCATAATGCCGGTTTCGGCCCAGTTCCTGGTAAACTCAACACCCCATTCAGTGAGCTTGGATGCAATCAGATCCGATGTTTTTTGCTCAAGGTAAGCCAGCTCAGGGTGAGCATGAATCTGATGACGCCACTGAATCATCTCTTTGTGACGTAAAGAACCAGCCTCAATCACAGGCTTAATGGCTTGGGCAGAATTTTTAAGTAGGTCGGTCATAAATCGCTCTTTCTTATTATCTCTCGACTGGCATCAGCTATCAGAGGTTTTATCCTGAGGTGCAACACCATCAAAACGGTTAACTGCATCATGCCACGCTTCATCTTCAGCATGGAAATAGATTGCCGTGGTTTCCAGTTGGCTGTGCCGCGCTGTTTTACTAACAAGCCGGAGATCGACACCTTTATCTGCCAGATGGGTAATTGCGGTATGTCGGAACCAGTGAGTCGATGCCTGACGCATTCTGGCGGCAGATTCCGGAAAATTAGCGTCAATCAGATTAGCGGTATCCGCGAGGATTTTCTTGCTTAACCGGTAGATCATATTGGGGCTTACGCCTTTTGTGCCCCGTGTTGAACGAATGAAAGGACTTTCATCATCCACCTCCGGCTCAGCAGACAAGCCAAGAAATCTTCTATAATACATCACCTGTCGGATCATAGGTTCAGGAACCGGAACCTCTGCATACTTTTTACCTTTACCCAAAACCCGCCACCACCAGCGCCCACGTCTTTGAAAAAAGTCGTTCATATTACAGGCTGCAACCTCACTGGCTCGTGGGGCCAGATAGTAGAGGAAGTAAAACAGCGTTTTCTCGCGCACAGATTCACGCTCGTTTTTTTCGCCAGATTCCACATCGACGCCGAAGCTCTCAGAATAGCGCTCGAAAATATGCCGAATATCATCCTGCTCAAGATAGCGTTCGATTTTCTTACTGCGCTGTATCGCCTGGCTATCGGTGCTTTTCTGACGGATCAACGCAAAGGGGTTGCCTCTGAGATAATCCGCATCTCGCAGGTAATTGAACAACCCCTTAAGGATCGTCAGCGTTTGTCTTTGACTGGTTGCACTTAATCCCGTCTTAAAGGGCTTCCAACTTGGAGATGTGCGGGAGCAAGGTTCACCACACCAAAAATCAACAGGTTCAGGCTGCTTTATAAAAGCCTGATAATCCGCAATGTCCTGCCGGTTCAGATCCGACAAAGCCTTACCTTGCTGATACCAGCACCAAAGTATCAGGCGTTCAGCCTCACGGCGGTAACTGCGAAACGTTTCGGGTGAATCCTGGTATTCCAAAAGCCAGCTCTGCACCGCCTCCAGATCTGTATTGGCAGCAATTTGCGGCGCTACGTCATTTCGGTTTGCTCCAAACCGGCCACTCAGAGTCTCAGGTAGCTCAACTTGGTTCGCTATCAGCTTTTCTAAAGGCATCAAAGCGCCTGAAGGGCCGCTATCCCCCTGCTCGATACCTGATTGCCTGCCAAATGAACCAGCTTGAATGAGTTCAGCCATTTCTCGTTACCAACCAATTTCTCGTTACTAGCCCAATAGCTATCGATCGTTTAAACGCTCTCGTTCGTTTTACGGCTATTTTCAGCCATCAAGACTGCACCAAAGCCTCAATGCTTCTTATCAGGCCATTCTAGCAGTGTAATTTTAAAAATTCACGGTTATTAGAGTTACCGTGAATTAATAGCAATATTGATTAAAAATATTATGTAATACATAATACGTAATATTAATTGAAAGCTTTAATGTGTGCGTTACCGGATTAGGAATAAGCGAAAAATGGCTAGAAATGGCATTAGTTATAGCGACGTAAAACAAGCCATCGACGAGATGCAGTCAGAAGGCCTGAACCCCACCATTGCAGGGCTGCGGGAAAGATTGGGTACAGGCAGCTTTACCACCATCTCGGAACACCTAAAACGCTGGAGAAGTGAAAGACAGCAACAACCCATGGTTGCAGGCGGCACCCCTGCCCCGGATAACCTGAACAGCATGGTTCAGGCGGTATGGCAGCAAGCCCGCGAAGACGCCACAAAAGAGCTGGAAAGCTACAAACAGGAAATTCAGAAGACCTTGGATCAGGCCGAGGAAGAAAAGCAGCAAGCCATAGAGCAAGCCCTAGCCACAAATGAGCGCAACAAATGGCTGGAAGATAAGAACAACGGCCTACTCGAAGAAATCAGAGAACTGGAAAAACAGAAAGGAATTCTGACGACAAAGCTTGAGAACAGTGAAGAGAAAAACAGAGAGCTAAGCACTCAAATAGAAAGTGCAAAAGCAGATATTTCTAACCAGCAGCAACATCTGGAAGAATTGAAAGAGAAACAACGTAAAGAACTCACTCAACATGAAGAAAGAAGCCAGCAGGAGCGACAGAAGCGCCAGGGCGATCTCAAGGAGACACTCAAGCTATTCGAACAACAACTCAATGAAGAGAGAAAGCGTAGCGAGGCATCTGAGCAATACTGGATCAAACAGACCGATGAATTAAGACAGCAACTAAAGGATAAAGAATTTAGACAGAATGCGCTTGAGAAAAGTTTCGCTGAACAAAACAGAAAATATAACGAACAGAACAAGACACTTACATCAATTCTAAGCGAGATCCAGACAGGTCAGAATAGCAGCAAAAGGCAAGCGGAAGAGAACAAGAACACCCTCCAGACACTACGCCGCTCCCTAGGGGAGCTCATAGAGCTGAGCAAAGAAAACCAGGACGCTTTAAAGTCAGAAAATAAAACCCTCCTAACAACCCTGGACAGCAAACTACAGCAACTTATAAGCAGAAACCAAAGCAATAAAAAGTAGTAGAACAAAAAAAGAGCTGGCCATAGCCAGCTCTTCACACAATTTGCCTTCTGACGAATCAGAAAGATACGTTGTATGCAAAAGAAAATACATTTGCACTCAATTCATAGTCCGCATCTAACTTGCCTCGAGCAGAATCCTCCGGTAGCGAGCCATCTCTAACAACACTCACGTCTTCAATAGCAACATGAGTATATGCCGCAGTCACTTCACCAGCCTGCCCCAGATTGTAACTAGCCCCCAAAGAGAACCACTTACGATCGCCATCCGGAGTACGGGCTGAGCGATACTTATCCCTAGCCGGAGAGTTATCTATCGCAACACCCGAGCGCAGAGTTAACTTATCAGACATGGCATAGGTACCACCCACAGAGTAGAACCATTGATCCTCAAAACCAAAGGTTAGAACCGAATCAGATTGAGCCTTACCATCATCCCCATCCTCAAACTTAATGCGCATCTCTTCAAGAGAACTCCAGCCGGTTCGCATCGCTGTAGCACCCAGGGTAAGCCTATCATTGAAGTCATGCTCCGCACTCAAAGTAAGAACAGACGGAAACGTCAAATTATCCGAAATAGCAGCATCATCAATACCAAGGTTCGCCCCGCCAGGCCCAAGGGCCGGACTTATATTTTCGTACTCAGCATCACCTTCGAACTCAAAGTCAACTTCACTACGATAACCTAAACCCAATCGGGTACCTTCAGCCGGCTCAAACATAACACCAAAGGCATAGGCAATCGCCACATCATCAGCTTTCAGAGAACCGTAACCCTCTTGATCTGTTGCCAAAAGCGGTGATTCAGGGATCGCAGCTTCCAGCACCACCTCCCCCTTGTGAACCTGAACGCTAGCACCGACCGAGAACTTCTGATTCAACCGATGAGCAAGAGAGGCTGATAAAGAAACATCTTTAACCGATGTCTTTGCGGAATGATAACGACCAGCCCACTCATCACCGTACTTACCTGATAGACCGAACGGAGCATTTAACGAAACACCTGCAACGGTCGAATCACTCAATGGATAAGCAAAATAAATTGATGGCACCAAGGAGTTATCAACCACATCTGAAGGTGCATCTCCCGTCATTGGCTGCCCTCCCAAGCTTGAAGGTGTAGATGCAGAGTTAACCTCAACATCCATCTCCGGCAGAACTAAAGCGCCAGAAGCGTAAAGCTCCATCTTTTTGGCATTAGTAAAAAGGGCTGGATTCCAAAAACTAAAGGAAATATCAGAACGACTCGCCGCCGCACCAGCAAGGGCATTACCCGAGGCTGTAGCACTATGGTCATTAAGGGCAAAACCCGCAGACATAGCCTGACCACTAAAGAGCGCTGCCGCCACGGCCAGAGACAACTTGGATGGAAGTACAGTTTTAATCTTCATATTCGAATGCCTTTATCGATATTGTTTTTATTTTCGAGTCACGCTCTAAAACATACGTTTGACTAGATTTGCACCCACTCAAACTTTTGTCAAATTAGTGTAGCTTTTTTTCTTTAAAAAACAGTTGGATATAACTAAAAAAACCAACTTCAAACGACCACCTTAAAAAAAAGCCAAGAAAATTATTAAGTTGTGATTTATTTGAAACGCACAAAAATGACCAGTAAGTCACACTTGGAATCGGGAATCGGGAATCGGGAATCGGGAATCGGGAATCGGGAATCGGGAATCGGGAATCGGGAATCGGGAATCGGG
>JBLWSY010000002.1:0-341707 GCA_048270425.1 Oceanospirillum sp.
CATCTGAAGGCAGAGATGTACCACGGAGAAGTGTTTAAAGACGCAGATGATCTGATCGATCAGGTCAAAAACTATATCGAGTATTACAATACAAAACGTATTAAGTTGAAGCTCAATGGCCTGAGTCCAGTTGAATATCGAACTCAGGCCATGGCAGCCGGATAATAAAGTGTCCAACTTTATGGGGTCACTTCACGCCAAATGGCGAGCAGGGCTTTTTAATGTCTCTGATTCGTAAAAACGAGCTGAAAGCGTCAGCAAACGTTCCTGTTAGCCAAGCCTTTAGTCAGAACAGGCGGGCGAGAAGTGCCGTTACTGCGGTTTCTACCCGCAGAATTCGATCGCCCAGATGCACCGGCTGCAGGCCTGCTTCCACCAGCTTTTCCACCTCGTAAGGGATAAAGCCGCCCTCCGGGCCGATCGCCAGCGTGGTTTCTTCCTCAAGACCGCGCGGACAGGCATCCGGGCTACCGGGGTGGGCCACCAAACCTCGGGTTCCGGCAATGATTTCCGGCAGACGGTCTTCAACAAAAGGCTTGAACTGGGCTTCCAGAATCACTTCCGGCAGCAGGGTATCTTTGGCCTGCTCCAGCCCCAGAATCAGATTGTCGTGAATCTTTTCCGGCTTCAGCTCCGGAGACATCCAGTAGCTTTTTTCTACCCGTTGGGTATTCAGCAGGATCAGACGTTTTACGCCCATGGTGCTGATATGCTGTAGGGATCTGGCCAGCATTCTGGGACGTGGTAATGCCAGAATCAGGGTCAACGGGAGAGGTGTTGGCGGTTGCTGAGAGAAAGTGGTTTGCAGGATCACACCGTCAGAGTCCGATTGCAGAACAATGCCTGACCCCATCAGCTGATTAAGCCGGCCAACTTTAAGTTGATCACCGATTTCAGCCCGATGGACTTTTTGGATGTGTTTTGCCCTGTGATCTGTCAGGTGAACTTTATCCTCGCTGATAAAGTCCGACTCATACAGTAAGATTAAATTCATCGTTATACCCCGCCTCAAGAAGCAGGCATCATAATCTGACCGGCCTTCAATGCAAGTCCGGTGTGGTTATTGGCAGAAAAACGACAATAAGAAGGTTTTGTGATGACCGTAAACTCAATGACCGACTATCTGAAACAATTGATTCAGGATGAGCATCCTGCTCTGGTTTATATCATGGACCCTATGTGCAGTTGGTGTTGGGCATTTAAGCCTGTTCTCGCCGAGATTCGAAAGACTTTCCCGGAGTTGGGTTATTACACCCTGGCAGGTGGTTTGGCACCGGATAGTGATGAGCCGATGCCTGGCGCGCAGCAGGAACAGATCGCTGCGACCTGGAAGAGGATAGAGGCAAAGGTAGGTACAGCGTTTAACCACGATTTCTGGCGCGTTTGCCAGCCAAGACGTTCAACGTATCCTGCCTGCCGCGCTCTTTTGCTGGCCAGAAAAGTCAACAAAGAGGATGCGATGATCACGGCGATTCAGGAGGCTTACTATCTGAAAGCGAAAAATCCGTCTGATATTGATACCCTGGCCGATTGCGCTGAAAGCATCGGTATGAATCCTGGTGCGTTTATGCAGGCTATCGTCGGGCCGGAAATTAATGAAGCGTTAGAGCAGGAGCTGGCTTTCACTCACCATCTGGGGGCAAGAAGCTTTCCTACTCTGGTGTTGAAAGCCGCAGACAAATGGTTCGAAATCGCACTGGATTACAACGATGCTTCTGTGATGATTAGTCAGATCAGGCAACGGCTTAATAGGGGTTAAGCTTCAACTTTCAATACAGGCGTGTGGCCTGTTTCGCAATTAGCCGATTCCGGTTTCTTCATCGATTTCAGCTGATCAGCATGTTGCATCATGCTTGCGCGACCGGCATCGAGTTTTTCGATGATGGCTTTGAAGTCGGTAACAAAGCGATCGTTTGTGTCACACATTCTCTGGTTGAGAGCAACAATCTGGCGAAGTGTCTCTAATGACATAAGGGTGACTCCCTTCGGTTAACATGACGTATAAAGTTGTATTTATTTGCCTTGTTTTGTATTGAAGCAAAAGAGATCTATTTATAAAATATTTTAAATGAATCTTTTTGTAACCAATACACCGAAGGGAACCAGTCATCAGATCTGGGATCTGATTCCGGCTCTTCTGCGGCCTTTAGCCGAAGAGGTCACACCTCCTATCTTATCCTTAAGCCGGGAGCGTTTAAGCTCCAACTCTCCTAACAGAGATTCCAGTTCTACCAGCAGTTGATCACTGCGATAAAAAATGCTCCTGCATGTTTGTGAATGTTTCATTCATTCCCTCACTGGATGTGATTGTTGTTTTTTCCAGATAATTTATGTGGGATTTAGAGAATGGCGATTTTGAAGAGCAATGTTAACCAATAAGTCTGATAAAGAGACTTCTTTTGATTTGGATCAAGGCATATAAGTTGTATATTTGATGGATCAAACTAGTGCTTATGCCTTTGAACAGAAAGAGAGAGTTACAAAGTGAAATAATGATCTGGCTTCGGTTGCTTGAATGTTATTTTGTGTAATATTAGGTGTTTAAATTTTATCTTACCCGAGGTAGGCAAAGAATGTTTCCACAGGGATGTCACCGCCGTGAACTGGGTTTCACGGTTTTTATCCTGTTGTTGCTACTGAACTCTTTTTTTCCGGCATTGGCTGATGCCGGAGAGAAGACTCAGGTTGCCCTGACTGGGCAGGAGCAGCAGTGGCTGAATCAGCGTAGAGGTATTGTGAATGTCGGTATCGCATTTATACCGCCCCATACCCTGTCACAGGATAAAGACGGACACTATCGCGGTGTAGCGATGGATTTTCTTACCCTTCTGGAAAAGAAGCTTCCTTTAAGTTTCAAGACCCATTTTTACTCATCCTACTCAGCTCTGCTGGAAGGTGCGCGGCAAGGTGAAGTCGATATGGTTTTTGCGGCTTCTGCAACGCCTGAGCGCGAAGAATACCTGTTGTTCACCTCGCCCTATACGTTTCTGGCGAACAAAATTTTTGTGCGGAAAACTTCGCGGAATTATAAAAACCTGGGTGATTTGTCCGGTAAAACCGTTGCTGTTATTCGTGGCACCGCTATTGCTGAACATTTGAGTCTCTTTAACCCGGATATCAAGCTGATGGAGTTGAAAAGCGCCCGCGATCTGATGCTGGCGGTGTCAGCGGGTAATGCCGATGCGGCTGTCTCTGTCGTGGCCAGTGCTTGGTGGCATATCAAGCAGGAAGGAATCAGTAACCTTGATGTGAGCGGTGATGCCAACTTCAGCTATGCCGTGCGTTTTGCGACCCGCAAAGAGCTGCCGATACTGGTATCCGTTCTGGAAAAGGGACTCTATAGCGTCACTGATGCTGAGCGTGATCAGATTCATCGTCGATGGCTGCACCCTGAAATATCCGGTGTGATAAACAAAGAGCAGGTTTACCGCTATGGTGGCATCGCATTTGCCCTGTTTCTGTTGGCATTGGTTGTATTTGCTCTCTTCTCAGTAAGGCGTTTGCGACGCGAGGTTCACCAACGGCTTGTTACAGAGCAGGCTCTGCGGGTTAGTGAGGAGCGCTTTGAGTTAGCAATCCGGGGTACTAATGATGGTATCTGGGACTGGAATCTGGAAACAGATCAACTGTATCTTGCACCTCGTTTTCTGGAAATTTTAGGGCATAGATCCCCGGAGTTCGGTCAGGAGTGGTTGAGCACAGATATGTGGCTTAAGCGGGTTCACCCAAAGGATCTGGCGGATGTTCGTGAGGCCGTTAAAGCACATATTACACAACATGCAGTACTGGATATCCGTTATCGGGTACGCAGTGAACAAGAGAGTTGGCTGTGGATCCGGATGCGAGGTCAGGCACTGTGGAATGAGCAAGGAAGAGCGGTACGTCTGTGTGGGTCTATTATGGATATCACAGAGAGTAAGCGTTCAGAAGATGAGGTACGCCGGCTGGCTTACTTTGATCAGCTGACTGGTGTGGCTAATCGTGAGCGCTTTAAGCTAAGCCTTCAGGGGGCTGTGAATAAACTGAATGTTCAGGGTAGTGCCTTTGCGGTGATGTTTGTCGATCTGGATCATTTCAAACTGATTAATGATTCTCTCGGACACCGTATCGGAGACTTGCTGCTGTTCCGGGTTGCAGAACTGATTCGGCGCGTATTACCACCTTCAAGCTTTTTGGGGCGTCTGGATGGCGATGAGTTTGCCATTTTACTGGATGAGCCCAAGAATGTGGTGGAAATACGACACTGGGCGGAACATCTGCAGAATGAACTGGCTCAACCAATGATTCTGGATGGCCATGATCTCAGGGTTTCCGGCAGTATTGGTATCTCTTACTGGACAGATGGGCCTGCGAGCATCGAGCAGGTGATGGAGCAGGCTGATATCGCGCTGTCTGAGGTGAAGCGTGAACAGCGGGGGCACTATCGTTTTCATGAGCCTCAGATGAGCCAGCGCATTTTTGAAAATACCCTGCTGGCCAAGGATCTGGAAAGCGCTCAGCATAATGGCGAACTCTTTCTGATGTTTCAGCCGCAGATTGCCCTGCAGACCGAGAAAGTGATTGGTTGCGAGGCTTTAATTCGCTGGCATCACCCGGAGCGCGGTGTGATTTCTCCGGCAACTTTTATCCCGTTGGCAGAGGAACGGGGCCTGATTCATCAGATCGGCCGTTGGGTGATGGATGAGGCTTGTCGCCAGGCCCGAAGCTGGCTGGATCAAGGCGTAAGTTTTGGCGGCATTGGCGTTAATGTGTCTTCATTGCAGCTTTTGGCTCAGGGCTTTGTGGAGCAGGTTGAAGCTATTCTGGAACGACATCGGCTACCGGCCCGTTATATTGAGCTTGAGATCACAGAGACGGTATTGGTTCAGGATATACGGCAAGCTGAGATGGTAATGAATCGATTGCGGGCACTGGGTATACGTTTCTCGATCGATGATTTCGGCACCGGTTACTCATCACTTCTGTATCTTCAGCGGTTGCCGATCGGGCGTCTTAAGCTTGCTCAGGAGTTTGTGCGGGATACTATGGTTTCCGAAGGGTTGCAGGGGCAGAACGAAGCCGTTGTTGCGGCAGCACTTCAGTTAGGTAAAAACCTTAAGATACCTGTTATTGCCGAGGGAATTGAGACCTTTGCTCAGTTTGAATGGCTAAAGCAGCAGGGCTGTGACGAGGGGCAGGGCTATCTGTTTGCCAAACCTATGTTGGCAGCAGACTTCAGAGCTTTTGTTCACCATACCGAATCTCACGGTATTCTGCCTGTGCCTGTTGATCCTGAGAATACAATGATGGTGAGCTAGGCTTTGCTTGAAAAGCTGATGATTACTGTTTAAAAAGCACAAAAAAGAGGGCCACGTAAAAGTGGCCCTTTCTCGTTGAAGCAGATAAGCCTCATTAACGACTAATCGCTTCAGAGATCGCCTGGCTCAGGCGCTCCAGATTACTGTCGTTGATACCGGCAATATTAATTCGGCCCGAATCAACGGCGTAGATAGCGTGCTTCTCTTTCAGATACTTGACTTCGTTCTTGCTCAGCCCTGAGTAAGAGAACATACCTTTCTGCGCTGTAATAAAGCTGAAGTCCCGATCTGATGAGAGCGAGTCCAGATTTTTTACCAGCTCGGAACGCATCCGGTGAATACGTGTACGCATCTCAGCCAGCTCAGTTTCCCACTGCTGACGCAGTGCTGTGTCAGCCAGAATGGTGGTGACAATTGCAGCGCCGTGTGCCGGTGGGTTTGAGTAGTTAGCCCGGATGCAGTTGCAAGCCTGAGAAAAGACATTACGGCAATGCTCTGCCTGAGCCGCAACGATGCTCAGTGCACCGATACGCTCGTTGTAGAGACCAAAGTTTTTTGAGCAGGATGTTGTGATCAGTGCTTCCGGGCATTTCTCCAGAATCAGCTTCAGACCCTGAACATCATCTTCCAGACCGTCACCAAAGCCCTGATAGGCACAATCGATCAGCGGTAGCAGGCCTTGCTCCGATACGACCTGGCTGATCTGTTTCCACTGTTCCAGAGTCGGATCGATACCCGTTGGGTTATGGCAGCTGGCGTGCAGCAGAATCACATCACCGGCAGGCATCTGGCGGATCGCATCCAACATATTGTCAAAGGCCAGAGCGTTCTGCTGCGCATCGTAGTAGGGGTAGGTACGGACTTCGACACCAGCACCGGCAAAAACGTGGAAGTGGTTAGACCAGGTCGGGTCACTTACCCAGATTTTGGCTTCCGGGTTCAGAGCGTTCACCAGATCACCGGCAACACGCAGGGCACCGGTACCGCCCGGAGTCTGAGTGGTTGCGATACGCTGTTCTGTAATCAGGGGGTGGTTCTCACCCAACATCAGCCCCTGCAGCAGTGGTGCCAGTTCAGGAGCACCTGCCGGGCCGATATAACCTTTACTTTGTTCGTTTTCCAGAATCAGGCTTTCTGCTTTTTTTACCACCGGAAGAATGGGCGTCAGACCTGCGTCGTCTTTATAAACACCGACCCCCAGATCGATTTTGGTTGGCGTAGGATCTTTTTTGAATTCCATCATGAGGGCCAGAAGGGCATCTCCGGGAATCGCTTTTACATTCTCAAACATGGATGGCTCCAAAGCAGTAAAACGGTTTCAAAGTTATTGTTGTTGGCGGACTGTCATAAAAGTAGCCAGTTATAACCTATTGATAGTAACGCCTTTTCAGGTGCGGTTTACCGGAGAGTTTCGTCTGTTAGGCGTGTTAATAGGCAGGGTTGTGTAAGAATATTTTTACGACTGGTGAAGAGTGTTAAGAATATGAAGCGTTAGCACTTTTGGGGTGTATTGAAAAAGTTACGAGCAGGGGATTTATAGTGAAAAATATTTCTTAAAAGAAAAAGCCCGATGATTTTTCTGTTTATCACCGGGCTTTGATTTGGCTGCTATCGACCTGAATCAGTGACCGATGCCTGTGCCGACTTCCAGCTCGTCCAGCCAGTCCAGGAAACGCTGAACATCGCGGCCTTTGAAGATAGCGCCGTGCTGAGGTGCCATGTATTCAATATCCAGTTGGCGAACACGACGTACCCAGTCTTTTTTCGCCCGGTTGGAAGGCATCCAGCGTTGGTGGAAGAGACGCATCTTTTCAACATGGGCATCAAAATCTTCTACAAACAGAGGTGCGCCGTCCGGCAGCAGGGCGGCACCGATATCGCCACTCATCAGGATTTTAGCCTGAGGGTCATACACGCTGAAGTTGCCGGAAGAGTGCATGTAGTGTGCCGGAATAAACTGAATCTCAATGTCATCCAGGCGGATACTCTTACCTTCGTCCGGCAGCGGGTTATAGCGGATGCTGTTACAGCCAAAATGGCGCAGAAAGCCTTCCCACAGCCAAGGGGCGTGCAGTTCGGCATGAGGCAGTGTTTTATCCCATAAGCCGAGAGAGGAGATAATATCCGGATCCTGGTGCGAGGCAAACAGGTGGGTAATCTGGTTGATCGGGACATGGTGAACGACCGCAGCGAGCATAGCAGAGAACAGCTCAATGCCGCCCGGATCCAGCATGATGGCGTGATTAGTTGTCTTGATCATGTACTGGTTGGTATCGATGATCTTGCTGGGACGCTCTTCATCTCGTCCGAAAACCAGCCATTCGTGGCTGCGACCTTCATGGAGTTTTACAACTTTCATAATGTGAGTCCGGTTTGGTTTTTGTTGGCGTCCCGGTTCAGGCGGTTGACAACGAAAATAAGGTTGAGAGAGTGATACGGGATCACCGCTCCAGAGAATGTCGGCACTTGGTGGCAATGTGCTTGATGCGGTTGGCCGCCTTTTCCAGCTTAATCACGATCCCTTCAAGACTTGCCTGATAACTGTCCGCTGCTGTAGCGGCTTCCAGTCGGGATGTGGCTGTAACCACGTTAGCAGCCAGCATGCGTGATTCGATCTCATCCAGCAGTTCAAACAACTTGCGCATGTGGCGTCTTAGCTGAACTGCCTGCTGATGATGCTGGTTGTAGGCCTCTTTAGCGATTGGATCAAGGGTTTCGACATGGGGTGCGGCAGATGCCTTTTGCTGCGCAGTGGCAAAGCGGGCATTGGCGTCAGAGCTATGCAGTTCATTCAGAGAGGTTCTGGAAAGTACCAGCGCTTCTCGGTTGATCTCTTTTACCAGCCAAATCGTGTCATTAGCCAGCTCAACCATAAAATCAGTAATGGGCTTAAAGGTACGAACGTTATCACCCGCCCGGGCCACCAAAGCTTTCGCATTCATGGCTTCCAGTGAGATATTTTTTGCTTCAGTGAGAACTTCGCTCAGCTCCGCGGCTACGGTTGCCGCGTTGATAAAAAAGTGCGCACTGTTTTTGCTTCTGGATTGCATTGCAAACACCACGGACAGGCAATTAAAGGAATATTTAAACTAAGCTAATTATGGTTAGCCTGTTGGCAGATGACAACCATTTGCTGACGGGAATAAGCAGGTTGGTTCTAAGGTAATTATCGGTTGCAAATGGGTAATAATCTGATTTTTTCACTTAGCGCGAAAATAGCGTGTTTTGACCGGATTTTGCAGAAGAATGGCGCTGTGTTTGGTTAAAAAAGCGTAATAAATCGGTTTTTATTGTGCGACGAAAGTATTATTCTTTTGTCCAAGGTCTGAGGCTTTATGGATCTGAAGCCCGGAAAAATAATAATACACCTAAGGCATGATGATATTGCTGAAGGGTAGGTAACCACAAGTTACTGATAGAAAATTTAGGTACTGTTATGTCGAAGCAGTCATTTGCACTAAATAGCCGATTACTTCGCCCGGTAATTATCGCTATTGTTTTTCTGGCAGGTATTCAAACTCTGCTGACCATTTTTCTGACCGCCTCGGGTGGTGAGAATCTAATCTCGGATATTCGCGCCCGTCTTAGTGCTGAAAACGGAAAAGTTTCGGAGGAGCTTCAGGCGGCGAGTCAGGGTGTTCAGGCTCAGATTAGCCGAATGACCCAAAGCGTTTCTGATGATCTCTCTACTAAGTTACGTGCCCAGCTGGAACAGGAAAAAGAGTCTACCGTTTCTCTTTTGGAATCTTCCCTGATGGAAACCTCTCGCAATATGGCGGTTTTGCTGGCGGCTGTAGCGCCTCAGGCTGTCTGGGATCGGGATACGCCTCTGCTGACTCAGTACGTAAAAATGGCCCACGAAAGTGAGCATGTAGTCTTTGCGGGCTACTATGATGGCTATGGTAAACGCCTGACCCGTTATCTGAATCGTAAAAGCGATCTGGTTAAAGAGTTGATGAAGACCGGTTCGGGCGACAACTCGTTGGATAAGGTTATTGATGCGGCGAAAAAGCATGAGCGTTTGATTGTTATCGAACAACCTATTAATCCCAATGGTGCTGTGATCGGTCGTTTGGTGATCGGCGTCAGCCGGGATGCGGTCATCGAAAGTACCCGCAAAATGGAAACGGGCTTTAATGATCTGATTGAGCAGAGTATCAGCTCTGTAAAAGCCAGTATCGATACCGGTGGTGCCCAATCGGTTGCCGGGTTACAGCAGCGTCTTGATGGCATTCATCAGCACAATGATGCTGCCCGGGAAAGTATCGGTAAAAGTATCGAAAACTCTTCAGAGGGGCTGGTTGCGCAGATGACCCTGGTTTCTGTCATCAGCGGGCTTGTGCTGGTTATCGTTCTGGTGGTTGTGCTGTCGGTTCGGTTGCTGCGCCGCGTGAATGTATTGACCGATGCTCTGGAGGATCTGTCTGCTGGTGAAGGGGATCTGACCCAGCGCATAAAGGTTAAAGGAAATGATGAAATCGCGGATATGGCTGAAAAGGTGAATCACTTTGTCGAAGCGATTCAGGTGATCATCAACGATGTTCAGCAGTTGTCCCGTCATACCACAGAGGTGGTGGGCACCATGCATCAGGGAACGCAGCAGGCTTCTGAAGCGACCGGGCGTCAGCAGGGCGCAGCATCTGATGCGTCTGCTTCTGTTGCCTATATCGCACAAAGCGTGGCGGAAGAGAGTGAGAGTGTTGCTGAAACCCTCCGCAATGTTGATCAGATCCGTGAAGAGACAAACCAAAGCTCGATGATCTCTCGTCGTGTGCGGCACGATATCGAAGCTCTGGTAACGGATGTTGAGAAAACCGCCGAGGTGATCAATAGCCTGGCAAGTCAGAGTGATCAGATCGGTGATGTGCTGGATATGATCAAGTCCATTGCAGAACAGACTAACCTGCTGGCGCTGAATGCGGCTATTGAAGCAGCCCGTGCCGGTGAGAGCGGTCGTGGTTTTGCCGTTGTGGCCGATGAAGTGCGTATGCTGGCGAGCAAGACGCAGCAATCCACAGAAGATATTGAGCAGCAGATCGATCAGCTGCAGGCGGGAACCAAGCAAGCGGTTAAGGCGATTAACGAGGCCAGCGAAGTTGCCCGAAACAGTATCGATGGGATGCGTCAGTCCGATGAGCGTCTGGCGAATGTCAGTAACTCTGTGGATAACCTGCATCGTATGTTCGAAGAGATCACCAGTATGACTTCAGATCAGTCATCCCGCGCGCAAAGCATGACTGATGCGCTCGAACAGATTGTCGCTGAGGCCCGGATGACCTCTGAGGTTGTGGATCAGGCTGCAGCTACCAGTCGAGAGTTGGAAGCTCTGGTTAATGAACTGGGGCAGAAAGTGGATCGGTTTAAGGTTTAACGCTTTACCAGCTGATATCCATTGATCAAAAAAAGCCGTTACAGCTTACGCTGGACGGCTTTTTTGATGTTTCTGGCTTTTATTCATACACGCTAAAGAGTTAGAGCAACTCAACAGCTACTGCAGTTGCTTCACCACCACCGATACACAGTGAGGCGATACCCCGTTTCTTGCCTTCCTGTTGCAGGGCGTGCATCAGAGTGACCAGAATTCGGGAGCCGGTGGAGCCAATCGGGTGACCCTGTGCACAGGCACCACCGTAGATGTTGACCTTCTCCGCCGGAATGTTCAAACCATCAATCGCCAGCATGGTCACGACAGCAAATGCTTCATTGATCTCAAACAGATCAACGTCATCGATCGACCAGCCCGCTTTAGCCAACACTTTCTCGATAGAACCGATTGGCGCCAGAGTAAATTCCGATGGCTCTCGGGAATTTGTTGCATGGGCGACAAAACGTGCCATAGGTTTCAGGCCGCGTTTTTCTGCTTCTGACTCACGCATCAGAACCAGTGCAGATGCACCATCAGAGATGGAGCTGGAGTTTGCTGCCGTTACGGTGCCGTCTTTTTTGAAGGCTGGACGCAGTGTTGGAATTTTATCCAGATTTGCGTTGTGCGGTTGTTCATCGTCTTCGACGATTACGTCGCCTTTTCTGCCGGATACGGTAACTGCAACGGTTTCCGCCTTCAGCTTGCCGTTATCAATGGCGGCCATTGCCTTTTTCAGGGAGCCAATAGCAAAATCATCCATTGCTTCACGGGTATAACCCCGCTCATCGGCGACTTCCTGAGCGAAAACCCCCATCAGCTTGCCAGTGCGCGCATCTTCCAGACCATCCAGGAACATATGGTCTTTGACTTCACCGTGACCCAGACGCATACCACTTCGGGCTTTCGTCATCAGGTAAGGCGCATTGCTCATGCTTTCCATACCACCGGCAACCATGATGTCGTTGCTGCCAGCTTTAATCAGATCGTGAGCCAGCATGGCGGCTTTCATTCCGGAGCCACACAGCTTGTTAATGGTGGTGGCACCCGTAGATACCGGGATATTGGCCTTCATCATCGCCTGACGGGCAGGGCCCTGCCCCAGGCTTGCCGGAAGTACACAGCCCATAATCACTTCCTGAATATCTTCAGGTTGCAGGTTGGCGCGACGGATCGCATCGGCAATGGCAACGCTGCCTAACTCAGGCGCGGTCAGAGTGCTCAGGCTGCCCATCATGCCGCCCATTGGAGTACGCGCTCCGGAAACGATTACAACTGCATCTTCTTTCATGCTTTAAACCCTTTTTTGTTATTGGATCCGGATCGAAAGGCGAAGGAGTTAGAGTTGTGCCGCGATTCGATCACGAACGATGAGTGTGGATGGCTTTTCTGAAAAAAGCGTTAAAGTTCGCCCAGAAACGATCACGTCTGACGAACATTTGTGTTTACGCGGCTGCCGGAAGATTTGATACCTCTGATATTTGACCACTTTGGGGGTATTGTGGTTAATTTGTTGGCAATCAATCAAAAAACCAAGCAAGCGCTAGATTTGAGATGACTCTAACTAATAATTCAAAACGACGCAAGGAACTGGTTGCTATCGCAGCCCGCCTGTTCTGTGAGCAGGGCTACGAGCGTACAACCGTCCGTATGCTGGCTGATGCCATGGGCATCAAGTCCGGTAGCCTCTTTCATCACTTTAACGACAAGCAGGAGATTCTCTGCGCTGTTATTCAGGATGGTATGGAAAGCGCCATGGCGATTGCCGATCATGCCTTGACGGGCCTGACGGATCCTAAAGAGCGCTTTAAAGCATTGGCCAGGGCTCATCTGAGTACGCTTCTGAATGATAGAAATGCGCATGTGGTTGCTCTTTATGAGTGGCGAAGTCTTACCGAAGACTCCCTGAATGTGCTGATTGATATGCGTGATCAGTACGAGCAGCTCTGGCAACAGGTCATTGATGACTGTGTCGCTGCGGGCCTGATCAAGGGTGACCAGCCGCTGATCCGCCGCTTTGCACTGGGAGCGTTGAACTGGACGGTGCAGTGGTATGACGCTGATGGTGAAAAAACACCGGATGATCTGGCTCAGGCATTGGGGGAACTGATCGGTCTAGGCTGAGCGCCATCGAGTGAAATCTCAAATAAAGCCCGACTAATGTTTCTATTTGGCGGGCTTTTTTTGTTTTCAGATCAAGAGGTTGTCATTAATAAATATCCCTGGGAATCTGGTATAGGCTTGAGTCTGCCTGCCCAAGAGTAGAAAAATGCGATTCAGGGGCTTGCGTGTCCGGTAAAGGATCGCTAAATTGTTGTAAAAACCGAGCGCTTGCTAGTTATCTGTAGAGCGCTTTTTTTAGAGCGGTGGCATGACGTTTACGTAAACTGTATATGTCTGCAAGAGCCAGTCGCCAGCCACGAATAAAAATAAAACAGGCGTTGGATATTCGGAGATCCTTATGACAACAACAAACCCTATGACAAGTTCCGCTGCTGAAAAGCAGCACTACGCGGCCTTTATGGCTGATTTCTCTATGGACCAGGTGGAAGCTCAATTCACCGGTAGTCTTAAAACAGGTTTTAACGCCTGTGTGGAATGCTGCGACAAGCAGGTTGAGGCGGGTCGCGGTGATGAAATCGGGCTTTTCTGTGAAGCCGCGGACGGCACCAGTTCAAAGCATACCTGGGCTGAGCTTCAGGCTAAGTCGGCTCAGTTTGCGAACTTTCTGTCTTCTCAGGGGGTAAAAGCGGGCGACCGTATCTCCTGCATGCTGCCGCGTACTGCTGATCTGCTGGTTGTTGTGTTGGGTACCTGGCGTATCGGCGCTGTTTATCAGCCACTGTTTACTGCCTTTGGCTATGAGGCGATTGAGTATCGCATCAGTCAGTGCGATGCCAAGGTTGTGGTTACTGATGCGGCTAACCGCCATAAGTTTGATCAGGTAAAAAGCCTGCCGCCGGTTGTTCTTGTTTGTGATCATGCTTCTGAGGCCGGTGCAAAAGGTGATCTGCATTTTGCCAGTGTTCTCGAAGCTCAGAGCGATCAGTTTGAGCCGGTTATTCTGGATGCCGAGCAGCCGTTCCTGCAGATGTTTACTTCCGGCACTGTGGGTAAATCAAAAGGTGTTGCGGTTCCGCTGAAGGCGCTGTTGGGCTTCTACATCTATATGAAGTATGCCATCGGCCTTGAGCAGGATGATAAGTACTGGAACGTAGCGGATCCGGGCTGGGCTTACGGTCTTTACTACGCGATCACAGGGCCACTGTGCATGGGCGTGGCGACTCACTTTAATGAAGCGGGTTTCACCACTGAAAACACCTATGAGATGCTGGAGAAGTATCAGATTACCAATCTTGCGGCAGCGCCAACGGCTTATCGCATGATGATGGCCAGTAATGCGCACAAAGAGATGGAGCCTAAGCTGGCACTGCGTCGTGCCAGTTCGGCCGGTGAGCCGCTGAGCCCTGAAGTTGTAAACTGGGTTAGTGATGTGCTGGGTTGTCCTGTGATGGATCATTACGGTCAGACGGAAACCGGTATGACCTGCTGTAATCACCACTCACTGGAGCACAATGTACATATTGGTGCTATGGGTTACGCCCTGCCGGGTTACCGCGTGGTGGCGTTGGATGCTGACTACAATGAAGTTAGTCCGGGTGAGGAAGGCCAGTTTGCTGTTGATATGGAAAACTCACCGGCGTTCTTCTTTCAGGGTTATACCTGGCAGGAGAAGAAACCTTTCCACGGTAAGTATTACCTGACCGGCGATATGGTGTTTGAGAACCGTGATGGTTGTTACCAGTTCAGTGGTCGTGACGATGACATTATCACTACAGCGGGCTACCGCGTTGGCCCTGCAGATGTAGAGGGTACGGTACTGGAGCACGATGCCGTTGCTGAGAGCGCAGCAGTAGGTAAACCGGATGCTAAGCGTGGGCATATCATCAAGTCTTACGTTGTACTACGCGATGGTCATGAGGCTTCTGATGAGCTGGTTCAGGATATTCAGAATCTGGTTCGTGAGCGTCTGTCGACCCACGCCTTCCCGCGGGAAATCGAATTTGTCGATGAGCTGCCTAAAACGCCTAGCGGCAAGATTCAGCGTTTTATTCTGCGGAAACAAGCTGAGGATGAGGCAACTTCTGACTAACCCTTAGCGGGACAGGTATTTTCATCAGGAAAGAGCGCCGGATTCCGATCCGGCGTTCTTTTTCAAAACTTTAAATAGTCCCGGGTCATGCCTAACAAGAGCCCGGTATGGCGACACAGAGAGATATCAATATGCAAATTTCAGGCAAAACATTTCTGGTAACCGGCGCAGCTTCAGGCCTTGGTGAAGCGACAACCCGACGTCTTATCGAGCAGGGAGCTAATGTTGTTCTGGCGGATATCAATAAAGCCGGCATCGATCTGGCGGCTGAACTGGGTGAGCGCGCCAGTTTTATCGCGACCGATATCACTTCCGAAGATGATGTGCAGAGCGCTGTTAATCTGGCGGTTGAATCCTATGGTGGCCTGCACGGTGTTGTTCACTGTGCCGGTATTGTTGTGGTTCAGAAGCTTCTGGATCGTGACCTGAATCCTGCATCGCTGGAACTGTTTGCCAAGGGTGTGAATATCAACCTGGTGGGTACTTTCAACGTCAATCGTCTGGCGGCTCAGGCGATGGCGAAAAATGAACCTATGGCGGATAACGAGCGCGGTATCATTATCAACACGGCTTCTATTGCTGCCTTTGATGGTCAGATTGGACAGGCATCTTACTCTTCTTCTAAAGCAGGCGTTGCCGGTATGGCTCTGCCTCTGGCCCGCGAACTTTCCCGCCACGGTATCCGTGTGATGACTCTGGCTCCGGGTGTTTTTGAAACGCCGATGATGAGCGATATCCCGGAAGAAGCCGTCGAAGCGCTGGGTAACTCCGTTCCTTTTCCGAAACGCCTGGGTAAACCTGCAGAATTTGCGGCAATGGCCTGCCATATTATTGAGAATACGATGCTGAACGGCGAAGTGATCCGTCTGGATGGTGCAATCCGCATGGCGTAAGCCAATCAGAGATTGCGAATGATGAGCTATTGATTAAAAGAATGAGGTAGCGCTATGCAGATGGCATTAACCGAAGAGCAGCAGATGATTCAGGACATGGCACGTAAGTTTGCCGAGACTGAATTAGAACCGGTTGCGGCGGAACTTGATAAAACCGGCAACCGTGAAATCCTGCTTTCTAATCTGAAGAAACTGGCTGAGTTGGGCTTTATGGGGCTCAACGTCAAAGCTGAGTACGGTGGTTCAGAAGCGGGTGTTGTGGCTTTCAGTGTTGCGATGACAGAGATTGCCCGTGCCTGTGCTTCCACTGCCGTCACTATGTCGGTCACCAATATGGTGGCCGAAGTGATTCAGGTTGTGGGTAACGAAGAGCAGCGCCAGAAATACATCCCCAAAATCTGCAGTGGTGAGTTTCCGGCAGGCAGTTTTTGTCTGAGTGAAGCGAATGCCGGTTCCGATCCATCCGGCATGCGTACCAGTGCGGTTAAAGAGGGTGATGAGTGGGTGATTAACGGTGCCAAGCAGTGGATCAGTAGCGCTGAATATGCAGGTGTTTTTGTGGTTTGGGCGGTTACTGATAAAGATGCGCCGAAAGGCAAAGGGATTTCCTGCTTTCTGGTCGATGCGGACAATCCTGGCGTTAAGATCAGCAAGGCCGAAGATAAGATGGGTCAGAAGGCCTCTGCCACCAATGAAGTTCTGTTTGATAACTGCCGGGTGCCTGATTCTGCGATCATGGGCAAATTGAATGATGGATTCCGTATCGCGGTGGCTGAGCTTGCCGGTGGCCGTATCGGTATCGGATCGCTGGCGCTGGGTATTGGTAGTGCGGCAATGGACTATGCGGCCCGTTACACCAAAGAGCGCGAACAGTTCGGCAAGCCTCTGGCGAGTTTCCAGGGACTGCAATGGATGATGGCTGATCATTACACCGAGCTTGAAGCGTCCCGTCTTCTGCTGATGAGTGCAGCCTGGAAAAAAGAACAGGGACTGCCGTTTGCTAAAGAAGCCTCCATGGCCAAACTTTACGCCACGGAAAAAGCCAATACCGCCTGCTATAGCGCACTGCAGTTGATGGGAGGGAATGGCTACGTTAAAGAGTATCCGCTGGAACGTTACGCAAGGGATGCCCGCGTCACTTCCATTTATGAAGGTACCAGCGAGATTCAGCGAGTCATTATTGCCCGGGAGATTTTGAAGGAACTGGATTAACCCTAGCTATGAATGAGCTTTACATAAACCGCCTCCGGGCGGTTTTTTTGTGTCCAAGAAAAGCGGCAATGACGTTCCTTTTTGTGTTTTTTGTGTGGGCTTTGGTGTTTTGTTTTTCTTTTAATTTATTGTTTTTTAAGGTTTTTTTATTTTTGGCACGCTGCTTGTATTAATTAGGGCAAAGAAAATAGGTAGGGCAAATTATGACCGCAATCAGTTTCAAAAACGCTCTGGGTATTCATCCCGATGCACTTCGTGTACGCACGGAGCGCTCTGAGATTCTGGCGAACAATATCGCTAACTCAGACACGCCAGGGTTCAAGGCGCGGGATCTTGATTTTAAAGGTATTCTGCGCGGTGAGTATGAAAGCCGTGATCGCATGGAGCTTAGTAGAACAAATGCGCGTCATATCCCTGCTGAGGCCGTTGCCACTGAAAGCTCGCTGAAGTATCGGATTCCGACTCAGCCTGCGGTTGATGGCAATACGGTAGAAACGGATATCGAGCAGGCGCAGTATGCTCGAAATTCTCTCGAGTTCCAGTCCAGCTTTACCTTTCTGAACGGTAAGTTCAAAGGTTTGAGCAAAGCACTGAGGAGTGAATAATTATGTCTTTAGGTAAGGTTTTTAATATTGCCGGTAGTGGCATGAGTGCTCAGACCCTGCGTCTGAACACGACGGCCAGTAACATGGCGAACGCGCAAAGTGTCAGCAGCAGTGTTGACCAGACCTATCGTGCCCGTAAGGCTGTTTTCGCTCCTATGCTGGAAAACTATAAGCAGGGTGAAATTGGTAATCCTGTGACCAGTTTTGATCCTCGGGACAGCGCCGGTGAAGGTGTTCTGGTGCGTGGCATTGTAGAGAGCGATGCGCCTCTTCAGCGCCGTTTTGAACCGGATCATCCAATGGCGAATGAAGAAGGTTATGTGTTCTATCCTAACGTTAACGTGGTGGAAGAGATGGCAGACATGCTGTCCGCGTCACGATCTTTTCAGACCAATGTTGAAGTCATGAACACTGCTAAGCAGATGATGCAGCGTGTTTTGACGTTAGGCCAGTAAGCGAGGTAGTGGGTCATGGCATTTGATGTAACAAGTGAATTCTGGGCTAACAATAGTATTGATGCCCGCAAGCAAGCTGAGGCCGCTGAGAAGGCCGCTAAACGTAATGAGATGGGTAAAGATGAGTTTATGAAGCTCATGATTACACAAATGAATAATCAGGATCCTCTCGAGCCGCAGGGTAATGCGGAGTACATGGCTCAGTTGTCTCAGCTGTCCATGGTGGAGGGTATTCAGAACCTGAATAAAGTCACTGAAGGTTTTATTACCTCGCTGCAATCCTCGCAGGCGCTGCAAGCTTCTGCCTTGGTTGGTCGTAAGGTCCAGATTCAGTCGAATATCGGTAACCTGGTTGAAGGCGGTAATTTCTCCGGCAGTGCTTTTGTTCCTGCTTCGGCAAAAAATATCGATATGACCATTGTTGATAATAATGGTCAGGTTATGAAAACCATCGATATGGAGCAGTACCGTAATGATGCTGGTTTCTTCTCTGAAGGTCAGATTGACTTTGAGTGGGATGGTGTGATGGATAACGGTGAGATGGCGGAGCCGGGCTTATACCAAGTGGTGTCCAGTGCCGAAATCGAAGGTCAGTCATACAGCCTGACAACGTATACCAACGCTAACGTAGACAGTGTCACCATCGCTAATGGCGGTGAAGTGTGGCTAAACCTTGCCGGTAAGGGCTCGGTTGCGTTAAGCGAAGTGAATGAATTTTTCTAAGATTAGAAAGTAAGGATTACAGATTATGAGTACATTCAGTCTTGGTATTTCTGGCCTGTCAGCCGCCAAAAAACACCTGAACACTGTAGGTAACAATATCGCTAACGCCAGTACCGTAGGTTTTAAACGTTCACGCGCGGAGTTCGCGGATGTTTACGCCAAATCTGGTCTGGGGTCTGCAGCGGGTCAAACGGGTCATGGTGTTCGTGTCAGTAATATCGCTCAACAGTTTTCCCAGGGCGGTACTACCTTTACCCAAAACAGCTTGGACCTGGCGATTGATGGTAATGGTTTCTTCGTGGTTGAAGCCGGCAACGGCGAGATTAGCTATACGCGTGCCGGCATGTTTGGTGTGAATAAAGAAGGCTATATTGTAACTTCCGGAGGGCATAAGCTGCAGGGTTATCCTGCCAATGCTAATGGTGACGGAATTGCAGTGGGTGCAATTAATGACCTCTTTATTCCTCAGGCTAACATTTCGCCGAATGCGACCTCGCAGTTGGATGTAACTTTTAACCTGGATTCCCGTGCTGAGCCACCATCAAACTATATTTTTGACCCAAGCGATTCAGATACCTATACACATCTATACCCATCGGTAATCTACGATACGCTGGGTAATTCCCACACGATGACTCAGTATTTCATCAAACAGCCGCCGTATTTACCGGAATATGGTGAGCCGACACGTGCTATTCAGTCTCTTCTGGGTGCCGCTCGACACGGTATCGACAACTATCTGGATGATTCGTTGTACTCCACAGTTGGGGCGGATGGTGAGAATATTTTCTTCGGTGACGTCGATGAAGACGGCGATGGCGATGGCGATATTACAACAGGTGCTCGGGCATTAGATGCTGATATTTCCAAAATCTTCTCTGATGCTGGTTTTAATTTCAGCAATAACTTTGGTGCGGGGAACAAGGCTGCATCTTTATCGGCGTTGAATGAGCAAATTGTTAGTATTGCTACTACTGCAGGTGCTTCTACAGGTGAAGCCAGTAATGCGGCAACAGCATCTAATACAGCTGCCAGCACTGCTTATGATACCTACCTAGGTGCTAACCCGGGTGACTATGTGGGCGCCAGAGCTGCGGCAATCGCTGCTGGTCGTACGGCTGCAGAAGGTAGTTTAAATGCTGCAGGTACGCCAGGGGCTTTGGCTGCTGAGGCGGCAATTGCTGATCCAGGTAACGACGCAAACTTCACCAATGCCGTGGAAACAGGCGCATTAGAAGGCAATAACAGCGATCGTCTTAAGGCTATCAAGGCGGCGTTGGAAGGTATGATCGATAGTTCTGAGGGGCGTACTCAGGAGTACTATGAAGATATCTACAAGGCTTTGGATGATTACCTTCCGACAGTTCCGGGCTCTGTGACGTCAGGTGTATTTAACGGTGCACTGGCTGAAATCGAGTCCGCGATTGGTGGAACCCAGCGCGCCTACGCCGGTATTGACACCTTGGTGGGTGATCTTCGTCAGTCTGTAATGGATCCCGCGATTTTAGCTCCCGAGACGCCTTTAACTGCAGAGCTGAACGTTGGTAATCTTAATCCAGCACTATCAGCGTTAGATTTACAGAATGCTTACCAGTCAATTATTAATGAGCTTGAAACCCTCCGTGATGCTAATACTGGTACTGAGGAAGGCGGTGTTTATCAGCTTGCTTTAAATGTGCTGCAGGATATCGACCAAGATTGGGATACCAGTATTGATAGTGCGCGCAATACAATGCTGAACGTACTGGATGCTTTAGAGTCTGAGGCTGCCGATAACCGCTGGCATATGCATGTCACCATCGATGGTGAAAAAGTCACCGATGCCAACGAAAACACCCCGGATTACTTTTCCTTTAACTTTACGGAATTCGGTAATCTGGATGAGCCTTTGAAAACCATGAAGATCAAGGACTGGGTGCCAAAAGATGGTACCGGTAATCAGAATGGTTCTGATGAGCCTCAGATCTTTGAAATTGACCTAACAGGTACTACTCAGTTTGCTGGCTCTTTTGGGGCAAACTCACTGTCACAGGATGGTTTTGCCACAGGGCAATTATCGGGTATTGATATCGATGATGCGGGTATTATTATTGCCCGCTATACAAATAGTCAGACCCGTCTGATTGGTCAGGTTGCATTGGCTAACTTCCGTAACGAGCAGGGGCTGACGCCGGTTGGCGGTACTATGTGGGCGGAGTCTACAAAGTCCGGTGATCCGGTCGTGAACTCTCCAGGGGTTGGTGTTGCAGGTAATATTACCTCCAAAGCACTTGAGGACTCTAACGTAGACCTGTCTGAAGAGCTGGTAGAGATGATTATCGCTCAGCGTGATTATCAGGCTAACGCCAAAACACTGCAGACGGCAGACACTATTACTCAGACGATTATTAATCTGCGTTAATAAACTGAGTCTGACAGCAAGAGCCTCTCTTTTTGAGAGGCTTTTTGCTTTCTGGATGATTAAAAAATCATTCTTGGCATAGGGCTTGCAATTACATAGGTAATTGTAAGCCCTTTGCCGTTTTAGTCGGTGTAAGTTTCCGGTTTTAAAGTAAAACGGCAAAGGCTCACCCTTTTTAATGTTGTCCTGTGACAGTTTGTTCAAGGGATGATTACGAGGTAAGTCATTATGGATAAAGCGCTTTATATCGCCATGACAGGTGCCAAGCACAATATGATGGCGCAAACGGCCAGAGCTAATAACCTGGCTAATGCTAATACCACGGGTTTTAAGGCTGATTTTGAGCAGTCCCGAGCAATGCCGGTTTTTGGTGAGCACTTTCCAACGCGTGTTTATGCGCTTACAGAGCGTCCGGCAACCGATATGCAAAGTGGCGCGTTTATTCAGACGGATCGTGCTCTTGATATTGCGATTCAGGGTGATGGCTGGATTGCGGTGCAATCGAATACCGGAGATGAAGCCTACACCCGTTCTGGTGAGATGGTGATCGATCCTAACGGTGTTTTGCGTACCGGCAAAGGCCTTCCGGTCATGGGCGAGGGTGGCCCAATTGTGATTCCACCGGCGGCTCATGTGGAGATTGGTGTTGATGGTGTCATCTCCGTGCAGGCACAGGGTGCTGCAGCGAATGAGTTGGCCCAGGTTGATCGTATTAAGCTGGTCAATCCTGATAAGCAGCAGATGGAAAAAGGCCTTGATGGTCTGATGCGTCTGCGCTCAGGAGAGCCCGCTCCCGCCGATGCTTTCGTTACTGTTGAATCAGGTTTTCTTGAGTCCAGTAACGTTAATGCGGCTCAGGAGTTGATCAATATTTTGTCATTGACGCGTCAGTATGAAATGCAAACCAAGATGATGAAGACCGTTGATGAAAACTCGGCTGCGGCCGCTTCTGTTATGCGTATGAGCTAACAACTGAAACCGAATTGAGGATAAGACAATGCATGCAGCATTATGGGTCAGTAAAACAGGTTTAAGCGCGCAGGATACTCAGCTGCGTACTATTTCCAATAACCTGGCAAACGTAAGTACGGTTGGTTTCAAAAAAGAGCGAGCTATTTTTCAGGACCTCCTCTACCAGCAGGTACGCCAGCCAGGCGCTCAATCATCTTTGAATACGCAATTACCTTCTGGTTTGCAGCTGGGTACTGGTGTGCGCACTGTGGCGACCCAGAAAATGCATACTGCCAGTAGTTTGCAGGTTACTGAGCAACCGCTTGATATGGCGTTGGATGGTCGCGGTTTCTTCCAGATTCAGATGCCTGACGGTACTCTGGGTTATACCCGTAATGGTCAGTTTCAGGTAAATGCTGAAGGGCAGATTGTTACCGCGACAGGTTTCCTGCTGGAGCCTGAGATTGCTGTTCCGGAAAATGCGCTTTCTGTCAGTATCAGCCGTGATGGTATTGTTGCCGCCCGCCTTCCTGGTGAGGCTGTTGAGGAAGAGATTGGTCAGATTACAGTGGCTGACTTTGTTAACCCGACAGGTCTTCAGTCTATCGGTGGTAACTTGTTTAAAGAAACAGCTGCTTCTGGTGCCCCGATTGTAGGTGTGCCGGGTGAAGATGGCTTGGCAACCACTGAGCAAGGGATGTTGGAGAACTCCAATGTTAATGCTGTGGAAGAGTTAGTGAATATGATTTCTACGCAGCGCGCTTATGAGATGAACTCTAAAGTTGTTTCTGCTGCTGATGGTATGCTGCGTAATCTGACGCAGACTTTGTAAGTCTGAGTTTTACAGCGATTTGACGGTTTGAGGTAGGGTTAGGTATGAAACGAATAATGGCACTGACTTTGGCGCTTGCGTTAGCGGGCTGTCAATCGAAAGATGAGATGATCAAACCTGATGATCCCTTTTATGCGCCTGTTCAGCCGAGTCATATCGCTCCTCCTCCGGCGAGCAATGGCTCTTTGTATCAGCAGAATTACAGTATGACGCTATACGGTGACCGCAAGGCTTATCGTGTGGGAGATGTGATTACAGTTTTGCTGACAGAGACAACCAGTTCGCAAAAATCGACAAAATCGTCCTTGTCTAAGTCCAGTGAGGTAGAGGTTGTTAATCCAACGATCTTTGGCCAGCAGCCAGTTGATCTGACAACAGGTATTGAGAACGACACTTCTTTTTCAGGTAAAGGTTCAACGGGGCAGAGCAATAGTCTGGAAGGCAGCATTACCGTAACGGTGCATCAGATTTATCCTAATGGCCTGATGCTGGTTAAGGGCGAGAAATGGCTCAATCTAACAAACGGCTCTGAGGTGATTCGGGTTAGTGGTTTGTTGCGGCCGGATGATGTGTCGCCAGAGAATACAGCAATGTCTACGAAGCTTGCCGATGCTCGCCTTACCTATAGTGGTACCGGTGATCTGGCCGATACAACGCGTCAAGGTTGGTTGACGCGATTCTTTAACAGTAGCTGGTGGCCGTTCTAGGAGTAAGGTATGCGTTATTTAATCTCTTTTGTCTTAATGGTTGTTGCCACCTTTGCACATGCCGAGCGCCTTAAAGATATTACCAATGTTGAAGGTGTGCGTACTAACCAACTGATCGGTTACGGCCTTATTGTTGGTTTGAGCGGAACGGGGGATAAGGCTCCTTTCACTAACCAGACCTTTGCCAACATGATGAGTCAGTTCGGTATTACGTTGCCGCCTGGTGTGGACCCAAAATCGAAAAATATTGCAGCCGTAACAATTCATGCGGAGCTACCACCCTTCACCAAGCCGGGTCAGAGAATTGATGTGACGGTGAGCTCCATTGGTAATGCAGCCAGTCTTCGTGGGGGGACCTTGTTGATGGCGCCATTACGTGGAGCGGATGGCAATACCTATGCCGTTGCTCAGGGTAGCTTGGTTGTTGGTGGTCTTGGCGCTGAAGGTGCTGATGGTTCCCGGATTCAGGTCAACGTACCAAGTGTTGGTCGTATTCCAAATGGTGCGACGGTTGAGCGTGCTGTTGCTCATAATTTCTATGGTGGTGACAGTATTACCTTTAACTTGCATCGCCCTGATTTTACAACGGCAAAGCGTGTCGCTGAGCGCGTCAATGATCTGTTGGGCGATAATGTTGCTCAGGCCTATGATGCGGTATCGATTCGTGTGCGGGCTCCTCGTGATCCTTCCCAGCGTGTCAGCTATCTCTCGGTACTGGAAAACTTAGAAGTTCAGCCGGGTGAAGAGTCTGCAAAAATTATTATCAACTCGCGCACAGGCACCATTGTTATTGGGCAGAATGTGCGTGTGGCCCCTGCTGCGGTTACCCATGGCAGTCTGACGGTTACCATTCAGGAAGCACCGGAAGTTGTACAGCCCAATCCCCTGGCCAATGGCGATACAGCGCTACAGCAAAGCACCGCTATTGATGTTGAGCAGGATGATTCTACGATGTTTAAGTTTGCGCCGGGCGTGACTCTGGATGAGATTGTCCGGGCGGTTAATCAGGTTGGTGCGGCTCCCGGTGATCTGATGGCAATTCTCGAAGCGCTTAAACAAGCGGGCGCACTGAAAGCGGATCTGGTGGTTATTTAATATTTGGCTTTTGATGGCACAAACCTTGCAAAATGACCTGTAAGCAAAAAAGCGGCAATAAGCTTTGGAAAAGGACAGGTAATGATTAATAGCAGATATGATCAGGCTCGGGTTGTCACCGATGTTCAGGGGCTTGAATCCCTCAGAAAAGGTGCGAGAGATGATGATCCTGAAGCCCTAAAAGAAGTGGCAGCTCAGTTTGAAGCTATGATGGTTCAGATGATCATGAAAAATGCCCGTCAATCCAATGAGCTGCTTTCCAAAGATGGAATTTTTGATAGCGAGCAGGTCCGTTTTTACCAGCAGATGTTTGATGAGCAGATGGCGGTAACGATTACTGAAGGCGGGACCTTTGGTTTGGCCGATGTGCTTGTTCGACAACTTAGCAAAGATTATGGCTTGGAAACGGAAGCCGATAAAACACGCAATCCTATCTCGATTCAGGAGATGCTTGATCGCGGCAGTCGTTTCCCGGCAAATCGCTATGATCCGGAGCTGATGCAGAGTTGGCGCGATAAATTTGCTGCTGAACGAGCTGAGAAAGCCGCGGCTAGTGAAGAGGCTAAACGGATAGAAGCTGGTTTCTCCTCACCGGAAGATTTTGTCCGCTCCCTCTACCCTATGGCCGAGAAGGCGGCAAAAGAGCTGGGTGTTGATCCTAAAGTGATGCTGTCTCAGGCCGCTTTGGAGACAGGCTGGGGGCGCTACATGATACGTGATGAGCAGGGTAAAAATAGTTTCAACCTGTTTGGTATCAAGGCCGATAGCCGTTGGAGTGGCAAGGCAGCGATTGTTTCAACCTTAGAGTATCGCGGTGGGGTTGCTCAAAGGGAGCAGGCATCTTTCAGAGCTTACGATAACTATGAATCCAGCCTGAAAGATTATGCGGACTTTCTTCAGAAAAATCCGAGATATAAAGAGGCGTTAAAGCATGCTTCTGATCCGGTTAAGTTTACCAAGGGCCTTCAGGATGCTGGCTACGCAACTGATCCAGCCTACGCACAGAAAATTCAACGAATTATCAACAGTAGCAGTATGACTGTTGCGGTAAAAAACTATCAAAATAGCCAGGGATGATGCCGGGTTATTCACTGTGTTGAGAGTCAAAAGCAGGCTCTTAATATTGGAGCGGAACGATGACAGATCTTCTTAAACTAGGTTATTCAGGTGCTCACGTTCATCAGAATGCGTTGAACGTCACCGGTCATAACATTGCTAATATGGATACTCCGGGGTTTAGTCGCCAGCAAGCTATTCAGCAAACAACGCCGGCTTATGGTACTGGCGAAGGGTACTTCGGCACAGGTGCGATGACGACGACAATTCGTCGCATTTCTGATGAGTTTTTGACTCAGCAGGTGCGTAACGATACCAGTTTGGCTAAAGAATACGAGACGGTTCTGGACTATGCCAAGCAACTGGATAACCTCTTGGCTGATCCTTCTTCGAGCCCTGGTGCTGTTCTTAACGACTTTTTTGCGGCGATGGAATCCCTGAATGATGAGCCGGACTCCCAGCCGTTGCGTGGTCTTGTGTTATCCGAGTCCAAAAAACTGGTTGAACGTTTTAATCTTATTAACGACCGCTATGAAAATACCAGTGATAATCTGAATACTCAGCTTTCAACCAATATTCAGGATATTAATCGTATATCAGCGTCGATTGCCGAACTGAATAAAGAGATTGCTGCGGCCAGTGGGCGAGCTGGAGGCTTGCCTGCCAATGATCTTATGGATATGCGTGATGAGAAGCTGCGTGAACTAAGTGAATATATTGAAGTAAAAACAACGAACGTTGCTGACGGCACGGTTTCTGTCATGGTTGGCGATGGTTTTCCTCTTGTTATTAACGAAGACTCATTCCGCTTAAAAGCAGCTCCAGGCCGTTCTGATGATAAGGCTTTGGATGTTTATTACAGTGATCCAAAAGAAGGCGATAAAATGATCACTGATCTGATTAAGGGTGGCGAGCTTGGCGGTTTGTTGCGCTTTCGTAAAGAGGTGCTTAATCCGGCAATGAACGAATTGGGTCGTTTGGCAATTACGATATCCGAAAGCTTTAACGATCAGCATAAGTTAGGGATGAACCTTAATAATGAGATCGGAGGTAATTTCTTCCGCGATGTGAACGAACGGGAATTAATGGAAGAGCGTGTTACCCCTTATCAGGACAATAACTCCAATAGTAGTCTGGGATTGAATATTGCCATTACAGATCCTTCTCAGCTTACCGATAAAGACTACCGTTTGACTGCGCTCTCTGGTGGGCCTGATGCGACGTTCAGCCTGCGGGACTCTGATGGCAATAAAGTGCGCTTTACAGATACCTCCACGACTCCTCCAACGAATAAGTCGGTGGTCACGCTCAATGAGCTGCGTACGGGAAATCTGGAGGTTGATGGCTTTGCTTTTTCAATCCCTGCGGCAGCGAACGATCGGGTTTATGAAGGAGATGATTTTACGATCTCGCCAACCCGAAACGGTGCAAAAGATATTCGTCGCGAAATTACGGATGGCGATGAAATTGCGCTTGCCTCTCCTATGCGTGCGACAGCGGCTTCCTACAATACAGGCTCTATGGAGGTCATTTCCCGCAGTGTGAGCCAAACGTTTAAGACAGCCAGTACTGGAGACATCATTCCAAGTCAGGGCGTTCCTGCTGATCCTAGTGTTTTCTTTGACCAGCGTGAAGGCGAATTACGCTTTTATGACTCTACAGCAACGCCTAATACCCGTGCTCTGCCGGAAGGGGTAAAGGTAGAATTTGATGCTTACAATAAAGGGGATACCTATGTGGGATACCGTCTCCTTGATCCGTCAACAATACCTAGCACTGTTTTATACGCAGAAGCGGCTAACCCTGCGACTGGTGAAGGTTTTAAATTTGGTGAAACCCAGAATATTATTCCCGAGGAGTGGGGCTTTAGTATGGATTTGGGGGGTATCCCGAATGAAGGTGATGCCGTTATTATCGATTTCAACACCGATGGCTTTGGTGATAACTCGAATGGCGCAGCCATGTCTGATCTTCAATCCAAAGGTGTGATTGATAATGGTAAGACTACTTTCCAGGATGGTTATTCTCACATTGTAGAAGCCGTGGGTGTGAAAACCGCTGAGTCCAAGATTAACGCAGAATCGGGGGCGGCTATTCTGAAGCAAAGTATCGCTTTGCGTGAAAGTGTTTCAGGTGTGAATTTAGATGAAGAGGCGGCAAACCTGGTGAAATTCCAGCAGGCTTACAATGCTTCGGCTCAGCTGATTGCCGTGTCTCAGCAGTTGTTCTCATCTCTGATTAATGCTGTAGGGAGATAATTAAAATGCGTGTTTCAACTTCTTTAATTAACCATAACAACACCAACAGCATTCTGAAAAAGCAAACAGAGCTTTTTTATACTTCTCAGCAGTTGGGAACGGGTAAGCGGGTGCTGACACCGTCTGATGACCCAGTGTCTAGCACCTTGGCATTTAATGCTAAAAATAAACTGGCTAATATGGCGCAGTACGGTAAAAACATCGATTACGCAGAGAAAAGCCTGCGTACCAGTGAAACAACATTGGAAACGATTCACAACCGCTTGCAACGTGTTCGTCAGTTAATGATCCAGGCCAATAACGACACGATTGGTGATGATGGCCGTAAGACCGTCGGGCTTGAGATACGCGAGATCACCGATCAGCTGGAAAAATTGGTGAATACCAAGGATGAGCAGGGTAACTATATCTTCTCTGGCAGCAAGGTCGATACGCCACCCTTCCAGCGGCAGGCAGATGGTAGTTACGAGTATCAGGGGGATTCTAAGGAGCGCTCTGTACAGATTTCCGATAGCGTTCGATCACCACTGAATATGACCGGCAAAGAGATCTTCGAAGACATCGAGTCAGCGCTTTTTGCGTCAAGCCCAATGACAAGTTATCCCGATGAGACCAATACAGGTACGGGGGATATAACCATTGCTTCCGGTTCACAGGCTTTTTTGACGGGTGATAAAATTGGTGACTTTGAGATTCAGGTCGCTAATGACGCGGTAGTGCCAGTGGAAATTACGGTGACTGGTCCTCGTGGTGCTGTTATCGACCTTTCCACACCCACGCCACCGAATACCCCAAATACATTAGAAGCGCTTCAGGATTATTTGAATCAAGGCGCTGATGGCTCCGTGGGAAATTTGGCCTTTGATCCGACATCTTTTGATGGTTTGGTCGCTAATGGCGACAGCTTTACCCTGCGTGTTAATAACGAAAAGCAGGATATGCTGACAGGTATGCAGCGTCTGGCTGATACTCTTGAGAACCATACCGGTGCTCAGAAAGATAAAGATATGCTTGCCTCTTCCCTTGATGATTTGGACAGCTGGTTAAACAGTGTTGAAGTTGCCCGAACAGAGCACGGTACTCGCCGAAACAGTATTGAGGCTATTGGTGGCAATAACGCCAATGTCGAAATCTTCTTGAAAGAGCAGGTGAGTAACCTGGAAGATTTGGATTATGCAGAAGCAACTGGTCGCTTCGTTCTTGAGCAAACCGCGCTTCAGGCTTCTCAGCAAACCTTCAGTAAAATATCGTCTCTGAGTTTATTTAATTACATTAGCTAAATAGCTTTTCTGTGCCCGACCAAGAAAGCCACTCAAATGAGTGGCTTTCTTGCATCTATAACGGCCATTTCTTTCCTTTCGTATTTCCTGCACCTTTGCCGCTGAATATCGTTTTAGCCTGGTGTTGCCGTAGAATATCTTTTTACATTACTTAACTTTCTGATTTTAAAGGGTTTTTGTTTTTGGCACGCTGATTGCTTTGCAATAGGCAAGGCTAGCTGAGGCGATAAGCTAAAGAGGCTGCGCCTGGCAATTAATTTCATTGGCAGTAAATAAGACTGCATGCCCAATACCTGAAAAAAAGGACGGGACTCAATATGGCTCTATTTGTAAATACAAACGTAGCGGCTCTGAATGGCCAGAAAAACCTGAATGATGTAACTGCACGTATGAACAGCTCTTTCGAGAAGCTGTCTTCAGGTAGTCGTATTAATAGCGCAAAGGACGATGCGGCAGGCCTTCAGATTTCTGATCGTCTAACCACTCAGGTGATTGGTCTGGAGCAGGCTACCCGAAATGCTAATGATGGTATTTCTATTGCTCAGATTGCAGAGGGCGCTTTGAGTGAAGTGACTAATAACGTCCAGCGTATGCGCCAACTTGTAGTGCAGGGCGGTAACCGTACTTTGTCATCGGATGATCGCTCAGCTCTTTCTCAAGAATTTGCAAAGTTGCTGAACGTTAACAATGGTATTGCAAACCGTACTTCTTTTGGAACTCAGAAGTTGTTGAATGGAGAGTCTCCTGATGCTGGCTTCCAAATTCAAACCGGTGCTTATTCTGGCGAGCAAGATACAATTACTACAGGTAATGCGGAGCTTACAGCGTTATTTGGTAAAATGGCTGCTGACGAAGGGGTAGCTACCACGCTCGATATGAATGCGATCAGCACGAATACATCTCAGTTTGGTACTTTAGGTAAGCTGGTTGTCGCATATGCAGCTTTGGGCTCAACAGGTGACTTAACAAGTGCAGCAGATGCTCTATTTGGAACAGCCCGTGCGGGTGTGCCTGCTAATATTGGAACAAATGCCATCGCGGCAAGCGTTGTGACCGTTGATGTTGATGAGCTGACAAACATCCTGAAGAATGAGCAAGCTCTTTTGAGTGCTGGCGGTGCAACTGCAATCACTGCAGGGCTTGGAGCCGCAGCTGCGCTTATTGGTGTATCCGGTGCGACCTCTACATTCTCAGGTGATGATTTAAATAAGATCCATGCTTATGCGACGGATACTTTGCTTGATGCTATGGGCGATCTGATTACTCAGGTTGATAAGCAGCGTGCCAAGATGGGGGCGGAGCAAAACGGTTTAACTTCTGTAGTACGTAACAATACTACTGCGGTCGTGAATGTATCTGACTCTCGTTCTCGGATTCAGGATACAGATTTTGCGGCAGAAACCTCTGAGTTGACTCGTAACCAGATCATCCAGCAGGCTTCCACTACCATTCTGTCCCAGGCAAATCAGTTGCCACAGACGGCCTTGACTTTGCTGGGATAAGTTGAACAGGAATAAAAAAAGACTGGCACAATGTTGCCGGTCTTTTTTTTGTCCAAAAAACTAAAGCTATTTATGATGCGGGCGATAAAGTATTTACAAAGATGAGATGTGCTTTGAAATAATTTAATAAGTTTGAGGGTCTTCCCATGGCTTTATTTGTAAATACTAACGTTGCCGCGTTGAACGGTCAGAAAAACCTGATGGACGTTACTGCCCGTATGAACAGCTCTTTCGAGAAGCTGTCTTCCGGTAGCCGTATCAACAGTGCGCGTGATGATGCAGCAGGTCTGCAGATTTCGGATCGTCTGACCACTCAGATCACAGGTCTGAACCAGGCAAGCCGCAACGCTAACGACGGTATCTCTATTGCACAGATCGCAGAAGGCGCACTGGGTGAAGTGACTAACAACATTCAGCGTATGCGTCAGCTGGTTGTTCAGGGTGGTAACCGTACTCTGTCAGCGGACGATCGTACTTCTCTGGCTCAGGAATTCACCAAGCTGGCGAACGTGAACAACGATATTGCGGATCGTACGGCTTACGGCACGCTGAAAATTCTGAATGGTGACTCTCCGGAAGCAGGCTTCCAGATTCAGTCCGGTGCTTACGCAGGTGAGCAGGATACTGTAACCACAGGTAATGCCGAGCTGACTGCCCTGATGGGTAAAATGGCTACGGATGAAGGTGTGGCTACAGACCTTCTTTTAGAAAACTTGGATGATACCAACTTATCTGAGGCTGGCACTATTGGCAAAATGGTTGCGGCTTATGCGGCTCTGGGGTCTACCGGTGACATCGCTTCTGCAGTAGATGAGCTGTTTGGTTCTGTGGGTGCTGGCGCACTTGTAGATCTGGGTACAGATGCGATCGCTGCTAGTATTGCTACTTTGGATGTTGGTGCGATGACCAAGGTTCTTGAGCGAGAGCAGACCTTTGTTTCGCTAGGTGCTACTGTTAATGGCGCTATGACTAATACGATGGATGTTCTTCTTGGTGTTACTGTTGTTGCCAGTAACTTCTCTGATGAAGATCTCAATAAAATTCATGGTTTTGCTACAGATGCGCTTCTTGACACTATGAGTGGCTTGATTACTCAGGTTGATAAGCAGCGAGCAAAACTGGGTGCAGAGCAAAATGGTCTAACCTCTACTGTGCGCAACAATACCACTGCGGTGGTAAACGTGTCTGATTCTCGTGCTCGTATCCAGGATACAGACTTTGCTGCAGAAACCGCTGAGTTGACCCGTAACCAGATCATTCAGCAGGCTTCTACTACGATCCTGTCTCAGGCGAACCAGTTGCCTCAGACTGCCCTGTCGCTGTTGCGTTAATTACACGTTATATATCGACAGTTAAAAAATCCCGCTACGGCGGGATTTTTTTTGCTGATCAGAAAGGCATATTGTGATTGTAGCTATCTCTTATAGATGTTTTCTCTAGCATAAGTTTACAAAACAGGTTTTAAGAATTTTCTGGATTGGCCGATAATCTACTTAATACAATTTAATCTTGCAGGTATCTTCGGGGGTTGGCATGAAAATTGATGGTTCTAATGATGCTTACGCACATAATTATGAAATGCGGCAAAAGCCTGCCGCCTCGGATATCGACAAGGTAACAACGCAGGCTGGGGCAAAGCTTGAAAATGCCCGGACCGCTGCAATAGGTAATCTTGAGGCTGCCATGGGTGGTCAGAAGGGGCGCGAAGACGAACTTCAGGATGCTGTTGAAAAGATTAATCAATACGCGGAGATCCAGAAGGTAAGTTTGCGTCTGCAAATTGAGAAAGAACTACAGCAAGTGGTTGTAAAGGTCGTTGATATGGATACCGATGAGGTAATCCGTCAAATACCTTCTGAGCAGACCATTGAAATCGCCAAAAGACTCACTGAGGTTATGAAGGAGTTTTTAGGTGGGGACACAAACTCTGCATTCAGTCTGTTGTCTGATGAAGTTTGACCTTGTTTGAGGATTGCTTTAGTAGCTAAAAGCTCATCTATGTAACAGTCTTTATTTCAAATCAGTTTTGCGCATTGCGCAGACGGGAGTAAGTTATGAACTTTTTAGGTATCGGTTCAGGTCTAGACCTTTCAGGCATGTTGGAAGGCTTGGTTGAAGTTGCCAGTAAACCTAAAGTAGAGCAATTAGGACGCCGCGAGATCCGACTGGAGGATTCTATTTCTGGTTTGGGTATCCTGAAAAGTAAGCTCTCTGACTTTAAGAGTGCTGCAGATGCCCTAAAAGATGGTAGTTTGTATACATCTATGAACCCGACTTTGACGCAGCCTGAAAGTGGTGATCTGATCAAGGTTGATGCTAGCGACAGTGCTGTAGCCTCTAGCTATAATATTGAAGTTGTTTCGCTTGCTCTCGGTAGTAAAGCGACCTCATCATGGCGTTCTGAAAAATACCAAAGCGATTTTTTTGCTGACACTTCTTCTGCTCTGAACAAAAGCGGTACTCTTACGCTTGGAGGAGAAGCCCTTAGCGTAAACTCAGGTGATTCATTAGAAGATATTGCTTTTACCATCAATAGTAATCCTACTCTACAAGCTTCAAATATTTCTGCTGAGGTTGTAGATGGACGTCTTGAATATTATCAAGATGGCCTTAGTGGTACGGTAACAGCGACAACAGGTGATGCAGATCTTGATGTGTTTGCAACATCTGGTGCAAATGCGGGTATGACATTACGAGCTGATAGCTCAAGGGATACTGGGCTGGCTGGTCGTCTGACTTTTGAAGCAGATGGCAAAACCTTCGATGTAGATATTGACCCGAGTGAGGTTAAATCTCTGGATCAGGTAGTTGCTGCAATTAATGGTGCAGATGACAATTTTGGCGTAACGGCCAACATTATTGATGGGAAGCTTGTTTATCAGTCCTCCGTGACAGGTGCAGGAAATGACCTTTCAGTTACATCTTCCAATGGTGAAGATAGTGACGGCAACCCTATTACTGCATCCGCAAATCTGAGTAGTCTGACTACCGGAGCTGGCAATATGATTGTTGGTACAAATGCCGCTGATGCTGAAATTAAGGTTGATGGGGTCTCGATCACGAATGACTCTAATACCTTCGACGGCGCGGTCGCAGGTCTAACTATTACTGCGCTGAAAGAATCGAAAGGTGCAGGTACACCGGATGCTGAAACTGCAGGTCTTACAGTTGGTACTAACAGCGGCGCAGTAAAGGGGAAAATTGAGAAGTTTATCAGTACTTACAACGCCCTTCGTGAAACGATGACCGAGTTGAAGGGAACTGTTGATGATAAAGGGAAATTTACCGCAGGTAAGCTCTCCAATGATCCTATTATTCGTAATGTAGAATCGGTTTTGAACAGTATGATTACTGCCGTTGGCGCTGATGCGTCTGAGGGTTCCAACACCTTGTTCTCTATTGGTATAGAGCTGTCTCAAGAAGGTGATGGTCTGTTGACTAATGGCTCGACAAGAACGAAGGCTTCAGAGCGTTGGGATGCTGCTATGAGCGGCAGCATGGAAGATCTGAAGAAGTTGTTCGCCGGTGATGGAAAAGAGTCTTTGGACGGGATAGCAGACCAAATTAGTTCTAATTTGGATAACTTTGTTAGTTTTACTGGGATTATTAAAGATAAAGAAGACTCTTTCCAACAACAGCTTGATGCCTTGGATGAGCAGTATGAAGCCCATGCTCGATATATCGAAAGCTACAAGAAAACATTAACACAACAGTTCACCGCTTTGGATGCTACCATGGCTAAAATGAACTCTATCATGCAGTATATTGGCCCGCAGCTTGCGGCTTTACCGGGCGCATCAAAATAAGGATTTAAGGTGATTTTATGAATAGGGCTATTAGTCAATATAAAAATGTAAGTGTCGAAAGTGGTCTTGAAGGTGCCAGTCCTTATCAGATTACCAAAAAGCTTATTGATGGCTGCATGATGTTTTTAAAACAGGCTAAGGTGGCTATCAGTAAAAAAGATTATGAGAAGAAGTCTTTTCATATCTCAAAGGCTCAGGCAATCATCACTACATTGGCGTCGAGTCTACACTCTGATCACAATGAAGAAGTATCAGCGAATCTTTTAGCGCTCTATGACTTTTGCCTGAATGAGCTCATATCTGCTTCGGCAGAGATGAGTGTTGAGAAGGTTGAGTCAGTAGAAAAGGTTATCGGCGAAATTAAAGCAGGTTGGGATTCTATTCCAGCTGATGCGGTAATTGAGGCTGAAAAAATGCGCTCTCAGGGGGCAATGGTGAGTACCGATGCCGGATAATATCAATCAGCATGGTTTTAGTGATCAGGAGTTGGTAGCCGCTTTTATAGAAAAAAGGCTTACTGATAATATTGCTGCTTTGAAGAAATACGTTCCTGATATCTATGAAAGGTTTAAAGAATATCAGGAAGAGCGTTTTTTTTTAACATATGATCAAGATGGTGATATTAATCTATTTGATAGAGACCAGGGTAAAATGTTGTACAGCAGCAATGCTGTACAACAATGCTTGGATAATCTCGAGCGCTACAGATCTCAGCCGGCACAGCGTCCCTTCTTCGTTGCTTCTAATCGTGCTCAAAAAGATAGTAGCGATGTCGTAAATTATATCCATTCATCAGTCATGCGTCGGATTAGTGACTATCAGCATGACCTTATAGAGAAATCCTTTTTTTCTATAAAAAGAAATCAACTGGAAGATAGTAACTGGCAAGATCTGCATGAGAAGTTTAGTGTTAGTATCCCCGATAGTTTAAATACACTTATCTGTTTTTCTTCTGGTCTTGGTTTTGATCTTGAAAAACTCTGTTTGGAAAGTGATGTTCAACATTTGTTACTTGTAGAACCGGAGCCAGATGTTTTTTATTCATCGCTTCAATTAATTGACTGGGCTGCTATTCTAAAAAAAGCGAGTGATAGCAATAAGACTATTTTCTTCATAATTGAAAAAGACTGGCAGAAGATATATGACCAGACTTCCATAGCTGCAGTTTCTATGGGACGTCATAACATGGCTGGTGCATACCTTTATTCAGCCTTCTATCTTGAGTCATACAAAGATTTGTTCGAAGAAGTAAAGTCGCTTATTAACTATAGTTACCTATCTGGTTTTGGCTTTTATGACGACTCTCGTTACAGTCTTGCTCATACTTTAGGTAATGCAAAAAGAAATATACCTTTCCTTGCATCTAATCGAGAGCTAAAAAAGGATCATGGTCAAGAAAAACTGCCGGTATTCGTTATCGGTAATGGTCCTTCTCTGGATAATGACATTGATTTCTTGTCGAAAAATCAAGATAAGGCTCTAATTGTAAGCTGTGGTTCGGCTCTGAGAGCGCTACTGAAAAATGGTATCCAGCCAGATGTTCATTTTGAGCTTGAACGTACAGCTCATGTTCCGCATTGGATAAAAAACTCGGCTGATGGGATTGACGGTTTTTTTGATAAGTTGAAGAAAATCACATTGATCCAGGCAAGTCAGGTACACCCTGAAGTTGCAAAACTATTTGGGCAATCAGGTATGTTTATGAAGGATACTGAAACAGGTTCTTCATTTGTCAATTATGCCCTACCTAATAAAGGTGTTGCTTTAGTTCCAAGAGTTGCACCAACTTGTCTCCACTCTGCAGTGACAATTTTGGTTATCATTGGCTTTCATGACTTTTACCTATTTGGTACCGATATGGGAAGTTTGGATCCTGATGTGCACCACTCTAAAGATTCTAGCTATAGCAAGCTCAAAGATGAAATTGGTGATCGCTTTAAGTTTAATAAGAATAATGGTGAGGTTTATAAATCAAACTTTGGTGACAAAGAGGTATTTTCTTCTGGACTTTATCCTTCCTTCAAGCGTGAGCTTGAGAAAATTCTTGTAGCTTGGAGTAATCACTTTGTAGGTAAAGTTACTTTTAAGAACTGTAGTGATGGCGCTTTGATTGAAGGCGCTGAACCTTGCAATAAAGAAGATATTGTATTTTCTGAATTTGATGATAAAAATCAATGTGTTGATAAGGTTTTCGACAGCTTCTTTAGTTTTTATCCTGCTGATGACTATGAAAAACTTCTTGATAAGCTTGATGAAGTCAAAGAGCAAGTGGCTAAAGTCTGTGATTACGCTCCGACACTCATCAACCAGGTAGATACCCCTGCCGACCTTTTCGCTCTGGTGGATCGTTTCTCTACGAAATTCCATAGTAAAGATGTTCTAGAAGATGATTTTGCGTGGTTGTATAGCATCTTTGATGGGTCTTTGCTGTATATGCTTAGCTGTATTAACTCTTCTGCAATGCTTCCTTTTCCTCAGAATGATGTTCTTGAAGCTGTGAATGCTCAGTTAGAGGAGATGAAGCGTTTCTTTGTTGATCTCAAAGAGGACTTTACTATGAATGCATTAGAGTGTGATAAGGAAGAAAGATACTCCATGTTTAAAGAAGTGGTGAAAGAGGTGAATTAAAATGAGTATGGCTTTCTGGTCGGCTATTAAAACCAGGGCTTCTGAGGCTCAGTCTTTGGCTGATTCTGGAGAATGGGTTCAACTGTCAGAGTTAACCGACCTGCTAGGGAATGATCTGTCTCTTTTTTTTAATGAGAAGGTTTCGAATCTGTCACCTGAAGAACAGGCCCTTGTTAAACAAGAAGGTCAAGAAATTATGCAAACATTAGCACTCATTGTTGAGTCTGCGAGTAAGCAAAAACAACAGACAAGTGTAGAAGCGAGTAAAATGGCTAAAGGCAGTAAAGGGATCTCTGCCTATAAAAAGACGTAACTAATACTCGCCATTTGTATAAGCCGGCCATATCATTATGTCCGGCTTTTTTATTAACTGTGGAAAACATTGAGGCTGACGGGGGTATTGGCTTTAACTGATGTTTTAAGCCTCTTGCCTTGAATATTCTGCGATTCCTTCGGAGCAAGTCCATACCCCGGGCGAACACTCCGAATACATTCTTCCGTGATAACATCTCCTGCCTTCATATCCTTCACAAAATACAGGGATCTTCTGAACTGCACATTGCCCTGTTCACTGGATTTGCGTCCGTAGTCCACTTGGCCTAAAGCTTGCCATGCTACTTTGCTATCCCGACACAAGGCTTTTAACTCTTCTGGCTCAAGTGAGAAGCTATCATCAGGACCTCCACCAGAGCGATCAAGGGTGAAGTGTTTCTCAATAATTGATGCACCCATAGCGACGCTGGTAATCGCTGTCGTGTTATCCAAGGTATGATCTGACAATCCTGTCACGAGACCAAAGCGTTGCTTCATATCGTGCAGAGTTCGTAGATTATAATCCTTCGCAGGAGCCGGATAACCACTGACGCAGTGCAGAATCGCAAGCTCGGTACATCCGCCTTCTTTGGCAGCCTCAATAGCTTCCTGAATTTCCTCGGCATCTGCCATACCCGTTGAGATAATCATCGGCTTGCCAGTGGCTGCTACGTACTTAATTAGCGGTAAATCAACCGCTTCGAATGATGCAATTTTGTACGCAGGTGCATTTAGGTCTTCCAGAAGATCAACGGCTGTTGTGTCGAAAGGAGAGCTAAATATTGTGATGCCGACTTTTTTCGCGTGTTCAAATAGAGGTTTGTGCCATTCCCAAGGAGTATGTGCCCACTCATATAGTTCGTATAGCGTCTTTCCCTCCCAAAGCCCCCCTTTAATCTGGAATTCCGGTAGGTTGGAATTGAGTGTTATGGTGTCAGGGGTGTAGGTTTGGATTTTTAACGCATCGGCGCCTGCTTTTTTAGCTTCCTCGATGATGCGCAACGCAGTGTCCAAATTGCCATTATGATTTGCTGACATCTCGGCAATAATATAAGGCGGGTTTTCTGCATTAATTGTGCGACCATCAATAATAAGTTTATTTGTCATTTACCTTCTCCAAGATGATGTTGTAACGCTGCCCGTTAAGTTCAAAATAGGCAGGGAAGCGTTTTGGGTCGCATACTCTGATCGTATTAAATTGCTCGACTATAGTTTTTTGAGGGTCGATTTGGCTATCTTTGGGAGTGCGTTTAGGGTAGTAGCTAGGGGCTATTGTCGTTGCTTGTTCCTCAGGGACAATGGTGTCCGAATTTGCTATAGCATAATCAATCAGTTCAAGCTCAGCAGTAAAGAGCTGGTTATTTATCTCGTCCCAGAGCATGTCAGGCGTTAAGGGAACTTGTCTTTTTTTCCAGATACGGCCGCTGTCAATTTTATCCTCAGCTTCCAGTAGCGTCAGTGTGATCGTGTTCGCACCGTTGATTACTTCCCATATATGCGGGCTCCAGCCGCGTCCTCTTGGTAAGTCGCTGGCATGAAGCACCAGTGTATGTGAATATTTTGCTCTATCTTGCGAATCTATGAGCTGTGAACAAGAGATCAAAAAGAGTAACTCCCCTCCGGTTAACTCATTTTTATCTCGCACTAATTCAATCTCATGATTGTGTTGGTTCAGATGTATCCAATGCTGCAAAGGTTCATTTACGGGATGTTGCTTATCATTGCACAAAAAGCTGATTTTCATTTTGTTTATCCAGTCGTTCTGTTACTCGCTGTACCCCCTGACCATCACATATCGCTTGTGCGTTTTGAATAAGAGTTGTCTGATTCATTTGAGCGGTATGAATGAGGTTTGTCAGGTCGCTATTCTTAAAAGTAGCTTGCATGATGACTGCCGCCCGGGACTCTGCAAGCTGGAATGCGATTTTTTGTTGATTCTCAGCCAAAATGATCATAATACTTGGCAGGCCCAGGCAGCAGCGCTCCCATGAGGTCGCTCCAGCGGCGCCAATAGCTAGATCACTATCGGCCATCAGTTGCGCCATATTGTTGACACCAACCTTAACCTCGGTGTGCCATGACAGAGTATCAGCTTGTAGTTTGACCTGTTCTAGGCTGGGAGCGGTTGCTCCCATCACCACAACAATCCGGCAATCGAGTGGGAGTTCGCTTTCGTGCAGAGCCGCCAGAACCTGTCCGGTAACATTATCTTTATCAACGCCGCCCATGTTCACAAGCAGTTGTTTCAGCTCCGGTTTCTGACGCCGCAGCAGGCTGTACTCCCGCCATTGAGCAAACTCAGGCCGTAACAGGGCAAATTGGGAACCGCATAACACCTGACAATACTCAGGTACCCGTGTTTTATAGTCTTCTTTGTTGCGCCCATAGGTCTGATCCAGCAGGAGATGGCACTGATGGTCCCGGTCTGCCAGGTCATCGATTACCATGATCTGCCGGGTTACGGCAGACAGCCGCTGTTCCCAGTTCGCATCAAGGGCGTAGTGATCCACGATCAGCCAGTCAACGGCTTGTTCCTTCAGCAGGTTTTCTGTTTGCTCGGCATCCTGTTGCCAGGAAACACCAAGCCAGGGAGCATGAGCATTCCAGTTCAAGGCATAGATGGCTGTGTCATACGCAGGTGGTGGCAGCAGATCAACCGCAAAGCCTTTATCGGTAATAAACTCAGTAAGATGTCCCAAATGTTCCCGGCATATAAAACGGCAGTCGTGTCCCTGCTGTTGAAGTTTGGTTGCCAGTGTCAGGCAACGCATGACATGGCCGGTGCCAATCTGGATAGAGGCATCGGTCCTAAAGGCGATCTTCATACAATTTTCTGACTGGCTTGTCTCTGACTGGCTCGCATTGCTTTAAATAGCCACTCAGCGCGAACCCAGTCTTCTTCGGTATCGATATCCTGCACTCTGTGCCGGGGTAGCTTAACGGGAACCGAGCCTTCTGCAAAAAGAGGCTTTTCGGCTAGCCAGGCAGAGGATCTTCCCCAGTAAAACTGACCTGCATCGTGCCAGGCTTCTTCCAGATCCTGAGAGCGCGTCGAGAAATGTTCAGGGTTGAACATTGATAATCGCCCGTTATCAGTGATACGAATTGCACGCTGTATAGGGAATGGGTAGCTTGTCACTGAAAAGGCATAGTCGCAGTCAGAACTGTGCATTTGTTGCTGGCCTTTTATCAGGTCCTCGGGGCTGACAAAGGGGGCTGTTGCGTAGATGCAGCAGACGGATGTCACAGAGAGCCCTTGGTCCGTTAACCATTGTACGCCGTGCCGTATGACAGGAAGGGTTCCCGCATAATCATCAGCAAGTTCTGCGGGCCTCATAAAGGGGATTTCTGCCCCCCATTTTTCGGCAACACTGGCAATTTCGGGGTCGTCAGTTGAAACAATGATACGGTCAAAGCAACCGCTCTCTTTTGCAGCTTCAATTGACCAGGCAATCATGGGTTTACCGCAGAACTCTTTAATATTTTTTCGTGGAATGCGTTTGCTGCCTCCGCGAGCGGGAATGATTGCGATATTCATCAACTTGTAGCCTCCAGAATATGCCTCAGTGATGAGATCACTTTATCCTGTTGCTCATAGGTGAGCCCTTGATACATGGGTAAGCTGATGGCTTCTTTATAATAGCGTTCTGCTTCGGGATAATCCCCGGATCTGAACCCCATCTGTTGATAGTAGGGTTGAGTGTGAACGGGGATATAGTGAAGGTTTACACCAATCTCTAGGCTTCTAAGTTGTTCGAAGACTTCTCGGTGTGTTTTCCCGATCTCATTAAGCTTAAGCCGGATCACATAAAGATGCAGTCCTGAGTAGCTGTCAGGATGTTGCCAGGGAAGTGTTAATGGCAGTGCCTTAAGTGATTTATTGTAGCGTTCTGCTAGCTGATGACGGCGTTCGACAAATTGATCGAGTCTTTCAAGTTGGCTTATTCCCAGTGCAGATTGCAGTTCCGTCATCCGATAATTGAACCCAAGCGCAACTTGTTGGTAGTACCAGGGGCCATCACTTTCGTGAGTCATAAGGGCCTTATCCCGAGTGACGCCATGACTACGGTACAAATTCATTTTTTCAGCAAGGCCTGCATCATTCGTCACAGCCATGCCGCCTTCAGCTGTCGTGATAATCTTAACCGGGTGAAAGCTGAATACGGTGATATCGCTATAGCGACAGTTGCCGATGTACTCGCCTTTGTATTTTCCGCCAATCGCATGAGAGGCGTCTTCGATGACTTTAAAACCAAAGCGTTTCGACAGTCTGTGAATTGATTCCATATCACAAGGCTGTCCGCAGAGATGAACTGCTACAAGTACTTTAGGTAGCTTGCCTTGTTTTTCGGCCTGAATGAGTTTTGCTTCCAGTGCTCTGGGGCTTAGATTGTAAGTACTGGGATCAATATCGACGAAATCAATCTTGGCTCCACAGTAGAGGCCGCAATTAGCAGACGCTACAAAAGTAACAGGGGTTGTCCAGAGCCAGTCATCATTGCCAAGTCCCAGCGCCAGACAGGCTATATGAAGTGCGCTGGTTGCACTATTGACGGCCAGTGCGTGTCTTGCCCCTACCTTTTCAGCAATTGATGCTTCGAATAGAGGTGTCTTTGGCCCTTGGGTAAGGAAATCAGACTGAAGCACTTCAATGACAGCGTCTAGGTCGGACTGAGAGATATCCTGTCTTCCGTATGGGATCATCAGAAATTGCCTATTTTCTCTCGGTTTGAGTCAATCCACTGTTGTAGCTCACTATCACTCATCCACTCTGCATTATTATCACTGGCGTAAACAAAGCCTTCAGGAACTCTTTTACCATCTTTTATGCGGTTTGAATCCTGATCCCAGTCGTTAATCTGAGGAAGAATTTTATAATGCTCAGGGTATTCATAAGTGAAATGTGCATCCTCTGCCCCGATCATCTGCTCGTGTAACTTCTCTCCAGGGCGGATACCCACAATTTCCTGTTTTGCTTCAGGAGCGACAACCCTGGCCAGGTCAGTCACCTTCATAGAAGGGATCTTTTTAACATATATCTCACCACCGACCATGTCTTCAAAAGCGTGCCAGACCAATTCAACGCCCTGTTCGAGAGAAATCATAAAGCGGGTCATGCGTTCGTCGGTAATCGGCAGTACACCCTTATCTTTGATCGACATAAAGAAAGGGATAACCGAGCCACGGGAACCCATTACATTACCGTAACGAACGACTGAAAAGCGGGTGCCTTTGCCGCCAGCATAGTGATTACCGGCAACAAAAAGCTTGTCTGAAGCTAGTTTGGTTGCACCGTAAAGATTGATTGGGCTGCTGGCTTTGTCAGTTGATAAAGCAACAACGCCTTTTACCTTTTTATCAATGCAGGCATCAATAAGGTTCATTGCACCATCAATATTGGTTTTGATGCATTCAAAAGGATTGTATTCAGCGGTTGGAACAATTTTGGTTGCTGCCGCGTGAACAACATAGTCAACGCCGTCCAGAGCCCGGTATAAGCGGTTGCGATCACGCACATCACCAATAAAAAAACGTACCCGGGGATCATTCTGGTATTTTTTGGCCATATCCCACTGTTTCATTTCATCTCTTGAGAAGATGATAATTTTTTTGGGATTGTATTTTTCCAGTGTCATGGGAACGAACGTGTTACCGAATGAGCCAGTACCACCGGTGATAAGTAAGGTTTTGTCGGTAAACATTTCCTGATGACCTCGAAGTGCAAAATAGAAAGCTTAAAGTTAGGCCGCATGGCACTATAAATATGCAAACTCTAAACCAAAGCTAAAAACATAGCCAGACGAAGAATTATCGCTGATACGAGGTGGGGCAATCTTTAGTAATTTCGTTGGAATAAATTGATTTGGCGGGCTTTTATACACTTTATCTGTTTTTTAATTACCGCCTTGTTGCGTCTTGTTACACTATTATCTCTTGTTGAAACAAGATGCAGGAAAGTGATTGCTATTGAAGCTGGTAAGATAGTTCTGATAAAAATATCAGTCAGTATTTTAATATTTAGGATTTCTCATGAGCGCCTCTGCCGAAGAGTTACAAGCCGCTTTTCTTGAATTTTCTGCTTTGTCCGAGCAGCTGACCAGTTCCTATGATCAGTTGCAGTCCAAAATTGCATCTTTGACCTCTGAACTTGAAGAGGCAAAAAGGCAGCGTTCTGAAGAGTTAACGAAAAAGCAGCAAGTCGCTGAAAAGCTTGAGCATCTGCTTTATTTGTTGCCGGTTGGAGTTGTTGTTATCGACGGTAATGGCCGTGTTAGTAGTGCCAATCCCACTGCTTGTGATCTCTTGACTGGTAGCCTGATCGGTGATGCCTGGGTTGATGTTATTGAACGTTGTTTTTCCCCGCGTCAGGGTGATGGTTATGAAATTTCTTTAAAGGATGGCCGTTTGGTTTCTATTTCTACCCGTTCCCTTGAGAAGGAGCCGGGTCAGATGATTGTCATCAATGACATGACGGAAACACGCAGGTTGCAGGAGCAGGTTAGTCGCGGAGAGCGCCTGACTGAAATGGGACGTATGGTTGCCTCTCTGGCGCACCAGATTCGAACCCCTCTTTCCGCTGCTATGCTTTACGCGGGGCACCTTCAGGCGGGAAATCTCCCTGAGGAAAAGCGTGTCAAATTTTCGGGTAAGTTGGTTGATCGCCTGCAGAATCTGGAACAACAAATCGGTGATATGCTTCAATTTGCCCGGGGAGGTTCTACCGTTGCTGAGCCCTTTACCGTAGATATGCTTTCAGGAATGGTTCAGGCTGAGTCTGAAAGTGTTGCAATGGCCAGTGGGGTTGATGTCTCTGTTTCCTTAACTGGGAACGGTACTCTTTTAGGGCATTGTGAGGCATTGTGCGGTGCGATTCTGAATCTGGTAAATAACGCTGTTCAGGCTGGGGCGAAGAAAATCGATATCGCTTTTGAGTCTGATGGAGTCGACTTTTTGACGGCATCGGTTTGCGATAATGGCCCTGGGATTCCTTCGGACCAGCTTGAAAAGATTTTAGAACCGTTTTTTACTACCAAAAGTCAGGGGACTGGCTTAGGCTTGGCTATTGTTCAGTCGGTCGTTGGGGCTCATAAAGGAAGTTTGAGCGTCGAGTCAGAGATAGGTCGGGGTTCTACTTTTGTTATTTCATTGCCTGTAATTGGTGTTGGTGGATAGTCATTATGCATAAAGGAAAGCTGCTGGTTGTTGAAGATGATGCAGATCTCAGAGAGGCGCTAGTTGATACGCTGGAGTTGGCAGGCTACGACGTAAAAGACTCTGATTGCGCAGAATCCGCTATTGTAAAATTGGCTCAACAGCCTTTTGATATGGTTATTTCTGATGTCAACATGCCGGGGATTGATGGGCATCAGTTGCTGGAACATGTTGTGGCGAAGTACCCGGGGCTTAACTTTCTTTTGATTACGGCATATGGCTCGATTACTAATGCTGTTGATGCGATGCGTCAAGGGGCGGTTGACTACCTGGTTAAGCCGTTTGAGCCTGCTAAGCTTGTTGAGCTGATCGACAAATACTGTGTTGGTAAAGGGGTTATTAAGTCTGACGAGCCTATAATGGCGAGTGAAAAGAGTCGTCAGGCCTTTGGGTTGGCTAAGAGAGTTGCCGTTACTGACTCAACAGTGCTTATTGCAGGTGAGAGCGGTTCAGGTAAAGAGGTTGTTGCGCAATATATACATCGTCATTCGCAGAGGGCTGATAAGCCTTTTGTTGCAATTAACTGTGCGGCAATTCCTGAGACGATGCTTGAGGCTACGCTCTTTGGGCATGAGAAAGGGGCTTTTACCGGGGCCCATTCAAGTGCACCTGGTAAGTTTGAGCAGGCAAATGGCGGTACTCTGCTTTTAGACGAAATCTCAGAAATGGCCATTGATTTGCAATCTAAATTGCTTCGTGTACTTCAAGAGCAAGAGGTTGAACGTGTTGGTGGGCGCAAGGTTATAAAGCTGGATGTTCGGGTCATCGCAACGACTAACCGTAACATGCGAGATTACATCGCTGAAGGCCGTTTTAGAGAGGATCTTTATTATCGTCTTAATGTGTTCCCGGTAACTTTGGCTCCGCTCCGGGAGCGAGTTGACGATATTGTCCCTCTGGCGGAAAAACTCTTTGCTAAGCATGCCGCTAAAATGAATCGGCCAGTAGTCGTTTTATCTGATGATGCAAGATCGGCACTCGAGTCCTACGCTTGGCCAGGTAATGTTCGTGAGCTGGAAAACGTTGTGCAGAGGGCTCTGATTTTGCAGATGGGAACCGTTGTTAATGCGGCAGATCTTTGCATAGAGCCTGCGGCTGTTGCGGACAATATTTGCCTTGCTCCTGAGCCTGTGGCCGTATCCCCTGTGGCTGCTGTTGTATCTGATGCCGCGGTGTCTGGGTCTTTGGGTGATGATCTGCAGTTGAAAGAGTTTCAGATGATTATTGCTGTTCTCAAAGAATGTCGGGGCCGAAAAAACAAAGCAGCGGAAAGATTGGGTATCAGTCCCCGTACATTAAGATACAAAATGGCTAAAATGCGTGACAGTGGCATAGATGTTGAAAGGGAAATTGAAATTGCCTAAGTCTTGGGCTGGTATTGCATGCTGGGTCCGATATAGAATTAGCAGATTGTCGTTCATATTTTTGAGTAATGAGGTGGGTCATGGTTGATAGAGCTGATATATCAGGTGTGCTGGATCAAATTCGATCTATGCAGTCTGAAATTCATCAGGCAAGCCGTGTTGCTCCTTCCGTAAAGCCCGCAGCTGAGAGCGACGGGGTAAAAGCTGCCGATGCTCCGGACTTTTCCGAAATGCTGAAGGCAGCAATAGATAAAGTTAACGAGACACAGAAAACAGCAAGCGCCCTTCGTGAATCGTACGAAATGGGTGATCCTGAGGTCGACATTACTCAAGTTATGATCGCTTCACAAAAGTCTACAGTAGCTTTTGAGGCAATGAGTCAGGTTCGTAATAAACTGGTATCGGCATATCAGGAAATTATGCGTATGCCTGTGTAGGCCTTGTATCGACCGAGTAGTATCGACTGATCTGTACATATCTGGATTTAGGAACGTGATGAATGGATAACCCTTCAGCTGACGCGAGCAATGAAGTTGCTGAGGCTTCTAACGCAGAATCGAGCCAGTCTGCAGAGCCTCAGGTAACCACCGATCCTTCTAGAAACCGAAGCGGTTTCAGCGGTGTCATGGATGGGTTTAACAATCTTGATATGATGCGTCAGCTTGGCTTGCTGGCCGGTTTTGCTGCAAGTATTGCTATAGGTTTTGCAATCGTTCTCTGGTCTCAGGAGGAAGATTATCGCCCTCTGCTAAGCAGTATTGGAGAATATGACTCTCCGGCGGTTGTGGAAATTCTCGAGCGTAATGGAATTAGTTATAAAGTCGATCCTAAGTCGGGTGCTCTCCTTGTTCTGTCCGATCGAATCTATGAAGCACGAATGAAAATTGCCGCTTCTGATGTGGCTCGGTCCAATACCGTTGGTTATGAACTTTTGGATCAGGAGCAAGGGCTCGGTACCAGTCAGTTTATGGAATCAGCCCGCTATCGTCGCAGTATTGAGGGGGAGCTGGCGCGTACTATATCCAGCTTGCAACCTGTCCGCGGTGCCCGTGTTCATTTGGCTATGCCGAAGCAATCTGTTTTTGTTCGAGATTATCGAAAACCCTCTGCATCTGTTTTTCTGAATCTTCATAGTGGTGCTGCGCTTGATGCAAGTCAGGCCAATGCGATTGTCAATCTTGTTGCAACCAGTATTGCTGAACTTGATCCAAAAGATGTGACGATAGTTGATCAGCGGGGACGCCTTCTTTCTCAGTCTGAGACAAAAGAGTCTGATAAACAGATTCAGCGTCAGTTTGAGTATTCCCGAAAGCTTGAGCGCGTATTAACTGAGCGGGTGCGCAGTATTCTGGAACCTGTCCTGGGTGCTGGTCGTTATCAGGCGGCGGTTTCGGCTGAAGTTGACTTTACTCAAACCGAGCAAACTGAAGAGATCTATAACCCTGATTTGCCAGCGCTCAGAAGTGAGCAGGTGCTTAATGAGCAAAGGGTTGGAGACATGAATCAGGGTGGGATACCAGGTGCTTTGTCCAATCAGCCCCCAACTCCGACTGATGTTCCTGAGCAGACTGTTGATGAAAACGGTAATCCAATTAATACGCAGCCGGTAAATAGTCGCAAGCAGGCGACGCGTAACTTCGAGTTGGATCGAACTGTCAGTTATTCCCGTAATAACCTGGGGCGTGTCGATCGTTTAACGGTTGCAGTTGTTGTTGACGATATCATTATTCGTGACCCTGATAGTGGTGATGTCGTTCGTCGCGCCTGGGATGAGAACGAGCTTAAGCGGTTGGAAGTTCTTGTTCGTGACGCTGTTGGCTTTAATGCTTTACGTGGCGACAGTGTAAATGTCGTTAACTCACCATTTGCAGATGGTGGTGGCGATCTGATTGAGAAACTGCCTTTCTATCAGGAACCTTGGTTCTGGGAGATTGCGAAGCAGGTTCTAGCAGGCTTGTTTGTACTTATTCTTATTTTTGGTGTGCTGCGTCCTATTCTGCGGAGCTTGGCTACCGCGCGCGATGCTAATGATGGTGCGGATGCTGAAGATGAGATGTTGACCCCTCTTGAGGATCTGGGTGATGACCAGGTCACCTTGTCAGCAGCGGATGATCCGCTGCTTGCAGGGCCGAATGAGGCTTATGAACGTCAATTGAATGCTATTCGTGCAATGATTGCTGAAGATCCGGGGCGTGTGGCGCAAGTTGTAAGGCAGTGGGTGATCTCTGATGAGTGATGATGAATATCAAAGCCTGAGCTCTGTCCAGCGTGCGGCTATTTTGCTGATGACGCTGGGTGAGTCTGATGCAGCTCAAATCCTACGTCATATGGGCCCGAAAGAGGTTCAGAAGGTCGGTATGGCGATGTCCCAGATGCAGCATGTATCTAAGGATCAGGTTGAAGAGGTTTTGTCTGAGTTTCTGGATTCGGCTGGTAACGTTACAGGCCTTGGTGTCGGTGCTGACAGCTATATCCGTCGTATGCTCACAGAGGCTCTGGGTGAAGACAAAGCAAACGGTCTGATTGACCGTATTCTTCTGGGTGGGAATACCACAGGTCTTGATACTCTGAAGTGGATGGAGCCTCGGGCAATCGCTGACATTATTCGCTATGAGCATCCTCAGATTCAGGCGATCGTTCTATCCTATCTTGATTCAGACCAGTCTGCTGAAGTGCTAGCATTCTTTGACTCTAAGGTTCGTCTTGATGTGATTTTACGTGTTGCTTCTCTTGAGTCTGTTCAGCCTCAGGCGCTTCAGGAATTGAACGACATCCTTGAAAAGCAGTTCTCCGGAAGTACAGGGACTCAAACGACCAGTATGGGTGGCGTTAAGGTCGCCGCCAACATCATGAACAACCTTGAAAGCGCACTTGAAGGTGAGCTTATGGAGGCGATCAAAGAGGTTGACGAACAGTTGGGCGAAGAGATTGAAGACCTGATGTTCGTATTTGACAATCTTGTTGATATTGATGATCGTGATGTTCAGATCCTGCTTCGAGAGGTTAACCCGGATAGTCTTGTGCTGGCTCTTAAAGGAGCTGACACACGGGTTCAGGAGAAGATTTTCAAAAATATGTCTAAACGGGCCAGTGAGCTGTTGCGTGATGATCTTGAAGCTAAAGGTCCGGTGCGTGTCAGTGAAGTTGAGCAGTCTCAGAAAGAGATTCTGGCGATTGCAAGGCGTTTGGCTGAAGATGGTGAGATTACCCTTGGCGGCGGTGCCGACCAGATGGTGTAATCTTCTGACCGTTGCGGTCATTTATGAGTGGATGATATGTCTCTGGATAAACGACATCTATGGTCGAGTGAAGAGATTGAAGCCTTTGAACGTTGGGAGATGCCGGACTTAACCGGTGTCTCCCTTCGCAGTTTAGGGCGGGAAAAAATCTCGGATGAAATTGTTGATCCTGAAGATCAGCCTGAAGCCGAAGTTGAAGAAGAGATTCACCTTCCGACCCTTGAAGAGGTTGAGGCGATTCGTAAGCAGGCCTACGATGAAGCCTACGCAGAAGGTATGGAGCAAGGTCGTCTGGATGGCTTTGAGCAAGGTCGCGAAGATGGCTTTCTTAAAGGCAAAGCTGAAGGCTACGAAGAAGGATCTGAAAAAGGTTATGCGGATGGTATGCAGCAAGGAGAGCGTGAGGTTAACGACATCCTTTCGCGTCTTAATAGCATTCTTGCTTTGCTACACGAGCCGATTGCAGCTCAACATGAGGAGCTGGAAGCGGTTTTGTATGATCTGTTGACACACTTGGTGACTCTGGTAACCCGTCAGGAACTCAGTGTGGACTCTTCAGTGATCACACAGATTATTCAGGACTCTCTAGCAGCTCTGCCTCGAAATAGTGAGCGGATTCGTGTTTTTGTGAATCCGGATGACTACAACCTAGCGCATGAGCAGGCGAGTAAGCAGATTGATCCGTGGCAGGTTTTTGCAGATGAGGAGATTGCACGAGGTGGTTGTCGGGTAGAGACGCTAAGCTCTTTGATAGATAGTACCGTTGAAACTCGTCTGGAAGACCTGTTACAGCAGGTGGTAGCAGCACGATACACTTCTGTTGCAGCCTCTGAATCTGATGGACTGGATGATGAACTGCGTGATGAGTCGGAGCAATAGAGAGTAGATGAGAGTCTTTTATGGATAATCTGGCGCAAAGACTCCGGCAGTATAAGCCTGAGAATAAAATTCAACCCCGAATCAGAACGGAGGGGCGGCTTATCCGGATGGTCGGTCTTACTCTGGAAGCTGTTGGTTGTGATATGCCTGTTGGGAGTTACTGCAATGTTGAAACGGCAAGCGGTGGCTTTGTGGAGGCAGAAGTGGTCGGTTTTGCTTCTGAGCGGACTTTTCTGATGCCAGTTGGCGTCGCAGAAGGTTTGAAATCCGGTGGTCGGGTTATCCCTAATGATAAGGCTCTTAATATTCCTGTAGGTCCTGAGTTGCTTGGACGTGTGCTTAACGGTATTGGTGAGCCTCTCGATGGTAAGGGCTCAATCGCAGCCAAAGATACCACCAGTCTGAATGGAAAAATCATTAACCCTCTTGCCCGTAAGCCAATTAAAGAGACGCTGGATGTCGGTATTAAGGCGATCAATTCTTTATTCACGGTTGGACAAGGGCAGCGTATCGGTCTTTTTGCAGGAAGTGGTGTTGGTAAGAGTATGCTTCTTGGCATGATGACGCGTTTTACTGAGGCTGACATCATCGTAGTTGGTCTGGTTGGTGAAAGGGGGCGAGAAGTTAAAGAGTTTATTGAAGAAATTCTGGGGCATGAAGGAATGTCGCGATCAGTTGTTGTTGCTTCGCCTGCAGATGATGCTCCGTTAATGCGCTTGCGTGCTGCAATGTTAACAACAAGTATTGCTGAGTATTTTCGGGATCAGGGGAAGAAGGTTCTTCTGCTAATGGATTCTCTGACTCGTTTTGCTCAGGCGCAGCGCGAGATTGCTTTGGCTGTTGGTGAGCCACCTGCTACAAAGGGCTATCCACCTTCGGTATTTGCCAAGATTCCTCAGCTTGTTGAGCGAGCAGGTAATGGCAACGAGGGTACAGGAGGTTCTATCACGGCTTTTTATACCGTTCTTACGGAAGGCGATGATCAGCAGGACCCTATAGCTGATGCTACCAGGGCTATTTTGGATGGCCATATTGTACTTTCAAGGCGCCTGGCTGAAGAGGGACATTATCCTGCAATTGATGTAGAGGCATCTATTAGTCGTGTCATGCCTCAGGTTGTTTCGGATGATCATCTGAAAATGGCCTATTCGGTTAAGCAGCTATACGCTCTGTATCAGCAGAACAAAGACCTTATCACGGTAGGTGCTTATAATGCTGGAAGTGATCCGGCTGTTGATCAGGCCATTGCGCTGATGCCGGGGATTAAGCAATTCCTACAGCAGGGTTTGCGAGAGAATGTCGATATTGTTTCTAGTTACCAGCAGATGTATCAGGCGCTGAATAACACGCCTCAGGCTCCGGATCAGCAGGTGGCAGGCTGATGAAGCGTTCGCAGCGACTGAAAAACATCATGACGATGGCTGAAAAGAAAGAGCAGGATGCTGCCAACGCACTTGGATACCTGAATACAAAGATTTCGAATGAAGAGCTAAAGCGCAAGCAATTGCTTGAATATGAGCTTGAGTATCATGAAAAAATCATTGAAACAGGAAGATCCGGTATTAATGGAGCGACCCTGAGAACCTACTTCGGGTTTATGGATAAACTAAGTGATGCCGCTAACCAGCAAGTTGGTCATATTGCTGAGCTTGAGCAGCAAGTAGATCAGGTGCAGCAATACTGGTTTAAAACTCGTGGAAAGCTAAAAGCTTTTGAAAGTCTCGTTGAAAAAGCAGAGCAGCAAGAGGCTGTGGCGGCTGATAAGCAAGAGCAAAAAGCGCTGGATGAATTCGCCGCGCAAGCTTACCTGAGAAGAAATTCTTCTTCTGATTTTTAATCTGGCACAACCTTTGCTGTTTAGAGTTAGGATTAAACAGAGAGGTTACAACATGGGTGTCAGTCAGTCACAAACAGTTCTCGACCTATTACCCGCCTCTGGTACAGCTGCCCCAAAGCGAAAGCAGGGCAGTAGTAATCAGGCTATGTTTGATGTCGCTCTAAAGAGTGCATCAGCATCAGTTGCCCAAGCCTCAGGGAAAGATCAGTTAGCAAAACAGGATGTTGCTGCCAGTAGGGCAGAAGCTAAAGGCAAGGCTGTTCCGCAAAACGGCAAAGAACTTCCAGAAAAAGCTCAGCGGGCAAAACGCGATCAGGCAGAGAGTTTGTCTGAGACGGAACAGGTTAAGACTGAGTCAAAAAGTTCAGCTGAGGATACATCCTCTGCTGTGAATAAACTGGATGATACGCGTTCGGATCAAACCTCGGCTGATTCAGATGCTTCCACAGATCCGGAAAATAAAGACTCCGAATCCGAAGTGGCTTCTTCGAACAAGGATGAGCATGAGTCAGGCTTACCCGCAGGAGCAGAGGTTAAAGATGATACTGAGGATGCCGTTGCGAGCACGACAGACTCCGCTGACGATATTGCTTTGGCTTCCCTGAGCGAGAAAGAACTAAGCGAACTGCTCAGTGAGCTTAAGTCCGGCGAGTTGAGCGGAGAAGAGTTTTTGGCAAAATTGGAACGTGTTCTGGAATCGGAAGGCGTTTCATTAGAAGACCTTAAAACTCTGATGGTAGAGAATGATATCCTATCTGAAGAGAAGTTCGATCAACTGCTCAATAACCCGGAAGCGTTTATCGCTCAGTTGCAACAGATAATGCAGCCAGGCTCGGACCTGAGTGCGCAGTTAAAAGATCTGGGGATTCAGGCGGATGTCATCGCGCGTTTATCTGTTGCAATAAATAATAGGCTTCAGCAGGATTCAGTCCCTCGTTTTGCCGATATTTTGAAAGCGGAAGCAAACACGACTCAGCAAACGGGTAGCCTTGTCTCTCAGCTTCTGCAGGAGCAGGTGAGCGGTAAAGATGCAGATGCCGGGTTTGATAAAGACCGGCTTTTTGAGCAGTTGCTGGCTCAGAAGGCTCCGGATAAAACATCCGGTTTTGCAGGTCTTGTTCTGAAGGACGGTGGCGCGGCTTCAGGTTTGTTGGGTTCTTCCGGGCTGGGAGCTGCTGTTGGTAATGCTGTAAGTGGCGCAGAAGGGCTTCAGGGCTTGGCTCAGAGATCGGGGCTAAATGCTCAGGCGCAAAACTTGCCTCAGCTACCTGTACTTAGAGGTTTGCCGGGGCAGCCAGGAGCGACTGAGGCTCTTAACGAGCGGATCATGATGATGCGTTCTAAAGGGATTCAGACAGCTGAGATTAGGCTGGATCCACCGGATTTGGGAAGCCTGGAAGTTAGGGTTCGTGTTTCCGGAGATAGTACAACTATTCAGTTTCACAGCCCCAATCCAAGCGTTCGTGAGGCGCTAGAGGCTCAGGTCAATCGGCTTCGGGAGATGATGGAAGGGGCCGGGGTTAACTTGGGACAGGTTGATGTTTCCGATCAGTCTTTGTCTGAGAACTCTGATGGGGCATTTGCTTCTTCAGGCGGGTCTTCAGGTGGTAAAGGCGATGCTGATGGTGAAAGTGCTAACTCCGATGAGGGCGCCGTGGCCGAAGGTGTGACTCAATCCGGCTTAGGACTAGTTGACTACTTTGCTTAGGGCTTGCATTATCCTATGCCAAAATACGTCATAACTTTTTGTAATAGCATCAATCAATTGAAAGCAAGAGGCTGGAAATGGAAGACTTAAACGAACAGAAAAAAAGCAATAAAAAAACCATCATTATTATTGTTGCTGTTGTCTTGCTTTCGATTGCTGCCGCTGTCGGTGGGACGTTGTTCTTTTTGGGTAAGGTTCCGGGAATGGGAGATGTTGCTGAGCAGGTGAGCGTGCCTTCAGGCCCTCAGATTACGCCTAGTAATTCTGTCTATTACGAAATGGAGCCAGCATTTGTTATCAACTTTAATGCGGGTCGCAAGCAGCGCTTTATGCAGGTTTATGTTGCTGTTAAAGCGCAGACGGAATCTGCAGTGGCGCAGGTTTCTCAGCATTCTCCTGTAATTCGAAATAATCTGAATCAGTTATTCGCAAAGCAGGACTTTGAAAGTATTCAGACCCCTGAAGGTAAAGAAGAGATGCGCCAGGCTGCGACTCAAGCGGTTCAGGATGTATTAGCTAAATACGGAAATGGTGAAACCATCGATCAGGTGCTGTTTACCAATCTCGTAATGCAGTAAGGGCGGAATTTTTATGCAGGATTTACTCTCTCAAGATGAAATTGATGTCCTTCTGCACGGCGTGGAAGACGATGATCTTCCTGCAGGTGGCGATGACGATTCTGAAGGCGGTGATGTTCAGTCGTATGACATAACCAGCCAGGACCGTATTGTTCGTGGTCGGATGCCAACTCTTGAGATGATTAACGAGCGTTTTGCCCGTTATACTCGTATCAGTCTGTTCAACCTGTTGCGTCGTAGCTCTCACGTGACCGCAGGTGGTGTTCAGATTATGAAGTTTGGTGAGTATGTACATACTTTGTTTGTACCAACCAGTCTGAACTTGGTAAAAATGCGACCTTTGCGTGGATCTGCGCTTTTTGTCTTAGATGCTAAGCTGGTGTTTAAGCTTGTAGATAACTTCTTTGGTGGTGATGGGCGTCATGCCAAAATTGAAGGTCGCGAATTTACGCCTACTGAAATCCGTATTGTGCAAAAGGTTTTGGAGCAGGTCTTTGTTGATCTCAAAGAGGCTTGGAGTACGGTGTTGCCGCTTAACTTTGAGTATATTGGCTTCGAAGTAAACCCTTCGATGGCAAATATTGTAAGCCCGAGTGAAGTGGTTGTTGTGAGTACATTCCATGTTGAGCTTGATGGCGGTGGTGGTGATATGCACATCACTATCCCATATTCCATGATTGAGCCTGTCCGCGAAGAGCTGGATTCAGGTGTGCAGAGTGATGTGGATGACGTTGATGAGCGCTGGGTTCGTGCGCTGCGTCAGGATGTTATGGAAGCGAATATTCCTTTGAATGTGAAAGTTGTCGAGCGCCAGATTAATCTTGGTGAGATTATGGGGTTGGAGGCAGGTGATATCATCCCTGTTGAGATGCCGGAGCATGTTACGCTTCTTGCCAATAATGTACCGACTTTTAAATGTAAGCTTGGGCGTTCCGGCGAAAATTTGGCACTAAAAATTGTAGAGCAGGTTAAGCTGCAGCGTTAACAACAGGACTGGCGGTGAGTTATGAGTGACGAAAATAATGAACTGAACCCGGAAGAAATGGGTGACGATTGGGCTGCGGCAATGGATGAGCAGACAGGTGCTGAGTCATCTGATGACGATTGGGCAGCTGCCATGGAAGAGCAGGGTGCAACGGAAGACTCCGGTGAAGATGAATGGGCAGCAGCTCTCTCTGAACAGGAGTCGGTAGACGATGGTCTTTCCGAAGATGACATTGAAACTGCTCCACTTGAATACCTTGAGGATGACAGCGTAGCCAGTATGGATGATGATAATCCTAACCTGGATGTCATCATGGATATTCCTGTGACTATTGCTATGGAAGTTGGCAGCACTGAGATTGCTATTCGAAATTTGCTGCAACTCAACCAAGGTTCTGTTATCGAACTGGATCGTCTTGCGGGTGAGCCTTTGGACGTAAAAGTTAATGGAACTCTGATCGCTCATGGTGAGGTTGTGATGGTTAACGAAAAGTTTGGTATCCGTCTGACTGATGTTGTGAGCCCATCAGAGCGTATTCGTAAGTTGCGTTAATGGATTCTGTTTTGCTAAATCTCAAAAGATTGGCCCAAAATATGGGGCGTAGATCAGCCTGTTTTCTGATTGTTCTTTTAGGATTCGTTTTGAGCTCGCAATTGCGGGCTCAAACTGTTTCTGAAGCTCAGGAAAAAAAGACGTCTGTTTACGCTTCCGGGAGCCCGACTGCAGGTATCGAAGATGTAGCTTTCTCGCTTGCCATTGTTCTTGTGCTGATTTTTGCACTGGCTTGGTTGGTGAAGCGATTCGCTCCGGGGGCGGGGCGAGTTGGTGCAAAACATATGCAGGTTGTTTCGACGTTACCTCTCGGTAGTAAAGAGCGGCTCATGCTTGTTGATGTGGCTGGTACGCAGATGGTTTTAGGGGTGTCTGGTGAGCGTATTTCCTGTCTTCATGTCTTTGATGAACCCGTTATAAGCCTTGCGGATAAGCACACGACTTCAGATAACAGTTTTGGGAAAGTTTTGCAGAGTTTTACAGCGAATAGGGAAAAGAGTTGATGCTGCGCTATCTATTGCTTTTTGTTGTGGGCATTACGTTGAGTGGAGGTGCCTACGCGGAACCGGGAATTCCTGCGTTAACCCTGGTAACTGGTGAAGATGGTTCACAGAGTTACACAGTAACCATCCAAATTTTGGCCATCATGACAGCGCTGACCTTTATTCCGGCGGCGCTGATCATGATGACATCCTTTACCCGTATTATTATCGTTTTTGCAATTCTGCGTCAGGCAGTGGGCTTACAACAGTCTCCGTCAAATCAGATTCTGATTGGTTTGGCTTTATTTCTGACCTTTTTCATCATGACTCCTGTCTGGGAGGAGGTTAATGTAAATGCGCTTCAGCCCTATCTGGCTGAAGAGGTGACGGCCCTTGAAGCGGTGCAATTGGCCAGAAAGCCTGTGACCGAGTTTATGTTGGCGCAAACCCGAGAGGATCATGTTGATCTTTTTGCCCGTATTGCTGGCTACGAGATTATTAAATCAGCGGATGATATTCCATTCAGCGTGCTGGTTCCTGCTTTCATGACCAGTGAGCTGAAAACGGCTTTTCAGATCGGTTTTATTGTATTTATTCCCTTTCTTGTTATCGACCTGGTTATTGCCAGTATTCTGATGGCAATGGGTATGATGATGCTGTCCCCGATCATTATTTCGTTACCGTTTAAAATTATGCTCTTTGTTCTGATTGATGGTTGGGCTCTGGTGATGGGTACGTTAGCATCAAGTTTCGGAGCGGGTTAGCTATGACACCTTCTGTAGTTGTTGATATCCTTCGCGAGGCGATGTTTCTGATAATGATCATCGTTGCTGTGATGGTCGTGCCGAGTCTTTTGGTAGGTTTGATTATCAGTGTTTTTCAGGCGGCGACCCAGATTAATGAGCAGACCCTGAGTTTTCTGCCTCGTCTTTTCGCAACCCTGCTTGCGATGGTCATTGCCGGTCCCTGGATGGTGCGTTCACTGACCGAGTTTGCCACCCGTCTCTACGCCAATATTCCATTTCTCATAGGCTGACACCATGCCGTCGCAGATCACTGATGCAATGATTATTCAGTGGGTTGGGGGATTTCTCTGGCCATTTTTTCGTGTGGCTGGCTTTTTTATGGCTGTCCCTCTGCTGGGCTCTCAAACCCTGCCGGCCAATATTCGATTACTGCTTTCGCTCGTTGTTACTTTGGCGATTTTGCCTATGGTGCCAGATGTTCCTCAAATTGATCTTATCTCTCTGGAGGCATTTCTTGTCATCGCTCAGCAGGTTCTGATTGGTGTGGCTTTTGGCTTTGTCGTTCAGATTATCTATCAGGTCTTTGCGCTGGCTGGTCAGATGTATGCGATGCAGGCCGGTCTTGGTTTCGCTTCCATGGCGGATCCGGCAAATGGCGTTAATACTACGGTGATGGCCCAGTTTCTTGTGATTGGCGCGAACCTGCTGTTTGTAACCATGAATGGTCATCTTGCCCTGATACAAATTTTAGCGGACAGCTTCCGTTTAATTCCAATTGGCTTTTCAGGGATTGATCGCGAGTTCTTCTGGGGGTTGGTTAATCTGGGTGGGTGGATGTTTGCTGCGGCCTTTCTGATAGTTGTCCCTGGCGTGACCGCTCTTTTGATGGTGCAGGCTGGTCTTGGTATCGTGACGCGGGCAGCGCCTCAGTTGAATATCTTCTCCTTGGGTTTTCCTTTTATGATGACCTTTAGTTTGCTGATTGCCTGGATTGGCCTGACGACCCTGACGCCTCATTTTGAGAATGTTTTTGAATACGGATTGTCATTTCTTAATGACTGGATTGAGTCGAGAGCATAATGGCTAAAGAAAACGAAGACGGTCAGGAGAAAACCGAAGACCCCACCCCCAAACGTATTCAGGAAGCCCGAGAGAAAGGCGATGTTCCCCGATCAAAGGATCTGAATACGATGTTGCTGACTCTTGTAGCCGCTGCAGCACTTCTACTGCTTGGTCCGATTATCGCCCAGTCCCTGATGGAGGTTTTTCGCTACAATTTCTCCATATCCCGGGGGGATCTTTTTGACACCCAGGGTATGTTTCGGCATCTGAATCATTCGGTTAAAGAAAGTCTGACAGGCATGTTGCCAACAATGGCGGTATTGGTACTGGCCGCTCTTATTGCGCCTATTTCTTTGGGGGGGTGGAACTTTAGTACCCAGGCATTGGCACCAAAATTCAGTCGTCTCAATCCAATTGAAGGAATTAAGCGCCTGTTTTCGCTCAATTCCCTGGTAGAACTGTTGAAGTCGATCGCTAAAGTAGGTGTGGTTGGTGTTTCGGCTGTATTGGTTTTTCTTGCCTATCGGATGGAGTTGCCTTATCTGGCCTGGATGGCACCCGAGTATGCATTCGGCCGTATGGTTGAGATTTTGGCCTGGGTTGCTATTTGGATCAGTTCTTCTCTCATTCTTATTGTTCTCATCGACGTACCTTTTCAGCTTCATCAATATAACGAGAAGATGAAGATGACCTTGCAGGAGGTAAAGGATGAGATGAAAAATACTGAGGGTAAACCTGAAGTTAAAGGGCGAATCCGTCAGTTGCAGCGCGAAATGGCGAACCGTCGAATGATGGCTGACGTTCCTAAGGCTGACGTTATTATTACCAACCCGACTCACTATGCGGTGGCACTGAAGTACGATGAAAGTGGTGCGTTAGGGGCGCCGGAACTTCTGGCTAAAGGTGGCGATGAACTGGCGATGAAAATTCGTGAGATTGCTGAAGCTAATGAGATCCCTGTTTTACAGATTCCGCCTCTATCCCGTGCCATCTATTACAGTACAGAGATAGGCGACATAATTCCGGAAGGTTTGTATATGGCTGTTGCGCAGGTATTGGCTTACGTCTATCAGCTTAAGCAGTCGAAGAGTGGTAAGGCCAGTCACCCTGGGAAAACGCCTTCTCCCGAAATCCCGGCAGAGTACAAAAAGTAAAGAAATTTAAGCAGTTGCTTAACGCTTTGCCTGTTATAGTATTGTTGGTAGCATAGCCGAAATTTCATTTTTTTGAATGCCAGCAAACAAGGGCAATGATGGAACGTACTCAAATAATAAACAGGTTGAAGAGCTTGCCGTTAACAGGGTTGGGAATCCCGATCCTGATACTTGTTTTGCTAGGAATGATGACGCTACCAGTGCCTGTCTTGCTACTGGATATGCTTTTCACCTTCAATATTGCATTATCAATTATTATTCTTCTGGTTGCCGTGTATTCCCTTCGGCCTCTGGACTTTGCAGTTTTTCCTACCATTCTGCTTGTTGCAACTCTTCTTCGGTTGGCTTTGAACGTCGCTTCAACCCGTATTGTTTTGCTTAATGGTCATGAAGGCGGGGATGCAGCCGGTAAGGTCATTGAAGCCTTTGGTGCTGTTCTGATTGGCGGGAACTATGTTGTTGGTCTGGTTGTATTTCTTATCCTGATGATTATCAACTTTGTTGTAATCACCAAGGGTGCCGGTCGTATTTCAGAAGTAAGTGCACGTTTTACCCTTGATGCAATGCCCGGTAAACAGATGGCTATTGACGCTGATCTTAATGCGGGCTTGATTAATCAGGAGGAGGCTAAGCAGCGTCGTGCTGATGTTGCTAATGAGGCTGACTTTTATGGCGCGATGGATGGTGCCAGTAAATTTGTTCGTGGTGATGCTGTTGCCGGTATTCTTATTCTGGTTATCAATGTGATTGGTGGTCTGGGTATCGGTATCATGCAGCACGATCTTGAATTTGCCGATGCGTTAGAAAAGTACGTACTGCTGACTATTGGTGATGGCCTTGTGGCCCAGATTCCCTCACTGCTTCTTTCAGTGGCAGCTGCAATCATGGTTACACGGGTTAATAGCGATCAGAGCATTGGTCAGCAGGTTGGGGGGCAGATGTTTGCTACTCCACAGGCCCTGACCATTACCGCTGTTATTCTTACTTTGATGGGCATCATCCCAGGCATGCCGCATATGGCGTTTTTGGGTTTGGCTGCAGCGGCAGGTTTAGGTGCGTACGCCATCAAATATTACACTGAGAAAAAAGTGGCTCAGGAGATGGCTCAGAAGCAAAAAGCGCCTGATATGCCTTTACCGGATGAGACTGCAGTAAACCAGAAAGAGCTGGGATGGAGTGATGTGCCTATGATTGACCTCTTGGGTCTTGAGGTGGGTTATCGCTTGATTCCTCTGGTGGATAAAAATCAGGGTGGCCAGTTGCTTGGTCGCATTAAAGGTATTCGTAAGAAGCTGTCTCAGGAATTGGGTTTTCTCGTTCCTTCAGTGCACATCCGCGATAATCTTGAGTTATCCCCTACGATCTACCGGATTCTGCTGAAGGGTGTTGTTGTGGCTGAGGCAGAGGTGTACCCCGATCGCGAAATGGCGATTAATCCGGGTCAGGTTTTTGGTGAGATCTCGGGTATTGAAGGTAAAGACCCTGCGTTTGGCCTAGATGCGGTTTGGGTTGAGGCTCAGGATCGGGATGAAGCTCAGGCTCTGGGCTACACTGTGGTGGATTCCAGTACCGTTATTGCAACTCAGTTAAACCAGATTATGCAGAATTATGCTCATGAACTGATTGGACATGATGATATTCAGCACCTTATGGATGCGCTTTCCAGCCATTCACCAAAATTGGCAGAACAGCTGGTTCCGGATTGTGTCAGTTTGAATCAGCTCTTGAAAATTATTCAGAGCTTGTTGCAGGAGAGTGTTTCTATTCGTGACTTCCGGACGATTGCTCAGTCTCTTATTGAAACAGCTCAATCGACCCGTGATATTGGTCAGATGACTTCTGCCGTGCGAATTGCGTTGTCTCGCTCTATTGTTCAGTCTATTTGTGGGCCGGGAACTGATCTTCCGGTCATTACTCTAGAGCCTAAGTTGGAACAAATATTGCTGCAGTCTGTTCAGCAGGCTGCTCAATCCAATGTTGATGATAATCTTATTCTGGAGCCGGCGATGGCCGAAAGGCTGCAGCAGTCACTAGCGGAAGTCTCTCAGCAGCAGGAGATGATGGGTAATCCGGCGGTGCTGGTTGTGGCGGCGCCGATACGGCAAGTTCTTGCCAGATTTGTTCGCTACAGTGCTCAGTCGGTCCATGTTCTCTCGTATCAGGAGATTCCTGATAATAAACAGATAACTATTGTGGCTACTGTAGGACAACAATAAACTTATATTTTATGTGGTTGGGGCTTTCTCCATGGCTGCCGGAATAACGAAGGATATGGGTATTTATGAAAGTTAAACGTTTCTTTGCTCCTGATATGCGTCAAGCCATGAAGTTGGTACGTGATGAGTTTGGTTCTGACGCTGCCATTTTGTCCAATAACAAAGTGGCTGGCGGCGTTGAAATTGTTACAGCTGTCGATTACGACGCCAGTATTCTTCGTGAGCCCAGTGAGCGAATTGATCCTGAAAACAGTGATGCGCTGACAGACTCATTGGCTGATGCATTGGCTAAGGCCAAAGATGTGATTGAGAATGCATCGGGTCAACAGTCATCGGATCGTCTGGATAATGCTTTTCAGGTAAAGGCTAAAGAGCGTCAGTTTGATCAGGCTGAGGCTATGGTTGACACTCTTGAGACCCGAAGTCGACGCCAGAGCCCTGAAGATGCCGCTATGAGAGCGATGCAATCTGAGATTCAGGGCTTAAGAGAGCTCCTGCGTGAGCAGATGAAAGAGACAATGTCTGAGAGAAAGCCGGTCGAAGCCATGCTGTATAAACGGTTGCGGCGCATGGGGCTTTCTGAACATTTTGCTACCAGGGTTATTGAAAGTATCTCTCTGGCTGATGATGTCGAGTTTTCTACCGCTTGGGATAAAGCTGTGGATCAGCTTCGGACTCAGGTTTTAACGACGGGTTCAGATGTTGTTGATCAAGGTGGGATTGTTGCCCTTATGGGGCCGACTGGCGCTGGAAAAACAACAACGATTGGCAAGCTGGCAGCCCGTTACGTTCTGAAATATGGTCCAGACAGCTTGGCTTTGGTGACTACCGATTGCTACAGGGTTGCCGCTTATGAGCAGCTCAGAACCTTTGGTCGTATTTTAGGGGTTCCTGTTCGGGTTGTAGATGAAAAAAATTCACTGGATGCGACGCTTAAATCTCTGAAGAGCAAAGCGCTTATTCTGATTGATACTGCGGGTCTTAGTGTGCAGGACCCGAATATGAAAGAGCAGTTTTCCCTGTTGGAAACCGCTTCGGTGAGAATTCGCAAATATCTGGTGCTGAGTGCAATTAGCCAGCAACAGGTTCTGCAGTCTACGTACGAGACGTATCGACGTCATGGTTTAAATGGTTGTGTTGTTACCAAGCTGGACGAGGCGACAAGTGCAGGAGAGGTGATTAGTCTGATTGCTGACAACCGTCTTCCTCTCGCCTATCTGGCTGGTGGTCAAAAGATCCCGGATGATCTTAGATCAGGGGATTCAGGCGTGCTTGTGAGTAAAGCGCTGGAATTGCTTGAGAAGAACGAAACCAACCAAAACCCGGAACGATAGAGACAGGAGGTCGCTATCTATGGCTCTGGTAATGAGTTCAGGTATGTACTACTCCGGCAAAACAGTAACAAGCAGCTTGGTTGATCAGCATGCGCCCCTAGTTAAGAAGGTTGCGCAGCACCTTCTTGGGCGTTTGCCTCAAACGGTTATGCTTGATGATCTGATTCAAGCCGGAATGATCGGTCTTATTGAGGCTTCGCAGAAGTTTGATGGCTCAAAGGGGGCCAGTTTCGAGACATACGCTTCGATTCGAATCCGGGGTGCAATGCTGGACGAAGTTCGGCGTTACGATTGGGCGCCGCGATCTGTTCATAGAAATAGCCGCAGGGTTTCTGAGGCGATCAAGCAAATTGAGAGCAGAACGGGGCGTGATGCCCGTGATAGTGAAATCGCTGCAGAGATGGGGGTTTCTGTCGAAGAATACAACCATTATGTGCAGGATACCGCAGGTACTAAATTATTTAGTTTCGATGAAATAACCGGTAATGAAGATAGCAGCTTTGAGGTAGCTGATGAGGCATCGGCTGAGCCCGATGAAGCTGTTGAAGGCTCTGCATTTCAAAGAGCTTTGGCTGATGCTATCGCCGGACTCCCTGAAAGAGAGCAAATGGTTTTGGCACTTTATTACACGGAGGGTTTGAACCTGAAAGAAATAGGTTCAGTTCTCAATGTAAGTGAGTCAAGAGTCAGTCAGATACACAGTCAGGCCGCTTTAAGGCTTCGATCTCGTTTATCTGAGTGGAAGTAATCACATTATATATATTTGATAAATGAATAATTGTAGTATTCTAGTAGTGGCAAATTGGGTGAGTGGAGGTTGCCTTGGATAAGAATATGAAGATTCTCATTGTGGATGATTTTTCCACCATGAGACGGATCGTCAAAAACTTGCTTCGTGATTTGGGTTTTACCAATACACATGAGGCTGATGATGGTCTGACCGCAATCCCTTTATTGGAAACGGGCAACTTTGATTTTCTGGTAACGGATTGGAATATGCCGGGTATGACAGGCTTTGACCTGCTTAAAACCTGTCGTGCCGATCCAAAGCTGAAAGATCTGCCTATTCTGATGGTTACAGCAGAAGCCAAACGCGAGCAGATTGTTGCAGCGGCGCAGGCTGGTGTAAATGGCTATATTGTTAAGCCTTTCACGGCTGCCGTGCTCAAAGAAAAAATCGAGAAGATTTTTGAGCGGATCGAACAGCAGTAATTCGCTGCTGGGAATTTTTGGCCGGTAAAGTCATTCATTAAGATAAAGGTTTCAGGTTATGGCTCTGAAAAGCCCGGGTGGACAGCAAGCTAGTGAGTTCGAGCAGATACTCAAAGAAAGTACCTCTGAGCTGATGGAAAAAGTGGAAAGCGGCAAGCTCAGCGACGCCGTTAACCTTATCCAGCGTATCAATGATGAGCGAAACCGAAACTTGTACCTGGAAGTAGGTCGTCTGACTCGTGCTTTGCATGATGCTATAACCAATTTCCATATCGATGTTGGTGCCGGTAATCCTGCCTCGGAAGAGATGTCGCAAATGGCCAATGCGACGGATCGTCTGAATTATGTCATTAAAATGACTCAGGATGCCGCTAACCAAACTATGGATAAGGTTGACGAGAGTGCTCCTGTTGCTGAGCGTTTGCGTGAGCAGGCGACTTCGTTGCGTCAGGATTGGGCTCGTCTCGTTCGCCGGGAAATGAAACCGGATGAATTCAGAGACCTTTATCGAAAAATTGACGACTTCCTGAAAGAAACTGAAGATCAGGCCGGAACCCTTTCCAGCAACTTTAACGATATTCTGTTGGCTCAGGGGTACCAGGATCTGACCGGTCAGGTGCTGATCAAAGTGATTACCCTTGTTCAGGAAATTGAAGAAAACCTTGTAAATCTGGTTTGTATGGCTGGTCAGGTTGATCAGATTACGGGTATTCAACACGACACCAGTGATCGGGTTGCTGAGGAAGCGCATGCTCCTGAGGGGCCGATTGTTAACGCAGAACAGCGGAAAGATGTTGTTTCCGGGCAGGATGAAGTTGATGACCTGCTGTCGAGTCTCGGCTTTTAAGGAGAAGTATGGATGAGCTTTGAAGTCGATCAGGATATTTTGCAGGACTTCTTAATTGAAGCAGGTGAAATCCTTGAATTGCTGTCTGAGCAGTTAGTCGATCTGGAGCAGTCTCCTGATGATCCTGATCTCCTGAATGCAATTTTTCGCGGCTTTCACACGGTTAAAGGTGGTGCGGGTTTCCTCCAGCTCACACCGCTAGTGGACTGCTGCCACGTTGCTGAAAACGTTTTTGATACCTTAAGGAAACATCAGCGTACAGTAACGCCCGAGTTAATGGATACCGTGCTGAGTGCACTGGATACCGTCAATGAGATGTTCGAAGAGGTCCGCTCCGGTCAGATGCCGGATAGCGCCGACCCTCAGCTGATCAGTCAGCTCGAATTTTTTGCCCAGCCAGAGTCGGAAGCAGGCGCAGCTCCAGCTGCTGAAGAAACGCCGGTGCCCGTTGAGGCTGCTCCGGAGCCCGTTGTTGAGGCTCCTGCTGCTCCTGTTGAGCCACCAGCCGCTGCTGTGCAGGATGTTGAAGGCGATATTACTGATGCAGAATTTGAATCTCTACTGGATGCTTTGCATGATGGTGGTGCCCCTACGGCTGCCCCGTCGTCTGTCAATACAACTGAACAGACGCAAGACATGGCTTCTGCCTCCGGTAGTGATGAAATTACAGAAGAAGAATTTGAGGCGCTTCTGGACCAGCTTCATGGTTCTGGTAAGCCGCCAACACCTGTTGCACCGGCAGCAGAAGATACGCCCAAACCTGAGGCTGCTACTGCATCTTCCGGTGGTGGTGATCTGATCACAGACGATGAATTTGAAGCCTTGCTTGATGAGCTTCATGGTAAAGGCGGTGCTCCTGTTAACCCAGGTGCAGCAGCTCCGAAAGAGCCTGCTAAAAAAGCAGAGCCAGCACCTGCGGCAGCTCCCAAACCGGCAGCTCCAGCAGCTCCTGCGGCCGAAAAGAAAGTGGCTCCAAAGAAAGAGACCGCACCTGCGGCAGAAACAACCGTTCGTGTTGATACCAGTCGTCTGGATGACATCATGAATATGGTTGGCGAGCTTGTGCTCGTTCGTAACCGATTAGTTCGTCTGGGCGGCCAAAGCTCAGATCCTGAAGTTGCTAAAGCAGTCTCTAATCTTGATGTAGTAACGGCAGATCTGCAGTCATCGGTTATGAAGACCCGGATGCAACCAATCAAAAAAGTGTTTGGTCGTTTCCCGCGGGTTGTTCGTGATCTGTCCCGTAAGCTGAAAAAAGAGATCAATCTTCGTCTGATCGGTGAAGAGACGGACCTTGATAAAAACTTGGTTGAGGCACTTGCTGATCCTCTGATCCACTTGGTTCGTAATGCTGTCGATCATGGTATTGAAAGTCCTGAGGTTCGCGAACAGAAAGGCAAACCTCGTGTTGGTGAGGTTGTTCTGTCGGCTGAGCAGGAAGGTGATCATATCCTGTTGACTATCAGTGATGATGGTGCAGGCATGAACCCTCAGGTGCTGCGAAATAAAGCGGTAGAGAAAGGTCAACTGGATCAGGACGCAGCTGATCGCCTCACAGATCAGGAGGCATTTAACCTGATCTTTGCTGCCGGTTTGTCAACCAAAGAAGAGATTTCAGACGTGTCAGGCCGTGGCGTTGGCATGGATGTTGTGAAAACAAAAATTTCACAATTGAACGGTACTATTAACGTCTGGTCTGAAGAGGGTAAGGGCTCCAAAATTATTATTAAGGTGCCCCTGACTCTGGCTATTATGCCTACACTGATGGTGATGTTGGGTCAGCAGACCTTCGCTTTGCCTTTGGTTAATGTGAACGAAATTTTCCAGCTGGATATTTCCCGTGCCAACATCGTTGATGGACAGGAAGTTCTGGTTATTCGTGAGAAAACACTACCACTTTTCTACCTCAAAGAATGGCTGGTACAAGGGTCCGATGTGAGCCGTGAATTGAAAAATGCTCACGTAGTTGTCGTATCTGTCGGTACGCAAAAAGTCGGCTTTGTAGTAGATCAGCTGATCGGTCAGGAAGAGGTTGTAATTAAACCCTTGGGTGAGATGCTTCACGGAACACCGGGCATGGCTGGTGCAACCATCACTGGAGATGGTCGCATTGCCCTGATTCTGGATATCCCGGGTATGTTGAAACATTACGCCAGAAGCTCACGTTAGGGTTTTAAGGACCTGATATGCCAATTACGGTTTTAGTAGTCGATGATTCCGGTTTTTTCCGTCGTCGTGTTTGTGAGTTGTTAAGCACAGATGCTCGTATTAAACCAATCGGAACTGCAAGTAATGGTCGGGAAGCTGTAGAGAAAGCGATAGAGCTTAAGCCTGATGTAATCACAATGGATTATGAGATGCCTGTACTTGATGGTATCTCTGCTGTGCGTGAAATCATGCAGAAAGCACCCGTACCTGTGCTGATGTTTTCTTCACTGACACACGAAGGCGCACGGGTAACCTTAGGGGCATTGGAAGCTGGTGCGGTCGATTATTTACCGAAGAATTTCGAAGATATTTCTCGTCGACCTGATGAGCTGGCCAAAGCTCTATGTGAAAAAGTTATTGAAGTTTCACGCAGCCGTCGGGGAGCGTTGGCATCAACCAGCCGCTCTGCTACTCGTGCAAGTGAAGCAAAACGGCCTCTGACAAGCCGACCTGTCGCGCCTGTGGTTTCTCCGGTTTCCGGCGGGCTGAAAACAGACTCAGTTGTTAAGCCGGTTATTACAGCCAAGCCGAGTAAGCCCCAGCCCCGGCATTTTGATCTGGTTGCCATTGGTACCTCTACTGGTGGTCCCATGGCGTTGCAGACGGTACTGACACAGTTACCCGCCAATTTTCCTGCACCTTTGTTACTTGTTCAGCATATGCCGGCAGCTTTTACCGCTGCTTTTGCTGAGCGCCTGAATAGCCTTTGCAAAATTCAGGTCAAAGAGGCTCAGGATGGCGATTTGCTAAAGCCTGGGTTGGCATTGTTAGCCCCTGGTGGCAAGCAAATGGTTGTTGATAAACGTGGTAATTGCGTGAGAATTCTGGCCGGTGATGAGCGTTTGAACTACAAACCTTGTGTCGATGTCACCTTTGGCTCTGCGGCAAATGCAATCAAAGGAAAAATTCTTGCAGTCATCATGACAGGTATGGGTGCTGATGGTCGTGATGGTTGCCGAATGCTCAAAGAGCACGGTGCCACTATCTGGTCGCAAGATGAGGATAGCTCTGTCATTTATGGCATGCCAATGGCTGTTGCTAAGGCTGGTTTGTCTGATGAAGTTCTGAATTTGAATGATATCGGATACAGACTATCTACCGATGTTTCCCGTTAAAGAAAAAACGATAAAGCAATAATAACTGGCATATAAGGGATACTTTCATGCATGTTTGGGCAGTAGCCAATCAGAAAGGTGGCGTTGGTAAAACAACATCGACCGTAACCCTTGGTGGCCTTTTGGCAGATCAGGGGCATCAGGTGCTGCTTCTTGATCTGGATCCACATGGTTCTCTGACCAGTTATTTTAAGTATGACCCGGATGGTCTGCAGAAAAGTGCTTATGATCTTTTTCAGCAGGGAAAAAATATTCCTAAGGATCTGCCGGAAAGCCTTCTGATGGACACCGGTCATGATCGCCTTAAGTTGATTCCCGCATCAACTGCTTTGGCAACGTTAGAGCGTCAGGTCAGCGCCCAGGGAGGGATGGGGCTTGTTATTTCCCGGGCACTGGCTTTGTTATGGAATCGTTTTGATTATGTTCTGATCGACAGCCCGCCCGTTTTGGGGCTGCTGATGATCAATGCCTTGGCGTCGGCTCAGCATTTGATTATCCCCGTACAGACTGAGTTTCTGGCAATTAAAGGGCTTGAGCGTATGATGCGTACGCTGAATATGGTGACCCGTGCCCGTAAAAATGAATTACCTTATACCGTAGTGCCAACGCTTTATGATCGAAGAACTCAGGCATCAGTCCAGAGCCTGAGATTGTTGCGAAACACCTATCCTGACAATATCTGGAATTCCATGATTCCAGTGGATACTAAATTCAGGGACGCCAGTATGGCGGGCATGCCGCCTTCAATGCTGGATTCTCAGAGTCGGGGGGTACATGCTTACAATGTGTTGCTAAAACACCTCTTAGAGAAGCAAACTGATCACAGACAAAAACCGGGAGCGCAGTAGAATGGCTCACGATTCTCAGGATTTTTCATCCCCTCAGGAAGCGATTGAAGGTTATCTTGAGGCTTTGCTGCAGGATGTCGCTGAGTACGACGAGCCTGAGACAAGCAGCAAGGATGAGTCTGCGGAACCTTCACCCCGTAAAGAGGAACCTGTTCAGGCGGAATCAGCTAAAGCAGAGGTATCTGTAGCGGCTCCGGAAGAGACCGATATTGACGATTCAGCGGTTGATGTCGCTTTCCCTGATGATGGGACCCGAGTTTTTGCGCCGCCTTCTGCACGTGAATACGCCCGCGAGGCGGCTGCACAGATACGTCAGCGGCAGCAGTCTTCTGAGGCTGAGCAACCTAAGGTTGATATCGCTTATCAGGAGCCCCCGGCAGTTGTTATGCCGGAACTGAAAGTTGCTCAGCCCGATGTTGAGACTAAAACTGAAACCGTTATTGATGAAAAAGTTGATGTTCGGCCTGAAGTTGAAATTGCTGAGCCTGAGGCAGAAGTCTCTGTGGCTGACCCAATCGCTGATATCCAGGCTGAGATTGAGCAAGATAATCAGGTTGCAGAACAGAACGAAACAGCTCTGGAAGTAAAAGAAAATGAAGGCTGGACGAAAGGCCGCCCTGATTGGGCTCAGGGACGGTTTGAGTGCCTGTTATTTGTCGTCAAAGGGCTGAAACTTGCTGTGCCTCTGGCAGAGCTGGGTGGAATTCACAAGCTTGAGAAAGAGCCAACCCCTCTGTTTGGTCAGCCTGGCTGGTTCCTTGGTATCGTCCGTACTAATAATATGAATGTTGGTTTGGTGGATACCGCGCAGTGGGTGATGTCTGAACATATTAAAGATGATCACAAGCCGGATTTCCGCTTTGCTATTCGTATTCATAATAGTGAGTGGGGCCTTGCCTGCCATGAAGTGGCTGAGGCTATTTCGCTGGACCCCAGTGAGGTTAAATGGCGTACTTCTCTGGGAAGAAGACCATGGCTGGCAGGTACCGTCGTTGATCATATGTGTGCACTGATTGATGTTGCGGCATTTGCCCGCTTACTGGATAGCGATAAAGTCCCTGTTGATCTGCAGGCACTGATGGCTGATGAAGAATAATTGACCGTTACGCGGTTATGAACAGAGCTTAGTTTTGACGAAGCAAAACTAACGATTTAGATGGAGCATTCGCATGGCAAATGTTGTTCAAGCTAAAAACGCAGCAGGTTCTGATGATCCGATTCTGCAGTACGTAACCTTCCGTCTGGCGGATGAAACATACGGCATTAATGTGATGCAGGTTCAGGAGGTTCTTCGTTATACCGAGATCGCCCCGGTTCCAGGTGCGCCTTCTTATGTGCTGGGTATTATTAACCTGCGTGGTAACGTAGTAACGGTAATTGATACCCGTCAGCGCTTTGGTCTGATGACTGCGGATACAACAGATTCTACCCGTATTGTTATTATCGAAGTTGACCAGCAGGTTGTTGGTATTATGGTTGATTCGGTTTCTGAAGTGGTTTATCTGCGTCAGTCTGAGATTGAAACAACACCTAATGTCGGTAATGAAGAGAGCGCCAAGTTCATTCAGGGTGTTTGCAATAAGAACAACCAGCTGCTTATTCTGGTTGAGCTTAACAAGCTGATGAGTGATGAGGAGTGGGCAGAAGTCGCAGCACTTTAATCTGCGACTTTTGAGTGTTTTATGCAGGATTCTTTGGCAAATCTCATTCTTTGGGCTGTTGCGATTATAGCCATACTGGTTGCAGTCTATGGTGTTATGCAAGTACTGACGCTGCGTCGCTTGCTGGATCGCAACAAGCACGAGACTCAGATGTTAGTGCAATCGCTCCGTAACGAAACTCACGCGATGGGCAGTGGCTCTATAGGTGTGGGGCAGCGTCTTCTGGAGGTCGAGAAGAAGCTTAACCAAACTATGGAGCGACAGACTGACCTTGAGCAAAAAGATGTGGGTAGCTTGCCCTATAACTATGCAATTCGTTTGGTCGAAATGGGCGCTACATCAGACGATCTCGTTGAAAACTGCGGCCTTGCCCGTGTTGAAGCGGATCTGATTGCTTTAGTCCATAGCGAGCTTCGGAATCGTCAGAGGGCGGACGCTAGTCTGGAAGCTTTCTGACGGCTGTAATTCTGTCCAAAACATCATGCTGCCATGCTTAAAGCACCCTTATAGGGTGCTTTTTCATTTTGATCCGATCGCCTGGGCTAGGATTGATAGCGGTTCTTTAACATATCCCGGCGGGTAAGCACTTCTTTGCGAACTTTTTCACTACCCCCTTTGGATCGTTCAAGCTGGTAGATAAAAGCGATAATTTCCGCAATCGCCATATAGAGAAGTTCCGGAATCTCCTCGCCAAGTTCGACCTGAGCCAGAGCCTGAACAAGACTCTTGTCCTCGTATACGGGGATATTGTGCTCTTTGGCCAGCTGTACGATCTGGTCTGCGACAAGGTGTTCACCTTTAGCGGTGACGCGAGGAGTGCTGTAGCCTTCGTACTGAAGAGCAACTGCCTTTTTATTACTCTGCGGGCCTGGTGCTACGATAGAATTTTCTTTTGTCATGCTTTCAGGCTCAGAACACCGGGTTTAGGCGGCTGCTGGGGTGTTCCTGCCTGACAGCGAACCTCTTCAATTTCGATTCCAAGGGCGGCGAGTCTGTCTTTAAGTTCATGCAGCTTCTTGCTGACCCCCGGTAACTGTTCATCTTGTTCAACCCAGAGGTGGGTTTTCAGTTTTTCATTCTGATAAAGCAGGCGAGCATGGAGATTGCCGAGTTCCGGTGGAGAAAAACTCAGATCGATAACCCAGCGACGTTTGTATTCTTCGCCGGGCTGAATATTCTGTTCCTCAGGCCAGATTTCTTGGTCGATTTTTACTTTAACCTCTGAGAGTTGGCCATTAAGTGCGATAGGAATATCGGTCTGAATAGCGCCGCCAGCAGCTGGTTCCGCCCCTCGGGTTGCAGGACTGCTCTGCAACTGATTACTTCTGATGCGGGCCAGGCCTTCCTGAAGGCTTCTTGCCAATTGAGTCTGTGCAGCTTGCTTGCCATCGGCAGACGCTTCGGCGCTTACCTTGGCGTTGTTGCTGGTTGGGCGCTCTGAGCTACCTTCTGCCTGATTGCCGCTACGGGTCAGCTGGCGGAAAATCTGGAAAAAAGCCCCCTTCAGGTCATCGCCCACCGGGGTTATGGGCGCGCCACCTGGCATCGATGCCTGTTGCAGTGCCTGCATCATTACCGCTTCATGGAAGACACCGCTGCGTTGAATGTTCTGTTTAACCGCTTGTCCGCTAGGGGCACCTTCTGCGGATAGCTTAAGTGTTGCCTTGTCGATAACCTGCATCGCTTGCTGCAATATCGGATTATCACGAAGCGCTGCACTCAGCTGCGGCAGGAGCGTCTGAATTCTTCCCAGTGTTTCGGTAACCGGTTGCTGAACCGGCAGTGATTCTCTGAGTGCTGTCATAGCCGTTTGCTGAAGAGATGCCTTTTGAGCGGCCTGATTTGCGATTGCACTGTTCGATTGTACGGCCTGATTCTGAGACGTCTGCTGGTTTTGAGAGACAGGCTGATTCTGAGGTAACTGTACCTTGAGAATATCAACCTGAGCGCTCCCTGCCTGTCGCAAGGTAATCTGAGTGCCTGCAGGCAAAGGTTTCAACTGCGGCAGTTCTACACTTTGACCTGTTTGAGGAATCAGAACCCTTACCGGATTATTTGATGCGCCTGTTTGGCTAAGAATCTGGTTAAGGCTTGCTGTAGCTGTCTGCTGGACGGTTTGAGACTGAGTTTGATGTTGTACAGCTGTTTGCAGCTGACCTGGATTTTGGGGTTGTGCATTACTTTGCACAGTTGAAGCTTGTTGGGTACCAGGCAGTGCTGATGGATTGTTTGCACCAGGATTGGTTGCCGCATTCAATACTAACGGGCTGGCCTGAAGAGGGCCGTTACCTGCTGGTTTCAGTGCCGATGTAGCATTGGCAACGGCTGCAGCCATAGTCGCTGCGGTTTGAGCTTTAACCTGATCAACCAGTGCCTGAGCTGCCGCTTGGGCGGTTTGGGGCTGGGTGGTTTGAGTCTGGGGTGATTGTGGGTTGGCTGAGGCCGGAACTGAAGCCTGGTGACTTGTGACTTGAGCCGCTTGTGTGGCAGAAGCCTGTCCGCTGGTTTGCTGTGTTGTCACAACTTGCGCAGTCGACGTTTGTCCGGAGGTCGTTTGTCCCTGCTGGGACGTTTGCCCTTGAGCCGCCTGGCCGGATGCTTGCCCACCTGTATTCTGCTGTGTTCCGCCGCCAGAATTCGTTCCGCCGCCAGAATTCTGATTTTGCGCAGCGGCATTCTGAGGCACCTGAACAACGGCTAAGGCTGTCTGTCCCTGATTCAGGCCGGTATTACCACTGACAGCAGCCCGGATCGCTCCCATCAGTGCCGCCATCTGTTGATCTATCCGTGTCTGTGCGACGTGTTCTAGCATAACAACCTGTTTTTCAGCATGTTTATAAGTACTTATGACGAATCAGACCTTGATGCAGGTCTGTGGCGCAACTGGGTGAATCGTAGTAAAGTGCGCTCTTTTGTGGGTTTCTAAGGCCGTAGCCAATAGATGCAACCCAGCAAATTTTTCGTCGATCTGTTCCAGTTTAGGCTGAGTTTGCCGTTGGGGTCACTAGTGTTTTACACCAAAGGCGTATCGCTAAACTCTGAGAGTGAACAGAAGCATTATCGGCAGATCCACCAAAAAGGTTAGATACGTGCAAGAATTGCTATCAGGGCAGGGGCTGGCATGTGAGCGGGATGACCGGTTGCTGTTCAGTGATCTCGATTTTAAGCTGCATTGCGGAGATGTGCTGCAGATTGCCGGGCCTAATGGAACCGGCAAGACATCCTTGCTGCGTATTCTTGCCGGTCTGTTACCGGACTTTGATGGTGAGCTCTTTTTTAAAGATCAGCCGGTTGCTGATGACCCTGATCACTTTCGTGAAAACCTTCTTTTTATCGGCCACCAGCCCGGTATTAAACTGAACCTGACGCCGGAAGAAAATCTGCGCTGGTATCAGTCACTTTATCATCCGGCAGATACCGATCAGATCTATCATGCGCTGGCTCAGGTGAAGCTGACCGGTTTTGAAGATGTACCTTGTTATACCCTGTCTGCCGGTCAGCATCGTCGTGTAGCGCTGGCGCGATTATTCCTGCACGCCGCCCCACTCTGGATTTTGGACGAACCTTTTACGGCGATCGATCAGGGCGGTGTAAAAGAGATCGAGCAGTTAATCGCTGATCATGCTCAGCAGGGTGGTGGCGTTATTCTGACCACGCACCACAATCTTTCTCTGCCGACGGAACTTAACGTGATTCAACTGGGTCAGAGTCACCAACCTGAAACGGAGCAAGACTGATGGCAAACGATGCTAATCCTCAACTTGCTCAGGAAAAACAGCGTGTTGTGCGCAGGGAAGAAGGTGTCCGAACCAGTAGCTGGCGCGCTTTTACCGGTACTCTGAAGCGGGATTTGTTACTGGTATTCCGACGTCGATCCGACATCGTGAACCCTCTGCTGTTTTTCACCATTGCGGTGACTCTGTTTCCGTTGGGTATCAGCCCTGAATCTGATTTTCTGGCGCAGATTGCCGCTGGTGTTCTCTGGGTTGCCGCGCTGTTGGCGACTCTGTTGTCCCTGGACAGTCTGTTTCAGCAGGATATGGCCGACGGCTCGCTGGAGCAGCTGGTGATCAGCCCGCACCCGCTGGCGGTTATGGTGCTTTCAAAAGTACTCGTGCATTGGTTAGTTACGGGGCTCCCCCTGACGCTGCTTGCACCTTTGCTGGGTGTGATGATGTTCCTGCCGGATGATGGCTTTGGCATTTTGTTTCTCAGTCTTCTGCTGGGGACACCGACTCTGAGTCTTGTTGGTGCCATTGGAGCAGCACTAACGGTGGGGCTGCGTCGTACCGGAGTACTGATGACTTTGTTGATTTTGCCGCTGTATATTCCTGTTCTGATCTTCGGAACCGGCTCTGTGATCGCTGCGGTAAATGGAATGGCAGTGGCCGGTCATCTGGCCATTATGGGCGCTATGTTTATGACGGCGTTGGTTCTGGCGCCACTGGCTGCCGGTGCGGCACTGCGCATCAGCCTGAACGGTTAATCGAAAGAAGAGAGTTTGAGTAAGCATCATGTGGAAAACATTTGTCGCCTGGTTTCACCGAATGGGCTCGCCAAAGTGGTTTTATGAGATTACTGGTCGCTGGATTCCCTGGTTTGCTGCAGCGGCTGTTCTTCTGATTACAATCGGAACCATCTGGGGATTGGCCTTTGCCCCTGCTGATTACCAGCAGGGGAATAGCTTCCGAATTATCTATATCCATGTACCGGCCGCGATTCTGGCGCAGTCGATCTTCTTTGCCATGGCGATTGCCGGTGGTATCGGCCTTATCTGGAAAATGAAAGTTGCGGATATGGTAGCCAAATCCTGTGCTCCGGTTGGAGCCACGATGACCTTTATCGCACTCTTTACCGGCGCAGTTTGGGGAAAACCGACCTGGGGGGCATGGTGGGTATGGGATGCTCGTCTGACGTCCATGTTGATTCTGCTGTTTCTCTATTTTGGCGTGATTGCGCTGCAGTCTGCTTTTGACAGCAAACAATCTGCTGCCCGCGCCAGTGCCATTCTCTCATTGGTTGGTGTGGTCAATATTCCAATTATTAAGTACTCCGTTGAGTGGTGGAACACCCTGCATCAGCCTGCTACGTTCAAGCTGACGGAAAAACCGGCGATGCCTGCGGAGATGTGGATGCCACTTCTGGTTATGGTGATCGGTTTCTACTGTTTCTTTGCGGTGATTCTTATGATGCGAACCCGCAACGAGATTCTGGAGCGAGAGAAACGTACCCAGTGGGTTCAGGGGTTACTGAGTAATAAAAGTTAAGTGATACAGGATGGAACCTTAAGCGGTCTGCTTGTCGAATAGAGTCAGCATGGCAGTGGTACATAATACGCTGCGTGAAGAATTTGTTGAGAAAACGCTATGTATTTTGAGTCTTTTTCTGATTTTTTAAATATGGGTGGTCACGGGCTTTATGTCTGGATGGCCTATGGGTTGAGTGCCGTACTGCTGGTAATCAATGTTGTGCTGCCCATCATGCACAAACGCCAGCTGGTGAAAGAGCAGGCGCGTAAACTGCGCCGGGAGCAAAAAACATCATGAATCCAAAACGTAAAAAGAAACTTGTCCTGTTGAGCTCTATGGTTGCTGCGGTTGCTGTCGCTGTTGGGCTGGTGTTGTTTGCCCTGTCGGAAAATATCAATCTTTTCTACACCCCGACCCAAATTGCTGAAGGTGAAGCCCCGGTTGGTCAGCGTATCCGTGCCGGTGGTATGGTGGTTGAGGGCAGCATCAAACGTGCCCCGGACAGTCTTGATGTTGAGTTTGCCGTAACCGATTACTCCCATGAAGTGGTTGTGAAATACAGTGGTATCCTGCCGGATCTGTTCCGCGAAGGTCAGGGTATTGTGACCATGGGTTCCATGAATGCTGATGGTCAGTTTGAAGCCTCTGAGGTTTTGGCGAAGCACGACGAAAACTATATGCCGCCTGAAGTAGAAGCTGCGCTGAAAGCCAGTGGCAAAACTGCGGCGGCGCAGTAAGGCGGTACAGATCGGGCCCGATTGATTCGGGCTTTGTTCTATCTAAAATCTGCCAGAGTCTCTGTTCGCGGACCGGCAGCAGCAAAGAATACCCTTTTAAATCACCGAGGTTACTATGACCGCACTAATGTTCCCTGAACTGGGGCACTATGCGCTGATTCTCGCGCTTGTCATGGCGCTGGTTCAGTCTGTTGTTCCTTTGTTAGGTGCTCAGCTGAGAATGACCGGCTGGATGAGCTATGGCTCTCCGATGGTCTGGGGGCAGTTCTTCTTTGTCTCTCTGGCTCTGGTTCTTCTGGCTTACGCGTTCGTAACGGATGATTTCTCCGTCGCTTATGTGGCCAATAACTCCAACAGTGCTCTGCCTACCGCCTATAAAATCAGTGCGGTCTGGGGTGGTCACGAAGGTTCTTTGCTGCTGTGGGTCTGGATTTTGGCGGCCTGGAGCTTTGCAGTAACCATCTTCAGTCGGAGTCTGCCGGACGATATGCTGGCGCGAGTGATCTCTGTGCTGGGCATGATCAGTGTTGGTTTTATCTCTTTTGTGCTGCTGACCTCGAACCCGTTTGACCGCTATCTGCCAAACTTTCCGGCGGATGGTGGTGACCTGAACCCGCTGCTGCAGGATTTTGGTCTGATCGTTCACCCTCCTATGCTCTATATGGGCTATGTGGGCTTTTCCGTAGCTTTTGCTTTTGCCATTGCTGCTCTGATTGGTGGTCGTCTGGATACCGCATGGGCGCGCTGGTCACGTCCATGGACCTCTGTTGCCTGGGCGTTCCTGACACTGGGTATCGCACTCGGTAGCTGGTGGGCGTACTACGAGCTTGGCTGGGGCGGCTGGTGGTTCTGGGATCCGGTTGAGAATGCGTCCTTTATGCCATGGCTGGTGGGTACGGCTCTGATGCACTCACTGGCGGTAACGGAAAAGCGTGGCGTGTTCAAAAACTGGACCGTGTTGCTGGCGATTATCGCTTTCTCCCTGAGTCTTCTGGGTACCTTCCTGGTGCGTTCCGGTGTACTCACTTCGGTACACGCTTTTGCCACCGATCCGGAACGTGGTTATTACATTCTGGCGCTTCTGGCGGTCTGTATTGGTGGTTCTTTTGTGCTGTACGCTCTGCGTGCGCCGGATGTAAAAGCCAAAATTGGTTTCAGCTGGATCTCCCGTGAGTTTTTCCTGCTGATGAACAATATCGTGCTGGTTATCGTGATGGTGACCGTGCTATTGGGTACGCTTTACCCGCTGCTGTTGGATGCTATGGGGCTGGGCAAGATCTCTGTAGGTCCTCCGTACTTTAATGCTGTGTTTGTGCCTCTGATGAGTGTGTTGGGTATCTTTATGGGTCTTGGCCCGGTATCCCGCTGGAAAGATATTGGCTTGCCGGTACTGAAACAGCGTATCTGGTTGTCCGGTGTACTGAGTCTTGTGCTGGGTGTTGCACTGCCGTTTATTGCTGGCGGTGAATGGAACACCTACGTTTTCGTGGGCATGACACTGGCATTCTGGATCACCTGTACTCAGCTGCGTGATATGAACGAGAAGCTGAAAAACAAAGGCTGGAGCTACGCCGGTCTGAAAGGTTTGGGTCGCAGTTATTGGGGTATGGTGCTGGGTCATATTGGTGCTGCTATTACCGTTGTCGGTATGGCGATGGTGTCGAACTACACCCTGGAGCGCGATGTGCGTCTGGTGCCGGGTGGCAGTGCCGAAGCTGGTGACTACCGCTTTGAAATGGTTGAAGTGAAGCACGTTGATGGTCCGAACTGGACTGCAGATCAGGCAGAGATTCGTGTCTATCTGGATGATAAGCTGGAAGCGGTAATGTACCCGCAGAAGCGTCGTTACACAGCCCGTAATCAGGTGATGACAGAGGCTGCCATCGACTGGGGGATCTTCCGCGATATCTATGTTGCCATGGGTGAGCCGCTGGAAGGCGATGCCTGGGCGATGCGTGTTCAGCACAAACCATTCGTTCGCTGGTTGTGGATCGGCGGTGTGGTGATGACATTGGGTGGCCTGCTGGCCGCTGTGGATAAGCGCTACCGTCGTATGGCTGCCCGTGAAGTAAAAGCGAAAGCCGGTACCGATTCTGCTGGCACATCTGCTAACAAGTCTGCATCCAAAGACAGTGATTCATCTGCAGAAGGAGCTACCGCATGAAGCGTCGCCTGATGCTGTTTATCCCGCTGGTGATTTTTTTCGTCATGGGCATTTTCCTCTGGCAGGGTCTGAAACTGGACCCGCGAGAGCTGCCCTCTGCTCTGATCGGTAAACCTTTCCCGGCGTTTAATCTGAGCACGGTAAAGGACGAGAATGCGACCATCACTCAGGATGCCCTCAAGGGTGAAGTCTCTCTGGTGAACGTGTGGGCGACCTGGTGTGTTTCCTGTCGTCAGGAGCACCCGGAGCTGGTGCGCATCGCCAAAGAGAGCGGCCTGAAAATCTTCGGTCTGAACTACAAGGATACCCGCCCGGAAGCGATCCGCTGGCTGGACGAATATATGGATCCTTACCAGTTCAGCCTGTTTGATGAAGATGGCCGTGTGGGTCTGGATCTTGGGGTTTACGGTGCGCCGGAAACCTACATCGTCGATAAAGACGGCATCGTCCGTTACCGCTTTGTTGGTGTGATCGATCGTCAGATCTGGCTGAACGAACTGCTGCCTGAAGTGAACAAGTGGAGATAAGCAAATGGCGCTGAATAAGATAAAAGCCCTGTGGTTAGCTCTGCTGGTTGCTCTGTCTGTGGTCACGGCGTTTTCCTACGCTCCGGCTGCGCAGGCGACCATTGATGCCTTCGAATTCAAAAACGACGAGCTGCGTACCCGCTATCAGGATCTTGCAGCAGTACTGCGTTGTCCGAAATGTCAGAACCAGAACATTATCGACTCCGATGCCGGTATCGCGGCGGATCTGCGTCAGCAGGTTTATCGCCTGTTGAACGAAGGCTACACCGATGAAGAGATTCTGGATTTTATGGTGGCCCGTTATGGCAACTTTGTCTTGTACGAACCACCGATGAACTCTCTGACTTATCTGCTCTGGTTTGGCCCTTTTGCTCTGCTGCTTCTGGCAGGATTTGTGGTCTTTATGCTGCTGCGGGGCAATCGCAAGGCAGCCAAAGATGCCCAACAGATCTCAGAGGATGATCGTGAGCGTCTGAACAAGCTGCTGAATAAGCATTCGGACTGATCTCAGAAGTAACTGAGTTTAAGAACACCACACGTCGCCGGCTTGCCGGCGTTGAATTCACCGATAGTTGAGTTTTAGAGATATGACACCTCTCTGGATCGGTATTGCAGCCCTGTCTGCACTGGCAGCCATCTTCGTATTGCTGCCACTGGTAAGAAACCGTAATCAGGCTCAGAGCCTGACAGAAGAAGAATTAACCGAGCACAACGTGGCAATGTTTCGCCAGCGTCTGCAGGAGCTGAACAACGAACTGGAGCAGGGCAATCTGCTGCCGGAACAGTTTGAGCAGATGAAATCGGAACTGGAACAGACCCTGCTGGATGATGTGGGCGATAAAGAGATTCCGGTACTGCGTTCCACCCGCCCGGGTATTGTACTGAGTCTGGTACTGGTTGTCCTGATTCTGGTGGGTTCTGTCGGCTGGTACTTCATCAAGGGCAACAGCGGCGGCGTTGCACTGGCGATGGATCGTCAGAATGGTCAGATGCCTTCGGTGGAAGAGCTGGTGAGTCGTCTGGAACAAAGCCTGAAGCAGAATCCCGACAGTGCTGATGGCTGGTATCTGCTGGCCCGTACCTATATGAATCTGGGACGCTTTGCTGATGCCGCTGCGGCGATTGAAGAAGTGATCCGTATCGAAGGTCGTACCGCTGTGGCACTGGCGCAGCATGCTCAGGCGCTTTATTTCGCCAATCAGAATGTGATGACGCCTCAGGTCGATGCTCTGCTGGATGAAGCCCTGCAGGCTGATCCGAATGAAGCTGCAGCTCTGGGTCTGCGTGGTATCTCCTCCTTTGAAGCCGGTGAGTATCGTGCGGCGATCGATTACTGGCAGAAAGCGCTGAAGTTTATCAGCGATCCGAACAGTGCCAATGCGATCCGTGCCGGTGTGAGTGAAGCGGTACGTCGTCTGGAAGCCCAGGGTGAAACCGTTGATGCTGCTATCGCGGGTCCATCCATCAAGGTGGAAGTGGATCTGAGTGCGGCAGCCAAAGCCGCTGCCAGTCCAACGGATACTGTGTTTATCTTTGCCCGTGCGCCTCAGGGCGGTCCGCCAATGCCGCTGGCGGCAGCTCGTCTGACGGTTGCAGATCTGCCGGTTGTGGTAACGCTGGATGATTCCATGGCGGTAGCGCCGATGGCGCGTCTGTCCAGTGCTGAACAGGTCAACCTGACGGCCCGTATCGCCAAGGGCGGAACACCTGAACCTCAGTCCGGTGACTGGCAGGGCATGAGTGGTCCGTATCCGGTGAGTCATAAAGAAGTTGTGAAGCTGGTCATCACAGATCAGATTCAGTAATCTTAACGGCTGGACGCTTATCCACTAGTTGACCGGTTTCTGAACCGTTTCAGATCTGGCTTGCGTCCCCGAACTGACTCTCTAAGACCGGATGCTGCCGGGCCTGATCCGCAGCATCCGGTAACAAGCAAAGCAGGGCTATTCAGCCCTGCTTTGCTTTTGTTGGTCATCCTAAAAACGACTTTCAGATACCCGATTAGCGATCGGACAGGCTCCCGAAGGACCTGACATCAGGTAAAAAGGACACAGCAGGCTATGCGGCTAAAATGTATTCGACTGGCGGGGTTTAAATCCTTTGTCGATCCCACCACGGTGCCTTTCACCAAAAATATGACCTGTGTGGTGGGTCCGAACGGCTGTGGTAAGTCCAATATTATCGATGCCGTGCGCTGGGTGATGGGAGAAAGCTCTGCCAAGCATCTGCGTGGCGAGTCCATGACCGACGTTATCTTTAATGGCTCCACCGCCCGCAAACCGGTCGGGCAGGCCTCCATTGAGCTGGTGTTTGATAACAGCGACGGCACCCTGAAAGGTCAGTATGGCCAGTACGCGGAAATCGCCCTGAAGCGTCAGGTGACTCGTGATGGTCAGTCGAACTACTACCTGAACGGCACCAAATGTCGCCGTAAAGATATCACCGAGATCTTCCTCGGTACCGGTCTCGGTTCCCGCAGTTATGCCATTATCGAACAGGGTATGATCTCCCGCCTGATCGAAGCCAAACCAGAAGAGCTGCGTAACACCATCGAAGAAGCCGCCGGTATCTCCAAGTACAAAGAGCGCCGTCGGGAAACCGAAAACCGCATGCGCCGCACCAATGAAAACCTCGAACGTCTGCAGGATATCCGTGATGAGCTGGAACGCCAGCTGCAACGTCTGCAGCGTCAGGCAGAGGCTGCACACCGCTACCGTGAACTGAAAGCACAGGAACGCCGCTTAAAGGGTCAGTTACGGGCGATCCGCTGGCGTGATCTGGATGTGCAGATCCGCCAGTACGCCGCCGTGATCAGCGATCTTGAGATCCGCTCTGAGAAACACCTCTTTGCCCTGCGCCGGGCGGAAAGTGAGATCGAAGAGAGCCGTCAGCAGCATCAGGAGTCCAACGAGCAGCTGGAACAGTTTCAGGCCAGCTTCTACGAGCTGGGGAATCAGATCTCCCGCCTTGAACAGCAGATGACCCACCAGAAACAACGGGGGCAGCAGCTGCATACCGATCTTCTGGATGTGGATCGTCAGATTCAGGAAAACCATCAGGAGCAACAGCAGGATAAAGAACGCCTGCAGGATGTGCTTCTGCTGCTGGACGAGCTGGAACCTGAGTTTGAGATGCAGCAGGAAGCCAGCGAAGCGCTGGAGATGGCGCTGGAAGAAGCGGAAGAAAATGTTCAGCAATGGCAGCACCGTTGGGACAGCTTCAACCAGAAAGATCAGCAGTACCGCCGTGATGCGGAGCTCGCGCAATCCAATATTCAGCAGCATGAGCGTTCACTGAACGATCTGAAGCAGCGCCATGCCCGTGTCCATGACCAGCTTAATGGTCTGGAAGCACCCGAAGAGAATGATGAAGAGCTGGAGCTGATGCAGGAGACCGCGCTGGAATTTGAACTCCAGCTGGAGTCTCTGGAAGAGGAAGCCCAGTCTCAGAAAGAATCGTTACAGACCTGTCGTGAACAGCTGGCTGAGCGCCAGAAAGAACGGGAAGCCCTGCAGGAGCAACTGCAGGTCAATTCAGGTCGTCTGGCCTCTTTGCAGGCGCTGCAGGATGCTGCTCTGGCGGAAGATGATCCCGCTCAGGAGCGCTGGTTGGCCAGCAACGGCTTGTCTCAGGCACCGAAGCTTGCCGAACAGCTGGATGTCACCCCCCGTTGGGCGCAGGCGGTGGAAACCGTGCTGGAAGCTCAGCTTCAGGGTTTAACCTGCAAACAGCTGCAACTGCCGGAGCTGGCCAATGGCCTGCTTGAGCACGACAAAGCAGATTTCACCTTTATCGCCTCAGATTATCCTCAGCCGCAACTGGCAGGCAGCGTAAGCGAAGGCGAGACCCTTGCCGCTCAGGTGACGGTCAGTCAGGGACAACTGCCGGAGCGCTTGCTGCAGGTCGTGGTGGTGGATTCTGTCGAAGCCGGTGTCGCCCGTCTGTCGCAACTGCCGCTGGGTTATTCGGTGATCACCGAAGAGGGTATCTGGCTGGGCCATGGCTGGCTGCGTTATCACAAAGGGAATACTCAGGCGGCTGGGGTTCTCAACCGTGCCCGGGATATTGAGCAGCTGGAACTGGATCTGGAAGCCGGTCGAGAGAGTCTGGCGGAGCTTGAAGCAACGCTGGAACAGCTGAAAAGCCAGCAGCAGGATCTGGAAAACCGCAGCGGTCAGCTGGCGGATCAGCGCATGTCGGTACAGCGCCAGAAGAGTGAATGGGACGGTCAGATCCGTACCCGTCAACTGAAGCAGGAACAGTTTAACGAGCGTCAGCGCCACCTGAACGAAGAGCTGGCACAGATTCAGGCCCGGGAAGAGGAAGAGCAGAACCTGCTGGAAGAGGCCCGTGAAAACTGGCAGCTTGCGCTGGAGCAGGTGGAGCAGTTCTCCGAAGAGCGTGAGCATCTGCAGGCGGATCGTAACCGGACCAAAGAAGTGTATGAGCAGAAGCGTCAGGCGGTACGTCTTGAGCGTGACAAATTGCACCAGCTGGCACTTCGCCGTCAGGAGCTGAGCGGTCAGAAGCAGCTGGCCGAGAAAGGTATTGAGCGCATCGAGCAGCAGCTTGAACGTCTGCGGGAAAAACGTGAAGACTTACTGATGCATCTGGAAGATGTGCAGGAACCGAAGGAAGACAGTGAACTCTTACTGGACGAATTGATCGAGCGCAAAGCGGAAGAGGAACAGAAACTGATGGGCGTGCGTGAACGTGCCCATCAGCTGAATGATGCCATGCGTCAGCTGGAGAAAAGCCGCACCGAGCACGAACGTGATCTGGAGCGGGTGCGTACCGAGCTGGAAAAAATGCGTATGCAGCAGCAGGCGCTGTCGGTTCAGCGGGAAGGCATTAACGAACAGCTGGACGAGATCGGTGGCGATCTGGATGATCTTCTTAATGGCCTGCCGGAAGATGCTACGGCCAACAGCTGGCAGGAACAGCAGAACGAGGTCAGCGAAAAGATTAAACGTCTGGGGGCGATCAACCTGGCGGCGATTGAAGAGTACGAAGCTCAGCTGGAGCGCAAACAGTATCTGGATGCCCAGCATGATGAGCTGACTCAGGCGCTTGGCATGCTTGAAAATGCGATCCGCAAGATCGACAAAGAGACACGCCAGCGCTTTAAGCAGACCTTTGACGAGGTCAACGGCTGGCTACAGCGTCTGTTCCCGAAAGTCTTCGGTGGCGGTAGTGCCTGGCTGGCGCTGACCGGTGATGATCTGCTGGAAACCGGTGTTTCCATCATGGCGCGTCCTCCGGGTAAGAAAAACAGCACCATTCACCTTTTATCCGGTGGTGAAAAAGCTCTGACGGCTATTGCACTGGTTTTCTCAATTTTTCAGCTTAATCCGGCTCCGTTCTGTATGCTGGACGAAGTGGATGCACCTCTTGATGATGCCAATGTTGGTCGATATGCCAATATTGTTAAGGAAATGTCAGAGCATCTTCAGTTCATCTACATCAGTCACAACAAAATCGCCATGGAGATGGCGGATCACCTGATGGGTGTTACTATGCAGGAACCGGGGGTATCCCGAATTGTGGCGGTTGACATTGATGAAGCAACTGCACTCGTAGACGTATAAATGTTTCTTTTTGTAGCGTAAAATAGCGAAAGTCAATTAGTCTGAGTCAACAATTAATTATTTATACAGGGTTTTCACTGCATGGGCTTACGTGAGTGGCTGATGATTCTGGGTGGCCTGATTTTGTTGCTAATCATAGCCGATGGTATCCGGCGTATGCGCAAAGTCGACCAGAATGAGCAAATGGATGAAGAGGAGCGCGCGCGCCTGGAACAATTGCGCAGAGAGCTACCTTCCGGTGGCGCTCGCGTCGTAAAAAGCCACGATGTTGAAGTCTTTGATGATGATCCGATTCCCGTGCTGCGTCACGAGGTTGAGATCCCCTCAGTGGAGCCCCCACCTGCCTCATCGCTATATTCTCAGGCTTCAGAAGAGCTTGCTCAGTCGTTGCAGCAGGATGAGCCTGAACACTTTCAGTATGATGGGGAGCCTCAGCCCTATGAAGAGCCTCAGCCTTTTAAAGAAGACCAGTCTCACACTGAAGATAAACCTTCGATAACAGAAGTCTATCCGGACGAAGCAGTCGCCTGGCAGAGTGATGAAGCTGAGGCTGAAACGGAAATCCAGTCTGAAACAGAATTGCAGCATGAATCCGAGTTTGATTCTGCCGCAGATGCGGAACTGCACCTGTCAGAAGATCAACTTATGGCTGAAGTCAGTCCTGAGCATGACAACATCGATAGTCCCGAGAATGACATCACCGATAGTTCTGCAGCCGAATCCGAGCCGCTGCAGGATGACCTTCATATCACCGAATTTGATGCTGTTGATACCAGTACAGACGACCTTGAGCCTCTTGAACCGCTTGAGCGCCGATTTGCTGCGGCTAAAGCCCGTCGTCAGGAAGAGGATGAACGCCTTGCGCAGCAAAAGCAGGCTGAGGTTGAGGCAGAGGCTGAAGCTCTTGAAGAGCTTGACCCGGTAAAAGCTGCTGCCCGCCGTATTCAGGGTAAGCACACCGGCCCGCGTCCGTCAGAGCGTATGAAGATGCAGCAGCCGGACGAAGAGATGAGTCTGGCAGAGCGTCAGTATATTCAACAGCAAGCAGCCGCCAGGAAAACTCAGGCTCTCAACAGTCATGAAGCCCAGCTTAAAGCAGAACAGTTACGCAAGGCTGAGCAGCTGAAGCAGGAGCAGGAAAAAGCTGAGCACGAAGCACGAGAAGCTGCTGCCCGACAAGAGCGTACGGCGCAGCAGAATCGTCAGGACCCACAGGATCCTCTGTTCTCAGAAAAACGCACCACTTTTAAAGAGCGTCCGGTAACCCGTAAACCTCTTATGACCGCCGACGAAGAGCGAGAGCAGATATCCGGTTCTGATGAGCTACTGGTGATGCATGTTAAGTGCAAAGATGAACGTGGCTTCCACGGAGCAGCGTTACTGCATGTGGTGATGCAGTGTGGTATGCAGTTTGGCGATATGAAGGTGTTCCACCGCTTTGTAAAAACCGAAGATGGCCCGCAGATTCAGTTCTCTATGCTAAGTTCTGTAGAGCCCGGCGTGTTTGATATTGACCAGATTGACGATCTCTATATCCCCAGTGTTTCCTTTGTGATGGGGTTGCCGTCACCGGGCAGCAGTCAGGAATGTTTTACCATGATGCTGGAAACGGCCAAAGTGATCGTTCGACACCTTAATGGTGAGCTGCGTGACGAGAACCGCAGTGTCATGACGCCTCAGACCATTGAGCATTACAAGCAACGTATTCAGGAGTTTGAACGCCGTAAACAACTGGCGCGTATGCGTTAATACCTGTATTGGCTCAGATTTACTAACGGTCTACACAACAAAACCACCTTTGGGTGGTTTTGTTGTTTCCGGCCTTTATAATCACTGCAGACCTGTTGCTGCCTACAGGTTAAGATTTAACTATCAGGGTAAAAGTGATGCTAACACCACTTTTTGCTCATCAGGGATTTTCACCCATCACGGTTTAGCCAAGACGGGTTTACTTTCTACATCAGTTTCGAGATTTCTATGCCTCTATTGTCCGGTTCTTCACCTGAATCCAGTTCTGCGACTTCCAATATTGAGCAGACGCCCGCTCAGCAGATTGAAAGCCTGCGACAGCAGCTGAACGAACATAACTACCGTTACTATGTGCAGGATGCACCCAGTATTCCGGATGCAGAATATGACCGCCTGATGCGGCAGCTACAGGCACTGGAAGAGGCGCACCCGGAACTTCAGTCGCCGGATTCACCGTCTCAGCGAGTGGGAGGGATGCCGCTGTCGGCCTTCAGCCAGATCACCCATCGCATTCCTATGCTGTCGCTGGATAACGCCTTTGATGATGACGAGTTCAACCGCTTCAATCAGCGGGTGAAAGAGCGTCTGGGAACGGATGATGAGATCGAATACGCCTGCGAACCCAAGCTGGATGGTATCGCCCTGAGTATCCGTTATGAGAACGGCCTGCTGGTTCAGGCGGCTACCCGCGGTGATGGTACTACCGGTGAAGATATCACCCAGAATGTGAAAACCATCGGCTCCGTGCCTCTGCGTCTGACTGAGAGTGATGTCAGTGGTGAACTGCCTGATGTGCTGGAAGTTCGTGGCGAAGTCTATATGCCGAAAGCGGGCTTTGAGAAACTGAACAAGGCCGCAGCAGAAGCTGGTGAGAAAGTCTTTGTTAACCCGCGCAACGCAGCGGCGGGTAGTCTGCGTCAGCTGGACAGTCGAATTACTGCCAAGCGCCCGCTGGAGTTCTGTGCCTATAGTGTAGGTGAAGTCAGCGATGGCTTTATGCCGGAACACCACAGCGAAGTGCTGCAGAAACTGAGTGGTTTGGGTTTCCGTCTGAATCCTGAACTCAAGGTAGTGACCGGTGTTCAGGGTTGTCTGGATTATTACCGTGACTTAGGCGAGCGCCGTGATCAGCTGGCCTTTGAGATCGACGGTATCGTCTTTAAAACCAACCGACTGGATCTGCAGGAGGAGCTCGGCTTTGTCTCCCGCGCACCGCGCTGGGCGATCGCTTATAAATTCCCGGCCCAGGAAGAGATGACTCTGCTGAAAGATGTGGAGTTTCAGGTTGGCCGTACCGGTGCGATTACTCCGGTTGCCCGTCTTGAGCCGGTTTATGTCGGTGGTGTCACCGTTTCCAATGCCACCCTGCACAATGCCGATGAAGTGGCGCGTCTGGGGGTAAAAATCGGTGATACCGTTATTGTGCGCCGTGCCGGTGACGTGATCCCGCAGATTGTTTCAGTCGTTGCAGAAAAGCGTCCCGCTGATGCCCGAGATGTCCTATTCCCGGACACCTGTCCGGTATGTGGTTCAGAAACCGAACGTGCCGAAGGCGAAGCCGTCGTGCGTTGCTCTGGCGGTCTTGTATGTGCCGCCCAGCGCAAAGAGGGCATCAAACACTTTGCTTCCCGTAAAGCACTGGATGTTGATGGGCTTGGCGATAAGCTGGTTGAGATATTGGTGGATAAAAAGCTGGTCACCAACCTGACCGATCTGTTTCATCTGCAGGCCGAAGATGTAGCCGCTCTTGAACGCATGGGGCCAAAGTCTGCTCAGAACTTGCTGGATGCCCTGAAAAAGGCTAAGCAAACCACCCTGCCACGTTTTATCTACGCGTTGGGTATTCGTGAAGTGGGTGAGACCACCGCCAAACAGCTGGCACAGCATTTTTGCGAGCTGGATAACATTCGTAACGCCACTGAAGAAGAACTGCTGGAAGTGCCGGATGTCGGCCCGATTGTGGCGCATCATATCGTCACCTTCTTCCGTCAGCCGCATAACCTGGAAACTCTGGATGCTCTGTTGGCAGAAGGTATTGAGTGGCCGGCCATTGAAGCGCGTCCACCGGCGGAAGAGCTGCCTTTAGCGGGGCAGACTCTGGTTCTGACCGGCACTCTGAACCAGCTGAAGCGTAATGATGCCAAAGCGGCACTGGAAGAGCTGGGGGCTAAGGTATCCGGCAGCGTTTCCAAAAAGACCCATCTGGTGATTGCCGGGGAGTCTGCAGGTTCCAAGCTGACCAAAGCGCAGGAGCTGGGCATCGAAGTCACCGATGAAGAGGGACTGCTGGCGCTGCTGCGTGAGCACGGAAAACTTTAAGCGGACTTGCTGATTCTGTTGCGGCGATATCCCAAAAGGGAATAAGAAACAGCAACTGATAGTGATACTGATGAGTAAAATGGATAACACACGTACACATCTGTTCAAACACTTTGGGCGGGTTAAACGGCAGGGATTTGGTTTAATCGCTCTCGCATTGTCTCTGTTAACAACCGGCTGCGCTGTGGCTCCGCCGCAGAAGCCGGACAGTGCCTGCGATATTTTCCGCCAGTATCCGGACTGGTATATATCCGCTAAACAAGCGGAAGAGAAGTGGGGGACTCCTGTACCTATCCTGCTGGCCTTTATCCATCAGGAATCTTCTTTCAAGCCGGATGCTCAGCCGGAGCGCTCCACCTTTCTGGGATTTATTCCCGGACCGCGAAAGTCCTCTTCTTACGGATACACTCAGGCACTGGACAGCACCTGGCAGGAGTATCAGCAGAAAACCGGAAACCGCTATGCGAGCCGTGGCAGCTTCCATGATGCAGTGGATTTTATCGGTTGGTACAACTACCAGGGCTACCTGAGAAACGGCATCGAGCGTAACAACACCTACTACATGTATATCGCCTATCACGAAGGCCACGGCGGTTATGCCGATAAAACCTGGAAGAACAAATCCTGGCTGAAGGATGTCTCAACCAAGGTCGCCAACCGGGCTATTCAATACCACAAACAGCTGGAAGGTTGCCGGGCAACCCTTAACCGGGGCGCCAGCTGGTGGGTGTTCTGATGTTTTGCCGCTAACTGTGATGTTTTGCCGCGAAGTGATGATATTTACAGAAACTGACACTTTGAGAGAAAGAGACACTTTATGATCGAAGTCCCCTACCGGGATATTTCACCGGATGCGCTGCAGGGATTGCTGGAAGATTTTGTTACCCGTCAGGGCTATGACACCACAGAGGTTGATGTTGGTCTTGAAGATTGGGTACAGCAGGTGCGTCAGCAGCTGGTGAAAGGCGAGCTGACTATCGTCTTTGATCCTCTGACCGAGTCAGTGACCATTCTCACCAAACAGGAATACCGCAAGCGAGTTCAGGAAGCGGCCTTGGGCGGTGGTTCTGAGCCAGATCCTTTTGACTGAGTATTCCCTGTAAATTTGATATACATTCCCACGCGGAGAGGCTGTGAAGGTATTCATTTTAAATAGGTAAAAACATAACCGTAGGATGGTGCAAAGCGAAGCGTGCCCATCAGATTGCGGGTTTTGTTGATGGGCTCGGCCACGACGTGTCCTTAGTCCATCCTACTTATGATTTCTTTCACATCCTCTCTGCGTGTTAGCGTCTGAAGATTAGGAATCCATAGAAAAGCCCCGGATCATCTGATGATCCGGGGCTTTTCAGTTAGCGCTTCAGTAAAAAGCAATCAGCCTTTTACGGGTGTCTTACGATTCAGCATCGACATAATCCTGTTGCCGAACAGAGAGATCAGCAGTAGGGCCAGAATCAGCAGCGTTACCGGGCGCTCCAGCACATAGCTGAACTCGCCGCCACTGATCTGGTAAGAGTGCAGCAGAGAACTCTCTGCCATACTGCCCAGCAGGATGCCGATCACTGCCGCCGGAACCGAGTAGTTATAGCGACGGAACAACCAGCCGATCACGGCAAACACCAGCACCGTTACCGGCCCCGAGATATTGCCGGTCAGGCCGAAGGAGCCGAAGACCGCCAGCGCCAGAACCGATGGAATCAGATACTTCATCGGAACCTTCACCACGTTAGCCAGCATTGGCAGACACAGCAGTGCCAGTGCCATCAGCAGAATCACCTGACCGAAGTTAGCAAAGATGATGGCGTAAACGATGTCGGTTTCTTCACGGATAAACTGCGGCCCACCGGTAATATTGTGCATGGCAAAGGCCGCCAGCATTACCGCTGTAGCGCCACCGCCGGGAATACCCAGAGCCAGCAGGGTTGCCATAGAACCTGCTTCAGAGGTGCTGTTAGCAGATTCCGATGCCACCACACCTTTCGGATTGCCTTCACCGAAGCTCTCCGGATTTTTGTCCCGGCGCTTGGTTTCGATATAGGACAGCAGGTTGGATACTGAAGAGCCGACACCGGGCACTGCTCCGATAAAGACACCAATCAGACTGCCCCGGATCAGAACACCCGGATAACGGAACGCCTGAAAAAAGCCTTTGAGAATCAGGCCGATATTCACTTTACGGGCATCTTCGTTTTCCACCAGATAAGGCGTGTTCACCAGACGCAGTAACTCTGAGGCGGCAAACATGCCCATCATTGCCGGAATCACAGGCACACCATCCAGCAGATATTCATTACCCAGCGTACCGCGCAGCATACCGGCTTCACTGAAACCGATTGTACCGATCAGAAGACCTACAAAACCGGCAATCAGACCTTTTACCATGTGGCTGCCGCTGAGGCTGGCGATCAGAGTCATACCCCAAAGAATCACTGCGAACATCTCAGCAGGCCCCAGTTTCAGCACCAGACCTGAGATCGGCTGAATCAGAATAAAGAGAATGATGTAGCCCACCAGCACACCAAAGCTTGAGGCACCCAGTGCCAGCCCCAGCGCCTGATTGTGTTCCCCTTTTCGGGCCATCGGGTAACCGTCAAAGGCGGTGGCAATGGCGGATGACGTTCCCGGGATATTCATCAGAATCGCCGGAACACCGCTACCAAAAGAGCCACCGGTGAAGATCGCAGTCAGAAACAGCATCGCCTGCATAAAGTCCATATACAGGGTCATCGGCAGGAAGATCGCCATCGCCATAGAGATCTGCAGGCCGGGAATAGCACCAAAAATCAGGCCGATCAGAATGCCCGGAATCACCACCAGCCAGGGTGTTGCGCTGGAAAACAGCAGGCTGATCGCATCAGCTGCAGCAAGAAAATCGATCATGTCATAACTCCGCTTTCAATCTTGGGTTAACGGCTAGTAGTCAGTTGGCAGCAACAGCATCGGCATTGGATACGGCAGCATGTAAGAGAAAAACAGCGCCACCAATAAGCCGAAGCAAAGGCTGTAACCCAGCAGCCAAACCTTGCGGCGCTCGCCCTGTAGCCATAGAAATGCAGAGACAAAAAGCAGAGTACCCACATCAAATCCCAGCCACTCCAGTGTCAACACGTAAGCGGCGAAAAGACCCATCACCGGCATAATCTCTACCATAGGCTCCCGGGAATCATGTTCCTCGGTCGGCCCTTTTCTGAGCTGATTAATCAGATCAAGAGTACAGAGCAGCACAGCAAGGCCGGCGATGGGTAAAATCAAAATCAGGTTTTCAACACTTTGGGATGCGCTCCAGGCATCGGCCAGATACCAGAGTACAAATGCAACCAGTCCCGCCAGAACCGCAAGGTCGGCGTACATTTTCTTGTGCAGTTTCATAGAAAAATCTCTTAAAACAGAGGAGGTGGTCGTAAGAGGTGCGATCCTTGCAGCTTTACCGGACCAAAACGATCTCGGCTAAAACATCTCGTTCAACTGAGATGGTGTTGCTTTGCTCAGGGCTGCTCCCTGAGCAAAACAGAAACCAGCGGCAGTCTTAAGTTAACAACACCATTCGACGATAATCCGGTCAGGCAGTAACAACAGAGCGGTTCAGCTCTGCAGTTACTGCAGGCAGAATTAGTCGTTCTTCAGCAGGTAGGCGTATTTTTTGAAGGTATCAAAGTTCTGTTTCATCAGCTGGTCCGCTTTTTCTGGGCCAACCCAAACGCCACCGATATCCGCTTTATTCAGGTATTTCTGAACTTCTTTACGGGCCAGAGTATTCTGAATCGCCAGTGTCAGTTTTTTGTAGCGCTCCGGATACTTCTGCTTGAACTCGGTGCTGACTGCAAAACCGCGCATCGACCCCGGCAGAACCGCTACTTCAACATTAAGAGGCTTCAGTGCTTCGTTGATGGTTGGAGCATCCCACTTATTGCTGCGCTCTTCGCTGACAATCGCCAGAGGGCGCAGGAACTCACGGATACCTTCACTACCCTGAGCACTGATGGAGATCAGATCAACCTGACCGCCTGCTACTGCAGAGCGTGCCTTGCCACCGCTGTTGTAAGTGACCAGCGCCAGGTTTTCCTGCGGGATGTTGTTCGCTTCCAGCAGCAGACGCAGCATCAGGTGGCCGGCAGAACCCTGAACCACAGAAGCGCGAACCGCTTTAGGTTCGGTGCGGATTTTTTCCAGCACTTCGGCCAGACTTTGGTATGGGGTGTCTTTGTTTACTGCGATCAGATCCATATCGAACCATTGAAAGTTCAGGAAGCTGAAGTCTTCAACGGTGTAGCTGGCGTTACCTTTCAGGATGGTATTCGACAGGTAAGGCGCGAAGGTGGAAGCGAATACGGTGTAGCCGTCACCCGGACGGTTCAGTACATAGTTTGCTGCGATCTGAGTACCGGCACCCTTCTTGTTGATTACCTTGATCGGCTCACCCAGCTCGTCTGCTAAAAAGCTGGTCATAGAGCGGGTCATACGGTCGGCACTACCACCAACACCGAAACCAACAACAAAGTTAAGAGGCTTGTTCGGATAGTCGCTGGCATGGGCCTGCTGGGAGGTCAGCAGACCAAAAGAGACAGTTGCAACCGTTACTGAAGCAAGTAACGTATTGATTTTAAGGAGTTTGCCTAGTTTTTTTGTCAGCATTGAGTCACTCTCTTTTTATATTTATTGATTCATTTTTAATGATTGGTTGTGTTCCGAGAATCACTCTAACCTTCGTAGCTGGCATGAAGCTGGCAAACGGCCAGCTTGTGGAAAGTGGACACTGATCTTGTTAAAAGATATTCAACTAATAACAAAAACGACCAACATTATCCTTCGGGAGATCCCTGATGCGACTCTTAATTATTGAAGATAGCCCGACTCTGGCGGAAGGGCTGCGGCAAACATTGCAGCAGGCGGGCTACGCCGTAGACACCATAGGCGATGGCATACAGGGCCAGGCGATGCTGCAACACCAGCTGTACGATCTGGTGATACTGGATCTGGGGCTGCCAAGACTGGATGGCATGACCATACTCAGGGAGCTGCGTCAGCGGGGCGATGCCCTGCCGGTACTGATTATCTCGGCACGGGACCAGCTTGACCAACGTATCGAGGGGCTGGAGCTGGGGGCGGATGATTACCTGTGTAAGCCTTTCGAGCAGGAAGAGGTTGTCGCCCGGGTTCGGGCTCTGTTACGTCGCAGCATGAACAAAACCAATCACCTGATGCGCTATGGTGCGATCAGTCTGGATCCCGGTGCTCAGGTGCTGACCTTTGAAGATCAGCCGCTGGAACTGCATCGCCGTGAACTGGCCGTGCTGGCCTATCTGTTGAGTAATGTCGGTCGGGTAGTGAGTAAGGAGCAGATTGCAGAACGCATCAGCTCCTTTGATGATCTGGTCAGTTCTTCTGCCATCGAAACCTATGTATCCCGCTTACGTAAAAAGCTGAAGGGCGAGCTGAAACTGAAAACCGTACGCGGCTTAGGCTACCTGCTGGAACCGGAAGAGCCTCAATAAAACGATCCCTGACAGGAAACCCAACATGACATCCCGCCGAGGTTTTTATTCCATCCGCAGCCGCCTTATCGTCTGGCTGTTGTTACCCATCAGCTTGCTCGGGGTGATCGCTATCGGCATCACCTCATCTCTGATCACCTCTCAGGCCAATAAGGTGTTTGACCGGCTCTTAATGGGGGTTGCCTACAGCATTGAGCAGCGCCTGGTGCACCGGGGCGGTGAGGTGGTTCTGAATATGCCTTACTTCACGCTGGATGTGATGGAGTCGGCCTCTTCCGAGAAGCTCTTCTATCGGGTACAGCAGCAAACCGGAAACCTGTTGGCGGGCTTTAAGGGCTTACCGAAACCGGATAACCAGACTCAGGAGATTCAGTACTACAACACGGTTTTTGCCGGTAATGACCTAAGGGCGGTATCCCTGCTGATTCCCGGAGAAACGCCGCAAACTACGGTGGAGATTATTGTGGCGGAATCCCTTAGCGGTCGGCAGGGTTTTGCGGAAAACATCCTTGTGGTTCTGGTACTGGTATCACTGTTAGCCATGGCGCTGATGCTGCTGGCGGCTATCTATGCCGTGCATCGCGGCCTGCTGCCTTTAAGGCGATTGAGCCAGCGTATTGAGCAGCGTTCAGAGCATGACCTGCGGCCTCTGATCAGCAGCGTACCGAAGGAGGTGGCCCCTCTGGTGGATAGCATCAACTTTATGATGCAGCGAACCCGGGACAATATTGAACATATCCAGCAGTTTAATGCCGATGTCTCCCACCAACTGAGAACGCCGCTGGCGGAGATCAAAACCCTCGCCCAGCTGGCGCAGCAGGAGCTAACGGGCCATGGGCCGGAAGGCTCACCACAGATTGGTACCTCCGGACAGTTAGAGCGCTTTCGTCAAATAGAGCAAATTACGGACTTTATGAGCCGGACAACCCAGCAGCTGCTCTCCTACGCCAAAACCCGCCAGAGCCTGCTGGATCAGCAAATGTTAAAACCGTTGGATCTGATCGACTTCTGTCGTCAGCTGATTATGCGTCAGGTTCCCCGAATCTACCGGCAGGGCGGGGAGATCGAGTTTGAAGATTTTCAGGCCTCTGCCGCCTGGATCGAAGGCGATGCCGTGATGCTCAGCGGCCTGCTGACCAATCTGATCGATAATGCGCTTTACTACGGTGCCTTACCGGATCAGGCTCCCATGATTAAGGTTTCGGTGCAGGTGGTTCCTGAGCAGCTGCAGAATGGGCAGACAGCACCTTCAGAGACAGCATCTGGGCAGACGAAAAGTTCGCAGATAAAACAGGGACAGGAGCATAAGAATAAAGCCGGTGCTGTGATTCTGATGGTGGAAGATCAGGGGCCGGGTATTGATCCTGAGCAGATCGAGTCTGTGACCAGTCGCTTTGTACGTCTTGATCAGCAGCGACAGGGTAGTGGCCTTGGGCTGGCAATTGTCCGGCAGATTTGTGATTTTCACAGTGCAGAGCTCACACTCAGTAACCGATCAGAAGAGCTTCAGGAACAACCTCAATCCCGGACAGCTTCGGGGCTTAGGGTTCAGATCCGCTTTCCTCTTGTGGCAAAACCGGCAACGGAAACCTGAATCCTATTCACAGACTGGTGCGTATAGCGATACACGAAAGCAATTTTGCATCACCGTCTGCTTGCGGATGACCTATCAGATTCAGACAACGTCAGGGATATAAACCGACCCATGAAAAAACTTGTTTTGTTGGGTGCCATCGTGGCACTGATCGCCGTCTTTTTCGCCTTCGACCTGAACCAGTATCTGACGCTGGACAGCCTGAAAAGCAGTCAGGATCAGCTGGCGCAGTTTCGGGATCAGAGCCCGTGGGTGACCGCTGCGGTTTTTTTCCTGATCTATGTGGCGGTAACGGCGCTTTCCCTGCCGGGAGCCACCATTATGACGCTGGCGATTGGCGCGGTTTACGGCCTGCTCGAAGGTCTGATTCTGGTGAGTTTTGCCTCTACAGTTGGCGCAACTTTAGCCTTTCTGGTGGCGCGTTTTATCCTGCGCGACAGTGTTCAGCAGCGTTTTGGCGATCGGCTTAAATCACTGAATCAGGGGGTGGAGCATGAAGGCGCGTTCTATCTGTTTACTCTGCGCTTAGTGCCAGTGTTTCCGTTTTTTCTGGTTAATCTGCTGATGGGCCTAACGCCGATCAAAACCCGTACCTATTACTGGGTCAGCCAGATCGGTATGCTGCCAGGTACGCTGGTTTATGTGAATGCGGGTACTCAATTGGGTCAGCTGGATTCCCTGTCCGGTATTGTCTCCCCAGAGGTTCTTTTCTCTTTTGCCCTGCTGGGTATCTTCCCTTTAATCGCCAAGAAGATCGTCGCCGTGGTGAAAAAGCGTCGGGTCTACAAAGGCTTTAACAAACCGGCCAAATTCGACCGTAATCTGATTGTGATTGGTGGTGGCGCTGCCGGTTTAGTGAGTGCCTACATCGCCGCTGCGGTAAAGGCCAAGGTGACCCTGATCGAAGCCAATAAGATGGGCGGTGACTGTCTCAACTACGGTTGTGTGCCCAGCAAGGCACTGATCAAAAGCGCCAAGGTGGCGGAGCAGATGCGCCATGCCGACCGCTACGGGCTGGAAGCGGCAGAGCCTGCCTTCAGCTTTAAAAAGGTGATGCAGCGCATCCATGATGTGATTGCGGCCATCGAACCCCATGACAGCGTTGAGCGTTACACCGGCCTCGGAGTTGAGGTGCTGCAGGGTTACGCAAAAATTATCGATCCCTGGACGGTGGAGATTCAGCTCAATGATGGCGGCAGCCAGCGTCTAACAGCGCGCAGTATTGTCATCGCTGCTGGTGCTAAACCCTTTGTACCGGATATTCCGGGGCTGGAGCAGGTGGGTTATCTCACCAGCGATACCCTATGGCATGAGCTGGCGAAAGAGGATGAAATTCCCAGGCGCATGGTGCTGCTCGGCGGTGGCCCGATCGGTTGTGAGCTGGCGCAGAGTTTTGCCCGTCTTGGTTCTGAGGTGATTCAGGTGGAACGCAATGACCGCGTCATGATGCGGGAAGACCCGGAAGTATCTGAGCTTGCCGCTAGCGCCCTGCGTAAAAGCGGCGTGCGCCTGATGACAGGTTACGAGGCGGTGCGCTGCGAATTGTCGGGGGATGGCGAGCTGCCGAATGATGATGTCGATGGTGAGAAACGCCTGATCGTGAAAGACAGCGCAGGTAGCGAAGAGGTGGTCGAGTTTGATCGCCTGATTTGTGCTGTGGGTCGTACTGCCCGCCTGACCGGTTATGGTCTTGAGGAGCTGGGCATCCAGACCGACAGAACCGTGGTTACCAACGAATATCTGGAAACTCTGTACCCGAATATCTACGCGGCAGGTGATGTGGCGGGGCCATTCCAGTTTACTCATACTGCCTCTCATCAGGCGTGGTACGCAGCGGTGAATGCCCTCTTTGGCGAGTGGAAAGCCTTTAAGGCGGATTATTCGGTGATTCCCTGGACCACCTTTATTGACCCTGAGGTTGCCCGGGTTGGCCTGTCGGAGACTGAAGCCCGCGAACGCGGTATCGCCTTTGAAGTCACCCGCTACGGTATTGATGATCTGGATCGCGCCATCGCCGACAGCAGCAACGAGGGCTTTGTTAAAGTGCTGACACCACCGGGCAAGGACAAAATCCTCGGCGTTACCATCGTCGGCACCCATGCCGGTGATCTGCTGGCGGAGTATGTGTTAGCCATGAAACATGGCTTGGGGCTGAACAAGATCCTAGGCACCATTCATACCTATCCGACCCTGTCGGAAGCCAATAAGTTTGCGGCGGGCGAGTGGAAGAAAGCCCATGCCCCGGAGAAGCTGCTGGCATGGGTTGAGAAGTATCACCGCTGGAAGCGGGGGTGAGGGCTATACTCCGGCTGTGCAAGAGCTGGACAGCCAATCGAGGTTAAAAATATGTTGAGCGAAAATATTGAGAACTTGCTGAAAAAAGAGCGTATGGAAGCGATAGCACAAGTGCGTTTAGAGGCTATGCATGAGATTGCCCACAACCTGATCGTAATGAAACTGCTTACTGATGCCCAAATTGCTCAGGCGACGACTTTGAAAGAATCAGAAGTTACAGCGCTTCGGGAAGCACTTGAATCGCACGATGAAACGGAATATCTACTTCGCTCCAAGAAAAACGCCAGCAGATTGCTGGCATCGATTGAGGAGCTGAAAGGGGCAGGGGAGTAGTATAGCTACTGTCAAGAGACTCAATATTCAGCGTTATGGTATCTGTCAGATTGGTACTGACAGTGCTCTATCCATTCATCAAACTGCTCACTTGTTTTTGATTGCTCTTTTAATTCTATGAGATTTTTCTCATCTAATGGAAGATTAAGCCCACTGTTTGCGTACTTCCAAGCAGTAGGCATTGCATTCGATTCTAGATAGTTGTCAAAATCATCAAATTCACGACATAACATCAGAAAAACCTCTTTATCAATAGGGATGTGGTTGAACTGAATGCTGTCTCGGATGTTTGATAGGTGAACAGGTATTGCACCAATATTATCTAAATAGAAGGAAAATGATTGCCCGTCCTTCTCAATCCTTCCGTGGGCGAGTGAGTTTCTATATTTTTCTCTAATATTGTTTATTGGTATATATTCTTTTTTTGATTTGTAATTTCTTTCTATCGTTGATAGCTTATCGGTTATGCCTGATGATATGAATTTTTTTATATCTTCCTCTTCGAAATTATATTCCGTAAATGGCAGGCATATTAAAAGTAAGTGTTCTAGTCTGCTGTAGTAAGCGTCGATCATTGCAATTGCATTGTAGCATGCGTGATGTTCGTTTTTTCTTGTAAACAAATTTGTTAAAAATTCTTTTGGGTCTTTTTTTTCTGATTTTTCTTGGTTGTTTTCGAATAGGTAGTGTGCTGTTTCTCTAAAATAACCATATTGTTCAGTTAGCTGGATGAAGTTATTTTTGATTATTATATTTCCAGACTTAATTTTATCGCTTGCTATTTCTTTTAGAAAGTTGTTTTCGACAAAGGTAACTCCTTTTTCAATTCTATTTAGTAGTTCTTTTTCTTCTTCATTGTCTTGGTTTTCAGAATAAAAATATATGCCAAATTTTTCATAAGATATAGCGTATGTTTTTCCCTTGTAATAAAAGGGAACTGTCCAGTGGACTTTTTCTTCTGGTGGGCATTGCGGGAGTTCACAGAAATATTCTAGCGTTAGCTTTAATATATTTGGTGTGGGGAATTTTCTTCTTTCTATTGCTTTTCTTTTGAGTGTATAAACTTTGGTGCTGTTGAAGCTTTTTGGTAGAGGGAAGAAATCCTTCATTATCCTTTCTTTAAGAATTTTTTCGTCCATTTTTAATCCCTGCTTATATATTTATTTCGAAGTTTGATCTAATTATTTTCTTAAGTTTAGCTCAATGCCCCTTCCGATACTGCGCTGGGGTGACATGATAAAACTGTTTAAACCTCTGACTAAAATGGCTCTGGCTTGAAAACCCACAGCGCAGGGCGATCTCTGCCAGCGATAAGCTCTTATCCCGAATCAGATCAGCAGCGCGGTTTAACCGCCGCTCAGTAACGTACTGGTGCGGTGCCTGCCCAAAGCTCACCTTAAACATACGGGCAAAATGGTATTCACTCAGCTGGGCAAAAGCCGCCAGCTCCTGCAGTGTCAGGGGCTGATCCAGATGCTGTTCGATATAGTCCAGCAGCTGTCGCTGCAGATATGGTGACAGGCCGCCCTTGCTCTCCGGCAGGCTGCTGTAATCCCCGCAATAATGCTTCAACAGATGCACCATCAGCATATCGCTGGCGCTGCTCAGGGCGATGCGATCCGCGTTGTCCTGCCAGTTCAGTGGGCGTATCACCTGCTGGCACAGGCTGCTGATCCAGCTGTCTTCCATAAAGGTCATATCCTGCAGCTGCAGATGATCGCTGCCCCTGTCCTGAATGCGACTCGCCAGATCCTTCAGATGCTGTTCAGAAAAGTAGAGGTGCATAAAGTGGATCGGGCCGTTTACATCCCAGTGGGAATCCCCGTCACCGGGCATCAGACAGATACGGCCGGGGCCACCGCCACCCTGTGTGCGGTTGGCATATAAGCGCCGGATGGCATGGCCGCCACCCAGATAACAACTCAGGGTGTGATGACCGGGATGCTGATAGCGGGTGAGATCACTTTCTTCCCGACGCCAGATCGCGGCACTGGCACCGTTGGTCAGTTCGGTATGGTTTTCCAGTCGCGCCTGAGTGTTGGACAGGCACTGAAAGACCGGTTGCGAGACAGAAAGCATGTCTGAAGAGATTTTGTCGGACACAAAAAGCCTATGAAAAACTGATTGCTGGCAGCACATGCTACTCGCGGCCTTAGGGGCAGGCAAGTTTTGGGCAGAGCTTGTTGCGGCAAAATCGCAGCATTGCGATAAAAAAACGCAAGGATCTGACAAAAAAGCAGCAATCTGCAATTTTCCCGACCGGTTATCTCGGATACTCGCGCTTTAACACCTTCAGTATCTTTAACATCCTTAAAATCGGTGCGAGCATCAGTACGGGTAAATTCTAATGGTAAACACAGGCTTATATCTGCTGACAGTTCTGATCTGGGGCACTACCTGGATTGCGATCAAGCTACAACTGGGTGAGGTGGCGATTCAGGCCTCGATTCTTTATCGCTTTTCATTGGCGGCGCTGGTGTTGTTTGCGGTGCTGCTGTTAAGCCGTCGTCTTCAGAAGATTGAACGCAGCGACCATCTGTTCTGCTTTATTCAGGGCTGCTGCCTGTTCTGCTTTAACTTCTTTTGCATCTACACGGCGACCGGTTATATCAGCAGCGGACTGGCTTCTGTCATCTTCTCCATGGCGACGGTGATGAATGTGGTCAATAACCGGCTCTGGTTTGGCCTGCGTCCGGCACTGCGGACGGTATTGGGTTCCCTGTTAGGACTTGCCGGTGTGGCAGCGCTGTTCTGGCCGGAGTTGGAAGCTGATGGTCTGACCGATGGTGTGATGAATACCGATGTGCTTTTGGGTATGGGACTTGCCGCACTGGGTACCTGGTTCTTCTCCAGCGGCAATATGGTCTCGGTTCGGCATCAGAAAAAAGGGCTGAAAACCACCACGACCAACGCCTGGAGTATGTTTTACGGCGTGCTGATGATGACGGTGATTATTCTGCTGCAGGGCGTACCGCTGACCTTTAGCTGGGAAACCCGCTATATCGGCTCCCTGCTGTATCTGGCGATTCCGGGTACAGTGATCGGCTTTACCGCGTACCTGGTATTGGTAGGGCGTATCGGTGCCGATAAAGCCGCCTACAGCGCGGTACTGTTTCCGGCGGTAGCCCTGACCATCTCCACCTTCTATGAAGGTTATCAGTGGACAGAGCTGTCACTGGTGGGCTTTGGGCTGGTGGTGCTGGGCAATGTGATGATCTTTGCCCGCTGGCCGGTCTCAATACTACCGGGTGTTCTGCGCCGTCTGCAGGCCTGAGGTGCTGGCAGCATCACGCATTACCGCTAGCTGATGTTCCCGCCAGTCGTTAAAACTGGGCAGATCTTTGCGTTTGACGGCGGCGTCGGTCGGAATATCCGCCGTCACCGGGTTTACCGGGTTTCCGTCGATATGCAGTTCAAAGTGAAGATGCGCGCCGGTGCTGCGGCCAGTATTACCAGATAGAGCGATTTTTTGCCCGCGGCTTACACGACTGCCTCGCTTGGCCAAAATCTTGTGCAGGTGCAGATAACGGGTGGTGTAACTGCCACCGTGATCGATCTCGATATATTTACCCGCATAAGGGTGATTACCCACACGGCGCACGATGCCGTCACCGGTACTGATCACAGGGGTGCCTGTCATCACTGCAAAATCGACGCCGTGGTGAGGTCTGCGGCGTTTGGTAATCGGATGCAGGCGGTTTTTGTTAAATGAGGAGCTGATCCGATAACGCTTTTGGGTTGGCCAGCGTAAAAACGCCGGTGTCACGCTTTTGCCATTTTCGTCGTAGTAATGACCTTTAAAGCGGAAGGCGTAGTGGGTCTGGTTACGGCGCTGCAGGGACAGAGATTCAACGCGGGTTTGGCCGGTGATCTCGTTGCCGGTCATCTCACGGCTGATGACTGCAGTGAAACGGTCGCCGGCACGCAGGTCACGGCGGAAATTAAGCTTGTAACCCAGTAGTTGGCTGCTGAGGGCGATCTGGGCTTCGCTCAGACCAGCATCTCGGGCGGAAAGATAAAAGCTGCCTTCGATCTGGCCGCGATGCACTTCAGAGATCCAGTAGGTTTCGGCGGTCTCTGCCTGATGCTGGTAGCTGCCATCTTCCTGACGGGTATAGGAGATCTGACGGGCGGCATCCCGATACAGGGTCAGCTGTTGAAAATCGCCGTTGTCAGTGAATTCCAGTCCTAAACGCATACCGGGCTGCAGGGTTTCCAGATCCAGATATTCGGTATCAGTCAGCATAATCTGATGCAGTTCTGTGGCCGGAATACCCTTCTGCTTGAAGATATAGCTGAGGTTATCTCCCGGTTCGACCTGCCACAGATTATCGTTCAGTTCCGCTGCCAGTGCTGAAGCAGCTTCGTTCTCTGTGTCTTCCTGACTGTTTTCACTGCTGAAGGTGATAATCGGCAGTGTCAGTTCGGTATCATTAGCGGTAGGTATCAGGGCTGCCAGTGCCAGCATGGTAGCGGCAACACCCAGCAGAATTTTGTTCCTGGTGGTGAAAAAACGTGCGTTGGTTTGGCTCATAACGGGCTAAGATCCTTGCCGGTGACTTGGCGATGTTTCAGATTTATTAAAAAGCAAAGCGCAGGATGATACGGGTTAAACGCTTGCTTGTCATTTAAGCGGCCTCTTAAGCTACCTTCTTAAACCACCCTCTGAGTCCTGATTTGCAAACCACTCACTTGAGTGATGTATCTGCATTACAGGCGATAACGATAGATTCTGGTTTGATAAAGGTCGTTCAGCATCTTGCGCTCTTCCGCTTCAAACCCCGGCAGAGCAAAGCAGATGCTGATCAATTGTTGCGATCGGGCCAACGGTTCAGATTGCTTTTTTGGTCTTGTTTGGAATGACTTCGAAAGCTCTGCCATGCCCTTCGGGTAGAGATAGGTAAAGAGAATATTCCCCTGACTTAAAGGCACCGGCAAACCTGTGCCTAAAAAGTTCTCCCGATAGATCGTCAGGTTATTCAGAAGCAAAAAGCGAGCCAGCAGACGGCTTACCAGCCAGGGGATAAAGGAGAGTTCGTAGCCGATCACTTTCGCCTCGGGATAACGGCGGGCGAGCCGGAACACCAGATGGCCCCAGCCGGAACCGCAGTCGATCAGTGTCAGGCGGCTTCCGTTATGGAAATCCTCAACCGGTTCGGACATTTCCAGCATAGACAGCGTGGCCTTGTGGGCTTTTCGGGAGCTGGGCATGGGGGAGATCCCCGCCCGTAAGCTGCCGATCAGAATACTAAGAACAGCAACAAGGACTGAAACGATTAGCCCCAGTTGTAACGCTTCAGGCCAGGCCATCGTTACGACTTACAGGCGGCCACGAATCAGTCCGCGAATAATAAAGCGGCTGGGCTGCAGGGCACTGATCAGTTCGCGCTCCAGCGGCATGGGTTGTCCGGCAATATAACCCGCCAGAACTTCGGCACAGAGGGGGGAACTGGCAAGGCCGCGGGAGCCGTGTCCGGTATTCAGCCAGAGACCGTTGTAATATTTTGGCAGCTCATCAGGCACTTTTGTGGCATCGTGACGCAGCTGTGCAAAGCGCTCCAGCATCGTTTCATAAACCGGCACCGGACCGGTCAGCGGCACATAGTCGGGACTTGCGCAGCGGAAGCCCACTTTGCCGTTCAGCGTTTCGGTATCGACTCCGGTTGCGGCCAGCTGACCGGAGAACTCCGGCATCGCCTGCTGCATCAGCTCAAGGTTGTGCTGCTGGTCGCTGTCGCGCAGTTCGGTTTCTTCATCCTTCAGGTTAAAGCTGGCACCGAGACACAGAGTATTGTCGATTGCGGGAGCGATATAGCCCTCGTGGCAGATAACGGTTTTCAGCTCCGGCGTTTGCGGCTGGGTGGTCAGATAAGTGGTCTGGCCGCGAATCGCTTTGGTAGGCAGCCATGCGGTTTGAGCAAAGTGTTTGGCACTGGCCGCACAGGCGATCACTACCTGATCTGCGTTTAAGATTTCCTGACCCGCCTGATCCAGCAGCTGCCAACCTGTCTCTGTATTCTGTAACTTATCCACAAACTGACCTGTGATCAGGCGGATATTGTCGTGCTGACTTAAATGATGACAGATCAGGTTTGGTCGTGCCCAACCCGCCTGCGGAAACCAGAGACCACTCTGATGCAGCGCTGTACCGCTCAGTTCAGAGGCCTGCTCAGCAGAAACTGCCTGCAGCAGATCCGCCGGGAACTGATTGCGCTCCATAAAGCTCTGTTGGCGCTTTACCTCTTTGTCGGTGTGAGCCAGCTGCAGCACGCCACAGGGTTGCCAGAGCGGCTGTGAAAAGTCAGTTTGTTGATCGTTCTGATTCAGCCGCTGTTGCAGATTATTAAAGTAGTGGCGGGAGAACTCAAAACCACTCAGATAAAAACGGCTGTGGGCCGAAGGTTCCGTTCCCAGTTTGATATAAAGTACGCCCTGACGGTTGCCGGAGCCTTCAAGACCTGCGTTTTTATGCTGTTCGATGAGGCTGACCTGAAAGCCCTGCTGAGCCAGCGCATGGGCCGTTGTGGTGCCTGCGATACCGGCTCCGACCACGGCAATATGCTTCGCCTTCTGCTGACGGCTGTTTTCAGGCAAGCGGAACCAGGGCGTATTCTGCCATGGGGTTGCCAGTGGCAGCGGCTCTACCGGAGTTACATCTGGTGCCGGATTAACGCTTTGTATCGCATTGCCTTCGGCATCAAGCACCAGCTCGCCACACACCATGTGGCGTTTGCGGCCAAAACCTTTCACCTTTTTCACTTCGAAACCTGCGCCCTTAAGGCCGTTGCGCACGATACCGGCGGCGGTAAAGGTGGCGACGGTTGTGCCGTGATCGCTTAAACGGCGGATCGCCTGAAACAGTTCCGGAGTCCACATCTCCGGGTTTTTCGCCGGGGCAAAGCCGTCCAGAAACCAGGCATCGATTCTGGCTTCAAGGGCGGAGAAACATTCGCTGGCATCGCCCTGCAGCAGAGTCAGCTGTACACGGCCATTATCAAAGTGACGGCGGTGACTGCCGGGAATCGGCAGGGGATAAGCCTCAATAAGCTGATCCGCCAGCGGTTTCAGTTCCGGCCAGAGTTCCAGCGACTGCCTGAGGTCATTAAAACTCAGGGGAAACTTTTCCACAGAAACAAAGTGCAGGCGCGCATCTTTGGGGGCGAACGCTTCAAACGCCTGCCAGGCGCAGAGAAAGTTAAGGCCGGTGCCGAATCCGGTTTCGGCGATCACAAAAGGACGCTGGCTAAACTCTGGTTCCTGCCAGCGTTCCGGCAGTCGGTTGTGCTGCAGAAAGACATAGCGGGTTTCATCCAGACCACTGGCTTTGGAGAAATAAACATCATCAAAGGCCTGAGAGATCGGCAGCTGGTTTTCATCCCAGTTAAGCTCGGCATGGTTCAGGGTCTGGTAGTGAGAGTTAGCCATAGAGGTGTGATCCGGATTCGATAGGTTTACGCTGTTTTTAGGCTGTTGCTTAAGAAAGCGTCAGCACTTTTTTGAGAAAGTGAAGGCAGACAAAAAATGGTTAAAAAATAGCCAATCTGAGGTTCTGCTATACCGCGCAACCGTTTGCGCTGGGTATCCTGCTTAGATCCACAAAGTTATCCACAGAAACTGTTGGAAAAGTCAAAAATCGTCAGAAATTCATGCAGTTATAATAAAGGATCAGAATGCAAAAACGGGCGCAAATTGCAAACCCGTTTTTGAACTTTCTGCTTTTTCAGTCGGTTAGATAACAGACTTGTGTAAAGCATTTTTGACCGCCTTTTGACAGGCTTTTCTCGCCCAGGCGGAGCCGGTGACTGCCGGCTTATGGCAGAACCTTGCGGAACGGCTTAACGGTCACTTTCTCGTAAACACCTGCCGCAAAATAAGGGTCAGCATCTGCCCAGCTTTGCGCGTCTTCCAGAGAATCGAACTCAGCAACCACAAGGCTGCCGGTAAAGCCTGCTTCGCCCGGATCGTTGCTGTCGATAGCCGGGTGTGGGCCAGCCAGAATCAGACGGCCTTCTTCCTGTAGCATTTGCAAACGTTCAAGGTGTGCCGGCCGGGCTTCCATCCGTTGGGCCAGAGTGCCTTCTTTGTCCTGACAGATAAATGCGTAAAGCATGGATTGTATTCCTCAGTCTCTTGCGATGGCCGAACTTAAGAGATCCGGCTCAGGATAATTAAGGGAGTTCTTTGTTGTTAGTGTCGGCGGTGGCGGTATCCGAAGCATCGTCATCGGTTTTTATGTGTTTTGCCAACCAGATACCCTGAATAATAATAAATGCCAGTGTCAGTCCCAACATACCGAAGAGCTTAAAGTTCACCCAGGTCTCTTCACTGTAGAAGGTGAACACGGCGATATTGATGGCACCCATCGCCAGAAAGAAGATGATCCAGTAGGCATTAAGTGTGTTCCACTGCGCCGAAGGCAGCTGAATCTGGCTTTCCATCATACGCTGGATCAGCGGTTTCTTACCGATCACGTAGCTGCCGATAAAGGCCGCCGCAAACAGCCAGTTGACCACAGTTGGTTTCCACTGGATGAAGCTCTTATCCTGCAGCAGTACCGTTGCGCCGCCCATCACAATAATGAGCACCAGGGTAACGATGTGCATCTTTTCGATCTTGCGGGTTTTAAACCAGGAGATAGCGATCTGAATAATCGTTGCCGGGATCAGAACAGCGGTGGCTAGAATCATATCCTTGGTGTAGTGGTAAACCCCAAAGAAGATGGCGATCGGGAAAAAATCTAAGAGTAATTTCATGGTGTTATCAGACGGAGTCTTTCATACTCGGTTATTGAGCTTAACGATTATGACGTTAAGCAGATATTCCCGGGTTCTGTCAGAACATCGCGGGGATTTAAGTTTGGGCAATCTTCGCATGTTGGGCTGTTATTTTACAGCGATGCCCCCAAATAAGTGTCTGTCCGATGTCTGCCTGCTGTGCTTTATAAGCCGGAAATCAGATCGGGATAGAACTGAGATGTTTTGAGTGTTTTTTCTGCAAAAGGTTTTCCATGAACGCATATTGGTCCGGATTTGATCTGCACAGCCATTCTACCTGCTCTGACGGGCGTTTATCGCCCACTGAGCTGGTACAGTTGGCTGCCAGCGAAGGTGTACACACTCTGTCGCTGACGGATCATGATACGGTCCAGGGTATTCCTGAAGCCCGTCAGGCGGCTGAGGCTGCGGGTATTGGCCTGATCGCAGGTGTTGAGATCTCAACCACCTGGAGCGGCTGCAATGTGCATATTGTTGGCCTGAATCTGGATATCGATAATCCGGTTTTGGTAGATGGCCTGAAAGAGCAGCAGGCGGCGCGTCAGAAACGGGCAGAGATTATTGCCGAAAAACTCAGTTCTTTAGGTGTGGAAAACTTTCTGCAAAAGGCTGAAGCGGTGGCGAAAGGTGCGGAGCTGGGCCGTCCTCACTTTGCTCAGGTACTGGTGGATGAAGGTGTGGTTGAGACTATGCCGGAAGCCTTTAAGAAGTATCTGGGAGCGGGAAAGAAAGGCGATGTGAAAAGCCTCTGGCCGACGGTGGAAAAAGCTGTAGAGTGGATTAAAGCCGCTGGTGGTGTTGCTGTCGTGGCTCATCCTTTGCACTACAAAATGACCAATATGAAACGCCGCGCGCTGCTGAAAGCCTTTAAAGACGCAGGTGGTGAAGCGATGGAGGTGGTCTCCGGCTCTCAGCAGTCCCGGGATCAGACCCACTATATGGCGCAGCTGGCAAAAGAGTATGATCTGGCGGCCAGTGTTGGTAGTGACTTCCATTTTCTGAACCAGTGGCAGAAGCCGGGTAAAACCAATCATCTGCCGGAAACGGTTAATCCTGTCTGGATGTTATGGCAGGATGAGCCTGTTCAGCCCTGCAAGGCATAGCAAGACATAAGAGTTCAGAACAAAGAAACGATTGATGAGGATGTGACCATGAGCCAATTTTTTCAGATTCATCCGGATAATCCTCAGGAACGTCTGATTCGTCAGGCGGTTGAGATTCTCCGTAAAGGGGGCGTGATCGCTTACCCTACCGACTCCGGCTATGCCCTGGGTTGTCACCTTGGGGACAAAAAGGCAGTAGAACGCATCAAGCGTATCCGCCAGCTGGATCAGAAGCACAACTTTACGCTGGTGTGCGGTGATCTGTCGGATATCTCCACTTATGCCAAGGTGGATAACAGTCTGTATCGTCTGTTAAAAGCGCATACACCGGGGCCTTATACTTTTATTCTTAATGCCACCACGGAAGTGCCGCGCCTGCTGTTGCACCCGAAACGTCGCTCCATCGGAGTACGTATTCCGGAGCATGCCATAACGCTGGCGCTACTGGAGCAGTTTGGCGAACCAATTATGAGCACCACTCTGATTCTGCCGGGTGATGAGCATCCGCAGACTGATCCCTATGAGATTCGTGATGTGCTGGAGCACGCGCTGGATCTGATTATCGATGGCGGAGCTTGCTCTATGGATGTGACCTCTGTGATTGATGTGCGTGAGCTGCCGCCAACGGTAATTCGTGAAGGTAAAGGCGACACCAGTGTTTTTGAATAACCTGTAAAGCAGATCAGCTGCCTGGGTGCTGTACTGAGAAAATCCTGCAGGATGAATAAGTTAGGTTGCCCTTTCAGAAGTCTGCCCCGGAAAGCGTAAAAGCCCCGTGCCATCTGATCTCAGAGAACGGGGTTTTTTTCTTTTCAGCGAGCCGTTCCCGATCTGGTGACGACGGTTTTGTGTGTTAGAATGCGGCACATATTGACTGAATGATTCACCTCTTCAGACCGCTTTTCAGCTCTTATTTAATAAACAACGTCGGCTGAGCAAGTGGCAAATCACCGGGAGACAGACGGCCGAGATGGTTGACTGCAACAGACACTTTTTCTCTTTATCTCTGCATGATGATCAGCTGAAGCCGCTGAGGTTTTCTGCCGTCTGTTATCAGGGAAAGAGGGATCTGAATGTTAAACAGGGAGTGTTGAACCTGTGTCTATAGCCGTTGAGCCTTCATCGATTCCCGTTGAGCCGGAACAGCTCGACTTCTGGGCCCGTATTGGTGATGAAACCGTTACCGAGCCACCGCAGGATCTCTATATTCCACCGGAAGCCCTGAGGGTTTTTCTGGAAGCCTTTGAAGGCCCGCTGGATCTTCTGCTGTATCTGATCCGTCGACAGAATCTGGATATTCTCAGCGTTAATGTTGCTGAGATCACCCGTCAGTACATGGAATATGTCGACCTGATGCGCGAGCTGCAGATTGAGCTGGCGGGGGAATACCTGGTGATGGCGGCGCTGCTGGCGGAGATTAAATCCCGCAGTCTGCTGCCCCGTCAGAATGTGGAAGGTGAAGAGGAAGAAGATGACCCGACCACGACACTGCTACGTCGTCTGCAGGAATATGAACAGCTGAAAGAAGCCTCGGAGAAGCTGGATGAGTTGCCCCGGGTGGAGCGTGATGTCACGCCGGTTCAGCTGGCTCCGCCTGAGTTTGAGGTTTATCGGGCACCGCCTGAGGTAGATCTTCAGGAGATTCTGATGGCGATGGCGCAGGTGGTTCAGCGTGCTGAATTGCAGACCCATCACCATATCGAACTGGAACCCTTGTCCACCCGTGAGCGCATGAGTCAGATTCTGGAATCTCTGACCGAAGACAGATTCTATCCGTTTGAGAGCCTCTTCACGCTGGAAGAGGGACGCATGGGCGTGGTGGTGACGTTTCTGGCGATTATGGAGCTGATCAAAGCCCGCTCCATTGAACTGGTTCAGAATGAGCCCTTCAGCCCGATCCATGTTCGCTCCCGTATTCTGACTGAGGCGGGTACAGAGGATGACGGCGCGGCCTTTGAAGATGCTGCTCCTGAAGAGGTAACGGATGAAAACTGAACAGCTGAAACCCGTTATTGAAGCGGTATTAATGGTATCGGATCAGCCTTTGGCGCTGGATCAGATCGCCGAGTTGTTTGATGAATATGAGCGCCCTGCCAAAGGGGTGCTGAAAGATGTGCTGCGCCAACTGGGTGAGGATTATCAGGGGCGTGGCATCGAGCTGATTGAAGTCGCCAGTGGCTGGCGGATTCAGGCGCGTAAAGAACACGCTAACCGTATCGCCCGTCTCTGGACTGAGCGGCCGCAAAAGTATTCCCGCGCCCTGCTGGAAACTTTAGCGCTGATCGCTTATCGCCAGCCGGTAACCCGTGGTGATATTGAAGAGATCCGAGGTGTCAGTGTCAGTAGTTCTATTATGAAAACACTGGTTGAACGGGAGTGGGTTCGCGTCGTGGGTTATCGCGATGTGCCGGGACGACCGGCGATGTACGCCACTACCCGACATTTTCTGGATTATTTTAATCTGAAAACGCTGGAAGAGTTGCCTACCCTGAATGAGATTCGGGAGCTGGGTGACCGCATGCAGGAAGAACAGCAGCAGGCGATTGCTGATGAAGAAGCCCGCATGCTGGCGGCTCAGGAAGAGAAGCGTCGTCAGATGATGGAAGAAGCCCGGGCAGAGATGGAAGCTCAGGGGCTGACCTCACAGGATGATGATGACGATGAAGATGGCGAAGTAGCTGATGTGGATCTGGATAACCTGCCGGAGATTCTAACTTTTTCGGAACTGAGTCAACGTTTTGATGAGCGCATGAGTCAGAAAGCCGAGCAGGAACGTCAGGCCGAGTCGTCTGATGGTACCGCATCGGAAACAACATATTCAGAGGGTGAGGGTACTGAAACCACATCCCATGATGAAAAAAGACAGGTTGTATCGGCGGATGATCTGCCACCGATACCTGATAGTGAATAAAAGGTTAATTCTGTGAAAGATATCAACGAAGTAAAAACTGAGAAACTGCAAAAGGTTCTGGCCCGTACCGGTATGGGTTCCCGTCGTGAGATGGAGCGCCTGATTGAAACCGGTGAGGTAGCGATTAACGGCCAGACCGCCAAGCTGGGTGACCGTGTTTCTATTAATGATCGCGTGACCGTTCATGGTCGTCTGGTGAAGCTGGTTTCTGAGGAAGAAGTACCGCGCCGCGTGATCATGTACAGCAAACCGGAAGGTGAGCTTTGTACCCGTCACGATCCGCAGGGGCGTCGTACCGTATTTGATCGTCTGCCAAAACTGAAAGGTGAGCGCTGGATATCCATTGGTCGTCTGGATATCAATACCAGTGGTCTGCTGCTGTTCACTACTGATGGTGAGCTGGCCAACCGTCTGATGCACCCGTCTCAGCAGATTGAGCGTGAATACGCGGTTCGTGTTATGGGGGATGTTAAGCCGGAGCACGTAAAAGCGATGGTAGAAGGTGTGATGCTGGAAGACGGCATGGCGAACTTCACCGACGTACAGGAGTTTGGTGGTGAAGGTATCAACACCTGGTTCCATGTCGTGATCATGGAAGGCCGTAACCGAGAGGTTCGCCGTCTGTGGGAATCTCAGGGACTGACGGTAAGCCGTCTGAAACGTGTACGTTACGGCAGCATCTTCCTGGATAAGCGTGCCCGTGCCGGTGAGTGGATCGAGCTGACTCAGCAGGAGATCGACCAGCTGTCAGAGATGGCTGGACTGGAAAAACGCCGGGTACGTGACAGCATTGATAACCGTGATCGTATTGAGCGTCAGCGCAAAAAGACACGTGCAATTCGTAACGTGAATAAGAACCATCGTTCGAAATAAGAGTTTGATAAAAAAAGGAAATCAGATTCAAAAAAGGGGTTGCGCATCCTGAAAAGCTGCGTATAATGCGCCCCAAGTTGAATGGGTCGTTAGCTCAGTCGGTAGAGCAGTTGGCTTTTAACCAATTGGTCATAGGTTCGAATCCTATACGACCCACCAATTCAACTTTCCTAACTTACTGATTTCGAACGTTAGTTTATATTTTCAGTAAGTCGTGGGTCGTTAGCTCAGTCGGTAGAGCAGTTGGCTTTTAACCAATTGGTCATAGGTTCGAATCCTATACGACCCACCATTTTTCTACTTTTTGGCTTAGAATTTTCAGGCTTTCGGCTTAAACTTTCGTTTAAAAGTCATAAGTAAGGGTCGTTAGCTCAGTCGGTAGAGCAGTTGGCTTTTAACCAATTGGTCATAGGTTCGAATCCTATACGACCCACCAGAATTCAAAAAATCCCGCATTTGATGCGGGATTTTTTTTGCCCGGAATTTTTTCTGCACATTAATTTATCCACAGGCGCTTTTCACAGCAAAAGTGAATGCGGCAGTGGAAAGCTTCATCTGTCGTCAGGATTTTGTGCTAAAATTTCCAACCATCCTTTTTTGTTTGATTGTTGCTGCTCTTCCAAAGGCTTTCACTGGTAATAAACCGAGATAGAACGCCTTTAGCAGCTGAGATCTATAGACGAGTTGAATCCAGCCCATGACTATGCAAGCAGACCAGGCACTGGTTCGGGAACACCTGTCCAATTTGGGGGCACCGGAAGAACTGAGTGCCGAGAAGAAAGCAGAGCTTACTGCACGTATCAAACAGCTACTGAAAGAGCAGGATGCAGTTCTTGTGGCACACTACTACTGCAGCCATGAGATTCAGGCTTTGGCAGAAGAGACGGGTGGTTGCGTAGCGGATTCTCTGGAAATGGCTCGTTTTGGTGCCAACCATGATGCGAAAACACTGGTGGTTGCCGGTGTAAAGTTTATGGGTGAAACCTCTAAGATTCTGAGTCCTGAAAAACGCGTTCTGATGCCAACTCTGGAAGCGACCTGTTCGCTGGATCTGGGTTGCCCTGTGGATGAATTCAGTGCTTTCTGTGATCAGCACCCTGACCGTACTGTAGTGGTTTATGCAAACACGTCGGCTGCGGTTAAGGCCCGTGCCGATTGGGTGGTGACTTCCAGTATTGCACTGCAGGTAGTTGAGCACCTGAAAGATAAAGGCGAGAAAATTATCTGGGCTCCGGATAAGCACCTGGGTGGTTATGTGCAGCAGAAAACCGGCGCAGATATGATCCTGTGGGACAGCGCCTGTATTGTGCATGAAGAGTTTAAGGCCAAGGGTGTTTTGGATCTTAAGAAGGTTTATCCGGATGCGGCTGTTCTGGTCCACCCGGAATCACCGGCAGCTGTTGTTGATATTGCTGATGTAGTGGGCTCCACCTCTCAGCTGATCAACGCGGCTAAAGAGCTGGATAACGATACTTTTATCGTGGCGACCGACCGTGGCATCTTCTACAAAATGCAGCAGCTATGTCCGGAGAAAACCTTCCTTGAAGCGCCGACAGCCGGCAATGGGGCGACCTGCCGTAGTTGTGCCCACTGCCCCTGGATGGCAATGAATGAACTGGAATCTCTGGTTCATGTGCTGGAAACCGGTGATCAGGAAGTGTTTGTAGATGCGGAGTTGGGTGAAAAAGCGATGCGACCACTGACCCGTATGCTGCAGTTTACTGCTGCCAAATAATTAACAGCCTTTCTTTATTAAGCCCGATATTCGATGCGAATATCGGGCTTTTTTGTCTCTGTAGTCGAGGGTGGTCAGTATACCCGGATTGTATTGGTGGGCTGGGCCTGTATTGGCGAACTGAGCTTGTATTGGTAACGGAAGCTGTGTCGGTAACACGCTGATCGGTATTACTTGTTAAAGTCCAGCTCCTTAAACAGCGTTTCCAGATCTTTGATGCGCTGGTCGATACGGGCAAACTCAATCGGATCGTTGCTGGCATATTCCCGTGCCAGTTTCAGCTCTTTAACTCCGTGAGGGATATCCCCTGTTAACTGATGAAACTCGGCATTTGCTTTGTACACCGTAAGCAGATCCTTGGCATCGGTCGCGGCTTTAGCCAGTTGCTGCCAGACCCAGGGATCTTCCGGACGTTCTTTGCTCAACGCTTTAAAGGCTTCAACCGCTTCTGCTGTTTTTCCGGCATTAAGGTAGGTCTGGGCGGTAAAGGCTTTCACCGCCATTTTATCCGGTGTTTCTTTCAGCTGGGCATCAAGTAGTGCAAACGCCTGATCACTTTGACCTATCGCCGCCAACACTTTAGCGGTCAGTAGGCGGAAATAAAGATGATCCGGTTGCAGTGCGAGCTCTTCGGCCAGTTGACGGGCATTTTCCGGTTTACCCTGATCCAGTGCATCAAGAATATCAGCATAGAGCTTAACCGGTTCTTTCATGCTGTCCGGCACGCTTTTCAGCAGGGCGGTCAGGGCTACCGGTCTCTCTTTGGGTTGAGTCTGATGCAGCATCGCCCGTACCCGAATCAGCTGAAACTCGAGGTTGCTGTAGAAGGTTTCCGGGTCGATATCCCGTTCCCGCTCTTTGGCAAAGGCGATACGGCTTTGGGTTAGGGGGTGAGTCAGCAGAAATTCGGGGGCATTGCCGCCATTGGTCCGGGCTTCTGCCTGCAGCAGTTCAAACATTCGTGCCATGCCACTGCTGTCAAAACCTGCATCTTTCAGTACCCGAAACCCGACGGCATCCGCCTCCTGTTCATGTAGCCGGCTGAACTGCAGCTGATTTTGAATAGCGGCTGCCTGAGAGCTGGCAATGGCAGCGACACCTGCTTGGGTATGCCCGTTAGCACTGAGAACAAGACCGGTGAGCATGGCCGTTAACAATGGAACGGTTTGACCTTCGGCGTTATCTTTGCGGCGGGCATAATGGCGTTGGCTCAGGTGTGCGAGCTCGTGGGCAAGTACTGAGGCGACCATATCCTCATCTTTTGCTTTTAACAGTAACGCACTGTGAACCCCCATAACTCCGCCAGGAACCGCAAAGGCGTTAATGGTTTTGGCGTTAATAGCTACAATATTCAGGCGACGTTCGTACAGATCCGCTTCTACTGCGAGTTTTTCCACCAAATTTTCAAGGTAACTTTGCAGTATCGGATCATAAATGATGGGACTGCTGGCGCGATACTGGCGTAACCAGGCCCGCCCAAGCGTAAACTCCCGGTTAGTCGTAACACGGTCAGGCTGATCGCTGCCAATACTGGGTAAATCATTCGGGCCGGTTTCCGCCATAAGCTGGGGGCTGAACAGTGCCGGTGCGGCCAGTATCAGTCCTATGCTGAGTCCCGTCGAGTGAACGCATTTTTTACAATGCTGTCCGAAGATTTTAAGACTGGATCGGGCTATCTGGGGCAATTGAAACGGCACATTAGATCCCTGTTGTTAGTCGGCAAATAAATAAGTCGGCAGATAAATGAGCCTGCACAATCACCATTCGAATAAGCTTCTTTCGGTCATCGGGTGTGATGGAACACTCTGCTGTGACAACAGATTAACGCATCAGTTTCTGATGCAAAAGTTAAGGACTGTTAAGGCTGATGGTAAACAGGGATTATCTTGCACTTTAAGCTGTGATCCCCTTTAATCAGTCGTTGCTTTTGATAAGCATGATTCTAATAAAAACAGACAGTTAATCCGAGGGTACAAATGGCGCAAGCGATCGATCATGAGCTGGATACCAGAGGCCTGCACTGCCCGATGCCTCTGCTGAAGGCGAAGTTAGCACTTAATTCGATGCAAACCGGAGAGGTGATACAGGTTGTGGCCACTGATGCGGGGTCGTGGGATGACTTTGAGGCGTTTATCCGCCAAAGCCCGCATGATCTGATCAGCCGCGAACAGAGCGGTGACGAATTTATCTACTGTATCCGGAAAGGGGAATAGGTAACATCATGGCGATGAAGGATGTGGCCCGATACTGGGCTCAACGTTATTTCTCGGATGAAGAAGCGGTTATTTTCTTTCTGTTGCTGATCGGTGGTTTCAGCATCGTCATCTTTATGGGCACCATGCTGGCACCTTTTCTGGCTAGTGTGGTGCTGGCTTATCTTTTGGCAGGGGTGGTCAGAAAACTTGAAGAGATTCATGTTCCCTTTACTTTAGCTGTTGTCATCGTTTTTCTTGCCTTTGTCAGTCTACTCTCGGCTTTGGTGCTGGTGGTCTTCCCACTTGTCTGGCGTCAGTTGATGACGCTGATTGATGAGTTCCCCGGTATGCTGGCCAGTGGTCAGCAGTTGTTGCTTTTACTGCCTGAACAATATCCAAGCCTGATTAGTCAGGAGCAGATGCAGGAGTTGATCGGTGTTGCGGCTGTAGAGGTTGGACAGGTGGGACAAAAGCTGGTTTCTCTGTCTCTGGCTTCGGTGCCGAACCTGTTTGCGATCATGATCTATCTTGTTCTTGTGCCGATTCTTGTGTTCTTCCTGTTGAAGGACCGGGATCTTCTGATTAACTGGTTTGTCAGTCATTTGCCGGAAAAGCGCGTCTTTATGACGGGTATCTGGCGTGAGATGGACCAGCAGCTGGCCAATTATATTCGCGGTAAGTTTATCGAGATTGTGATTGTTGGTGTGGCAACTTATCTGGGGCTGGTGGCTTTTGGTGTTCAGTATTCGGCGCTGCTGGGGGTTCTGGTTGGTCTGTCAGTTTTGGTGCCCTATATCGGCGCTGCAGTTGTCACCGTGCCTGTGGTCTTTATTGGTATGTTCCAGTTTGGCCTTAACGATACTTTCTTTTATATGCTGCTGGTTTACGGTGTGATTCAGGCGCTGGATGGTAACGTGCTGGTACCTCTGTTGTTCTCTGAAGCGGTGAATCTGCATCCGGTAGCAATCATTGTCGCTGTGCTGGCTTTCGGTGGCATCTGGGGCTTCTGGGGAATCTTCTTTGCGATCCCATTAGCGACTCTGCTCAAGGCGATTTTGTACGCTTGGCCCAGGGCTGTGGATGCCACTGGATCTTCCGAGCCTGTCGCTGAATAACTGTGTGGTCGTCTTAGAAAAGCTCGATATCCGCTGACTGCGTGTTGGCGGATTCGGTTCGGTTTCTGCCTAAATCCTTAGCCCGGTAGAGTGCCTGATCTGCAATTCGGAACAGCTCGTCAGGCTCGGCGGCCAGTTCACGATTAACGCTGGCGCTGTAACAACCCAGAGAACAGGTCATTACGCCAAAGTCTTCGTTGTTTATGTGTTCGAGCTGAAGATCAAATACCTTTTGACGTATCGCTTCTGAGGCTTGTTCCGTTTCCTCTTCACCTAGTAATGCCAGTAGCGCAAACTCTTCGCCACCTAAACGGAAGGCATGTGCCTGAGCCTTATTCTTATCGTTATTCAGCTGAATGCAGACCTCCTCAAGACAAAATGCGACTTGTGCCAGTGCCGTATCGCCTTTTTGGTGACCATAGGTATCGTTAAACTTTTTGAAGTGATCGATATCCAGCAGAATCAGCCCGATGTGATTGGATTGATGAGCGGTACCCTTGAGCATGGATTCAAAAAGCTCGTTAAAGTAGCGGCGGTTGTAGAGCCCTGTTAACGGGTCTCGCAGAGAAAGCTCGCGCACGATGCGATGATCAGTAATATCCTGATGGACTGCGATATAGCCGGTTTTTTTACCGCTCTGGTCGTAATCCGCAGTAATCGACGCGGCCACCCAATAGGCGGTGCCATCCTTGCGACGGTTACACATCTCCCCGGACCAGCTTTTACCTGTATTTAGGGTTTGCCATAGTTCTTCATAAACCTTGTTGTCGGTTTGTGGGTGACGAATGACGCCATGGCTGTTTCCTATCAGCTCATCCGGTTTATAGCCGGAAATGTCGCAAAAAGCCTTGCTGACATCGGTAATTGTGCCGTTCAGATCTGTACGGGAGGTGATGACATAGCGGTTGATAATGCCAAGATAAGACTGTGCCAGATGATTGGCTGTCTCGCGGGTTTTGACTTCCGCAGAAAGCCGCCGATTCCAGTAAACCATAACGACAATCAGTGCAGTGACGAAGAACATCCATTGCAGATAGACGCGGCTAACTGCCTGCTCCTGAGCCGCATAAGCGTCAGTGATCAGTGTTATTGAGGCGAGTGTGGTCAGAATCAGGCTTTTTATTATTGTCAGTCGCAGCTTTTTTAACACGGGAGTCCTTTTCAAAAGCCAACTTTTGGATTGATTATGACACAGCTGTTACTTAAACGATCCGTAGCAGATCAATTTTGAATCAAAGTGCGTGGAAAATCCCCTGTCTGGCATGTAAATCCGTTGCGAGTATCGGGTGGTGGTTTTTACGATTTATGGATGTGTGTAAAGGCGTATCCATTAATCCGCAACTGATCTGGCGTAACGCTTGGTAATTAAGAGGTGGGGGGATTAAAGCTGGCTATCCAGTGGTGAGCGGTTTCAGATGTTTAGCGCTTGATCTTTATTGCCCGTTAAAGAAAAACCGAGGCTTATAGGCCTCGGTTTTGATCGTCTTGCGGGGGACGAATTTAAGCTACCTTATTGGTAGGCTGCAATGAGTTCGTTCAACTCTTGTTTGCGACCTTCACCCAGCGCATTAAATTTCCACTCGCCATTATGACGATACAGTTCACCCAGAATAATTGAGGTGTGGGTGCTGTAATCTTCACTCAGATCGAAGCGGGCGACCTCGGTGCCAGCGTCAGAAACAGCACGAATGTAAGCATTGGCTACCTGACCAAAGTTTTGGCCGCGCTCTACAGCTTTAAAAATAACTGCGGAGAACGCAATGGTATTAACGGTCTCGGGTACCAGGCTTAGATCCACTTTGATAACTTCGTCATCGCCATCACCTTCACCCGTCAGGTTATCGCCTGTATGGCTCAGAGAGCCGCACTTTGAGTTCAGGTTATTGAAGAAAATAACGTCTTCCGGGCCAGTAATTTTACCGTCAGCATTGAGCATCACAGCAATGGCATCAAGATCGAAGTCTTGGCCATCCGATGCTCGAGGATCCCATCCCATGCCGATATCGTATTTGGTAATGCCTGGTGCTTCTTTTTCCAGATTGATCTTTTGACCTTTTTCCAAGTTCAGCATTGTGTGTTCCTTTCGCTTGTTTGCGATTCTGTAGACGTTAAAACTGATTTTTTGATCAACGAATTCTTTCGAGGTGATTAGCTAAGGCCGTATTGCTTAATCATGGCGCTTAAGCCGCCTTCGAAACCTTGGCCTACGGCACCGAACTTCCATGCGCCATTATGGCGGTAAAGTTCACCGAAGATCATTGCTGTTTCCGTAGAGTAGTCTTCACCCAGCTCGTACATCACTAACTCATTATTGGTTTCTTCATTCACAATGCGAATGAATGAATTAGCTACCTGGCCAAAATTCAGCTTTAGTTTTTCTGCATCGTGGATGGTTACAGCAAATACCAGCTTTTCGATTTCAGCGGGAACTTTAGAAAGTTCGATCTGAACGGCTTCGTCATCACCATCGCCCTCACCGGTCCGGTTATCACCGGTATGATGAACTGAGCCACATGGCGAGTCTTCGTTGTTATAGAAGATGAAATGCTTTTCGCTGTGGCACTGGCCTTCAGCGTTTAGCATGAAAACGGATGCATCCAGATCAAAGTCAGCGCCATCTGTGACGCGGGGATCCCAACCTAAGCCGACCAGTACTTTATTCAGGCCCGGATCACTCTTGCTCAGGTCTACTTTACCGCCTTTACTCAAATTTACTGCCATGATTGGCTCCCTTTCATGATTTACAGATTGTTCTCAGACATCTGTCTGGTTGGTGTTTTCTTCGTTCTTCTCTGGAAAGATATAGCTTGCGATGATGCCGACACTCAGTATACCAAGCACAACAAACAGGCTGTGTGTTGGATCAATTTTATAGCCAACGCCAAAGAGGTGAATGCTGGCATTTAACGCGAGTTTTGCTGCGATGTAGAATAGCAGCACAATAACTGCTTTCTCCAGATGAACCAGTGCATCTTTCATAGCTTCCAGCACAAAATACAGTGTACGCAAGCCGAGAATGGCAAAGATCATGGCTGAATAGATGATCAGAGGTTCACGACTGACTGCAATAACGGCAGGTACTGAGTCAAATGCAAACATAACGTCACTGAGTTCGACTACGCCCACACATAGAAACAGAGGCGTCGCCATCCAGAATGCTTTCGACTTGTCGTGATCGCCTTCCACATCAGTAGATTTCACGAAGAAATCATGGCCATGAAGCTTTGGGTGAACTTTAAAGAAACGTCGCGTGATACGGCAGGCCAGGTGGTCTGAGTAATCTTCGATTTCGTCATCATCGTCCCCAGCGCGAAGCATCATTACTGCTGATGCTGCCACGGCTAATGCGAACACCATTTCAACCCATGGACCTAAGGAGAGCAGACTTGTTCCGATTAATACAAATATCAAACGGAAGATAATTGCACCAAGCACACCCCAATACAAAATACGATGGCGATACTGATCCGGTACTGCAAACCAAGACATGATGGCTGCAATAACAAACAGATTATCTACTGACAGAGTCTTCTCAAGTACATAGCCGGATATAAAGAGACTGCTCATTTCCGGGCCGTGAGACCAGTTGAGATACCCTGCAAAAAGCATCGCAACGCCAATCCAGAATATGGACCAGATAACAGCACTCTTAAGCGGAATTGGCTCATCTTTTTTGTGGGCATAAAGATCAATTGCCAGAGCAATAATCACAAATGCTACAAAGACAAAAATATCCGTTGTCATTAGACATCAAACTCCGATGGATCTAACTCTAAAGCCTTACAGGCACGGCTAATAACAGCTTTCTCATCGGCATCAAAATCACCATCTGCGCGACCAATAGCGATACCTACCTGAATCAGGGTTCTGGCACATGACGGATTCTTCGATACAGCTTTCTGGATCGCTTCCAGTGCTTCACCCTGACCGATAGACGCATCAAATTCAAATTTATCAGCAAAGTACGTGAAGCGTTCAATGACCAGGTTCTGATCAAACACTTTCAGGCTATCCGATTGTTTGACATAACCGATCATCTTGCTTTTTTCTTCAGAGCTCACATTACCGTCTGCTGCAGCTACCCACGCACAAAGAGCCATTGCACCATCCAAAAAATCTCTGTTCTTGAATTTGGCAACTTCTGTCGAAATACCTTCCTGCAGTTGCTTTGCAACCGATTTTACTTTATCCATAATGCCCATGATTCTCTCCTAGCAGATCCAATTGAATCTCCAACCTATTAACATGAGTGATGGCTGGAGAAAGGTTTATCGATATGATTGATTGGCTGTAGCCCGCCCATTATTGACTGACAATCTAAGGTAGTACAATAAAGGCTTTTCCCAAGGGGGGCTGTCCGATATATGTGTTTCAATCTTTGCATCTTACGCGTGGCCGATAGTGAATTACAGGTCAACCTTGTCTTTTATTGTTCGCAGTAAAATACCTGTCAATCTAGATTTTTTGCTCTATTTTCGTCAAGTAAAATGACTATTTCATGAAGCAGAACTGTTTCGAGTTCAGTGAGAAGGAACACCTATCCGATCCCTAATGGGATGGTTTTCGGATGTATCCAATTTCAAAATATTCTTGGGCCAAAGCCCTTGTTTTTTACCAATTGATTAAATTATATGCAGCTTGTTTTCGCATCGCACAAATGTTCTCAAGCTAGGATATTAAAGGAAATCAATGGGTTTCAATCCCTTCATAAAACCTCAGAAATGATATCATTGATTTAGTTCCCTACGTAATTGGCTTGCTTTGGATAAATTGTAAAAAAATACTATCTGCGTTACCCGATGTAAGACAGAAAATACCGCTCGCAGTTAGAGGGTATATAAGCAGGAGATTGTATTCCTGTAATAAGGTATCTGTTTATTAGGATGTTTGGGTTTATGCGAGTCGCTTTTTTTTAAGGCAAGAATGTTAAGTTGTTATCTGTTCTCGTTAGGGGATTAATTTAAAATGTGTCGCAATATTCAAGGTATAGCCTTCTAGGTTATCCATCTTTCGGTAAAGATCTGGACATGGATTTCGAGTTATCGCCATTGTCATTTTGGCCGATTTAAGGATTTAGTATGAGCGAAAATATAGAGCTGAACTACCCACTTCAGACGGGTAAGCTTAAAGTTGTGCTCGCCAGCTCGCAGGAAAAATCTTCTGCTGAAGCTCTTTTCAGAGTAGCTGAGCGCTATAACCCCAAACGTAGTTTTTTGTTTGTTAGTACCGTCTTGGGCAAGCATTTTCCGAGTCGGGTTTCGTCAATGGATAACGTTTTCCAAGACTTATGTGACAAGCTGCCTTCAGATGTCCGTAATTATGCTGTCATCGCTATGGCTGAAACTGCAATTGGTTTGGGGGCCGGTGTTTTTCAGCGGTGTGTTGATCGTTTTGGTTCTGGTATTTTTGGTACGAGCACCCGCTTCCCATCAAGCAGTATTGCAAGTAACTTTTCAGAGCCTCATAGCCATGCGACAGAACAATGCCTTTGTCTTCCCAGCGAAACCAAGGATCGAAGATTCTTAGAGCGTGCGGATGATCTTATTTTTATTGATGATGAGTTGACGACTGGTCGAACCATAAGAAATCTGGTTTGTACTGTTCTCGCTCAAACAGGCATCAGGCCAAAGCGGATTTTCGTTCTGTCGATTACTGACTGGAGCCAAGGGGCGTTGGACCTTGAGATATCTGATGACATTCAGGTTAGTTTTCTATCGCTTGTCAAAGGTCGGTACAGTTGGGAGGGAAATGGTAACCAGTTTGATCTCCCTGCGTTTACAGATTGTCCCAGTATGCCAGACACAAGAATGGCTTTTGTTGATTCCCCGAGAAACTGGCTGAGTAGCCCTATGCAGTTTTGTAACTGGCCAGCTTCGGTTAATGAATTTGTGGAAGTGACAGAGCCTGGAGAGAAAGTTCTCGTAGTTGGTACCGGTGAGTTTATGGCCAAGCCGCTGGCTGTTGCGCAGCATATTGAGGCAAAAGGCGGGGAAGTCTACTTCAGTAGTACAACCCGTTCTCCAGCTATGACTGGTAACTCCTCAGGCTATTTTGAGGGGTATGGCGTTAGGTCCCGAATTGTTTTCCCTGATCTTTACCAGGGGCAGGGAATGAATTACCTCTACAACCATGACTTGCATAGTTGGAATCGTATCCTGCTTTATACCGATGCAAAGCCATCCAATATATCCTCTGATCTGATCCGGACGCTCAAGCCAGATCATGTTGCCTCTGATTTTGAATTGATAGCCTAGCCACTAAGGATATTAAGGATGGAAATGCCTCTACACAATATGATCGTGCTGACTGATTTAGACGATACCCTTTTTACCAGTCGGCGTAAGGCAAAAGGCTGTAAAGGTAGTGCGGCTTCCCGGTTAGTGTGCGAGAACTCTAAGTCTGAGAGAGATACGGTACAGCTTCCTTTTCAGACCAAGCTTGAAAATATGCTCCGTATTGCAGATTGTATTGTCCCGATCACCGGGCGCACCTACCAGTCACTGATTAAAGCCTACGGTAATAAAGACTTCTCAATTGGTTTTGCTCATTTTGGTGGCTGGGCTGTCACGAAAGATGATGCAGAAATCTTCTATTGCGACCTTGCAGACAAGTGGAACCAATTTAGTTCTGAGCAAAGGCAATTGGGGGCGAAAACCTTCACTTCCATTTCTGTCTATCTTGAGCGAGTAATAGCTGAGCTGCCTTACCTGGTTCGATTTAAGCAAAACAAGGCGCCGGATGGGCTTGTTAATGAGATTGTCATTAAGTTTGAGTCACAAGAGGATAGGCGGCATTACGGTTGGGTAATCCTTAAAGATGCAATTGAAGTGTTTTACAGGGATTATTTGGATGATGTATCCCCTTTTGAGATGCATATTAACAACAATAATCTGACGCTTCTCCTTCGTTCGATTAATAAAGGAGAGGCTGCAAAGTACTTTCTTGATGCTTTGGATACCGCTGATGCCCTGGTTATTGGTGCAGGTGATTCGTTAACGGACTTGAGTTTTATGCGTTATGCAGATGCTATGGTGATCCCCGTTGCGTCTCAGATAGCAAAAAGGATTCCTAATGAGCACTAAAATGTCAGCCAAAGATCTTCTAACGACGACATCTTTTGAACCGGGTGATGTTACTTTGTTGCTTAAACAGACAGAAGGCAGCCCGGTTACGGTTGAGGAAAAAGAGCGGCTAGTCGCTAATGGTGGGCATTACAGCGATGTTTTTGTAAAAGAGAACCCACTGACCGCCTCTTTAAAGAAGGCCTATCAATTTGCTCTTCATGAGAATAATGGGGCTCGCCGTCTGGCCTATCACGTGCAATACCTTGCTCAGCAATTGGTCGACAGCCGAGAGGCTAATGAGCCGATCGTATTAATTTCTTTGGTTCGGGCCGGAGTTCCTCTTGGCGTTCTCTTGAAGCGTTACATTTCCCGATATTTTCCACAGGTGCCAGTTGCTCACTATGGCATTTCGATTATTCGAGATAGAGGAATTGATAGTCGAGCTCTTGAAACTATCTATGCGCAGCATCCCGGCGCCCTGCATTACTTTGTAGATGGCTGGACTGGTAAAGGTAGTATCTCAACAGAGCTACGTGCGGCGCTGGCCAAGACTCCTCAGTCCTTTGATTATCGTTTGATCGTTTCATCTGATCCAGCCCGAACGGCAACCTTGTGTGCTACACATGAGGATTGGTTAATCCCATTTGGCTTGGTTGGTGCGCAAATTTCCGGTTTGTTTAGCCGAACGCTGTGGTCCGACCAGGATTACCATACTGCAGCATACTTTGATGATTTAGAGAGTGACGATATTGCGCCTTCCTTTATCAATGCCGTTGAGCAATACACGGCTTTATCCATTGAACCTGCTGAATTCCCATCAGATGGGCCTGGGCTTTTGAATCGGCAAAGTTCTCAGACTGCTTCAGATGTTGTTAGTAATGTCGTTCAGTCGTTTGATCTTCGATCTGTTCACAAGGTCAAGCCTGGTATAGCAGAAGCTACCCGGGCCATTCATCGGAGGACGCCAAAAGTCGTTATCCTCAAAAATGCCGATAGCCCAGAAACCAAATACCTTCTCGATTTGGCTGTGAGCAAAGGGGTTGAAGTGAAGATAGGGTTAGAGGGCGGCATGGGGCCTTTTAAAGCGATAACTATTTTGGAGTAAATGGCTGGTAGCATGTCGATATAAGCTGCCGGATAGTCATCTCACGTCACCGTGTATGATGTATTGGTTTTGTTTACAACATTAGAGTAGCGAATGTCTGAAATAAGAGGGCAGAGTTGGTTGAGGGTCTGTCAATCTGAGAAATATATAAAAAGCATCAAATAGTTGCTCATATAATAGCTATAGCTGATTTGCTGGAAATTCGGCAAATATAGTAGAGTTTTTATTTGATTTTATTTAATGTTTTGCATGGTTGTGTCTAATGGGGTATTGCGAGGTGACAAAGGCTTTATATTCTAAGAATTCATATGATTGCTTTCGAAGAATTAAGTCTTCATTTACCACCGAACATACTCTGAATAAAGCAGTATAGGAATGGAATTCATGGCGATTAATTTACAGAAAGGTCAGCGTATCAACTTAGAGAAGAGCAATGGCTCAAAGTTGAATGATATCTGCGTTGGGGTGAACTGGGGAGCTATCGAGAAGAAGGGCTTTTTTGGTGGAACTAAAAAAGAAGCCGTTGACCTTGATGCTTCAGTTGCAGTTTTTGATGCTGACAAAAAACTGATTTCTTTAGTTTACTTTGGTGAGCTTAGCGCGCCAGGAATTCGTCACTCAGGTGATGACCGCACAGGTGATGTCGATGGTGACGATGGCCTGGATAACGAAGTGATTCAGGTAAAACTGAGTGATCTGCAGCCAGGAGCTGATCAGGTTGTAGTCGTCCTGAATAGCTATGAGGGGCATGATTTCAAAGCGATTCCTTTTGCGTCAATTCGACTGTACGAAGGAACTCCAAGTCGTGTTGATAGTGAATATGCTCGTTATGACTTGGCAAATGATGAGACCTTCCATGGTTCGAAGGCGATGATTCTTGGCAAGTTTTACCTTAAAGACGGTGCATGGAAGTTTGCAACAATCGGTGCGCCTACTTCGGATCAGCGCCTTGAGAACCTGATCAAACGCGTGATGACTGAATACCTGTAATAGCTCTTTAACGTTGCAGGCTAATATTAAAAAAGGGCGCGCGAGCGCCCTTCTTTTCCATTAAAAGGGATCTTTATGCGACGCCTTCCGATTTATCTGCTACTCGACACTTCAGGCTCGATGGCGAACGAACCGATTGAAGCAGTAAAAAATGGTTTGAAAGCTATGCTTGCTTCTCTGCGACAGGATCCACACGCTCTTGAGACTGCTTTTCTATCCGTCATTGAATTTAACTCAGATGCCCGACAAGTGGTGCCGTTAACGGATCTGATATCGTTTGTTGAACCCGACTTAACGGTTAGTGGAGCAACTTCGTTAGGGAAAGCCCTTGAAGTTCTGGCTGAGTGTCTTGAGCGGGAAGTTGTTCGAAGCACTCCGGAAACTAAGGGTGACTGGGCTCCTTTGGTTTTTTTGTTTACCGACGGCCATGCCACAGACACTATGGATAAAGGTATTCAGGCACTGAAGGCTCAGAAAACCGGTATTGTTGTTGCCTGTGCTGCGGGCCAGCACGCTAAGCCGGAAGAGTTGCAGAGAATTACCGAGACCGTAGTTCGTTTGGATACTGCCGATGCAAGTACCATTGCCGCTTTCTTTAAATGGGTATCTGCCAGTATTTCTGTCAGCTCTCAAAAAGTTGAAACGGGAAGCGGAGAAACATCGAAGCTGGACGAGCTGCCTGCGCCCCCTGCAGAGATCTCACTGATTGATTTAAGTAAACATTAAGGAGTGCACCATGTCACGAAGACTGCCGGTTTACCTGTTGATAGACAGTTCTGGTTCCATGGCAGGCGAACCCATTCACTCAGTCAATGTTGGTTTGCGAGCAATGGTCTCAGCATTGCGACAAGATCCTTTTGCCCTGGAATCCGTTAGTTTGGCCATCACCACTTTTGATGTGAAAGTGAATGATATTTTGCCAATGACGCCCGTTGCTGAAGTGCAGATTGCAGATATTGAAATCCCTCAGTCTGGCGCGACTCATTTAGGCGCAGGTCTAGAGCATATTATTGCAGCAGTAAAACGCGATGTGGTGCATTCCACTGATGAAGAGAAAGGTGATTTTCGTCCGATGCTTTTTATTATGACGGACGGCTCTCCCTCGGACACCTATGCTTTTAACGAGGCGTTACCTGTGCTGAAAACCCTCAATTTTGCAGAAATTATAGCCTGCGCTGCCGGGCCAAAAGCAAAAACTGAGGCCTTGAAGCTGATTACTGATAATGTTGTTAAATTAGACAACATGGATAGCACCGCTTTTTCGAAATTTTTTAAATGGGTGAGCGACTCCATTTCTGCTGGCTCAACAAGTTCGGCTATAGAGGGTGATTTGAGCGATAAGTTACCGGCCCCACCAGCTGAAATTACCTTTGTATAGGATGGGAGACGCAGGATGCGCAGACTGCCGATTTATTTTCTGATTGATGTTTCAGAGTCCATGGTGGGGGAGCCGATCAGACAGCTTGAAAAGGCCCTTACCAGCATCGTTAACAAGCTTCGTCAGGATCCCCAGGCATTAGAAACCGCCTATCTTTCAATTATTGCTTTTGCTGGTAAAGCAAAAACCCTCACCCCCCTTGTTGATCTCGCCACTTTTTACATGCCGCAAATCCCAATTGGTAGCGGAACCAGCCTCGGTGCGGGGCTGGAACATTTGGTTCGTGAGATTGAGTCCGGGGTCAAAGCCACCACGGCAGAGCAGAGGGGGGACTGGAAGCCTTTGGTTTTTCTGATTACCGACGGCAAACCAACAGATAACCCTGAAAATGGCATCGCAAAATGGAAACAGTATGATCGTAACAATGAAAGCTTTGTTGCCATAACGCTTGGTCACAACGCAGACTTGCAGACTCTGGCCAAGCTAACCCCAAATATTTTGGCAATAGATAATCTGAATGATTCAACGATCCAATCTTTTGTCAATTGGATCAGTGCTTCCGTTGGCACTCACAGTCAGGCATTAGGAAACCAGGCCACAACCTCAGGTATCTCGCTGGCCAAACCGGATAAAAACCTCGTCATTGTCGAGAATGCAAGTGAGCACCAACCTGCTGATCCGGATCACGTTATTATCAGCGCCAAATGCCAAAAAACACTAAAGCCTTATCTGTTGAAATACACCATGCCAGATATGACGGGCTTTGAGCGTTTTGCCATGCAGCACTTTGAACTGGAGGGTGTTTTTGCTCTGGATAGTAGTTATGACGAAATGTCCGCTTCCGGCCATTGCGCTGATAAGGTGAATACCCGTCGTCTGAATGGTGCTGCAGGATGTCCGCATTGCGGTAACCCCTTTGGTTTCGCTATGTGTAAATGTGGTGGTGTGTTGTGTGTCGGTGTTGATGGTAAAGCTATATGCCCGCACTGTGATACGCCAATACAGTTTGATATGGATAGTTCGGGTAGTGGTGAGTTTGATGTTGGTAGAGGGTTAGGCTAAATGCGTGATCATAAATTTTTGAATACTCTTAGTCTGATCGCTCAGTCGCAAGGTTATGACATGACGCTTCCGGGCAGCAAGCGTGCGCTGAAGCAGCTGGGAGCTTCACATGCGATACAGCATCATTTACAGGCGCTGCGGCAAGATATTGAAAAGGAGCTTCAGAGTATGGCTAATCCTCCGCCCCGGTCGCCACAGGGCAAACTGCAAGAAAAGGCTCCCTCCCGTAAAAGAGTCCCCCTCACTGTTATTAGCGTAAACGCTCCCAACGCTCAGGTTGGACGAGCGTTTAGCCATACGCTTTCTTTACCGGATAATATTTTGCCCGGTGCGTTACGTCTCTATAGGCATCACACCGAAGAGGTCTATCCGGATGTCACTTTTGAACCAGAAACTGGGTTGCTATCTGGCGAATTTAAACAACCGGGTGAGGCAAAACTGACTTTTTATATTATCAACTACCTAACAGATGGCCACCGGCAAGCAATCACACTGCACGTAAATCTGACAGTGATTGCCGATCCGCGCACGTTATGGAATGACCTTCCCTCTGATGCTAATGCCCGCTTTCATAAACCTGATGTTTATCAGCAAACCGCAACGTTCAGTGATTGTGCGCTGGTAGGGGTTAGTGATCGTGGTCGCTCACACGCCCATAAAGGGCTGCACAGGGATGATGATCTGCGCATTATGGCTAACGATGCTAATGGTTGGGTTGTCTTTGCTGCTGCTGATGGCGCTGGTAGTGCTCCATACTCGCGCAAGGGGGCTGAGCTCGTTTGTATGCATGGTACTCGGGCGCTGCATGAGTCGTTAAGCGGTGTGTATGGAGAACAGCTCGAAACCTTATACGAGCAGGACCCGAATAACATTGCCCGGCTGAATGAAGCGTTTCAGGTCACTATGGTGAAAGCTGTTCATTCTGCTGCTAAGGCAATTCAGGCCGAAGTCGATCAGGATGATGCTCTCAGCACTAAAATGTTTTCCACCACACTGATGTTGTGTGCTGTTAAAAAAGTTCCGGATGGCTGCCTTATTTTAAGTTTCTGGGTCGGTGATGGTGCTGCTGTAGCGTTACACAAAGATGGCCGGGTGACTTTGCTCGGTAGCCCGGACAGTGGTGAATATGCTGGTCAGACCCGCTTTCTGGATAATCGAATGTTCCATGACCAAAGTGTCTATCACAGGGTCCTCCTCACTAAAGTTTCCGATCTGTCAGCGGTTGTCCTGGCAACTGACGGTATTACCGATCCAAAATTTCCCAGTGAAAGTGCTCTTGAGGATGCCGAGCGCTGGCATTCACTTTACGGCGAACTGAAACAAGTGATGGGTGATAAAGCACCGCAAGATAGAGCAAATGAATTACTTAACTGGATGAAATTCTTTGAAACCGGCCATCACGATGATCGGAGTATTGTGATTTATGAGCGTCTGTAAGGAATAAATAAGATGGCAGTTCAAAGTGTAACCGCAAACGATGGCTCAACCGTCTCCTGGGATGATGCTGTAGTTATCGGCGAAGGCATGATGAAAGAGGTTTATTTCAGTCCCTGTAAAAGTTATGTCGTTGCCTTTTACAAAGAGAGGCCTGATGCCGCGAGTATGGATCGACTGAAGATGCTGGTTGGGCGCTACCATGAAAGTATCTTTTCAGACACTGCGGGGGATTACTGGAAAAATTTCTTCTGCTGGCCGGATAAAATTATTGAGCACCAGGGTCGGGTTGGGATAACTGTTCCTGCTTATCAGAGTATGTTCTTTTTCGAACACGGATCCGTCAACGATGACATGCTCAACATTAAAGGCAAGGAGAAGCAAGGTAAGTGGTTTGCATCGGCCAGTAACCAGAATCGCTTTTTGGATGATCGTGAAAAGGGTACCTGGCTGAATTACCTGCAGGTTTGTATGAAAATTGCCCGAGGAGTACGCCGATTACACTCAGCAGGGCTTGCGCACTCTGATCTTAGTTACAAAAATGTTTTGCTTTCACCCACTGATGCAGCCGCTGTAATTATAGATCTGGATGGTCTGGTTGTACCCGGAAAATACCCCCCCGATGTCGTAGGTACACCGGACTTTATCGCTCCGGAGGTGATAGCGACTGCGCATCTGAATAAAAATGATCCTGGTCGTAATCTGCCTAATATGAGCACGGACCGCCACGCCCTGGCTGTGCTGATCTATCACTATTTATTTCTAAGGCATCCCCTGCGCGGTGATTTAGTACACGATATAGACCCGCAGATTGATGAAAAGATGTCCATGGGTGAGAAAGCTCTGTTTATCGAACATCCGGAAAACACATCAAATCGCATTAAAATAGATAAAATAAGAGCAGCCGAACTTCCTTGGAAAAACACCGAAAAACTGCCATATAGCATCGCTGGGCCGTATCTGAAAAATCTTTTTGACAGGGCCTTTATTGATGGTTTACATGCCCCGGAACTGCGCCCGACAGCTGATGAGTGGGAGCAAGGACTGGTAAAAACTATTGATCTTATCCAACCTTGCGTTAACAGTGCCTGTGCGCAGCAATGGTACGTATTTGATAACTCAACTAAGCCGAAATGCCCTTTCTGTGGCACTCCCTATAACCAGCCGTTGCCCGTTTTAAATTTCTATTCTGAAAGGGGACAAGGGCGCTATATTACGGATAATCATCGATTGATGGTCTTTTCAAACCAGTCGCTGTTTCCATGGCATGTGAATAGACTGATACACCCCAACGAAAATATCTCACCGGAACATAAACGCCGCGTGGGGTACTTCGTATATCACAACCAGAAATGGTATTTGGTAAACGAAGGGATGCCTGCATTGAAAGATGCAGCGAGTGGAACAGGTTTTCCGATCGGGGCTCAGATCATTCTGGAAGATGGCATGAGTCTGCTGGTTGGCACTAATGAGGGTGACCGACTGATTCAGGTTCAGATGGCTAATATGGACTAACGCCAGTTTTTTCAGCCCTGATCAGCATTCTTATTTTGATGCCGGATAGGCTGGTATCTTGTCTTGATGCTTTGCTTCGCATTATTCAGGCCGCTTTTGGCCTGGTATTAGTACTCCCGCCATTTGTAACTGGATAAGGTCGATTCTTTTCGGGGTTGCTGGTGGCGGGTGTACTTATCAGGTGTGCACCGAGGGGGGGGCTAATATTTTTACTGAAGCCGAATTTTTCCGCATTTGAATACCCTAACTTCTAATACTTCTTCGTTCTTTATAGGCTGACACGTCGGCCTTATCAGCCTGTAGGTTAAAACGGATTCTAGCTGAATCTAATACGTATTTTTGGTCGTATTTATGAGAGAGCAAAGTTCAGCTTAGTGTTTTTTGCGTGTGTACTCTGCACCTAAGACGCAGACCAGGATTTGAAGAGTTTTTGCGGTGTGCGTAACGTATTGACTTTAAAGCGTTAAATGGTGCCCCAAGCAGGAGTCGAACCTGCGGCCTTCCCCTTAGGAGGGGGACGCTCTATCCAGCTGAGCTATTGAGGCACTGACTTTGAAAGTGCCAACATTATAATGAGTTCCAGTCAAAAAACCAAACCGAGGATATGCCATGCTTGATACTCGCCCCCTTCTGGAAGAGACTGATTTCCCAAGAATTTTTCGGGGCAAACTGACTATCCTTCAGGTCAACTTGGGTTATTTGTGTAACCTTAGTTGTGTGCATTGTCATGTGAATGCGGGACCGAAAAGAACGGAATTGATGAGACGGGAAACCATCGAACAGGTGCTGGCGTTTATCGATCAGAAAGGTATTAAGGTGTTGGACCTAACGGGTGGCGCACCAGAGATGAACCCGGAGTTTCGTTATCTGGTGACTGAAGCCCGCAAGCGTAATGTTGAGGTGATTGATCGCTGCAATCTGACCATTCTTAATGAACCGGGCTATGAGGATCTGGCACAGTTTCTGGCTGATCATAAAGTGATTGTGACCGCTTCACTGCCTTGCTATTCCGAACAGAATGTTGAGCAGCAACGAGGTAAGGGCGTCTTTGCTGAGAGTGTTCGAGCGTTGCAAAAACTCAATTCGTTGGGCTACGGGAAAGATGATTCCGGACTTCAGCTGAATCTGGTTTATAACCCGGGAGGTCCCTTTTTGCCGCCCTCTCAGGCGATGCTGCAAACCGATTATCAGCGCGAACTTTATGATACTTATGGCATCGTTTTCAACGAATTGCTGACCATCACCAATATGCCAATCAGCCGCTTTGGAAGCATGCTGATGTCAAAAGGGCAGTTTGAAGATTATATGCAGCTGCTAAAAGATAACTTCTCCGAGCAGAATCTAGCGGGTGTGATGTGCCGCAGCCTGATCAGTATCGATTGGCAGGGGCGTGTATTTGATTGTGACTTTAACCAGATGCTGCATATGCCTTTGATCGCTTCTGATCGGCCAGAATCTTATTTGCATGAGCTGCTTGATTCGGAGATGGAAGGGGCTGAGATTGTGATTGGTGAGCATTGCTATGGCTGTACTGCGGGTCAGGGAAGTAGTTGTGGCGGAGCATTGGCGGATTAACAGGGCGGTTAAATCATGATTAGTGTGATTATACCGGTGCTGAATGAAGCGGAGAGGATTGAACCGTTTCTTCAGCATCTGCATCCTTTTCGCACTGCCGGGCACGAGCTGATAATCGTGGATGGTGGGAGTACTGATAGCACACCGGAGAAGTGTGTGCCCTATGCTGATAGGGTGTTGATTACATCAGCTGGACGAGCGCACCAGATGAATGTGGGGGCTGATGCAGCCCAAGGGCATCTCTTGTTGTTTCAGCATGTCGATACACTGTTACCTGATACTGCTATGGCAGTGTTGAGCAAGTTATCGGGCTCTGAAGAGCAGGTTTGGGGGCGATTTGATGTCCGTTTAACAGCCGGGCACTGGATGTTTCCGATCATTTCAACATTGATGAACTGGCGGTCACGTTTTACTCATATTGCAACTGGTGATCAGAGTATTTTTATCAGCCGCTCACTGTTTGAAGAGGTCGGTGGGTTTCCCGATCAACCCCTAATGGAAGATATTGAGCTGAGTGCCCGGCTCAGAAGGTTAGCAGCTCCTGTCTGTCTGAAAGAGAGGGTGACGACATCCTCAAGGCGATGGCAAAAGAAGGGAGTCTGGAAAACGATTGTTCTCATGTGGCGATTTCGTCTGGCCTATTTTATGGGAACGCCTGCCGAGCAGTTAGCTGCGATCTATTATCCGGGGCTAAAGCCCGTGACTGATCCGTCCGTTAAACAGTTGCATCCCAAACTCTGCGAGCCTAAGCAAAGCCAAGAGAGTTTTTACTTATCATGAGACGATTGATTATTCAGTTTGCGAAAGAGCCTGTTCAGGGCAAGGTGAAGACGCGACTTCTCAGTGGCTTTGAACCGGAACAAACCGTGGATCTGCATTGTGAGTTAGTTCTGGCGACTGCTGAGACATTGTTGAGCAGTGATTGTGATGAGCTTCAGTTGCATATTGCCGGTGATACCCGGCATCCGTTTTTTGCCCGCTTAGCGGATCAGGGTTTTCTCCTGAAGCCTCAGGTTGAAGGCGACCTGGGACGTAAAATGCTGCAAAGTCTGAATGGTGCTCTGCAGGACTTTGATCAGGTATTACTGGTTGGCAGTGATTGTCCTGCACTTTCGTCGGAAGTTTTTGAGAGGGCCTTTAAGACGCTTGATGAAGGTTCTGAGCTGGTGCTTAATCCAGCGGAAGACGGTGGTTATGTGTTAATCGGCTGTCAAAAAATAATACCTGATGAGTTATTTGCAGGAGTAAGCTGGGGGACGGAGTCTGTACTGCAGCAAACGCTTGTAAATGCTGAGTCTTTGGGAGTTTCAGTTGCACTTCTGCCTGAGCTTTGGGATGTGGATTATCCGGAGGATGTGGAACGTTGGCGCCGATGGCAAAACAGGCAGCCGGGAGCTGCCTGATGGTCGTTTATGGTATCTGGATTTCGTCAGGTTTGGATTTGCGTTATTCCAGGCCGCGGCGACGAGCTTCCCGCTGCAGGTAAGCCACAAAGCGGTCTATTTCTCGCTGGTTTCGACCATCCGGGCTCAGGAATCTAAAGCCACACTGGGTCATCTTTTTATCTTCAAAGTAAACGGCGCGACGAGCCTCAGCAGCACAAAGAACGGACGTATCAAATTCTGCTTCCGGCAGATCAAAGCTCACTTCATCGAAGACTTCCATATCTTCAAAGGCAGGCTCAACCAGATAAGGGAATTCGATTTTACAGCCTGTTGAAGAGATATCGATAATACGGCCGACTAAAGGCTTCTGTCGTTCATAAGACGTCAGCTTCACTTCAGCCTGATCAGCAATGGCGATATGGGCGCGGAAGGCGTCTCGACGCTGTTTGTAAAGAAGCTGCTTGGGTAAAGGGATTTTGTAAACGGCAGCACCATCATTACGGCCTGCGCCGACAACGGTGTTGTTTCCAAAGGCGACCTGGACACCTTTATCATTGGCCTGAACGGTAAATATACCACCGTCCATAGCTCGCTGGTGGCCACTTGGCGGCGCAATTTCATCAAGAATGAAGTAGCCTTCATCAAGGTCAACCTTGAGAATAATGCTGGTAAAGGTTTGTTTGTTGTGACCGCGGAACGTGATGGTCAGGGGAGAGCGGTGTTTCTGCAGAGAGCGCAGAACGCCAAAAATACTGGCTTTACGGGTTACAAGGTGACGACGGTCATCTTCTTTTTTTTCCGTTGCTGGTAACTGCGCTTTTACTGCAGTATCTGAATCAACAGTGCCAGTCATAAAGAAACCCTGTACGTGCTAAAGAATATGTCTCAGGCCTGGCCGAGATTGCGCGAAGATTGAGCAACAGACCGACCTTTTGCATTATAGGTGCGCGCTGTTCTGGCTTCGGTGTTGTATTGAAGAATACTCAGCATAGCATCAACCTGTTGTAATCCCTTGTTGATGATCATGCCGTTGGCCTGATTGATCTCTTTGACGTCATCGTGCAGCGATATCAGCTGCTGCCATCCCTGAGATAAGGAAGCTGAAACTTTTTCAGAGAAGCTGCTGATCAAAGTCTGCATACCTTCATCATCAAGTTCCAGATTTTGCTCGGTCAAAAGCTCCTGGCGCTGAGTGATATCTGTTTCAATCAGCTTCAGTAACTTCTCTTTTTCGAGAGTAAGCTTCTGAATTTGCTTGATGTCGCGAATTTTCAGAGCTTCTTTTTCGTTTTCCATACACTGCTTAACAGCTTTCATATTCTGAATGCTGTTAAGCAGATGTTGTTTTACGGTTTGTGAAAGCGCTTCACTCACGGGCTGACCTTACAGTTCGTTTTCAAACTGGATGATGCTTTTTGCCAGTGCCTGATAATCAATTTTGTAGGTGCCGTCTTCAATAGATGTCTTGATCGCACTTACTTTGCTTTCATCAATGTCGGGAGCAGACTGTGCACGGCTGTTCAGACGAAGTGCTTCATCGCTCAGCTGTACGCTGTCGCTCTTGGTGCTTGTCTGTGGCGCAGCAGACTGGGTTTCGTTTTTAGAAACCTCATCTTTACCGGAAGTCTGGCCGGAAGTACGGACCCGATTTCCCGCTAAGCTGCTGGACAGGCTGTTAAGATCGATAGCCATAAGGACTGACCTCTTTGAGAAATATCAATAACTTGAACTTGTTATCGGCACTTCTTACGAAAGCTTTAATAAAAATTAACGATTTTACAGGCAAGTATAACAAATAAAGCAGAATACCTGAGTGCGGACTCGAAAATGGTGCGCTGATAACGGCTGAAACAGCATTACATAGGCACTAAAACATTCCCGGGGCCGGTCACTGTTGCCCTGATTATACGTCCGGATTGAACATTGCGCACCTGAATTTGCTCACCGATAGCTCCATCCTGCATCGCCAGCCCCTTAATCCTGACGAAGAGATAACCAACCTGAGCTTTTATGATCACTTCATCGCCTTTTCTGACAGCGTCAGCAGCCTGGACCATATTGGTAAAAATAACGCTGTTCGCTTGAATGGGACGTGTTGTTTCGGTCCCAACCACCTGATCTATATCACGGAAATAGCTGTAGTTCAGGGAGGAGCTTTCGACCTCTTGCAGAGTCAGCAATTGACGACTGATAACCGACCCGCGGGGCAACGTCGCCCGACTGACAACAACTGGCTCGAAGATACGTATATCCACCGGGACAAAGATGCCCCAGCTGGAGGTGGGGCACCGAACGCGAATGTTGACCTTGCCGGACAGTCCTTTATTGCCCAGTTGCTCGAGTTCGTGAGGTTCGGCGCATTTTTTCAGTCGTAGCCTAGGGTCGATGCTGCCGATATCAATATCGATTCGACTGGCATTCAGGGCCTCAAGCTTTGGTTTAAGGAAAGCGGTGACAGCTTGGCTTAGGCTCTCCTGAGTTTCCAGTTCATCTGCATAGCTAATGGGGCTAAGTACCATTAGCGTGACAAGATAAACCGTCGCAATCATGGCGTTACGACACAATGACACGGTGTTACGACACAATGAGATGAAGCGGATGAAGCCCAATGTAACTGCCTCGTAATCGTTATGTTAGAAATTGTCAAAGTCGGGCTAAAGGGGAAATCCCCAGTTCAACCCCAAGGTATAAAAGGGTAGTCTACACATTCTGAATTGAATTCCTATCAGCGGATAACTTTATGAATGAGCAAGCAGGCCGTCTAGCAGAGCGCGCGCAACTTGTTGGTGGTAACCGTATGGAGCTGCTCCTGTTTCATCTCAGGGGGCGCCAAAGTTACGGGATCAATGTATTTAAAGTTAAAGAGATCCTTCCCTGTCCTCATCTGACCAACCTGCCGCACCATGAGGCAATTGTTCGGGGTGTTGCCAGTATTCGTGGCGAGACGATCTCGATTATTGATCTGGGAATGGCGATCGGTTTATCGCCGGTTAAGGACCTGAAAGATGGTGTGGTTATCGTCACAGAGTACAATCGTGTTACTCAGGGTTTTCTGGTTTCTAAGGTCGATAAAATCGTTAACCTGAACTGGAAGGATGTGCATCCGCCACCAAAAGCTACTGGTAAAGATAATTATCTGACTGCTGTGACTGAACTTAACGGAACGATGATTGAGATCATTGATGTTGAGAAGGTTATCTCTAAAGTTCATCCGGTGAATGAGCGCGTCAGTAAAGGGGTTGTGGACGATACCCTGAAGTTGATCTCTTCCAAGTATCATGTGTTGGTGGTTGACGATTCCGGTGTTGCCCGTAATCAGGTTATTCGCTGCCTTGATGAAGTAGGCGTTCAGACGACCGGCCTTACCAATGGACTGGAAGCGTTCAAATACCTTCGGAGCATTGTCGATTCCGGTAAAGATGTGGAAGATGAAGTCCTGATGATTATCTCAGATATCGAGATGCCGGAAATGGACGGCTATACTTTGACCACAGAAATAAGATCTGATCCTGATCTGAGTCGTATGCAAATACTGCTGCACACCTCGTTAAGTGGTATTTTTAATGAGGCGATGGTCAAAAAAGTCGGGGCAGATGACTTTTTAGCAAAATACGATGCAGATGAGTTAGCGCGCAAAGTTGTTAATAGAATCAACTCCTTGCAGCAGGTTGAGCCAGCCTGAGGCTGATAAAAAACTTGTATTTTGTTAATCTGTGATAAGCTGTAAAAAAACGTAACGCTGTTTGAGTGAGTTCAGAGAATGTCAACAGTCAGAACCATTGATTCCAAAGACTATGATGCTTTTCGCAAGTTTCTTCAGGACGCTTGCGGCATCCTGCTGGGTGACAATAAACAGTATCTTGTCACCAGTCGTCTGAATAAGATCATGGCTCAGCACGGGATGACCACTCTGGGCGAGCTGATCAAGGCGATTACCTCGCACCCGCGTTCAGGTCTCAAAGAAGCGGTGGTGGATGCGATGACAACCAACGAAACCCTTTGGTTTCGTGATATTCATCCGTTCAATATTCTGCAGAATCAGCTGTTGCCTGAGCTGAGTAAGACTTTGGGCAGTCAGCAGCTGAAAATCTGGTCAGCAGCCTGCTCGACCGGTCAGGAACCCTACTCAATCAGTATGATTCTTGATGAATTTAAGCAGAAAAATCCGGGTTCTTTCCGTTCCGGTGAACGTATTGTTGCCACGGATATCTCTTCCACAGTGCTGAATTCTGCCCGTAGTGGTGAATATGAAATGCTGGCGCTGGGTCGTGGCTTATCTCAGGATCGTCTGACTAAATTTTTCCAGCAGACGGGTGATGGTCGTTGGGCTGTTAAAGCTCCGATCAAACAGCGGGTAGATTTTCGACCGATGAATCTGCTGCATAGCTACTCTATGCTGGGCAAGTTCGATATCGTTTTCTGCCGTAATGTACTGATTTATTTCTCAGCTGACCTGAAAAAAGACATTTTGACCCGTATTCACGGCGTACTGAAACCGGGTGGTTATCTGTTCCTTGGTGCTTCTGAAGCTCTGAGTAACATGCCGGATCTGTATGAGATGGTGCAGTGTCGCCCGGGGATTATCTATCGCGCGAAATAGCTTTAAGAATCGTGTCTTGAGCTGGCCGCCCCGATAGCCAACAGTTCCAAAAAAATCCCGCTTCAAGCGGGATTTTTTGTTTCTGCAGTCTGGTTTCTGGCAGTTGGCTTAGAGTGCCTGGGCCGCTTCCAGAACTTCAGCAACATGCCCTTTAACTTTCACTTTGCGCCATTCCTGTACCAGAATACCCTCGGCATTGATCAGAAAAGTGCTGCGTTCAATTCCCATGTACTCGCGGCCATAGTTCTTTTTCAGCTTGATCACGTCGAAGTGTTTACACAAGGTTTCTTCTGGATCTGAAATAAGCTCAAAAGGAAACTCGTGTTTGGCTTTAAAGTTAGTGTGAACACGGAGGCTGTCGCGAGATACGCCAAAAATAACCGTGTTTGCCGCTTCAAATGCTGGATGATTGTCACGGAAATCCTGACCTTCAGTGGTGCAGCCCGGCGTATTGTCCTTTGGATAGAAGTAGATCACTACATTCTTACCTTTTAGTGCAGCAAGGCTTACGGTGGTTTCGTTGGTGGCTTCAGCAGTGAAATCGGCTACCGGTTGATTCAGTTCAACAGTCATTATTCTTTCCTGATTTTTATCGTTTCAGACCAAGAGCAGGTCATTACTCGTTCAGATAGGCTTATGCCAACTATTATGCCGTTTATACCAGATCGATTGAAGTTTGGTTCCTTTTAGTACGGGATTCGTTTTTGCAGAAGACCGAGAGAAAACTGATTCGGCTCTGATCCTGTTTCTGTACCGTAAGACTTCGAACATGGGATAGCCACCGATAGGAATTTACCGTGACTGATAAGCGATTTTCTTCTGTACCCCGTTCCCGACTTTCCCGTTTTGCACAGCTGGGATCTTTAGCCGGCAAAGTTGCAGGCAATGTTATTGCCGAAGGCAGTAAACACTGGATCAGAGGCAAAAACCCCGGTTTGCAGCAGCTTATGATCAGCCCTGCCAATGCACGGGACCTGGCAGATAAGTTGTCGAAAATGCGTGGCGCAGCGATGAAAGTTGGGCAGATGATCTCGATGGATACCGGAGGCATTATCCCGAAAGAGCTGGCGACCTTGCTGGAACGGCTTCGGGCAGATGCGGATCGTATGCCTCCGAGTCAGCTGATGGCGGTACTGGAAAAAGAGTGGGGGACTGGCTGGGATGAAAAGTTCAGCCGCTTCAGTTTTGAGCCCTGTGCTGCAGCGTCTATCGGTCAGGTTCATAAAGCCGTACTGGCAAGCGGTGAGCCGGTCGCCGTAAAAGTTCAGTATCCCGGTGTGCGGGAAAGTATCGACAGTGATATCCGCAATGTACAGGGCTTACTGAGAATGTCCGGGCTTTTGCCTAAGGATCTCGATCTGGAGCCCATTATTGAGGAAGCTCGAATTCAGCTGCATCGGGAAGCCGATTACCGGTTAGAAGGCGAAAATCTGCAGCAATATGGAGAGTTGGTCAACGAAAATCTGGGCGATGCGGGCTTTGTTGTCCCAAGCTACTTGCCATCGCATTCCACCGATTCGATTCTTTGTATGAGCTGGCAGGAGGGGGTGCCCCTTGAAGAGGCATTGCGCACTCATCCTCAATGGTCTGATCAGATTATGGCAAAACTCTTTGAGCTGTTTTTTTCTGAGCTCTTTGTTTTTAAAGCGGTACAGACGGATCCAAACCTGGCCAATTATCTGCTGGATACCGCAAGCCAGAGCATTGTCTTGCTGGACTTGGGGGCACTGCGTTTTTATGACAAAGAGTTTGTCGTTCGTTACCGCAAGGCTTTGATTGCTGCCCGAGACCAGAATCGGGAGCAACTGAATCAGGCGTTACAGGAATTAGGCTTTTTTGCCAGCCGTAAGCAATCTGCTAATCAGGATGTGATTCTGGATATTTTTATTCTGGCGGCAGAGCCTTTACGCTTTGATGGTCGTTACCACTTTGGTCAGTCAGATCTTGCTCAGCGAATACATCAGCGCGGTCTGGAGGTGAGCAGCAACCCGGATGCCTGGCACACGCCTCCGCCCGAGGTTCTGTTTCTTCATCGGAAGATGGCTGGCTTATATCTGATGGCTGCCCGGCTTAATGCTCAGGTCGATACTGCGACTCTGTTTGAAAGCTCTGTACGCTGTGAGTTTGTTCCCCCTGTTTGAGTGTTTGAAGATAAAAAACAGTTTTTTACCTGTATAGAATACTGTATAAATATATAGATCTGATATCAGGCACACCATAAGCCATGAAGAGAGCGGTTATGGATACAGGTAAACAGAAACGCGAAACACTCTTTTTACTGCGGGCTGCAAGCAGTCAGGATCACAATGAGCTTTGGCAGGATGCACTTTATCTGCCGGAAGATGCCGAGACAGAAAGGCAGGGTCAAAGCTCGTTGGGCGAAATCCCGCTTCTGGGCTGGGTTACAGCGGGCTTGCCCATGGAGATCTGTGAGAATCACGATCATGTCAGGGTTCCGCAGCAGCTGGTAAAGAAGAATACCTACGCCCTGAAGGTGCGAGGGGATTCCATGATTGAGGCCAATATCCATGATGGTGACATCATCATAATTGAGCAGCGACAGAGTGTGGAAAATGGCGAGACCTGCGTGGTGATGATCAACAACCAGCACGTGACGCTTAAGCGTCTTTATATCGACCGCTCGGGAGTGCGTTTGGATCCGGCTAACAGCAGTATGTCTCCTATCACTTTGAAAAATGAAGATGTGCAGGTATTGGGAATTGTTATGGGTCTTAAACGTTCGCATTCGTTACAATAGGCCTTTTTGAGCGAACCCGTTATCCATGAGTATCTACCACAAGCCTGCCGCCGAAGTCCGAACAGAACTTGAGATCAAGCGCAGTCGTTTTATCTCTATTGCAGCTCCGGTGGATGATATTCCCTCCTGTCAGGCGTTTATTCAGTCGGTCAAAGATGAATTTCCTGATGCCCGTCATCATTGCATTGCTTTTATCGCCGGTGCGCCTAATAACAGTCAATGCTACGGGATGAGTGATGATGGCGAACCTTCCGGGACTGCCGGTAAGCCAATGTTTAATGTGCTGATGCGCAGTGGCTTAGGTGAAGTGGCTGTCGTTGTGGTGCGCTATTTTGGTGGTATTAAGCTGGGAACGGGTGGCCTGGTTAAAGCCTATTCTCAGGCGACTCAGATGGTATTGGATGCACTGGAAACTAGGGAGGTGCGTCCGCATTTTGCCGTAGAGATTGAAGCGGATTATGCCTTTGAGTCAGATATACGCCACTGGCTGACCGAGCTGAAGGCGCGCAAAATTGAATGCCACTATGGGCAGGCAGTGGTCCTGACCGCAGAGGTGGAAGAACCTGACCTGCTAGCGGAAAAAATGCAGCAGGTAGGTCAGGGGCGTATAAGCTTTAAAGCCGACATCTGATGCGTTTCGGAGCGGGCTGGAGTGCGGGAATACGTTGGGAATCCTAACGCGATCTGGCACACGCTTGTAGTAGCTTGACTGAGCCGAACTAGTAGCTTGACTTAGCCGAACAGGCTGGGAGAAACGGCAACACCGTCGAGCTTATCCAGATAGCTTTTCAGCACGGTTTTTTTATCCGCACTGAGTTTCTCGAAATTGAAGCCTAACAGGAATATTGTCTGAGACTGTCGGTGGCAGAACATTACTTGCCCTGAGGCCTCAAAAGGCTCCTCTCCCCCCAGATTAAGTTGCATCGGAATACTGATATGTTCATCCGGGGTGAACTGCGCCCCCCGTGGTACAACTTTTAATACATCATCTTTTGGGCATTGAAGCCTGATTCCCTGATAGCATATATCAGTGGAACGGAGTTCCAGATCTCCGGAAGACAATTGCAGCTTTGCAGTCACCGCGACCTTGTATCTTGGATATCGACGACGCTCTTTCAAAGCCTGCATTTTATTCTCCCCTTTCTGTTTGTTTTTTGATCAGAATAGTATGAAGAAGATAATGGTGACAATCTAGCAGGCTCTGGTAACAGAGTTTAATCCGGCAAAGCTGTTTTTGATTTAAAGCAGAAATAGAGTCAAGCCTGAGGGTTGGCGAGTGAAGGAAGACCTGAGTACTGGGCCGAGATGTCCGGCCAGTCTTTTTCCGGCCGAACATCCTAATAAAAAAGAGCCTGGGTGATTTTGGTCGGTCTAGTGTGCTCTTATTTGTTAGAGCAGTGGTGCTTCAATCTCTGTTTAACGTGCTTTGGTCAATTGCACTTTTTAAGCGTTCAAATTCCACCAGGTTGTCTGGTTGGAAGTAAAGTGTGCAGAACATTTTTTCGAATAAAACGCGCTTACCATCTTCGCCCTTAATCTTCTCTTTGGAGCTGCTGAAGTTACTGCTCATTGTGAAATGGAGAACCCGGCTTCCAGGAGGGAGTGGCAGAGTGCTGCCATCAATCAACTGTTTTTCTTTGGGGTCTTTCAGGCTATAGGAGGAGATTTCGGTGACCAGGTTGAGGTTGATGTAGAAGTGACTGGATACCGGCGCAATTACTTTTTTTCCACTTTCATTGTTCTGCATGTAGATGCCGCAGTTTTTGCGAACTTTCAGAAACATATCTGCCTTCCTGTTATTTACTTCGTTTAGCGAAGTTCTGGCATCGGTGTCAGACGCTTCGGGAACTTCTGCGAGAATAAGTCAGCAATATGATATTTATGTGACAGAGGATTGCTGCACTATTGATCATAGTTGCTTGTTACTGCCTTGTTGATATTTTTGCTGCACGGATCAGGCTTGCGAACAAAAAGACGGTATAAATCAGATAATATTGGCGAATTTTACAGAACAACACCACTGAGTCATTGTGCAGTCACTCAAACTGATTACAATAGATCTCGCAGGCGAGAGAAGAGCTAATAATTGGGCCGGAAGAGAGAGTCATCATTTTGCGAGTTATCAGAAAATACGCCAACCGCCGTCTATACGACACATCAGAGAGCCGATATGTCACACTTGAAGATATCAAGCTGTTGGTGATTAACAAGGAAGAGTTCCGTGTCGAGGACTCTAAAAGTGGCGAAGATTTAACCCGCAACATACTGCTGCAGATTATTACCGAACAGGAAAACGGAAACCCTGCCGGTGGCAATCCTATGTTCAGCAATCAGGTATTGCAGCAACTGATCCGCTTCTATGGTGACAGTATGCAGGGCACCATGAGTAACTACCTTGAGGAAAGCATCAACACCTTCCTTGAGCAGCAAAAAGCACTGCGTGAGCAGATGCAGACCGCAATGACGGCCACTCCTATGGAGCTGATGCGCCGTGTTGCTGAGCAGAACATGAAGTTGTGGCAGAGCTTTCAGCCCAACAAGTCGCCAAAAGATGACGATTAAGACGTATCTTTTCGTTTAAAAGACCAGCCAGTTGGCTGGTTTTTTTTCGCCTGTAATTTGCCATTTCTATCAGAATCAAAGAGTTATAAACAAGCCTGAAATTTATATCGCAAGTGCGAACAAATCTGTTTGACAGTTAATTGTGCGCTGCACTATATTGCTTATTAACAAATGGTGCGGTGCAAAATAATTATCGGTCTGACCGATACGGAGGTCGTTATGAGTTTATTTGATCAGTGGTCCACAGATCTGCAGAAAACCTTCAAGACCCTTTCTGAGTCTGCCAACTGGAAACCTGTTGAAGTGATGGGGGATCTGGCGTCCTCAGAAGCAAAGATTGCTGAAAAACTGGTTCATCAGCAGAGCCGTTACCTGACGGACTCTGTCAGTCAGTTCAGCAAGCATATGATGGATATGATGTCCAAGACTGACCCTGTTGCTGTTGCGGAAGCAAACTACAGCTTCTTCTGTGATCAGCAAGTGAAGGCAAGCAGTCAATACCTGTCTGCGCTGGATCTGATGGGCGAAGCCCGTGAGCTGATGACTGAAAAACTGAATTCTGTTTTTACTCGCTGAGCACTTGTTGTTCTCCGTCCGACCTTCCGGTTTTGCTCACAAGGCTACAGGGAGGCGGTAGTGTTCATTTGAGTGATCACCCTGTCAGTTTTACTGACACTTTTTACTCTTTGCCCGCTCTTCCCTCCCTCTGCCGGGTACAGAGTGAGCCCCGTCATCGGGGCTTTTTTTATGCCTGCAGTTTGCGGTCCGGTTCTGAAGCCCTGGCTGGTGTAGGTATCTGAGCGTGACATTAGTTTGATCAGATTTAAGCTTCAGGTCTGAAAGTCTCAGGTAAGTTTCTCCCACTTTGCTGCTTTTTTTGCGATAATGCCCACCAATTTTTTACGGCAAACAGGACATTTCGTTCCGTTAGCACATCAACGTTTACAGTGAGATGAGGCAAAGATGAAGGTTTTAATCATCGGCAGTGGTGGTCGTGAGCACGCATTGGCCTGGAAAGCAGCGCAATCTGAATCCGTAACACAGGTATTTGTTGCGCCGGGTAATGCGGGTACGGCTATTGAACCTAAACTGGAAAATGTCGCGCTGGATGTGCTGGATTTTGATGGTCTGGTCGCTTTTGCCAAGTCTAACGAGATCGGTCTGACCATCGTTGGCCCTGAAGCGCCACTGGTTGACGGTATTGTTGACCGTTTTCGTGACGAAGGTCTGCGCATCTTCGGTCCGTCCAAAGGTGCTGCACAGCTGGAAGGTTCCAAGGCCTTCACGAAAGACTTCCTGGCCCGTCAGAATATCCCGACTGCTGAATACCAGAACTTTACCGAAATCGAACCTGCTCTGGCTTACCTGCAGGAAAAAGGCGCACCTATCGTAATCAAGGCGGACGGTCTTGCTGCAGGTAAAGGCGTTATCGTTGCGATGACTCTGCAGGAAGCTGAAGATGCGGTTAAAGATATGCTGGCTGGTAACGCGTTTGGCGATGCGGGCAGCCGTGTTGTAATCGAAGAGTTCCTGGATGGCGAAGAAGCCAGCTTTATCGTGATGGTTGATGGTAAAAGTGTTCTGCCAATGGCTACCAGTCAGGACCACAAGCGTGTCGGCGATAAAGATACCGGCCCTAACACCGGTGGTATGGGCGCTTACTCACCTGCTCCTGTGGTAACGCCTGATATTCACGATCGTATTATGGCGGAAGTGATCATGCCAACGGTTGAAGGTATGGCTGCAGAAGGTAACGACTACACAGGTTTCCTGTATGCCGGTCTGATGATCATGGCAGACGGTACGCCAAAAGTGATTGAGTACAACTGCCGTTTCGGTGATCCTGAAACTCAGCCGATCATGCTGCGTCTGAAATCTGATCTGGTTGCCCTGTGTGAAGCCGCTATTGATGAGAAACTGGATACTGCATCTGCCGAGTGGGATGAGCGTCGTTCTCTGGGGGTGGTTCTGGCTGCGGGCGGATATCCGGGTGATTACAAAAAAGGTGATGTGATCTCCGGTTTGCCGGAAGCAGAACTGGAAGGTATGAAAGTATTCCACGCGGGTACTCAGCTGATCGATGGTCAGGTTGCTACCAGCGGTGGTCGCGTACTTTGTGCAACAGCACTGGGTAACACCGTAAGCGAAGCTCAGGCCAACGCTTATAAACTGGCAGAAGGTATCAGCTGGGATGGTTCTTTCTACCGTACTGATATTGGTTACCGCGCTATCGCCCGCGAACAGGGCGAAGCGTAAGGCTTAATCTGTTACTTCCTTCGGGAAAGCAGGTTGCCTTAAATACAGAAAGGCCGGAGCATCCCTCCGGCTTTTTTGATCTGTTTCCATCGTTTGTCATCAATGTCTTTCAGGCTGCTTATCAGTCGGCCATCCGTGAAGAAAGTAGTGATGACAGCCGTTGGCCGAGCTTACCTTAACCGGTAAATCATCAGGCAAAATAATAAACAAGGAGCTGTGTCATGGCCCGTATCCGAATTGAGTATCCCGAAGCGAATACTCTGCATACTCAGACACTGGATCTGCGTATTACCGATCTGAACTATGGTAATCATCTGGCCCACGATACCCTGATCTCTCTGATTCATGAGGCGCGCGCCAAGATGTTTATCGCCCATGGTCACAAAGAGATCGATATCGAAGGTGTTGGCATTGTGGTGGCGGATCTCGCTATCAGTTACCGGGCAGAAGTTTTTTATCCCGATACTCTGATCATTGAGATCGCAACTGACGAGTTATCCCGTAAAGGTGGTGATCTGATTTATCGGGTGACCAAAGCCTCTGACGGCGGTCTGGTAGCACTGGCGAAAACCGGTATTGTCTTTTTTGACTATCAGGAACGTGTTGCTGTGAACGTGCCCGAGGCCTTTAAACAGATGGTTGCCCTGGCTGGTTCAGGTAATTCCTAAGGGACGCGTATGTCTAGAGAGTATCCGATTATTGCCGTGACAGGATCTTCCGGCGCAGGTACCACAACGGTTAAGGATGCCTTTGAGCGTATGTTCAATCGTGAAAAGATTGAAGCCGCTTTTGTTCATGGTGACAGTTTTCACCGGTACACCCGTGAAGAGATGACTAAAATTTTGCGGGAAACCCCGGAGCGGAAAAAGTTTCTCAGTCACTTTGCAGTTGAAGCCAACATGCTCGATGAGCTGGATCGGTTGTTTAATACCTATGCGGACAATGGCACGGGTGTTTATCGCCATTATATCCACGCCGAAGATATTGAGATGCTGGAGCAGGGCTATCGGGTCGGTACGTTTACTCCCTGGACTGAACTGCCGGAAGGAACCGACCTTCTGCTGTATGAAGGTCTGCATGGCGGTCTGGTAACGGACGATTTTAATATTGCTCAATATGTGGATCTGCTGGTTGGTGTTGCGCCGACGATCAATCTTGAGTGGATTCAGAAGATCGATCGGGATACCAACCTGAGAGGATATTCTCAGGAAGCCGTGATCGACACTATTCAGAGTCGTATGTCGGATTATATGCAGTACATCCTGCCGCAGTTTGGCCGTACTCATATTAACTTCCAGCGTATTCCTACGGTGGATACTTCGAATCCTCTGGCGTTGCAGGATGTGCCGTCGAACGATGAAAGCATGGTCATCATCCGCTTCAAGGATCGTCTGTCCACTGACTTCCCCTATCTGTTGGCGATGGTGAAAGACTCCTTTATGACCCGCCCGGATACTCTGGTAATCCCAGGTGGCAAGATGAGTCTGGCGATGGAGCTGATCCTGACACCACGCATCCATGAATTACTGGAAAATCGCCGTTTCCGGTAACACCTTACTTAATTTAACCGGTTTCTTTGTGATTCATCCCAAAGAAACCGGAATATCAGCCGACACCTCCTTTACGGAGGTTTTTTATTGCCTCATTATGTGCAGAATAACTTAATTAATCTCGGCGGATAGCTGAACAGAGGAAGGTTGCATGAAGCAGAGTATTCAGCAGCGACTATTGTACTCTTTTATTGGATTTGGCCTGTTTATGGGGGCGGTTTTCCCCCTTTATGCGCAGGGCTTTGTAACCTTTAATGAAGGAATGAAAGCCTGGTTTATTTTCGGCTGCCTGGGAGCCGGGTTGGTCATAGGACTGTTCAATTATTGGCTCTTTAAGCGGCTGGTATTAGCGCAGTTGGAACAGATTGCTCAGGTGTCCAAGGCTGTAGCCAGTGGCGATCTGAGTCAGCGCTGCGATATTAAGAGCAACGATACCTTTGGCGAGATTATCCACCATTTTAATCAGATGAATCAGAGTCAGCGGGAGCTGGTAGAGGCTGTTCAGGCCAGTGGTGATATTATCCATACCTCTATGCAGGCACTTAACCGGCAAACGGAACGTACCCGTGCTGATGTGGTGAGTCAGAATGAGAGCCTTACCCAGATTAATGAAACCGTAGCAACCATGGCGGATGCTGTGGTGAGCATCGCTTCCCATGCTCAGTCTACGGCAGGGGTTGCTCAGCATACGGAAGAGGACGCGAGAAAGGGTAACGCGGTTGTTCAGGAAGGTATTACCGGCATCAGCCAGCTGATTAATGATGTGAATACCGTCAGTGAAACACTTCAGGGGCTGGCACGTGAAGCGGAGAACATTGGCGAAGTACTGGATATTATTGAAGGTATTGCCGAGCAGACCAACTTGCTGGCGCTAAATGCCGCTATTGAAGCTGCCCGTGCCGGTGAACAGGGCCGGGGCTTTGCCGTGGTGGCTGATGAGGTTCGAACCCTGGCCAGCCGTTCTCGTCAGGCGACGGAAGATATTCACAGCATGATTGGCCGCCTGCAGCAGCAATCCAGGGATGCGGTAACCGCGATGAGTCATGGTCAGGCCAGTGCGCAGTCCAGTGTGGATCAGATTCGGGAAACTGGCGAAGCACTGGAAAGCATTACTCAGGCGGTGATTGATATTGCTGAGATGAACTCGGATATCAGTCGTACTGCCAATGCCTATAGCAGCTCAGCTGAAGAAGTGGTGACTCAGATGCAGTCACTGCAGTCGATGGTATCGGAAACCCAGCACGATGCGGATGCGGCGGAGCAGGCTTCCCGATCCTTGTCGGAGGCGGTTTCAGGTTTGCAGCAGCGGGTGCAGCGCTATCGTGTGTCCTGATTAGCCTTAAGTCGGTATCGGCTTTTGCTGCAGGGGCTAGGAAGTGACCTTTCTCAGGTCTACAATGAGTTTTTATAACAAGCTTCAGTTGTCCGGTATGTGTAAGCTGGATTTTAGTGATTTGAGCTTCGTAACTCATAATAGAAGCCAGCCGAGTTTTTTTGCTGGTTTTAACAGATTAAAGCGGAACCGATATTATGGATTGTCTGTTTTGTAAGTTAGTGGCCCGGGAGATCCCGGCCGATATCGTCTTTGAAGATGATGATGTAATCGCATTTCGTGATATTGCCCCTCAGGCACCGACACATATTCTGATCATTCCTAAGCGCCATATCTCTACACTGAATGATCTGACCGAAGAGGACTGTGCACTGGTTGGCCGTCTTCAGTTTACTGCGCAGAAAATCGCGAAAGAGGTCGGCATTGCAGAAGATGGTTACCGTGTTGTAATGAACTGCAATGAGGATGGCGGGCAAACGGTCTACCATATCCACATGCATCTCTTGGGTGGTCGGTCGATGACCTGGCCTCCGGGTTAAAGCAAACATAAACAACGGGTGTCGAAAGACACCCGTTTTTCGTTGTCCGCAATAAAGTGTACATATCTTGACCTGACTCATGCGTCATTCATGAGGTAGGGCTTTAGAAAAAAATCAGAAAACCGTCACAATCAGTAGGGATACTGAGATCAGGCCGGAAGCCTGTCAGACTTAAACTTTGAAGTAGGAATCTTAATTATGGATCAGGTGATTCGCGAAATTCTGGTGCCGGGTGCACCTCGGGTAGAAGACCATCATCATGAGCAGCTGAATGCTTTTCTGGAGCTGGCGAAACAGTACGAACCCATTCCAACAGCTGTTGTACATCCCGCTGATGGTAATAGCCTTCTGGGGGCGATTGAGGCGGCTGAAGAAGGTCTGATTATTCCTTATCTGGTGGGCCCTGAAGCTAAGATACGTTCCATCGCGGATGAGTGTGGCGTGGATCTGAGTAAATATAAAATCATTCCGACGGCACATAGCCATGAGTCTGCCGAGCTATCGGCCCAGATGGCGCATCGGGGTGAGGTTCATGCGCTGATGAAAGGCAGTCTGGGTTCTTCTGAGCTGCTGGCAGCTATCATAGACAAGAAAGCGGGTCTGCGTACGGAATATCGCCTGAGTCATGTTTTTGTCATGGATGTGCCGAGCTACCACAAAACTCTGATTGTGACCGATGCGGCCATTAACATTGCACCGGATCTGATGACGAAAAAAGATATTGCGCAGAACGCCATCAACTGTGCCCGAGCACTGGGTATTGAGCAGCCTAAGGTTGCGATTCTGGCTGCTGTTGAAAAGGTTAAGCCGGGTATGCAAAGCACGCTTGATGCAGCTGCCCTTTGTAAGATGGCGGATCGTAAGCAGATCACCGGTGGTCTGCTGGATGGGCCTTTGGCCTTTGATAATGCGATCTCCCAAGAGGCGGCTCTGGATAAAGGTATTGATTCTGAGGTCAGTGGTGATGTGGATATTCTGCTGGTGCCGGATTTAGAAGCGGGTAATATTCTGGCAAAACAGCTGCAGTATCTGGCGGGAGCCAAGTCAGCAGGGATTGTGTTGGGTGCTAAGGTTCCGGTGATCCTGACCAGCCGTGCGGCCAAGCCTCTGGAGCGTTTAAGCTCCTGTGCGGTGGCATCTCTTGTTGCTCATAAACAAGGTCTGACGCTTTAATATCGGTGTGCCGAACAGGAAAGGATCCTATGAATTCAATTTTGATTGTTAATGCCGGTTCGTCCAGCTTGAAGTGCTCGATTTTTGATGAAGATGGTGGAGAGATCCGTCAGCATTTTCGCGTTAAAGTAGCTAATCTGGCAGGCCCTGCACATCTGGAAATTTACGACCACAGCGAAAAAGTGGACGGAATTCTGGTTGATAAAATGGATATCTCTGCGGAAGAGCTGGATGTTGCTCACAGTCAGGCACACCATCAGGCGCTGTCTGTGGTAATGAACTGGTTGGATCGAAATACCAAATTTAAGGTGACACAAGTCGGTCACCGAATTGTGCATGGTGGTGATTTCTATTCTGAACCTGTAGTCATTACGGATGAGGTTCTGGAGAATCTGTCTAAACTGATCCCGCTGGCACCGCTACACCAACCTTATAATCTGAAGCTGGTACAGGTGTGTCAGGACCTGTTGCCGGGGCTGCCTCAGGTTGCCTGTTTTGATACCGCATTTCACAGCACGATTCCGGATGTGGCCCGTAACTTTGCTATTCCCCGTGCGCTGACCCGGGAAGGGGTTCGTCGCTACGGTTTCCACGGTCTGTCTTATCAATATATCCACAATAAGCTGACTGAGCTGGATGGTGATCTGGCTCAGGGGAAGATGGTGGTAGCGCACCTTGGTGCCGGTGCCAGTATGTGTGCTATTGAGGATGGTGAAAGTATCGCATCTACTATGGGCTTTACCGCTCTGGATGGGCTGCCGATGGGCAGTCGTTGCGGTCAGATCGATCCTGGTGTGCTGCTCTATCTGATGCGTGAGCACAAGATGGATGTGGATGCTATCGAGTCACTGCTATACAAGAAAAGTGGCTGGCAAGGGGTTTCCGGTATCAGCAGTGATATGCTGACGTTGCATAAAGATGGCTCCACTCATGCTCAGGAAGCAATCGATATGTTCGTTTATCGTATCGCCCGAGAGACAGGTTCTCTGGTTGCAGCTATGGGTGGCATGGATACTTTTGTTTTCACCGGTGGTGTGGGTGAGAATGATGCGGAAATTCGTGCCCAGGTTGCCCATCAGAATCAGTGGCTTGGAATGAAACTGGATGCTCAGCGTAATAAGGCCAATGAGTATCTGATCAGCGCTGATGACAGTAACGTGAAGGTATTCGCTATTCCGACTAACGAAGAGTTGATGATTGCCCGTCATACGTCACGGCTGTTACGTTAAACTTCGTTTTTCTCTCATGCTCTGTTTTTCTCTCACATAGTGAGTGATTCCACGCAAGAGATGCAGGAGATATCCTGCATCTCTTTTTGCGCTTAGGTGGTCTGCTAATACCGGTCGTATCTCCTTGGAAACTCTTTTGATTTATCTCATCCGCTTTTTAAAAAGTCCGTATAAAGCCATAGCCGAATGAGCGGGCATTCGCTAACATGCCCTGCAGATACAGGTGAGGTTTTCCCCATGCAAAATATTCGTCAACATACACCGTTGGACAAAATCCTGATTGGTGCTGATACCGTCCTCAAAACTCTGATTCCAGGTGCTGCAGAACCCTATCGCCCTAATCCGGCACGCAGTGAGGCAGAGCAGGAGATGACCCCGACAGAGCGTAAGCATGCTGCAGGGTTGATGCGTATTAATCATACTGGTGAGGTCTGTGCTCAGGCGCTTTATCAGGGGCAGTCAGTGACTGCAAAGCTGCCAGAAGTACGCGAACAGATGGAAGAGGCTGCCAGAGAAGAAATTGACCACCTGGCATGGTGTGAGCAGCGTATTCGTCAGCTGGGCAGTCGTCCCAGTTTATTGAATCCTGTGTTTTATGGGCTATCTTTCGGTATTGGCGCTGCCGCTGGCGCTGCCGGTGACAAGTACAGCTTGGGTTTTGTGGCTGCAACGGAGCAACAGGTGTGTAAGCATCTGGAGTCTCATATGCAAAGTCTGCCATCCGGTGACCAGAAAAGCCGTGCGATTCTGGAACAGATGTATATCGATGAAGAGCAACATGCGAATCAGGCGCTGGATGCAGGCGGTATTCGTTTCCCAGTACCGGTTAAGATGGCGATGAAGCTGATGTCAAAAGTAATGACCAAATCGGTTTACCGGATTTGATTACTGAGTAAGTTCATGGAGCTTATCCGGACTCGCCATTAGAATTTTTTTGTTGCAGAATGTAACGCCCGCTGCCTTCTAAGGCTACGGTGTACGAATATCAAAGGTTAACAGGCTGTCAGGTCTGTTAATGCTTGTAAGCAGGTGTCATGGATTCAAGGACGTGACGCCTTACTTTTCAGGAGAAAAGCAATGACTGCTTCTTTAAATCAGGCTGATAAATCCTCGCCAAGTGGTGTAATCGCCTTCTTATCCGCGTATGCCTCCCTGCCTTTTCGCCATCATGCTCTGGTCGGCTGTGCTTTTTTGCTGATTCTGGCATCGGTTAAATTTCTGATCAGTGTCAGTCAACCGGAAGGTATCTGGTGGGAGGCGCTGAACACAATCAATTTGTTTGTTGTCATCAGTACGCTGATGTATGGTGCGATCTTTTTTTCTCAGATCATGGCCAGTCTTAGTGCTCAGGTTGTGCAGATTCTTTTTCCTGGCGATAAGGCGATGGCAACGGGCTGTGTTATTGGGGTTGTTCTGTCTGGCGTAATGATTATGCTGCTGGCCCCGTACGTGCTGAATCTTATCTGGCGCGTCTGATTCTTTATTTCAGGTTGTAGCTAAGGGCGTTGTTCGGACGCCTTTTTGCTGCACAAATCATAGGCACAAAAAAACGCCTGCAGCTGAGAGCTTGCAGGCGTTTTTTTATACGTCTACTTCTTACTCTATATTGCGCGAGTAGAAGATTTCCAGCATCTCTTTGCGCAGACGGGCTTCAATATCTGCCGCCTCTTCAAAGGTCAGTTTGTTCTTATCGATGCCAAACAGGTAGTTGTCCAGCTCAAAATCTTTCAGCAGCATTTTGGTGTGGAACATATTTTCCTGATAAACGTTCACATCAATCATCTGATACGCGTTCTTGGTATCTTCAGACAGGTAGTCCTGAATTGACGTGATCGGGTGATCGATAAACAGCTTGCGGCCGGATTCGTCACGGGTAAAACCACGTACGCGGTAATCCATGGTTACGATATCGGAATCAAAGCTGTGAATCAGGTAGTTCAGCGCTTTCAGTGGGGAGATCATACCGCAAGTGGATACGTCAATATCCAGGCGGAAGGTACTGATACCGCCATCTGGATGGCTTTCCGGATAGGTGTGAACCGTCACGTGGCTTTTATCCAGATGAGCAACAACTGTTTCTGGTAGTGGGCCGGGGCCGACATTGTTTTCCGATTCGTCAGTCAGCTCATGTTCAGCGATCAGTACTGTCACACTGGCACCATGGGGATCGTAATCCTGACGTGCGATATTCAGAATGTGGGCACCAATAATATTGGTCACATCTTTTAAGATCTGCGTAAGGCGTTCAGCGTTATAGAGCTCATCGATGTAATCAATATACTCTTCACGTTGCTGCTCTGTTTTGGCATAGCAGATGTCATAAATGTTAAAGCTCAGGGAACTGGTAAGGTTGTTAAACCCATGAAGCCTGATATTATCCTTCACGCCCGAGACCTCGCGTAATGCAAAATTCGTGAAATTTCCCACCAACCTTATTGGCTAGCCACTTTTGAAAGGCGCGTATTATGCCTATAAAAAGTGGCTATTGCACAAAAAAATTACCCTTTTACCGACAACTTCAGCGGGTAATTTTTAACTGCATTATTACAGCTCAATAATTTCATAGTCGTGACTGATTTCTACTCCGCCAGCGGCCAGCATGATAGATGCTGAGCAGTACTTTTCAGCGGACAGTTCAACGGCACGCTTAACCTGTACTTCTTTAATACCGCGACCTTTTACAACAAAATGCAGGTGGATTTTGGTAAAGAGAGCCGGAACGGCATCTGCACGCTCAGCTTCTATCTCAACATAGCAGTCACTGACATCCTGACGGGATTTTTGCAGAATTCCGATCACATCAAAGGAGCTGCAGGAACCCAGGCCCATCAACAGAAGCTCCATAGGGCGGGGACCTGTATTGCGTCCCCCCTTTTCTGGCGGACCATCAACAACGATTGCATGACCGGAGCCGGATTCTGCCAGAAACTGAACGCCATCGGTCCACTTAACGACTGCTTTCATTCCGCTCTATTCTCCTGCTTAGTGTTTGATATTGTTAAATGAATTCAGCAGGCAATATGGCTGATATGGGATAGTCACGCAAGTTTTCCGGCTAAAAAAGACGTCTGTTACCGTTTGTACTGAACAGGGTTTTTTTGTTGTTTTCCTGTAGATCGGGTATTGTCTGCTTCGGTAGCTTTCCGTTTGCATGTAAAAAAGGGTTTTTTGTTATGTTGCCTGCCATAAAAAAGGAGATTCCTGGACTGAGCGAGTTCCTGTCGATCAGTCACAGACGCAGCTTTCCTAAGCGATCAACGCTGATTTCAGCTGGCGCTGAGAGCAGTTCGCTTTTCTATCTTATTAAGGGGTCCGTCACCGTTTCTATTGAAGATGAAGATGGTCATGAGATGGTGGTTGCTTATCTGAATGAAGGTTCTTTCTTTGGTGAAATGGGGTTGTTTGACGAGATCAGCCGTCGCAGCGCCTGGGTGAAAGCCAAAACGGATGTGGAAGTAGCCGAGGTAAGCTACACGCGTTTTATGGAGTTAACGGAGAAAGATACCCGTCTGCTTTACGTGCTGGGTAATCAGCTTGCGGTGCGCTTGCGCAATACGACGCGCAAGGTGGGAGACCTGGCGTTTATGGATGTTACAGGTCGTGTTGCCCGTACCCTGCTTGATTTGTGCAAAGAACCCGATGCAATGACACATCCCGACGGGATGCAGATTAAGGTCACGCGTCAGGAGATCGCCCGTATCGTGGGATGTTCACGTGAAATGGTGGGGCGTGTGCTGAAAGATCTGGAGGAGCAGGGACTGGTGACAGCCAGCGGCAAAACCATGGTAGTATATGGCACGCGATAGTGTGTGATTAGCCCATCATCCAGATTTCAATAAAACCGTCGCTCCTGAAAAGGAAGCGGCGGTTTTTTTATGGCTGATGATCAGGCCGGGATATTAGCTTCCCAACGGGAGCTTCTGCACCTGAAGCAGCTGCGAGCAGTTCTCTGCACTAACCGGGCGGCTGAAGTAGTAACCCTGGAAGTGAGTGCAGCCGAGTTTGATCAGCATATCCATAATCGCTGCGTCTTCTACACCCTCTGCAATAATCTCCATCTGCAGGTGCGATGCCATTGCGATAATGGTTTCTGTAATCGCCCTGTCGTTAGAATCAGTTAATAGGTCCATAACAAAGGATTTATCGATCTTAAGCTGATTAATCGGCATCTGTTTAAGGTATTTCAGGGATGAATAACCGGTGCCAAAATCATCAATAGAGAGTGCTATGCCCATGGAACGAATCGCATCCATACGGGTGATGGTTGCGTCCATGTTTTTCACCAGCAGGCTTTCTGTGAGTTCCAGTTCCAGCTTATTGGGATCGACGCCGGTGTTATCAATAACTTCCGAAAGTACGTTCAGAAACTGAGGGTGGTCGAACTGTTTGGCGCTGATATTGACTGCCATACGGAACTGATCCGGGCAGAGGCCATCTTTTTGCCATTGCGCTAGCTGATTGCAGGCCTGTTCCAGTACCCAGCGACCAATAGGGATAATCAGTCCGGTTTCTTCAGCAAGACCGATAAACTGATCCGGAGGTACAAATCCTTGCTCTGGATGTTGCCATCGAATCAGTGCTTCTGTCCCCATGATGCTGAAGTTATGATCTACCTGAGGTTGATAGTGCAGATAGAGCTCGTTGTTTTCTAATGCGGTGTGCAGTGCTCGTTCCATCGCCAGATGCTGGTCGGCTAACAGCTGCATGCTGGGGCGATAGAAGTGAAAGGTGTTTTTGCCGTTCGACTTTGCCCGGTACAGAGCGGTGTCCGCCTGTTTAACGATATTCTTGATATCGTTGTCGTCATCGGGGAAGAGCCGAATACCTACACTGGCGGAAATATGAAGCACATGTTGGCCAATATGGAAGGGCTTTGCCATAACTTCCAGAATACGGTTTGTGATGCGTTGAGCATTCAGGGCTGCGGGTTCCTGTTCCGCGGCCAGTTCCGGCAGGATGACCACAAATTCATCCCCCCCCAAACGTGCGACGGTATCTTCTTCGCGCATCATCTCCTTCAGGCGGGATGCCACAACAATCAAAAGGTCATCACCGACATCATGGCCAAGGGAGTCGTTAATATTCTTAAAGCGATCCAGATCCAGGAACAGCAGAGCGCTGTACATCTCATGGCGCAAACTTTTTGATTGCACCTGATGCATTCGATCCAGAAAAAGACTTCGGTTAGGCAGGTCGGTCAGTGAATCAAAATAGGCCAGATGATGGATTCGCGCTTCCTGAGCTTTTCGCCAGGAGATATCCCGGGAGAGTGCCAAAATATAGGTTTTTCCTCCCAGATCAATGCTGCGGGCCTTAATCTCAACCGGTATCCGCTGTTCATGACTGCCCTGAATTTCGCTTTCCAGAGAGACCTCATGCATCAGGTCTTCGGAAGAGGCCAGACTGGCTAAGGTGTGAGGCAGTTGTCCTGAATGGAAAAGCGCTTTCATGCTGGTGCCGACAAGATCTTTTTTATCAACACCTAGTGTCTGAAATGCCTTGTGATTGGCATCATAGATCTTAAAGTCGGTCTCACAGATGATCAGCATGTCACTGATACTGTTCATCACATCACGGATAAATTGCTCGCTACTTCGTAGGGCTTCTTCCGCTTTGTTTCGGGAACTCCATAACTCGTTAAAGCTATCAACCAGAAAACCCAGCTCATCATCGGTATGCCCTTTAAGGGTTGGAATCTGCTTGCTGCTATTGTGGTTGTCTTTAAGCAGGAGAAGACTGTCAGACAGTCGCGTCAACGGTCGGCTGATCAGGGTGTGAAAAACAAAGAAAAGGCAGATTGCCAGCAGAACATTACGCAGAAAACCCGTGGTCAGAATAACAACAGCGCGATCAAAAATGTCTTCGCTTAAAGCATCCGGGTCTGTCTCGACAATGAGGGTGCCAACCGGTGCTTCCTCAAATACCGTGATAAGAGGAACAGCATAAGAGCGACGCTCTTCCTCCATAATCTGAGACATCATGCCAACGCTCAGGTTAGGGGCATCAGACGTTGCCAGTACGCTGTTATCATCCAACCGAATCTGGGCATAATGGATATACGCATGGTTTATCAGGCCTTTGACAACCCGGTCCGCCAGATCTTTATCGATATTATAAGCCGCCTGAACAGCAGACTCTTCCACCAGGTGAATAACCTGCTGAACTTTATCGTTCATGCTTTCACGGCTATGACTGATATCAATTGCAATCTGAATGCCGCTAAATACCAAGCCAAGTACCAGAGCGACAATGACGGTGAACTTTGCTTGCCGGTAGGAAAGTCGTTTATGCAGGGCTGATTTTTTCAAACGAATATCCGTTTTTGCATGATTCTGGATCTTAAGCTTTCAGGAGATAGCTAAAGCAAGATTTATCATATTGTTTTAGATGCTTTGCTTCAGTATGCGAAACAGAGGCACAACAGGCAAGTAGTTTATACGCTTGGTGAGAAGGGGTTGTCTTAAAGTTTTATGACGGTCTCAAGCCTTACTTGCCGGGGGGCTGTGAAGTGAAGATGCGGAGCATCGCGCTTGAAAAAGGCTAAGTGAACAGTAATGTAAAACTGGGCGCTTGTTCAGATTCCTTCATCAGACCGATAAAGGAATCTAAACAGAAGCTGATGGGGTTCAGCCGAAGAACTCTGCCAGCGTCTCACCTGGGTTTTCGGTGCGCATAAAGGCTTCGCCGACCAGAAAGCTGTTAACATTATGACGACGCATTGCATCAACATCTTCCTGTTTCAGGATACCGCTTTCAGTCACCACAATACGATCATCCGGAATCTGATCCAGCAGATCAAAAGTGGTTTGCAGGCTGACTTCGAAGGTGTGCAGGTTACGGTTGTTAATACCGATCAGACGATTCGGCAATTTAAGCGCACGATGCAGCTCTTCTTCATCATGCACCTCGATCAGTACATCCATATCCAGTTCATGGGCCAGCAGATTCAGCTCATGCATGGTGTCATCGTCCAGGCAGGCAGCAATCAGCAGGATGCAGTCTGCGCCAATGGCACGCGCCTCAAAGACCTGATAAGGATCGACGATAAAGTCTTTACGGATCACCGGCAGATCGCAGGCTGCGCGGCCTTCTTTCAGGTAATCCTCATGGCCCTGGAAAAAGTCGCGGTCAGTCAGAATCGACAGACAGCTGGCACCACCTTCTTCGTAGCTGGCTGCGATCTCGGCAGGGCGGAAATTTTCGCGCAGTACGCCTTTGCTCGGAGAGGCTTTCTTGATCTCAGCGATCACAGCAGAGCGACCGGCTTTCAGGCTTCGGGCCAGCGCATCGGCAAAGCCACGGGGTGCATCCTTGTTAGCAAAAGCCAGATCACGCATCTCTTCCAGAGAGATGTTCTGCTTGCGCTCTTTGATCTCTTCCCATTTGCGATCAACAATTTTTTTCAGAATAGTCGGGGTATTCAAAGTGTTCTCCTGAAGACCTGGGGTCTGGTCTGAATGTCAGGTTTAAAGTCCTGAAATCGGTTCCGGTTATTGTGCTGCGAAGACGCTGGTAAAGCTGGACAGCTCTTTCATTTTTTCACCGGCCAAGCCGCTGGCGATGGCATCCTGTGCCATGGCGACACCTTCCTGCAGGCTGTCGGCAACATCCGCTGCGTAGAGTGCGGCACCGGCATTCAGCGCGATCATATCGCCGGCTTTTTCTGCGGTCTCGGTGCTTTGTTTACCCAGTGCATCTTTGATCAGGTTGAGGGAATCCTCAGCACTTGCGATATCCAGACCCACCAGACTCTGGCTCTTAAGGCCAACGTCTTCCGGGGTGATTTTGTATTCCGTCACTTCACCATTTTTCAGCTCGGCAACATGAGTGCTGGTGGCGAGGGAGAACTCATCCAGACCATCTTTAGCATGAACAATCAGAACGTGTTTGCTGCCTAGTGCTTTCAATACCTCAGCCATCGGGCGACAGAGTTTTTCGGTGAAAACACCGATAACCTGATGCTTAACACCTGCCGGATTGGTCATGGGGCCAAGCATATTGAACAGAGTACGCATGCCCAGCTCTTTACGGGGGCCAATAGCGTATTTCATCGCGCTGTGATGGTTAGGGGCAAACATAAAGCCAACCCCCACTTCACTGATGCAGCGGGAAATCTGCTCCGGTTTCAGGTTCAGGTTAATACCGGCAGTTTCCAGTAGGTCAGAACTACCGCTGGAAGAGGAAACAGAACGGTTACCGTGTTTGGCAACATGGCCGCCCGCTGCTGCAATAACAAAAGCGGAGGCTGTTGAGACATTAAACAGGTTAGCCCCGTCACCACCGGTACCACAGGTATCCACCGCATTTGGGATATCCAGTTCAACTGGCGTGGCCAGTTCACGCATCACTTCAACCGCAGCGGTGATCTCATCCAGCGTTTCGCTTTTCATACGCAGGGCAACCAGAAAGCCGCCGATCTGTGCATCTGTGCATTGTCCGGTCATGATCTGGCGCATCACATCGCGCATCTCTTCACGACTCAGATCCAGCTGTTCTACCACCTTGCTCAAGGCATCCTGAATGTTCATGGTATCGGGTCCTGTCTTGTCTTCGTTGCGCTGATGATGTGCAGCGCTCTGTCAGCTTGCTTTGACGCAGCCTCTTGCGGGCTGCTTCGATTGTTCTTCCAGAAAGTGCAGTCCTTAGAAGAAGCAGGGCACTGAATAAATCAGAGCGTCTGCTTCAGAAAGTTCTGCAGCATATCGTGACCGTGTTCGGTCAGAATCGACTCAGGGTGGAACTGAACGCCTTCAATCGGCAGCGTCTTGTGACGCAGGCCCATGATTTCACCCGGGGTGCCGTCTTCGTTATTCACCCAAGCGGTCACTTCCAGACAGTCCGGCAGTGTAGCGCGTTCAACTACCAGAGAATGGTAACGGGTTGCCTGAAACGGATTATTCAGCCCGGCGAAAACACCGTCATCAATATGATGAACCGGAGAGGTTTTACCGTGCATCACTGCATTAGCACGGATCACCTTGCCACCAAAGGCCTGACCAATACTCTGATGGCCAAGGCAGATACCCAGAATCGGCAGTTTACCGGCGAAGTGTTTAATCGCTTCTACTGAGATACCCGCTTCGTTCGGCGTGCAGGGTCCCGGAGAGATGACCAGATGATCCGGCTTCAGGGCTTCGATCTGCTCAATAGTGATTTCGTCGTTGCGGTATACCTGAACGTCGGCGCCCAACTCGGCAAAATACTGCACAACGTTGTAAGTGAAAGAGTCGTAGTTATCGATCATTAACAGCATGGTCTGTACCTGTATTTTAACGACCTTCTGGCCGTTAAAATTATCTTAAGTCTTTGAAAAAAGGCGTTTGTATCAATGAAAAATGTCACAACAAATGTATTGGCTTACTCGGCAATCTTTAATGTCAGTTCGACAGAAAAAGAAACTAAGCGGATGCTTCCCGAAGTGATTATTCGGGGTTATCCAGTCCTTTCTCCGCCATTGCTACAGCTTTAAAGATTGCACGGCCTTTGTTCATGGTCTCTTTCCACTCAAGGCGAGGTTCAGAATCGGCAACCACACCGGCTCCGGCCTGAATGTGCAGGATCTGATCTTTAATCACAGCAGTACGGATCGCGATAGCGGTATCCATATTGCCGTTCCAGGAGAGATAACCGACAGCGCCGCCGTAAACACCACGTTTTACCGGCTCCATCTCATCGATAATCTCCATGGCACGCACTTTAGGTGCACCACTTAAAGTACCCGCTGGCAGGGTCGCTTTCAGCACATCCATGGCGCTCATGCCCTCTTTCAGCTGACCGGTCACACTGGAAACGATATGCATCACGTGGGAGTAACGCTCAATCACCATCTTATCGGTCAGGGTAACGCTGCCGGTCTGCGCGATTCGGCCAACATCGTTACGACCCAGATCGATCAGCATCAGGTGCTCGGCCAGTTCTTTCGGATCGGCCAGTAGTTCTTCTTCTAAGGCTTTGTCTTCAGTTTCGGTAGCGCCGCGCTTACGGGTGCCCGCGATAGGACGCACGGTCACCAGGTTGTCTTCAACACGAGCAAGGATCTCCGGTGAGGAGCCCACCACATGGAAGTCATCCAGATTGAAGAAGAACATATAAGGGGACGGGTTCAGGCAGCGCAGGGCGCGATACAGCTCCAGCGGTTGAGCCTCAAACGGCGTCGACATACGCTGAGAAATTACGCACTGCATAATGTCACCGGCCAGCACGTACTCTTTAATTTTGCTGACCGCTTCTTTGAACTTCTCTTCGGTAAAGCCGGATTTGAAGTCGCTTTCCTGAGTGGTACGGCCTGTGCCGACACTGTAGGAGGAAACCGCCAGAGAGCGGAGCTGGCGCTCCAGTTCATTCAGGCGCTGACGGGCTTTTTCCAGTGGGCGTTTGTGTTCGGTATTGGCGTGAACGATCAGGTAGAGCTTGCCGCTCAGGTTGTCGAAAACAACCACTTCCTCAGAGATCAGCAGCAGAATATCCGGCACATCAATCGGATCATTTTCCGGAATATTGACCAGACGCTTTTCCACGTAACGTACGGTGTCGTAACCGAAGTAACCCACAAGACCACCGGTAAACAGCGGCAAGTTGTCCAGCTCCGGCACAGAGAAGCGTTTCTGAAAATCTTCGATATAGCTCAGCGGATCATCCTGCTGGCTTTGTTCGATCACCGCATTGCCATCAAACAGAGTCACTTCGTGACCGCGTACCTGCAGGCGACGCTGGCAGGGCAGGCCGATAATGGAATAACGGCCCCATTTTTCGCCACCTTCCACGGATTCCAGCAGATAGCTATAAGGCTGGTCGGCCAGTTTCAGATAGGTGCTTAACGGGGTATCCAGATCAGCCAGTACTTCACGTACCAGTGGGATGCGGTTGTAGCCGGCTGCGGCAAGCTCAGAGAAGCGTTCCGGAGTCATGATGTCTTCCTGTCACGGTATAAATGGAAAAATAAAACACAAACTTTGATAAAGCAGAGGCATGATTGCGCTGCAAACAGACAGCATTAACCACGCAATGTGAGCTTCACCATCGCCAGCGTTTTACCTCGCGCATCAATCCCAGTGATTTATCAGGAAACATATTTGATCCGTTTTGAAGAAGATAAAAAGGTCTGATTTTTTTATAACCTAAAGTACTAACATCTTGATAAATTGGCTTTTGTTAGTACTAAGGCGACTAAGTTATACCAGCTCGGCTAATGAATCAACCACCAGATCAGCGCCACATTGGTCTACCGGCACTCCATGGTCATATCCGTATCGGACTGCGACGGTTTTAAAGCCTGCTTTTTGTCCGGCGGAGATATCGGTGATGGAGTCTCCGATCATAAGGCTTAGTGCTGGATCGGCTTTCAGCTGTGCGGCGGCATGCAGTAGTGGCATCGGTGATGGTTTTTTCTCCGGCAGAGAATCACCACCCAAAACCAGATCGAAATAACCATCCAGATTGAGCTGCTGAAGAATCTCTGGCACAAAGCGATAAGGCTTGTTGGTGATCAGTGCCATGAGAATCTTTTTGGCTTTGGCAACATCCAGCAGAGCAAAAATACCCTCGTAACAGCGGGTTTTTGCGCCCTTATTGGCATCGTAGGCGGTCAGAAAGGCCTGATAAGCCTGCATAAACAGCTCAGAGGTTTCGTCGATATCATCGATTTCAATACTATCCGCCAGCGCTCGTTTGACCAGTACCACGGCACCTTGTCCCACCCAGCTACGCACTTTCTCCTGACCGGCTTTTGGTCGGTCCAGTATAGTCAGCATCTGATCTACCGCATCCGCCAGATCCGGTACCGAGTCGATTAGCGTGCCATCCAGATCAAAGGCCAAAAGTTGAATATCAGACAGCAGCGGGTGCATAGCAAATACCTTTTATGGGGGGAGTTGAAGCAAGAAAAATGCGGGCGTAAAAAAGGCACCCGAATGAGTGCCCTTTTCAGGTTGATCAGGGATTAACGCTTTACCTGGGTCACTATTTATTTCTGACCTGAGCCGCTATTTAATTTTTCACCTGAGCTACTATTTTATTTTTTAACCTGAGCCAGCTCGGCCCGCATAGCATTGATAGTGGCTTTGTAGTCGTCGGTGTTGAAGATAGCGGAACCTGCGACAAAGGTATCGGCACCGGCTTCAGCGATTTCACGGATATTCTGAATGCCCACGCCGCCATCGATCTCCAGACGAATGTCGTAACCGCTTTCATCGATGATTTTGCGCGCCTGGCGCAGTTTATCCAGCGTGCCCGGAATAAATTTCTGACCACCAAAGCCCGGGTTTACTGACATCAGCAGAACTACGTCTACTTTATCCAGCACGTAGTCCAGATAGTGCAGCGGCGTTGCCGGGTTAAATACTAAGCCGGATTTACAGCCACCTTCGCGGATCATCGACAGAGAACGGTCGATATGGTCAGACGCTTCCGGGTGGAAAGTGATCCAGCTGGCGCCTGCTTCAATAAAGTCACCGATCATACGATCAACCGGAGAAACCATCAGGTGCACATCAATTGGAGCGGTAACACCGTGGTTGCGCAGTGCTTTACACACCATAGGACCGATGGTCAGATTCGGAACGTAGTGGTTGTCCATCACATCAAAGTGAACAACATCAGCACCGCTGGCCAGTACGTTATCGACTTCCTCACCCAGACGGGCGAAATCAGCGGATAAAATGGAAGGTGCGATTTTGAAATCAGACATCAGGTTCTCTCATCGGTCTTAAAGAAGAAGGCAGCCACAGGCTGAGGTTCAGGTGCTGGCATTTTAACCAAAGCCCGCCCTGAGTGCTACGGCAGAGGCGAAGCGTTATCGGGTTGAGTGATCTGTGCGGCAGGCGTTTCTTTTTGTTGCCCTGAGATGGAATCGGGTTCTTAATCTGTAGGATGTTATTTATACTTGTTGCGGATTTTAAGGCACAGTTAATGCATTGAAATTCAAAGGTTTCAGTTTTACCGCGGGCAGGTGGCAAACCTCTGCCTGTGTCATGGTCACAGTAATGGGATAACGGCATGGTTTGTTCAGGGTGGAAGTTAAATTCATTGTTATCGGTTCTGCTTTCAGTTTCGGTGAGCATGCGGGGAGCACTGTTGTCGATCGGCTTGCTGATTGCTTTGGCCGTAGCTGCGCCTGCGGTATGGGCGGCTGAAGAAGAGCCTGTTGATGGTGAAGAGGCTCAGGAAGAGCCCGCGAAGCCGAAAGAACCACCCAAGCCTTATGTGGTACCTGATGCAGAGAAAACCCGTTTTGATGTCCTGGCCGGTCAGGCTGATCCCCGTGAGGTACTGAAACTGACCGCCAATCAGGAGGAGTTTCTGGCTCTTTACCGTCCGGAACACACGCCTAAAGCCCATGGTGCTCTGGTGATTCTGCATATTGAGGATGGTCATCCGGATTGGCCGATGGTGGTGAATCCTGTTCGTACTCAGATGCCTGATTTTGGTTGGGCAACCTTATCAGTTGCGATTCCGAGTCCCGGACCTGCTGAAATTCCCGAGCGAACCCTGCCTGCCATTCAGGTGCTTGCGGGCATGCCTAAAGGAGCTGACGATGGTGAAGAGGCTCCTGCTGAAGACGAGGCGGAAGGTGGTGATGAGGCTGCTAATGAAGACGCTCCGGAGGATGCAGCTGCCGAACCGAAAGCCCCTGCTGATGAAGAGGGTGATGAGCTGGGTGAGGCTAAGGATGGGGAGGGGGATGCAAATGCTGACTGGCCGCCGCCAAAGCCTACTTTTGTTCCGGTAGAAGATCCGGGTCCATTGGCTGATCGGGTTGATGCGCGGATTGATGCTGCGGTATCGCATCTGTTGGCTCAGGGGTATGAGCAGATCGTATTTGTGGGTCACGGTGTTGGCGCGGTCTGGATTATGGATTATCTGAAAGATCATCCTGCTCCTCCTGAGCAGGCTGTGGTGATGATTCAGCCTCGAATGCCTCACCGTCAGATCGATGTTGATCTGCCCGCTTTGTTGTTGGAGCAACAGCGTCCGATTCTGGATCTTTATTACGATGATAATCGTTTCGATAAAAGTTTTGCCACGGAGCGGGCCAATTTTGCCCGTCGCTCCGGTAACCCTCACTACCGTCAGACTCGCTTAGGAGGACTGGGGCTGCAGTCCGGTCAGTCAGAAGCAAAAGACAGACGTGTTGTGCAATCCCTGCGCGGTTGGCTGGATTATCTCTATCAGTTTGAAGAGGATGAGCGTGAACCAGCGGATTCTTATATCCGAGGGCCGATTCGCTCTCTCTACGAAGAGCGTATGGAGCGTTCCCGTTACTGATAAACCGGTGATGGTTTCAGACGATAACAGCAAGCGGCCAGTTCTGATCTGTCAGACTGGCCGTTTTTTTATTGCCGATTTTTATGTCCGTAGGGATAGCGTTAATCGAGGGTTAGTAAGCTTGTCGGCTCTTTTTGATTAGCTGATAGGCGGCCTGAAGCTGCTGAGAGAGCTCCTTGGCTTTGGCATGTTCCTGCGGACTGGCATTTTGTCCGGCCAGTTTGTCCGGATGGACTTTAGATATCTTCTGGCGAAAGGCGCGCTTCAGGGTTGCCAGATCGCTGTCTGGTGATACGCCAAGAAGTTGATAAGCCTCGTTCAGCTCATGTCCGAAGCTTTGATAGGTATTAGAATAGCGACGATAACGGGAGTAAGACTGGTACGCGGATTCATCTCCTGAGCCTGTCTGCTCTGACCTGTTCTGATAGGATTTTCCGCCTCTGCCCTGTTGTTTCTGGCCGCTACTGAAGCCTTGTCCCCGTTTACCAAACTGATCCTGCCAGGCTTTGCGGTATTGCTGCCGTATCGTCTGAAACTGCTCCGGTTTTATTCCAGCGTAAAAAGCGGTCATTCCGAGGGTTTCGACCAAGCTGGTATTGGCCTTACCTTCGGCGTAAAGCAGCTGAAACTGATAATGCAGCCATTCCATCTTTTTACCGGTACGGTTTTTAAAGCGTCTCTTGAACTGTTTAATCAGATGGTTTGGAGGTTCCGGTTGGGACTTACCTGAGTTAAACGCTTCGATGGCCGCCAATCGTTCATCTGAGGTTAGCGCCATAGAGGACATGATGTGCTCTGTGGCGTGGATTTCCTGCTGAGACACTAACCCGTCAGCTTTGGCCAGAAAACCCAGCATCTGAAAGGTAAACTGAAAGAAGAGTTGTTCATCCCTGCTACGATGACGCTTGCCGTAAGGTGCTTGCTGAGAGGTTTTCCGGTAACGGCTCAGGTGTTTATCCAGCAGGTAGCCCAGGATAAAACCGATCAGCATACCTCGCCAACCCCAGCTCAGCAGGCCGGTTAAGAACCCCGTCATCTTAAAGGAGATAAACCAGCGGCTGTTCATGATCGGTGTTTGTTCACAGTTGGTATGGCTTCATAGTCAGGGTTTATTGTCAGAGTTTATTGGAACTTAACATCAGGGCTTAAAAGATGCTGCTCCAACTGATTCAGCCGTTCCGGCGTGCCCACATCTAACCAGTAACCAGAGTAATACTCTCCGGTAATCCGGCCTTTTTCAGCAGCTTGTTTTAGTAAGGGGCCTAAAGCCAGCGGAGGGGGGGCTGTTTGGCTGTCGGGAATCAGAGCCGGATTCAGCAGGCTGATGCCGCTGAAGGTATAGGCAGGCATGTCGGCGATTTCAGCTGATGAGAGTTTGCGATGCACTTTGCCATCGTCGGATAACAAAAAATCCCCGGCCGGATTATGTTCCGGGTTAGTTGTCAGTACCAGATGGGCTGCAATGCCCGGAGTTAACACCGGCAGCTGGCACAGATTGTAATCGCACCAGATATCGCCATTCACCAGAATCAGCGGCTGCTCAGAATCAAGATCGCCCTGCTCCAGTGCTTTCTGGATGCCGCCAGCGGTTTCCAAAGGCTCCTGTTCATAGGAGAGTGTGATGGAAACGGGCCACAGGCGTGAGGCTATAAAGTCTTCAATCTGCTCAGCAAGATAGCTGATGTTGATCAGAATGGCGTCGACGCCTGCATCGATCAGGCGATTGATCTGGTGTTCCAGTAAGGGTTTGCCAGCAACCTTGAGTAAGGGTTTTGGTGTGTGGTCCGTGAGCGGTCGCATACGGGTGCCAAGACCTGCCGCCAGAATCATCGCCTGCATGTTATGCGCCTTCTGTCTGCTGAATTTCCAGCTGTTTCTGATGTTTGAGATTCAGAGCGGGTACGATCCGGTCCAGTAACCATTGATGGAAGCGGCTCAGGTTCTGGTACTCACCGGTTGCTTCCAGCAGGTGTTGTAGCGTACGTGGAATATCGTTCAGATAGCCGGACTTACCGTCCCGCAGCCAGAGACGGGAAAAAATACCCAGTACTTTGATATGGCGTTGGGCTCCCATCAGGTCAAACTCCTGACGGAACTTATCTTTGGAATAATCCGCAGCCAGCAGGCCTGCGTTTTTTGCTTCCTGTAGATAGTGATTTCGCCATTGATTGACCGCCGAAGCCGGCCAGTGCAGGTAACAATCTTTCAGCAGGGATACCAGGTCGTAGCTGATCGGGCCGTTAACGGCATCCTGAAAATCGATAATGCCGATTTTGTCATCATGGGTCAGCATCAGATTACGGGAGTGGTAATCCCGGTGAACCGGCACCTGTGCCTGTTGGAGGGCGCTATGGCACAGGTGATCAAAGGTATGATCCAGCAGGCTGATCTCTTCGGCACTCAGGTCCAGCTCCAACCATTTCTGGCAGAACCACTCTTTGAACAGTTCCATTTCCCGGGTCAGTAGTTCGTGATTGTAGGCCGGTAGTTCCAGGTCTCTGGTTTGCTGAATTCGGATCAGTTCGTCAATCGAATCTCTGTAAAGCCGGTCAGCTACGGGTTGATTATCGTAAATGTTCGGCAGCAACTGGTTGTCGCCAAAGTCCTGCAGCAGGAGAAAGCCTTGCTCCAGATCCTGCGCAATAATCTCAGGGACATGAACCCCCTGGCGGAACCAATGGCGGGCGATACGGACAAAAGGGGCACAGTCTTCTTCCGGAGGTGGTGCGTCCATTACAATGTAGGAACCGGTCTGAGCATCAGTGCGGCCATTGTTCCAGTTCAGGCGGTAGTAACGACGGAAACTGGCATCGCCTGCCACCATCACAAGCTCAGGTTGGCTGATATTGGTTGCCTGAGTCAGCCACTGACAAAGCTGGGTGTATCTAGGGTTCATCGGCACTCCTTATCGTGGCCGTATTATTCCGGAAGCCGCTGTATTATGGCAAAAGCATCTGCAACTGCCCATACAGAAGCCTGAAGCTTTTGTTAACACTGTTAAGTGGTTCTGTTTAATGGCACCCCGGCACTGATTGGACGTGATGCAGACCGGTTGCCGCTTATGACATTTGTTAAAAGTAAACGGATTTTGTAAGCCATTAGGCTGTTTTCTGCGATGAAGTAAACTCGCCGAGCCGTTATACTTTTCGGTTTGGGATATTTCTTCGAGCCGGAAGATTTCAAAGTCGCTATAATGTTGCCCTTTTAGCTGTACCCTACTGATTTCAGCCAAACTCATTCAGGCCGAACATGCTTCAGGTTCAGGCCGGACATCAGCCAAGTAAGGATCTTGTTTGAAATTGTCATCTTCATCTTCAGACCTTATCTACAGTTTTCCGAACCTGAAAAAGCGTTTTCCTGCGTCTGGGGCCGGACAGTTGTTGGCGTGTGTCTTCGCTGTGAGCCTGTTTTCTAATAGCGCTTTAGCGGCAGAGCCTGGCACCTCTCATTTTCTCGATTGGGTGCCTCGAAATGAATTGTCGCCAGAAGAGCAGTCTGCTTTGCCTTCATTCTGCGCAGGCTCGTACCGACCTTTGCCTTTCCAGCAGCCGGAAGGCGATTCAACTCAAATTACAGCAGAGTCTGCGGATTATCTTGCTGATGGCAGTATTCATCTCAGAGGCAATGTTAAAATTATCAGCCCTGAGATTAGTCTTCAGGCTGAAGAAGCTAAAGTTTCTGCTGACCGTTCCCGAATTGAAGCGATTAATTACGTGACCCTGCGGCAGAATGGGGTTGTTGTGCACGGGGATGAAGGTAAGTTTAATCTGAATGACGATCAGTTTGAGATTGTAAATCCCGAATATGCGCTCCCCAAAGATGGCATGAGAGGAAAGGCGTCCACCATTGTTCAGACAGCTCCCGGAGAGGTGGTCATCTCTGATGGCAGCTATACCTCCTGCGCCCCAGGAGACAACAGTTGGCGTCTGGTAGGCAGTGATATCGAGTTAGATCAGGAAAGTGGCTTTGGCACCGCAATACACGCCCGGCTGGAACTTGCCGATATTCCGGTTTTCTACTGGCCTTATTTCCGTTTTCCGATCGATGATCGCCGTCACACCGGTCTTTTGATGCCTTCGCTTTCAGTGGGGAGTGATGGTTTAGAAGAATATGAGCAGCCGCTCTATCTTAATCTGGCTCCTAATGCTGATGCGACTCTGAGTCCGCGCTGGTACAGAGATCGTGGTGTGCTATTGAATTCAGAGTTTCGGTTGTTAGCGACCGAAAATCATTACGGGGAAGTTTCAAACTCTTTTTTTGAAAATGATCCGGATTTTGGTGATGACCGCCAGCTAACCCATCTCTTATTAAGAGGTAAGCCTGCAGATCGCTGGCGCTATCGTGTGGATTATTCAGAATCTTCCGATGATTATTTTCTGAATGATTTTGAAGCAGGTTTTACAGCGGCTAATACCAGTGAGCTTTTGCAGCTTGCAGAAGCTGAAGGGCGTTATGACAACTGGCAGTTTTTAGCCCGCGTCCAGGGTTATCAGCAGTTGGATCCTGATCTGGATGATGAAGACAAAGTATTCTATAAGCTCCCTGAATTACAGGCTAATGGTCGCTGGAGAGATAGTGGCCTAACCTACGGTGTTAATTCTCAGTGGGTTGCTTTCCGGCGTGATATTAACAACCCTGTTAATGGCAGCGTAACCAATGGTGCTGTTGATTGGGGAACCTCTTTTCAGGCAAACCGCTATCATCTTGAACCGTTTGCCGAGTATCGGGAAGATGCACTCTGGGGATATTGGCTGATTAAAGGTCGTCTTATGCAGACTGGCTATCAACTGGACGATCAGCCTGCGGGTGTCAGTGATTCAACCCAGCGCATGATTCCGGTTTTTACTGCTGATGGCGGGCTTTATTTTGAACGTGATATGCAGCTGCTTGAGAATGACTACATTCAGACTCTGGAACCGCGCCTCTTTTTTACCGCATCCCCTACGGAAGAGCAGGTTGATAATCCGGTCTTCGATACTTCCGAATACGCTTTTGATATTAACCAGCTTTATCGGGACACACGTTTCTCAGGCGTTGACCGGGCCGGTGATCTGATAAAAACCTCGCTGGGTGTTACCAGTCGTTTTATTTCTAACAAGAATGGTCGCGAGCGGCTTACGCTGAATGCCGGTCAGGCCTTTTATGCCAAAGACCGAACTGTAACCACAAGTTCAGACCCTGACGAGGCGACCAATTATTTCCGGACCCGGGAAAGCTCACCCCTGATTCTGCAGGCTCTGTGGCAACCAACAGAGCGGCTGATGGCAAAAGTAACCCGTCAGTGGGATTACAATAAAGATCGTCTTGAACGTCAGGATCAACAGGTTACGGCTTTGCTGCCGGGAGGTGCTACCATGATGGTTCGGCACTCCAGGGCTTTGTCGAACTGTACCTTGCTGGGAAATTGTGATGCTGATGATGAAACCTATTCGGAGGTTGCTGATCTGGGATTGCTCTATCCCTTTAATGATCAGTGGCGGACTTTCTTTGCCCAAAAGCAGGATCTTAAAAATGACACCCGTCTGGAGCAGATTGCGGGTGTTGAGTATGAAAGTTGTTGCTGGCTGGTGCGTTTTGCCCGGCATCAGTGGCAAACCAGCAGCAGTACCTCGACCTCGGATGATTCCATTGGCATTCAGCTTGTGCTGAAAGGTTTTGGTGGAATTGGCCAAAAAAGTTCATTTGCCCAGATGGAAGAGTATGTTCCGGGCTATACACCTATTACTAAGTAGTAACCTCCATGATGAAGAAAGCAGTTAACTGGATCGTTTTAAGTTTATCGCTGGCATTTGTTTTATCCGCCCACGCGGCCCGTCAGCCGCTGGATCAGGTGGTAGCTGTCGTGAATCAGGAAGCTCTGATGCAGTCTGAGCTGGAAGCTAAGCTGGACTCGGTTTATCAGAATTTGCGTCAGCGGAATATCACTCCGCCTGCCCGTGATGTATTGCGTAAGCAGGTACTGGACCGCCTGATACTGGATACCATTCAGATGCAGAAAGCGAAAGAGTCCGGTATGCGGGTATCTGACACTGAACTGAACAAAGCGTTGGCCAGTGTCGCCCAGCAAAACAAAATGACGGTGGATCAGTTCCGTCAGGTGCTGGAGCGTCAGGGCATTCCTTTCAGCAGTGTGCGTGACCAGATCAGTCGTGAGTTGCTGATCAGTCAGTTGCGTCAGCGCCGTGTTGGTGAGCGTATCCGTATCTCTGAGCAGGAAGTGGATAACTTTCTGGCTCAGGAGAAAACTGAGTTAAGCAACACAGATTATCGTCTGCAGCAGATCACGGTATCGATTCCGGAAAAGGCGACGCCCGAGCAAGTTGCGGCAGCTGATCAGAAAGCCCAGGAGATCTACCAACAGCTGGTTCAGGGTGACGATTTCAGCCAGTTAGCGATTCGTGTCTCTGATGATGAATATGCGCTACAGGGTGGTGAGATGGATTGGCGTCGCGGCAGCGAGTTGCCTGTGCTTCTTGCTGATCAGGTTCCGGCGATGGATATCAATGAAACCTCTGTGCCTCTGCGTAGTCCGTCCGGCTTCCATATTATCCGTCTGTTGGAAAAGCGCGGTGGCCCAACCAAGCTGGTGACCGAGACGCTGGTGCGTCATATTCTGATTGCACCTACGGCTCTCAGAACAGAAGCACAGGCCCGTACGCTGGTGAATAAGCTTCGTCAGCGCATTATGCAGGGTGAAGATTTTGCCGAGCTGGCGCGAACTTACTCTGATGATAAAGCATCTGCCGGTGATGGCGGCAATCTGGGCTGGGCGAAGCCGGGCAAGTATGTGCCTCAGTTTGAAGCTTCAATTAATAACACATCCGTTAATGGTGTCAGCCCTGCATTCCGTTCGCAGTTCGGCTGGCATATTCTGCGGGTAGAAGGTCGTCGCAGTCAGGATATTGGCGATCAGTTGGTTCGTGAGCAGGCGCGTCAGCAGCTGTTTAAGCGTAAGTTTGATACAGAACTGGATAACTGGCTGCGTGAGCAAAAAGCGGCAGCCTATATCGAGATTCGTTAAGAGGACGAGAGTGTGAGTCTTTCTCTGGTGATCACGACAGGTGAGCCTGCAGGTATCGGCCCGGATGTCGTATTAAAGCTTGCGACTGGCTGGGATGAAGCGTCTGAACGCCTGAGCTGGAGTGGCGTCGATTGCCGCCATCTCCGTTTAGGGGTGATAGCCGATCCTGCACTTCTTAAGCGTCGTGCAGATAGCCTTGGTTTGCAGATAGAGCTGACCGAGGTGGAGGCTCATAACGAGCTGCCTCTGATGCAGGCTAATAAGCTGGCGGTGATCCCTGTCCGTCTTGCTGAGCAGGAAGAGGCAGGCCGGTTAAATTCTGCTAACGCTACGTATGTGCTCGAAACGCTGAAACTGGCAACCGATGGCTGTCTGTCCGGTCGCTGGCAGGGCATGGTAACGGCTCCGGTGCACAAAGGTGTGATCAATGAGGCGGGCGTGCCTTTTACCGGCCACACTGAGTTTTTGCAGGAAAGAACGAAAACCGAACAGGTGGTCATGATGTTGGCAACCGAGGGACTGCGTGTCGCTTTGGTAACGACTCATCTGCCGTTGCGTGATGTGGCGGATGCCGTAACCCCTGAGCGGATCTCCCGGGTCAGTCGCGTGCTTTACCGTTCGCTGCAGCAGGATTTTGGCTTGCAGCAACCTAAGGTTTTGGTTTGTGGCTTAAATCCCCATGCCGGTGAAGATGGTCATCTGGGCCGTGAAGAGCTGGATGTGATTGTTCCTACCCTGCAGCAGTTGGCAGAAGAGGGTATTGCTCTAACCGGTCCGCTACCCGCGGACACTCTGTTTGCCGAGCATCATCTGAAAGACACAGATGCCGTACTGGCGATGTATCACGATCAGGGGCTACCTGTACTCAAACATGCCGGATTTGGCCGCGCAGCCAATATCACCCTCGGCATGCCTATTGTAAGAACATCTGTAGATCACGGTACAGCCCTTGATCTGGCGGGAACCGGACAAGCCCATGAAGGCAGCCTCTGGACCGCTCTGGGTTATGCTGCTCTGATGGCAGAAGCCCGTAGTCGATAACACCTGAAGAATCTGAGAGGAATTAATGGCTAAGAAGCCTCAGCAACACCGCGCCCGTAAGCGCTTCGGACAAAACTTTCTTCAGGATGAAGGTATTATTCGTCGCATTGTTCGCAGCATCGCGCCCCAGGCTGATGACCACATGGTTGAGATTGGCCCGGGTATGGGGGCACTGACCGAAATTATTCTGGAATCCGCCGAGCGTCTTGATGTGATTGAGCTCGACCGTGACCTTATTCCGGGCCTTAAGGTGAAATTCTTTAACCATAAAGGTTTTGAGATTCATCAGGCGGATGCGCTGAAGTTTGATTTTGCTGAACTGATCGATGACGACAAGCCTCTGCGTGTTGCGGGCAACCTGCCGTATAACATCTCCACACCTCTGATTTTCCACCTGCTGGAGCAGCGTCAGAATATTCAGGATATGCACTTTATGCTGCAGAAAGAGGTGGTTGAGCGTCTTGCTGCTACTCCGGGTACGAATGACTGGGGGCGTCTGGGCATCATGGCGCAGTATCTGTGCGATGTTGAAGCGCTTTTCATCGTGCCACCGGAAGCCTTTGACCCTATGCCAAAGGTTGACTCTGCGATCGTGCGTCTGACGCCACATAAAGAACTGCCTCATCCGGCAAAGTCTGCGGAGTGTCTGGATAATCTGGTACGAACCGCTTTTGCTCAGCGTCGTAAAACATTACGCAATAACCTGAAAGGTCTGATGGATGTGACTGAAATCGAAGCTCTGGGCATCGATCCACAGCGTCGTCCGGAAACCCTCAGCCTGCAGGAAGTGGTTGCCTTAAGTGATTGTCTGGCTGACAGGTTGGGTAAACATGACTGATATCAGTGATCAGGATCAGCCGGCGTCGGCAGGTCTGCTGGATCTGAAAATAGAGCCCAAGTTTATCAAGCAGGATACTGCTGAAGATCGTGATCAGTATGTTTTCAGCTATAAGGTCACCATCACCAATAATAACCGTACTAGTGTGAAGCTGCTGACCCGCTCCTGGGTCATCACGGATGGTAACGGCAAGGTGAATGAAGTGAAGGGCAAGGGCGTAGTAGGGCAGCAGCCGGTTATTGCACCGGGTGAGTCCTACAGTTACACCTCAGGCGCTATTTTCCCGACGCCACTGGGCGTTATGCAGGGTTTCTATGAGCTGACGGATATCGAATTCGATTGCCCGTTGCAGCTGGATATTCCGGCATTCCGGCTGGCTAAAGAGGATATGCTGCACTGACCGGTTTATCTTCCGTAAGCGGATAGCAAGCTGATACAAATCCAACATTCCAATCTGATCTTTTCGATACAACCGATGGCAATTTAGCGTTATGGCAACTTATGCAGTAGGTGACCTGCAGGGCTGTTTCAGTGAACTGGAACTCCTGCTGGATGCCGTTCAATTTGACCCGAACCGTGACAAGCTCTGGCTGGCGGGAGACCTTGTTAATCGTGGCCCCGAGTCCCTTGAGGTTCTGCGCTTTGCTTCCTCTCTGGGGGATAGAGCGCGCTGCGTTCTGGGTAATCACGATCTGCATCTGCTGGCGGTTGCCTATTCCGGTGCGCGGTTAAAGCGTTCCGATACCTTGCAGTCTATTCTTGAGGCTCCGGACAGGGATCAGCTACTCGATTGGCTGCGCCATCAGCCTCTTTGCCATTACGATGCTAAGTTGGGCTATGTGATGACCCATGCCGGGATACCGCCTGTTTGGGATCTTGAGCAGGCTATGGCTTATGCCAAAGAGGTTGAAGAAGTTCTGCGCGGCGCTCAATGCAAGGCGTACTTCGACAATATGTATGGTAATAAACCTGCTAAGTGGTCTGATGATCTGAAAGGTTTTGACCGTCTGCGTGCGATCACCAACTACTTCACCCGAATGCGTTTTTGTACGCCGAAGGGCAAGCTCGACTTCGATGCTAAGGAAGGTCTCGATCAGTGTCCTGAGGGTTATGCTCCCTGGTTCAGTTATCCCCGTTTGGTGCAGGAAAAGATCATTTTCGGGCACTGGGCTGCACTGGAAGGCCAAGTTGATGCCGAGGGGATCTTTGCTCTGGACACAGGTTGTGTCTGGGGAGGTGCTCTGACAGCACTCAATCTGGAAACAGGGGAACTGAGCTCTGTTAGAAGTTTGCAGGCATTATTATATTAGTTGTTTGTAATATTTCGGTGTGGCAGCATATGTTTTAACTGATGGTTTGGCATAAGGGATTTCAGCCTGAAACCACAGACAACATCCGGTGATGATAAAAGGTGTCTCTATGAAATTTCAGTTTATGAATCCTGATGAATTAAAAGCCAAGCTGGAAGCCGGTGAAACGGCGGTGGTTGTGGATATTCGTGATCCTGCCAGTTTTTCTGCCGGATCTATTAAAGGCTCTCAGCCTTTGAATAATGATAATGTTCAGTTGTTTATTGAACAGACGGACAAGGCTCAGCCAGTGGTGGTTTGCTGCTATCACGGTAACAGCAGCCAGTCAGCAGCGCAGTTTCTGGCGGAACAGGGCTTTAGTGATGTCTATAGCCTGCAGGGTGGATATGAACTATGGAAAACAGTTTGTCCTGAGCACTGCAACTGATTGGAAACTGCTTCGGCAGTAAAATCAGAGAATGAAAAAAGGAGCTCATGGCTCCTTTTTTATAATCAGAATACTGATAACCCGTTTACCAGGCGATAACAACATCGCCCTGTTGAATACCCAGCTTATCGGTTTCTGTGCTGATCTCACCCCGGGAGAAGAAGGGTTGAACCTTTTTAAGGGTGACCACAATTTTGGTGTTCTCAAGTTCAGTATAGGCGTTCTGGTTTGCATCGTAGAAGGTGCTCAGACGATAAAGATTCAGAGTATCGCCCGGACGCAGACCTTCACCGGCACCGGCATCAATATAGATCTTCTTACCTTCAGTGCGGGTTACTTTAGCCATAAACGGCTGACAACTCAGAGTGCTGTTAAGATCGTTAATGACTTCATCGAGAATGTCGCTGACTTTCTGGCCATAATCGCTTTTCCAGAAAGGGACTGAATCAAACCCCGGTTTCTCTTCCAGTGGTACGTTCCAGTTACCCAGAGTTTCGTAGCGCTGGCTGTAGACCATGGCACCACTAAAGCCATCATGAACGTAAATATCCATCTGGAAACGGCGTTCAAAGCGGCTGTCACCATGTTCCAGCTTATCTTTTACCTGACTGAAATAAGATTTGGTTCTTAACAGATCAGGGCGAGCCATCGAAATATCTCGAATGACACCGCTAACCACGTACTGAACACCAAGCTGGCTGGAAGCAGAAATAGCTGTCGTCAGAGTGCCTTCTGTTGTGACAGAAGTCGGGATCGTTTTTGGTGAGGTATAGACCTGAAATCCTGAGGCATCCAGAGCTTTAACTTTCTGAAAACTGTTCATTCGGCGAGAGAGATCAGCAGGTAAGGCCTGACTGATATTGTAAAAGCCACCAAATGAAGCTGATTGAGGGTCTTCCAGGTAGAAAGAGGTAACCGCGGCGCTTCTTAGGTACGCATTGCTGCTGCCATTACCACAGGACTGATCATTGATCAGTACGTCTGCTTCTATGGTTAGCATAAGAGTGTCGCCTTTGACTTCCTCTTTCAGGATGTTGATATCCTGAACTGTGCCGTTTGAACTAACCCGCAGATTATCAGCTGTGATTGCACCGTCAGTCATCTGCTGAAAACTGCTGACATCAGCACCGGCCTGCAGGCTAAGCTGCTGGACGGCATCTCGGATAGCTATACGGCGTGCGCTGACCAGATCCTGATGTACAATTTTGGCTTGGCCGGTTGCTTCAAGCCATTTGGCTTCTGCTTGTGGGGTTTCAAGTCCGATAACCAGACAAAGAATCCACAACACCTTGTGACGGAATAGGGTGTTTAACAACCGACCGCTCCTTATTTACCTGTTACTGTTAATAGCCACTGATAGGGCATAATATCAGTGGAATTAGCTCAGTTGGTAGTCTTAGTTCAGATAATACTGTCCAGGCTGTACTTTAACCAAAGGGCGGGTTACAGCGCGAGTGTCCGGAGACTCACCGTGCACGGTTGGCGCAGTACAGTTTGGTGATTGCAGTGCGTCTGGCGAGCCCATGCAGTCATAGAAAGTTGGTTCAAGAACCAGTTCCATTGTGGTTTCGTAGTTGTTATGAGCCAGCTCGTATGTAGACACAACTTTTGCGCCACGGATGACACTGTCAACATAAGTACGGAAACGGTCATCACGCAGAACCATGGCTTCAACGGTAGATCCACCGCTTACACGGGTACCGTATACACGTTCAGCGATTGCACGGTAAGCATCAAGCTTAGAGGCACGCATTGCCATCAGCTGATTCTGACCTTTGGACATACGTGGATTTTCCAGATATGCGCCATAGCCCGTTACCCGGACAATAATAGGTTCAACCTTAGGGCTGTAAGTATGTTCAACCTGCTGGTAAACAACATAATCGCTGTTTGCCTGATTGTTCATAGCCTGTTGGTTGGTTGGTGCACAACCTGCCGTTATTACAGCACCGGCGATTGCCAGAGAAGCCAGTTTAAGTTTCATCATCATCACTCCTGATGTCCGTCACAAATAGATCGATAAAGTGTTTCAACGCGCACAAAAAATCAGTATCGACGCCTGTAGATCACATCCGGCTGCATATTACAGCAAGGTTCCATAATGATCTGAGGTGTCAGAACGCGATGGGTTTCCGTTCGGATAATCACCTTGCGGCGCGGTTGAGGCTTCGCAGGTGGAATCTGCACGTAGGTTCCCTGGGGTTGCGCGTTCTGATGATAGCCATAATACGGCATCGTACATGCAGACAGCGTAAGGCCAAGAAACAAAGTGCCCGTGATTATTTTTACGGTTTTTAGCATCGGCTCTTCCTGACATTATGATGCGAACCCAACATAAGCGTTTTAAACCCCTTAGAGTAAAAAGTCGTTATAGTTGAGCCGAAAATTATACCGGTTATTATCGGCATCACTTTCGTAAAGTTTAGTGCGACTGAGGCGTTAACCTACAGAAAATTAAACTTTTATTCGTTTCATAATTTAGGTTTAGCAAAAAATGAGCCAGATTTTCGTTTCTGATGATAATTATCTCGAATCTGCAGATATTTACCTTGTCGGTGGCCCCGTTCGTGATGAACTGCTGGGATTGAAGGCGAATGACAGAGATTGGCTGGTTGTTGGTGCGACCCCTGATGAGATGAAAGCGGCAGGCTTTGTTCAGGTCGGCAAAGACTTTCCTGTTTTTCTGCATCCCATTACAAAAGAAGAATACGCACTGGCGAGAACCGAAAGGAAATCAGGAAAAGGTTATCAGGGCTTTGTCTGCCATACGTCACCGGATGTGACTCTGGAAGAAGATTTGCTGCGTCGTGATTTCACCATCAATGCGATGGCCAAGGATAATGCCGGTAAAATTCATGACCCTTATAACGGACTGGCTGATCTCGAAAACAGGATTCTGCGCCATGTATCCCCGGCGTTTGCGGAAGATCCTTTAAGGGTATTGAGAGGTGCTCGCTTTCTGGCGCGTTTCTACCGCCTGGGATTTTCTGTTGCGGAAGAGACTGAACAGCTGATGCGCTCTCTGGTCGACGCAGAGGAACTGCAGCAGCTTTCTGCGGAGCGGGTTTGGTCAGAAACAGAGCGTGCCCTTCTGGAAAAAAATCCTGAACAATACTTTGCTCTGTTGAAGAAAGTTGGCGCTTTGGGCGTCTGGTTCACGGAGTTGGGTGAGCAAGAGTTTAAGCTGCCTGAGTTTCTGGCTGAAACTGATAGCTCGCTTCGTGCTCTGCTTTGCTGGGGATGGTTGCTGCATGATCTTACGCCTAAAGCTATTGATGCTTTATGTGTTCGTATCAAAGCGCCTAAGCGCTATCAGGATTTTGCCCTGCTGGTTCAACGGTTCTGGCCTTTACTTAATGCTGAGCCAGAGAAAAATGCTGAACTGTTGTTGGCGCTTCTGGAAAAGGCGGGTGCGTTTAAACAGGGCGGGTTATTTGATATCTGGCTGATGCTGTGGAGTCCGGATTATCAGGCAGTGAAAAACTGGTGGCAGAACCTTGCCGAAGAGATGGCCCAGGTAACGGCAAAGGATTTTGTTGCACAAGGGCTTAAAGGGCCTGCCATCGGCGCCGCGATTAAAGCGCGACGCCTCGAGCTGATTGCAGAAGCGCTTTCCTGACAGGAGCGCCTTTGTCGGGTGAGGGAGTGAGAAGATTCTTGGCTAAAGCTCGGTTAGCCAGAGCTTCTGTTCAGGATAAGGGAAATTAGCCCATAGCTCCTGAACCGTTTTCTCCTGACCCGGCGGCACAAGATCAGGCTCCATAAGAGCAAGTGGGTATAGCATATAGCCGTGTTCAAACAGGTCCTTGCGCGGAAGCTGGATACCAAAGTGTTCGCCGTGCAGCTGATCGACCATAACAATATCGATATCAAGCGTGCGTCCACTGAACTTAGGCGCATTATCTTCCCGCCCGAAGTCATATTCCATCTGACGAAATTGTTTGCTCAGCTCAGGAACAGGCCGTTCGGTTTCCAGTACCGCCATCAGATTGATGAAGGGATCACCAATAAAGCCAACCGGTTCGCTTTCAACAATTGGAGAGAGCTGCATCTCACCAAAGCGGGCATTCAGAGCTGCAATACCCGCTTTGATATTACTGCGGGCATTGATATTGCTGCCAAGGCTCAGATAAATGCGGCTCATTGTACTGACTCCGCAGGGTTTGATGTCAGGCTGCCTCTTTCGATCTGAACCGCTACATTGCGGGCATTTGGGACAGCCCCGGGTTTGCTGACTTTTACTTTTACCCAGCAAACATCAAACCTTTCCCGGATCAGTTTGGTCACGGCTTCAGCCAGCGTCTCAATCAGCTTATAGGATGAGCTTTTGACTAACTCAGTAATTGCCTGACTGATAGAGAAGTAATCCAGTGTTAGTGACAGCTCGTCACCCGCAGCGGCTGGGCCGATATCGGTTGCCATCTCGATATCAAATTCCAGAGGTTGCAGGATCTCACGTTCCCAGTCATAAACACCGATCAGGGCATCAACTTTTAAACCTTCAATAAAAACCCGGTCCAAACCATCACCTATGTATTGCCATTCGTGTTGCAGTTAGTTTTGCCGATTGCAGCAAAAGCTGCGTCAGAACCAAGTCTGACACTTCACTTGCCGTGTTGCAGATCCAGCGGCGGCAGATCAGTCAGTGGCCAGCGGGGCTGAACCGTAATCTGCTTGTTATTGGTGTGACCCGCCATCAGCCTCTGGCATCCAGCGTAGGCGATCATTGCGCCGTTGTCTGTGCAGAACTCATTGCGTGGGTAATAGACTTGTCCGCCCATGCCGGTGAGAGTAGCTTCAAGCTTGGCTCTCAGGTCTTTGTTGGCACTGACGCCCCCTGCGATGACCAGCTTTTTACGGCCTGCCTGCTTCAGAGCGCGCTTGCATTTGATCACGAGGGTATCAACGACGGCATCCTGAAATGCGAGAGCGATATCGGCACGCTCCTGATCAGTCAGCTCGCCGTTATTCGCTTCTTTAGCCGCTTCAACGGTATTCAGGGTAAAGGTCTTCAGGCCGCTGAAGCTGAAATCCAGACCCGGACGATTGGTCATAGGGCGTGGGAACAGATATTTTTCCGGCGTTCCCTGCTCGGCAAAACGGGCGATATGCGGACCGCCGGGATAGGGGAGTCCCATCATTTTTGCGGCCTTGTCAAAGGCTTCGCCAGCGGCGTCATCAATGCTTTCGCCCAGCATTTCATATTGACCAATGCCCTGAACGTCGATCAGCTGAGTGTGACCACCGGATACGAGTAGTGCTACGAAAGGGAATTCCGGTGGCGTTTCTTCAAGCATGGGCGCTAAAAGATGGCCTTCCATGTGATGAACGCCTAAGCAAGGTTTACCCCATGCCATAGCCAGCGCCTGAGCCGTCGATGCCCCCACCATAAGTGCACCGATCAGACCTGGACCTGAGGTATAGCAGATCGCATCTATCTCATCAGCGGTGGTTTTGGCTTCAGCCATCACCTGTTTGGTTAGAGGCAGGAGCTTGCGGACATGGTCTCTGGACGCCAGTTCCGGCACAACGCCGCCATAAGGGATATGCATATCGATCTGACTGAACAGAGCATGGGCTAGCAAACCCTGTTCTGAGTCATAAATGGCCAGACCTGTTTCATCACAGGATGTTTCGATTCCGAGTACACGCATGGGGATCACTAACTGCTTGAAAGAATAGGCGCAATTCTACCTAGGTGAGCCTCAAAATGGCACTAAAAGCCGTGGATTCGTTGAAAAAAGCGGTATTGAGCACTCTAAAGCCGTTTGCATGGGGTGGGTAAAGCCTATAGAATCATGCGTCCCCTAAGGCATGTCGCCGTTTTGGTGACATCTCTAATTTCAATCCTATTACTTTTAAGGTGGTGAGTCTTTAATGCCTGCTGTTAAAGTTAAAGACAATGAGCCGTTTGACGTTGCTCTGCGTCGTTTCAAACGTTCTTGTGAGAAAGCTGGAATCTTAGCCGAAGTTCGTCGTCGTGAATTTTACGAGAAGCCAACTTGGGTTCGTAAGCGTAAGGCAGCTGCTGCTGTTAAGCGTCACGCTAAAAAGGTACAGCGCGAGCAGAAACGTTTCGAGCGTCTGTACTAAGCAACCTCTCTGCAGATTCCGGTCTGCACGGTTGTCTTTTTAGGGGTAAAAACGGCTGCCTTAACCGGCGGCCGTTTTTCATTTTATATGAAGCTGCAAAACTGAACTGTCATTCTGACAGTCTCTTGTCTAAGTTCTTAATTTTCGTTAGGTAGTCAGAGCCCTTATGGCCGGTCGGATTCCTCAATATTTTATCGATGACCTTGTCGCACGCGCAGACATCGTTGATGTAGTGGGAAGTGCGGTTAAGCTGAAAAAAAGCGGTCGCAACTGGCATGGTTTGTGCCCGTTTCATAACGAAAAAACACCCTCGTTTACCGTCAGTCAGGACAAACAGTTTTATCACTGCTTTGGTTGTGGCGCTCATGGCAATGCGATTGGCTTTCTGATGGAGCATGATGGCCTGGGTTATGTAGAGGCCATCGAAGACCTCGCCAAGCAGTTGGGTATGGAAGTGCCTCGGGATGAAAATCCTGTTGAAGCTAAGAAGCGTCAGGCGGCAAAAAAATCTGCTGAAACGCTTGAGCTTGCAACCCAGTTTTACCGCAACTCGCTCCAGATGGCCGAAGGTCATCAGCGGGCGCAGGCGTATCTTATGCACCGCGGTTTGAAGCCGGAAATGATAGAGCGTTTTGGTATCGGTTATGCGCCTGACGGCTGGGAGTTGCTTAAAAAATATCTGGTTGGTCAGAATATAAGCGAAAAAGAACAGATCAGTTTGGGGCTTTTGGTACAAAAAGAAGAAACGGGTCGTACTTACGATCGTTTCCGCAACCGGATTATGTTTCCGATCCGGGATTGGCGCGGCAAGGTTATCGCCTTTGGGGGGCGGGTATTGGGCGATGAGAAGCCCAAATATCTGAACTCGCCGGAAACGCCGGTTTTCCAGAAAGGGAAGGAGCTCTACGGCTTATACGAAGCGAAAACGTCACCCGGCCAGCTGGAGCGCCTGCTGGTAGTTGAAGGCTATATGGATGTGGTAGCTCTTGCCGAAGCCGGTATCCCTTATGCCGTAGCAACCCTGGGTACCTCCGCAACGTCTGAGCATATGGAGCGACTGTTCAAAGTCGTGCCGGAAGTGGTGTTCTGCTTTGATGGTGACAAAGCAGGGGAACGTGCTGCCCAGCGTGCGCTGGAAAATGTTCTGCCCCACATGATCGATGGCCGGCAAGCCCGATTTATGTTCTTGCCGGAAGGCCAGGACCCGGATTCTCTGGTTCGGGCTAATGGCAAGAATCTTTTTGAGCAGCGTATTGTCAGAGCGGATTCTCTTTCGGAATACCTTTTCCGTTTTCTGCAGCAGGGACTGAACCCACAGGAGCCTGAGGGAAAGGCGCTGCTGACTCAGAAAGCGATGCCCTTTTTTCAGAAGATCCCGAAAGGAATCTTACGAACGCTTCTGATTAAAAAGCTGGCAGAGCTGGTCGGCGTTAACGATAGCGACCTTCAGGATCAGATTGAAAGTCGTCCGGAGCCTTTGGTTCGTGAGACGGTTCCCAGTCAACCTGCTGATATTATTCCGGAATATGCTGCAGAAACTGAGATTCAGGCCGATAACGAACCGGAAGTTAAGTTATCGACCAGCTATGCGTACAAGTTGTTGGTCTGGATGGTGCGTTGCCCCAATGTGTGCCATGCATTGTCCGAAGAAGAATATCAGCAATTGAAAGAGATCATTGACGAAAACAAAGGTTTCTTCTGGGGAAAAGTTTTTGATCAGGTGCTTGAATACTTGAAATGTACTCCGGGAGTCACCACTTCCTCCTTACAGGCGCACTGGTACGGCACAGAAACGGGCCGGTTATTAGACCAGATCGCACAGGAAGAAGTGCTCGCCGAAGAGTTTATCGTCTCAGAATTTAAAGAATGGCTCCGGTCACTGGAGCTTAAACGGCGTGAATATCAGCACGATCAACGTTTTGACGAGCTGACGCGAAAAAGCCGTTCCGGTCAGAAGCTGACCAAAAATGAAAATGAAGAGCTGGTGATGTTGCTTAACCTGTTGGCTAAAAAGAAAAGTCAGCCGGAAGGTAATGGCGCTGAAGTTTCGCAATAATTTAGAATCGGGTGGAAGTCAAGGCCGAATTATGCTAAATTTGAACGCTTAGCATTTTTCCCACCTCGTTCTTTGCACTACATTTGAGATAGGGTATCTATGGCTGGAAATGAGCAGCAACAGTCGCGCTTGAAGGAATTGATCGCCCGCGGAAAGGAACAGGGCTACCTCACTTACGCAGAAGTAAATGACCACCTCCCGGAAGATATTTCAGACCCAGATCAGGTCGAAGATATCATTCGTATGATCAACGACATGGGTATCAGTGTTTCCGAGGAAGCGCCTGATGCAGAAACCCTGTTGATGACCGATGGTGATTCTTCAACGGATGAAGTTGTCGCAGAAGAAGCTGTAGCGGCCCTTGCTGCAGTGGAGTCCGATGTAGGCCGTACCACTGACCCTGTCCGTATGTACATGCGTGAAATGGGTACTGTAGAGCTTCTGACCCGTGAAGGCGAGATTGTTATCGCTAAGCGTATCGAAGAAGGTCTGCGTGAAGTGATGCACGCTGTGTCATACCTGCCGGGCACGATTCAGAATGTGCTGGATATTTACGAACAAACCCAGACGGAAGAAGGTCGCCTGAGTGATCTGTTGATCGGTTATATTGATCCGGATGATGGTGAAGTCCCGGCTGGTCCTGTAGCAAGTGCAAAGTCCGATGACGACGATGACGGCGATCTGGATGATGAGGAAGAAACCGAAAGCGGTCCTGATCCGGAAGAAGCGCGTATTCGATTTACCCGTCTGAAAGAGCTGCATGACGCTGTTCTGGAAGCTGGTGAGAAGAAAGGCACAGACAGTGCTGAGTATCAGGCTGCTCAGTTGGCTATGGCCGACTATTTTGCACCGATCAAGCTGACGCCTAAGAATTTTGATGCCATGGTTGCCCGCGTGCGCAACAGCATGGATGAGATCCGCAAGCAGGAACGTCGTGTCATGCAGCTTTGCGTACGTAAAGCTAAGATGACCCGTAAAGAGTTCATCACCTCCTTCCCGGGCAATGAGACCAACCTGGAATGGCTGGATAACGTTCTGGCGGATAAGCCTAAGTATGCTGATGCTCTGGAAGCACTGCGTATTGAGATCCTGCGTTGTCAGCGTAAGATTCTGGCAGTAGAGAAAGATGTCAGTCTGAACCTTAGCGAGATCAAAGAAGTTAACCGTCGTATGTCGATCGGTGAAGCTAAAGCCCGTCGCGCTAAGAAAGAGATGGTTGAGGCGAACCTGCGTCTGGTTATCTCTATTGCGAAAAAGTACACCAACCGTGGGCTCCAGTTCCTGGATCTGATTCAGGAAGGCAACATCGGTCTGATGAAAGCGGTAGACAAATTTGAATACCGTCGTGGTTACAAGTTCTCCACCTATGCAACCTGGTGGATTCGTCAGGCGATTACCCGTTCTATTGCTGACCAGGCACGTACTATTCGTATTCCGGTACACATGATCGAAACGATCAACAAGCTGAACCGCGTGTCCCGCCAGATGCTTCAGGAGATGGGCCGTGAGCCGACCCCGGAAGAGCTGGGCGAACGTATGGAGATGCCGGAAGATAAAGTACGTAAAGTCCTGAAGATCGCGAAAGAGCCGATCTCCATGGAAACGCCGATTGGTGATGATGAAGATTCACATCTGGGCGACTTTATCGAAGATACCGGTACCGATTCTCCGATCGATACGGCAACCGGTGAAGGTCTGATTGAGGCGACACGCTCCGTTCTGAGTGGTCTGACCGGCCGTGAAGCGAAAGTACTGCGTATGCGTTTTGGTATCGATATGAATACCGATCATACTCTGGAAGAAGTGGGTAAACAGTTTGATGTAACCCGTGAGCGTATTCGTCAGATTGAGGCGAAAGCGCTGCGTAAGCTGCGTCATCCAACCCGCTCTGAGCATCTGCGCAGCTTTATCGACGAATAAGTCGATACCCTTAGCGCATTTTGCTCAACATGAAAGCCTCGCACGTTGCGAGGCTTTTTTGTGAAGATAAATCAATATCTGCCTGTAAAGGGATGTTACGCGGATTAATTAAGATAATGCTCTGATATATCAGAGTGTTATTAAGATTCTTTTTGTATCTATCTAATTGATTGTTACTAATAAGAATTAAGTCACATGATTTGGCTGTGAAAAAGCGAATAAATTCCGCCATAATAGTTTTATCAATTGTTTAATTAATTCTATGTGAATCTGCCCTTTTAAGGTCTTTTATGGAAACGCCATCCGTCAGTAGTGCATCGCGATATAGTCGCCTTGTTCAGGATTACCGCGAGAAAGAGCGCGCGGCTGATTCTGTGAACGCTTCTTCTGTGGAAAAAGCTGAAGCAGAGAAGGAGAAGGCGAGTCTTGAGCGCGAAAAGCAACAGGTTATCTCTGAGCTTTCCAAGCGCGATCAGGAAGTCCGTACTCATGAACAGGCTCACGCCTCTGTTGGTGGCCGTTACGCATCGGCTCCTTCCTATGAGATGACCGAAGGCCCTGACGGACGAGAATATGCCGTCGGTGGTCATGTCACCATTGATACTTCACCGATTGCTGATGATCCTGAGGCGACACTTGATAAATCTCAGGTTGTTGAACGGGCGGCACTGGCTCCTGCTCAGCCGTCTGAACAGGATCTGAAAGTTGCATCAGAAGCTCGCGCTATGGGTAATGAAGCCCGGATCAGTATTCGAGAGCAGGACTATCTGGAGCGTACAGAAGCCCTTGAGGGCTCAGATGAATCAGAAGAGCTGGACGGTGCGGAAGACACAGAAGAAGAAAATGGCCCTAAGCTATTTGGTGAAGATGCTGAAGATAACCCGTTACCTTCCGGTATGTACAAGGAGCCAAAAAGTTTTTCCTTTGGCCTGAGCTTCCCACAGACTTTTGTGGGGGCTGACCAGCAGATGGCAGCGGGAATGACACCAGCCCAGCAGTTGAAGGACAGATTTGATACCTTGGGGCTGAGCTATCCGCCTGCAGTGACCGGTCAACAGGTTGCTACATCAGCCTGACAAATAAACTGAAAGCCCCGTTAGGGGCTTTTTTGCGTTTACGGGACAGTGAAACGCGACCATCCGGACAGTAATTTTCACAAAATACCTCTTGACCCTGATCTTCGTCTGTCTTAAGTTTCAAACATACGTTTGAATCAGTTTTGCCTTTATTTGACCTGTCCAGCTTCAACCTGAGACTTTTCTTAGAAGCTTACGGTCAAACAACAAGAATGCTTGCACAACAAGAACAGCCGAGGTCGATATGCCAACATATAAAGCTCCCCTGCGTGATATCCGTTTTGTTATGGATGAGATGCTGGATTTCCCTTCTCATTATGCGCAATTGCCAAACGGGGATGAGGCATCTCCGGAAATTGTTAACGCTATTCTGGAAGAGGGTGCTAAGTTCTCTGAAGAAGTTCTGACGCCTCTGAATCAGGTTGGTGACAGCGAAGGTTGTCAGTACAAGGATGGCGAAGTAACAACACCAACTGGTTTTAAAGAAGCCTACAAGCAGTACGTTGAGGGTGGCTGGCCATCCATGACTCAGGACACTCGCTACGGCGGTCAGGGGCTGCCTCAGTCTCTGGGTATGGTTCTTAATGAGATGATTTGTTCATCGAACCTGTCCTGGGGTATGTATCCGGGGCTGTCTCACGGTGCGATGGATGCCCTGCTGCACCATGGTACTGAAGAGCAGAAAGAGCTTTACCTGACCAAGATGATCGAAGGTAGCTGGACTGGCACCATGTGTCTGACCGAGCCTCATTGTGGTACTGATCTGGGTCTGATCCGCACGAAAGCAGAACCTCAGGCGGATGGTTCTTACGCGGTAAGCGGCACCAAGATCTTCATCTCTGCCGGTGAGCACGACATGTCTGACAACATCGTGCATCTGGTATTGGCAAAACTGCCGGGCGCTCCTGAGGGCTCTAAAGGTATTTCTCTGTTTATCGTGCCTAAGCTTACTCCTGATACAAACGGTGAAGCGGGTGAACGCAATGGTGTTCAGTGTGGTTCCATCGAGCACAAGATGGGTATCCACGGTAACAGCACCTGTGTAATGAACTTTGATAATGCTAAAGGCTACATCATTGGCGAGCCGAACAAAGGCTTGTCCTATATGTTCGTAATGATGAATGCTGCCCGTATTGGTGTGGGTATTCAGGGTCTGGGTCTGACGGAAGTTTCTTTCCAGAATGCACTGGCTTATGCCCGTGATCGTCTGCAGATGCGCTCGCTGAGTGGCCCTAAAGCACCAGAGAAGGCAGCAGATCCTATTATCGTACACCCTGATGTACGTCGTATGCTGCTGACGCAGAAAGCTTTCGCAGAAGGTGGTCGTGCGCTGATTTACTACACCGCACAGCTGATCGATCAGGTTTCTGCAGGTGGTGAAGCAGGTAAAGAGGCTGATGAGCTGCTGGGTCTGCTGACGCCAATTGTTAAAGCCTTCCTGACCGAAGCGGGTTTTGAAGCGACTAACGAAGGTATCCAGATCTTCGGTGGTCACGGCTTTATCCACGAGTGGGGTATGGAGCAGTTTGTACGTGATGCCCGTATCACTCGTTTGTATGAAGGTACAACCGGTATTCAGGCGCTGGATCTTCTGGGTCGTAAGATTCTGATGAATCAGGGTGAAAGTCTGCGTAAGTTCACTAAGCAGGTTCACAAATTCTGTCAGGCTGAGGAAGGCAACTCCGGCATGGCTAAGTTTGTAACTCCTCTGGCTAAGCTGAACAAAGAGTGGGGCGACGTCACCATGCAGATCGGTATGAAAGCGATGCAGAACCGCGATGAGGTTGGTGCTGCTTCCGTGGATTACCTGATGTACTCCGGTTACGTGACCCTGGCTTACTTCTGGGCGCAGGCTGCTAAAGTCGCTCAGGAAGCACTGGCTAACGGCACTACAGAAACCGCGTTCTACAAAGGCAAGCTGGCGACTGCTGAATTCTACTTCAGCAAGCTTCTGCCACGTACCAAAGCTCTGGTTGCGACCATGGCTGAAGGTGGTGATAGCCTGATGGCAATGGATGCAGATCAGTTCGGTGCAGGCTTCGAAATCTGATCCTGTTACGATGCTGGTTTGTTTCTGACGACTGTTGCGGGCCAGGGAGGGCCCGCTTTTTAATTTCATTTTTATAGACCTAAGAATAAAGCTGTTTTCCTTGACTTTGCTGCAGTTTGCGTCAGATCTATCCTGCGTCGCAAAATGGCTGAAACCCTCATAAAACCTGAACCCGTAAGTCACACTGCGAGCTGGTAGCAGCATCTTCCATTCAGTAATATGACCGAAATCTAAAATCTGGTCGAATTTTTTAAAGGGACTTTCCCAAGACCGGATCCCGTTATCTCTAATTGCTTTCGGCAATTCCTGCTTGATGCTGAAATCAATTAAAAGAATCAAGAGAACCAAGAGGAAGTACGCCCCATGGCAAAATATAAAGCTCCCTTACGCGACATGCGTTTTGTTCTGAACGAAGTTTTTGAAGCTGACAAACTCTGGTCTTCCATGCCGGCGACTCAGGAAGTGACCCCTGATCTGGTTGACGCAATCCTGGAAGAAGGTGCCAAGGTTAACGAAAACGAGCTGTTTCCTCTGAACCGCACCGGTGATGAAGAAGGCTGTCAGTTTAACGATGGCGAAGTAACCACACCAAAAGGTTTCAAAGAAGCGTTTCAGCTGATGGCTGAAAGTGGCTGGTTAGGTCTGGGCGGCAACATTGATTTTGGCGGTCAGGGCATGCCAAAAATGCTGACCGTGCTGTTTGAAGAGATGCTGTATTCTTCCAACGCTTCTTTTGCGCTGTACCCTGCGCTGAACTCTGGCGCAACGCTGTGCCTGGATAACCATGCCAGCGAGGAAATGAAAGAGCAGCTGCTGCCACCGATGTATGAAGGCCGCTGGTTGGGCACTATGTGTCTGACAGAGCCTCATTCCGGTACTGACCTGGGCCTGATCCGTACTAAGGCAGAGCCTAACGCAGATGGCTCTTACAAGATCAGCGGTACCAAGATCTTTATCACCGGTGGTGAACATGATCTGTGTGAAAACATCATCCATCTGGTGCTGGCAAAACTGCCGGATGCGCCTGCGGGTTCCCGCGGTATCTCCCTGTTTATGGTACCTAAGTTCCTGATCAACGAAGACGGCTCTCTGGGCGAGCGCAACCCTGCATTCTGTGGTTCTATCGAGCACAAAATGGGTATTAAGGGTTCCGCAACCTGCGTAATGAACTTTGATGGTGCTCAGGGCTGGATGATCGGTGAGCCGAACAAAGGCCTGGCCTGCATGTTCACCATGATGAACTACGAGCGTCTGTCCATCGGCATTCAGGGCTTGGGTCTGGGTGAAGTTGCTTATCAGAGCGCTATGGACTTTGCCCAGGAGCGTATTCAGTCCCGTGCCCCAACCGGTGCTAAGTATCCTGAGAAAGCAGCAGACAACATTCTTGTACATCCGGATGTTCGTCGTATGGCGCTGAACGTTCGAGCCTTCAATGAAGCGGGTCGTGCTTTTGCTTCTTATGTAGGCATGCAGCTGGATATGTCCAAGTATCATGAAGATGCGGATGTCCGTAAAAAAGCAGCGGCACTGGTTGCTCTGATGACGCCTGTGGCGAAGTCTTACCTGACAGATCGTGGTCTGGACTGCACTATTGCCGCTCAGCAGATCTATGGCGGTCAGGGCTACATCCGCGAGTGGGGTGCAGAACAGTATGTTCGTGATGCCCGTATCGCGCAGATCTACGAAGGCACTAACGGTATTCAGGCGCTGGACCTGATGGGCCGTAAAGTCGTTTCCAATAAGGGCGAATACGTAAAACTGTTCGAGCAGGATGTGCGCAGCTTTATCGAAACTAATGCAGACAATGCACTGGTTCAGCCTTATCTGGAAAAACTGTCTGCCGCTTTGGATACTCTGGTTCAGGTAACGGAAGGTGTTATTGAGAAGTCAGCTTCTAACCCGGAAGAGATTGGTGCAGCTTCTCAGGATTATCTGGATCTGTTCGGTCTGGTAACGTACGCCTACATGTGGGCTCGTATGGTATCTGTTGCTGCTCCGAAAGCGTCGGATGACACTAGTGGCTTCTACAGTGCCAAAGTAAAAGTTGCTAATTTCTTCTACGCTCGTGTTCTGCCTAAGGCGGCATCACTGGCCGCTCAGGTTAATGCTGGTGCAGAAACCCTGATGGATCTGGAAGAAGAGCTGTTCTACGGTGAGTAATCACTAAGAACATAGCATCTGATCTGAAAAACCGGCTGAGGGTAAACCTTAGCCGGTTTTTTTATGCCTGTTGATCCGCGAAAGTAATTTGAAAGAAAACTGCAGTGAGCTTTAGAAATAATGTTTCCAAACAAGTTGCGTAATATTCTTGCTGTTTCGATCACTTGCTAAATGTCGGTAGTTCAAAACCAAAGCCTGCTCGCTAAAAGAGAGGGTTTGAGTTAGTTGATAATCCTGTTGCCACTGATCCTGTCTGAGTCTCAGAGCTGAAGCGGTGAACCTGGTTTTTAGCTTTCCTGTTGAGAAAGGTGAGCTATAGAGGTAGCCACCTATCTCGGGTCTCATATAAAGCCCATCTGCATCTTCTAATGGCCGGTAGCCTGCGTTGATCAATCCGAAGAGGTAAAGGGATTCTGTAACCGGGTAGGTTTTACCGGCACCAGCTTCGATATAACCGGTTTTATGCCGCGTCAGCGTTGCATCGTAGAAGGGCTTATAACCTAGCTGTAAACGCCCGGATAGCTCGTCGTACAATCCTTTGTTTGGCGTGAGCTTCACTACCGAATAAAAGTCCAGCTGTTGTAGCTCAGTTCGGTTGTTATCGAGCAGATGCTCAATCGTGATCCCTGCTATTTTCAGTTCGCTGTCACTAAAGCGGCTGAGCTGATAATCCTCAAGGGTGTGAGATGTCGGCAGCCATTCAAGGGTGATAACATCGCCAACCTTCTTATTGCGAGTAACACCAAGATTAAGCTGAGAATCTTTATTTTGTTCCGCGGGATGCGGAAAGTCGCTATCGGATATCTGATCGACCTGCCAGCGGGAGGCTGGTCGAAGCTCACTTTTACTGATCAGCTGGTTTTTCTCGGCAGCCTGAACGACATCCAGGGGACTTGTCCAGTAGCTGACATCCAGTTCAGGTTGACTGATTTTCAGAATATTCGCGGTGAGGGTCGCGCAATTGTAACTATGAAAAAGATAGTCCAGGCGTGTTTGTTTCAGCTCCCAGATATGATCACGAATCAGCGGCAGATCTCTTTTCGGTAAGATCAGAGAAAAGCTCCACACATCGCGCTGTTCAGTATTTTGGTAAAAGTCGAAATGTTCTTTCAGCGGGGTGATGACCAGGTAACCTTCTTTACCGCTGACCAGTGTCCGCCAGCCATCTTTCAGTAGCTTGATCTGTTCAAGATCGACGGAAAATGAGATGGAGTTTCGTGTTAGCCGCCCTTTGTTGTTAATGCCTTCAGTGGCCAGCATGACGTGTCCCAACATGGTGACCGGGCTTGAGACATCTGCAGAGGCATAAACCAGTGTCAGTTGATCAAAAGGGACGTTTTCAACAAATTCTCGGTATTCCGGACAGATAGTGAGCGGGTTTCTCACCGGAAGATCAGTATAAGCCTGCATAAAACGGTAGCGAGCAGGGAATCGACAGATCGCATTAGGGGTGTTTTTAAGGTGTTTGTAACTGGCGCGCCATTCGTCTTCGGCGGAAAAGTTTGTGCCGCTTAAAATAAAACTTCTATCGGTAATTTTCTGGTTAGGTTCGGCGTGAATCAGAGCCTTCCAACGCGCTTTCTCATAGGCGGGTAGCTGTTGATAGAAGTTGTGGGCTTTGTGCGCTGACGCTGCTGAATGCTTCGGAAGTAAAAGTAGAACCAGCATGAGAGCACACAGAAGTGAACACAGGGCAGAGCCAGAAGCTCGGGGCGCAACCGGACGACGAACACTTTGTGTGCAGAAGGTCGTTGGCTGAAAAAATAAGCGAGTATTCCCTAACAAATGCCGCATCTGTTGGTTCCTGTTGGCCAGACAGACTTTTTACGAGATATAAATCGGATAGGATTAGTATGGAGCCTGTTAGACGATAACGCTTTTTGTATTTTGCGCCAATGCCATGAGCTTTTTATTCAGTGCTCTTGGCTAAAGAGGTAATTATCCACAAGGCAATTTTATACTGAGGGTATGGATAACGTATGGCGGCGAGGGCCAGTCAGCAGAGACGAAAAATCCCTAAGAAGGTTAATCTTAGTGAGATATTTGAATTTTGGGGAAAATAAAGATGGTGCGGAAGGAGAGACTCGAACTCTCACACCTTACGGCACCAGAACCTAAATCTGGCGTGTCTACCAATTTCACCACTTCCGCAATTTGTGTCTGAAACACATCTGTATGCCGGATCCGAGGAGGTGATCTCGATTGATCGGCAATTGTCTGCTCAGGACTCTGAAAGAACTTCCTGAACCGTGCTGCGCCATCTTCAATGACAGTCTGAGATCTGTCGGAGGGAGTAGAAGATGGTGCGGAAGGAGAGACTCGAACTCTCACACCTTACGGCACCAGAACCTAAATCTGGCGTGTCTACCAATTTCACCACTTCCGCAGCACGGGGCGTATTATAGTTAAGTGTTTTTACCGGTCAAGCTAAAAGCCGGAAAAAACAAAAAATTATTGTCCTTCAATAAGATAACGGACAGCTGGCTCTGGTATATGAGCCGCAGCAGCCTTCCAGTCGCTGTTTTCTATGTGAGGAATTTCCGCCAATAAGGGAGCAGGAATCATATGAGCCAGCGTGGCGAGATTTTCTTTATAACGGTTCATATCCGGATCGATCTGATTGGCGATCCAGCCCGCAATCTCAAGGCCATCGGCTTTGATCGCTTCAGCTGTTAGCAGGGCGTGGTTGATACAGCCAAGCTTCATACCCACGACCAAAATGACCGGCTGTTTCAGGTTTTTGGCCAGATCTGCCAGGGTTTCGCGACTGTTCAGGGGCACCCGCCAGCCTCCGGCACCTTCAATCAGCAGCAGATCAGCCCGGGCCATCATAATGCCACGGGCAAAACCTGCGCTGCGGGAAACACTCAGTTGCGTACCGGCTTCCTGTGCTGCGATATGCGGGGCAATGGGTGGCTCCAGAGCGATAGGGTTTACCATCTCGTACTCTTCAAACTCGCTCATCGCTGCCATCAGGCTGGTGGCATCGCTGTTTCGGAGGCCTTGTTCGGTCTGTTCACAACCGGCTGCCACCGGTTTATGGGCCAGAGTTTTAAAGCCAAGCTGGCCTGCGGCATGCAAAAGGGCGCAGCTGGAAAAGGTTTTACCCGCGTCGGTATCGGTTCCGGTTACAAAATAGGTCTTCATGGTCTGGCCTTATGAGCGGTTAAACAGGAAGCATGGGATAGGGAATAAATCGGGTGGATTATCTCAGGATTTACGGATCGACAAAATCAGTACCTGATAACTGACCGGTAAGCCCTCTGCTGTAAGCTGGCTTTCATAGGCCTGTTTCAGTTTTAACAGGCTTCTGCGGCCGGTCAGGCCGGCTTCACCATCGTTATGATGAGCACCGACACCCTTGATGGAGTCAAATACCGCACGAAGATCCGGATAGAACATCTTTTCGCAATATTCGTGGGTTGCTGTCAGCGTCAGACCTGAGCTTTTGATCGCACTTATCAAGGTGCTTTTTTCCGCAAACTGATTGATGTGAACCTTGTTGTCCACCTGCGCCCAGCTTTGTTCCAGTTCGCACAGAGTGCCGGGCAGCAGGGTAGCAATATGCGCTTCACCACCGCTTTTAAGTGTTTTGGCGATGCTTGCAAACAGCGCCTGATAATCGTTGCACCATTGAATTGCCAGACTGGAAAAGATCAGGTCAAGGCTTTCTGCCGGAAGTGGCAGCTGTTCCGCATCAGCACATAACCATTGAATGGCGTGATTGTCCGCTTGCTGTCGAGCAAAGCTGAGCATGCCCTCCGCCAGATCCAGTCCTGTTACCTGTTGCGCCTGAGTGTGATCCCGAAGTCGACGGGTCCAGTAACCGGTGCCGCAGCCGATATCCAGAACGCTTTCAACGGCCGATTGCTCAGAACCTGCAGGGCAAAGATCCAACACTTTTTGCGCAATGCGCTTTTGCGCTTCCGCCAGCTGATCGTACTGACCGGCAGCTTTGCTGAAGGCATCGGCGATTTTGCTTTTGCTGCGGGGCTTTGGGGAGGCTGCAGGCTTAACGGCCAGTGCTGTCATGGCATTCATACGGCTGATGCCTCCGGAATCTCTGCTTCCAGCTGGTTAAGTCGAGTGTTCAACGTCTCGGCCAGTTGTTGGCTTTGGCTTAACATTGGCAGATGGCCGCAGTCAGGCAGCAGCAGGCTATTGTGCAGTTGGTCCGCTATTGCGGCAGGCACCAGAGGATCGTTTTCGCCCAGTAACCACAGGGTTGGGCAGCCGGTTTCTGAAAGATCGCAGTAAGTTCTCTGATCCAGAACGGATAGTGCAGTCAGGCCGTTGGCCAGTGTTTCCGCCTTGGCTGGAAGCTCTTTAGGAGATAGCTCTGCCAGCTGTTTTTTGACCGCCCTAAGATCACTTTCACCCTGCATCTGCAGCAGCTGGAAACGCTTCTGGGTTTTCTCCGGCTGTGCATCAAAGCCCGAACGGAACTGGTTTAAGGTAGCTTCCGCCATACCCTCGCTGCCTTCGCGTTGCTGAAAGCTTGGGTTACTACACAACAGAGTCAGGCTTTGTGGCAGTGGCTGCTGGTTTTCCGCCAGATAATGCACGATCTCCAGTAGCAGGTTGCCGCCCAGAGACCAGCCCAGCCAGTGTGCATCGGTCAGCAGTTGCAGTTGAGCGATAACTTCCGGCAGTTGTGTCTTTTCACCCGCCCAATGGCACGGCTTGTCATCAGACTGATAGCCGGGCAGAGCAGGCGTCAGAATTTCGCGCTCCGGATTCAGGGCTTTCAAAGCGCTGACCAGAGGCTGCCAGATCGCCGGTGTTGCGCCCCAGCCGTGCAGCAGAATTAAAGGTTTTTTTTTCACAATGCTGTTCATGGCAAAGCGACCTCAGGCAGACCCCGTTGCCGGGCTATTGTTGCCAAGGTGTCCAGCAGGCGATCAACCTGCTCAGGGGTATGGCTGGCGCTCAGGGTCACCCGGAGACGGGCGCTGCCTTTCGGCACGGTTGGCGGACGGATCGCGGTTACCAGAAGCCCGGCCTTTTCCAGCTCACGGCTCCAGCTCAGGGTTTCGGCATCATCACCGATCAGAACCGGCTGAATCGCGGTGGGCGAATCCATCAGGCTCAGGCCCAGTTGTTGCGCGCCGGTGCGGAACTGCGCAATCAGCTTGTTCAGGTGTTCGCGGCGTTCCGGTTCCTGCTGCACCAGCTGTAGGCTGGTGCGGGTTGCTGCAGCCACCGCCGGTGGAATGGCTGTGGTGTAAATATAAGGGCGGGCAAACTGAATCAGGGTTTCGATCAGGGCGTCGCAACCGGCAATAAAAGCGCCACTGGTGCCGATCGCTTTGCCTAATGTGCCCATCAGAATGGGCACTTCATTCTGGCTGAAGCTGGCACCGATACCCTGACCCTTATCGCCCAGACAACCAAAGCCGTGAGCATCATCCACCATCAGCCAGGCGTTATGTTGCTGGCAGGTTTCAATTAATGGCTGCATCGGCGCACAGTCACCATCCATGCTGAAAACACCATCGGTGACGACGAGCTTACGTCCAGAATCAGTCTTGCTCAGCAGGCGGTTCAGGTGTTCAGCATCGTTATGCTGATAGCGCTTAAAACGGGCACCGGAGTGCAGGCCGCCATCCAGCAGGGAGGCGTGATTTAAACGGTCCTGAAATACAGCATCGCCCTTGCCGACCAAAGCCTGAATCGTGCCCAGATTGGCCATAAAACCGGTGGAGAAAAGAATAGCCCTGTCCCGTCCGGTAAAAGCAGCCAGCTCCTCTTCCAGAGCATGGTGCTGGGCGCTATGGCCGTTAACCAGGTGGGAAGCACCGCTGCCGACACCGTATTGGCTGGCGGCCTGCTGAAAGCTTTCGATCACTTTGGGATGATTGGCCAGACCCAGATAGTCGTTGCTGCAGAAGGTCAGTAGTTCGTGGCCATCCACCTGCGTCAGAGGTGTTTGCGGGCCTTGGAGGGTACGGCGGGAGCGGTAGAGGTACGCCTCGCGGCGCGCCTCCAGTTCAGGTTGCAGTGCTTCTGATAGCAGATCGGTTGCTTGAGCCGTCACAGAGCAGAGCCTTAAACCACCAGACCACAAGGCTTGCGTTCACGACCTGCAGCGTCGCCGGACGCTGCCTGAGAGGCATCGTAGAACATTTCACTGTTCTTCTGATCGGTGATCGCCTCTTTCAGCGCGGCTTCATGGGTCGCTTCATCAACCGGTGCTTCACGACGTTCAGGGTGAATACCCAGACGGGTGAACAGCTGGCGATCTTTATCGGCCTGTGGGTTGGCGGTGGTCAAAAGACGCTCGCCGTAGAAAATAGAGTTGGCACCGGCAAAGAAGGTCATCGCCTGCATCTCATCGCTCATCTCTTCACGACCTGCGGACAGGCGAACGTGGGATTGCGGCATCATGATGCGGGCAACAGCGATGGTACGAACGAAATCGATCGGATCCAGATCTTCCACCTGATCCAGCGGGGTACCTTCCACCTTAACCAGCATGTTGATCGGCACGCTTTCCGGATGCGGTTTCAGGTTCGACAGCTGGATCAGCATCTTGGCGCGGTCGGTTTCCTCTTCGCCCATACCCAGAATACCGCCGGAGCAGATTTTCATACCGGCATCACGGACATGAGACAGGGTATCCAGACGATCCTGATAGCTGCGGGTGGTGATGATCTGGTCGTAGTACTCAGGAGAGGTATCCAGATTGTGGTTGTAGTAATCAAGGCCTGCGGAAGACAGCTCTTTCGCCTGATCTTTATCCAACATGCCCAGAGTCATACAGGTTTCCAGACCCAGCGACTTAACGCCTTTCACCATCTCCAGTACAACCGGGAAGTCTTTTTTGCTTGGGGATTTCCAGGCGGCACCCATACAGAAACGGCTGGCACCGGTTTCTTTGGCGGCTTTAGCCTGTTGCAGCACTTTCTGCACTTCCATCAGCTGCTCTTTGGCAAGACCTGTGTTGTAGTGACCGGACTGCGGGCAGTACTTACAGTCTTCCGGGCAGGCACCGGTTTTGATCGACAGCAGGGTGCTGACCTGGACGGCGTTCGGATCAAAGTTTTCACGATGGATGCTGTGGGCTTTAAACAGAAGATCGTTCAGTGGCAGAGCGAACAGTGCTTCTACCTCCTGCAGAGACCAGTCGTGACGAGGTGCCGTAGATGCTGCCGCAGTGGATACTGTCATGGAAATTCCTGTGCTAAATTCAAAACCATTCGATGGTGAGATCATAACGGGCAGAAGGATGCTGTCAACCTTGTTTTTGTTTTATGGTTTACCGTAAACCTGTTTTCGCACTCAGGGTAACACGATGGCTGGTAGGTGGTTTTAGTCAGGGGGCTTATTAGAGATCAGGGCTGAGGGATTAGAAGCTAAGAAAGAGGTATCAGGGATGATATGGAACCGAATCAGGTCTGGGTTATTACCGGGATTGTGTTTGCTGTGTCATGGGCGTTGCGACCTGAGTCGTGATAAGTGCCGTGACATAAGCAGTGATAAAATCGGTAGGGATGCCGGTGAGCTGCTTTGCGAGGGCTGCTTGGATAGCTTATCAGTCAACAGTGCCTCCTGTTACTGCTGTGCTGAGCCTTTGTCGCAGGAAGGGATGGATGCTTCTCAGAAGCTAATGTGCGGTCGCTGCCAGAAGCTGCAGCCTGCCTATGAGCGCATCATCAGCCCCTATCTTTATCAGGAGCCGTTGAGCCTCGTTATTCAACGATTTAAAAGTCAGGACAGTTTGCTTTATTCCCGTCTTGTGTCATCGCTTTTAAGTGATCATCTGAGAGCAGAGATGATATCCGGGCAGCTCTTGCAGCCGGATCTGATCCTGCCCGTTCCTACCCATTGGCGAAGTCGCTTCAAAAGAGGCTTTAACCCGGCAGCCCAGCTTGCGGATTATCTTGGCCGGGCGCTGGATATTCCGGTACAGATGAGCTGGCTTAAAAAAGTGAGGTATACCCCGCCGCAGCATGAGCTCAACCGCCGTCAGCGTTTAAGTAATCTGACCGCAAGTTTTGATCTCTCCCATAAAGCAAAACTGGAAGGTTGTTCTGTCGCAGTGGTCGATGATGTGGTCACCACAGGGGCGACAGCAGATGTTATTGCAGAGCTGTTAAGGGATAATGGCGTTCGTTCGGTTCAGGTTTGGGCGTTAGCCCGGACTCCCACCCGAAGATAACACTTGGTTCATTGTTTGTTTATTTGCGGTTAGTTTCTGACAAAGGCGGTCATCATGTCACAACAGGATCATTCAGCGTCCGGGGCGCTTCAGGCGACTCCTTATTATCAACTCAATCCTGATCGTGTTATGGATGCTGTGGAGTCATTGGGCTTTTACTGTGATGGCCGGGTGATGGCGCTGAACAGCTATGAGAATCGTGTTTTTCAGATAGGAATTGATGATAGCCAGCCTTTGATTGCTAAGTTTTATCGCCCCAATCGCTGGACGGATGCGCAGATACTGGAAGAGCACAGCTTTGCTCTGGAACTGGCTGAGGCGGGTATGGAGGTTGTCGCACCCATGCGGCATCACGGGGAAAGCCTGCACCGGTTTACAGGGGGCAGTGGTGATGAATATCGCTTTGCACTTTTTCCTCGCAAAGGTGGTCATGCGCCAGAGCTGGATAATGAAGACCATCTGTTTGAGTTGGGACGTTTTCTTGGGCGTCTTCACAGTATCGGTGAGGTTAAGCCGTTTCAGCATCGTCCGGCGCTGAATGTGGCAGCCTATGGCCGAATTGGTCAGCAGGAAGTGCTTAAGAGCGGCCTACTGGAATCCTTTGAAGGGCGTTATCGCAGCCTGACGGAAGAGCTTCTGACGGAGTGTGAAAAACGGTTGCAACAGGTCGATGCTCCCCTGATTCGGGTTCAGGGGGATTGCCACAGTGGTAATATGCTCTGGCGGGATGATGTGCTTATGCTGCTGGATTTTGATGACTGCCGTATGGCCCCGGCGATGCAGGATATCTGGATGTTGCTATCCGGTGATGCTGTTCAGCAACAACAATGGTTGTCTGAAGTGGTCGAGGGCTACGAAGAATATCGGGAGTTTCCCCGTCGCGAGTTGGCGCTAATAGAGCCACTGCGCACTCTGCGCATTATCTATTACAGCGGTTGGTTGGCACAGCGTCGGGATGATCCGGCCTTTAAAGCGGCGTTTGCTCATTTTGGTGGAGAAAACTGGTGGCAGGAGCATATTAACAGCCTTGAGCAACAAAAGGCTCTACTGCAACAGCCACCGATTGCGCTGAATCCGTACCTCTAGTTTAGAGGCAATTGCCGTAAGTGCGGACATAAGGACTATGTCATTGTTTTGATGGTCCGAATGGACAAACCGGGGGATCTCTTTAAAATTTCCCCCCAATTCTTATTACTCATTGTAAAACTCTATTTGAAGTACCAGAGGTCGCAGGCAGGGATGTTGAAATCATCGGTAAATCACCAAGGCGGGCAGAATACACTTCGGGGGCTTGTGCCTCGATGGGGTAAGGTTACGCTGGTGTGCACAACGCTGCTGTTGTCAGCTTGCGTGAATACCTCTGGTCATCAGAGCAGAAGCCAGGATACCGCTCAGGTAAAACCACCAAAGAGTCTGATTCCTCAGCCACCACCGGGAGGCTTCAGTTCTGTTTTCAGTACTGCTCCTAAGCGTGAACCCGCGGTTACTCCCCCCCCTGTTGTCAGCTCTGCTATCAGTCGGGAAAGTTCGCCAATAGCAAAAGCGATTCAGGATGAGGAGGCTGCGACCTGGATCTCCCGTTATCCGGCGCTAGCCAAGGAGTATGAGCAGTACCGGTCTGAACTGGAAAAAGAATACCGTCAGTACGAACAAAAGGTTCAGAATCTTAAGCAAAAAGCCCGGCGCTATTGGGGCGACGGTAATGTCCATGAATCCGGTTCCGATAAGTATGTAAAGTACGGTACCGGATATACCAGTCGTGGTGAGGTGGACTTTGCGAAGGGTAATATTGTTGTTGAAACGGTAGAAGAGCGTGATCACAAGAAGCGTCTTCAGGAAGCGATTGTGACTACCTTGCTGACCCCGGATAACGCCCGAGATCCTGAGCTGTTTTCCGATCAGGGCATTACATTTCGAGGCCCTTCAGTGCTGGAAGGACAGGTTAAGGATCATGAAGGTGTGATCGTTAAGTGGGAGTGGCGAGCAAACCGTTATGCTGATTGGCTGGTGGAGAATAAATTACAGAAGGTAAATTCCGACGGGAAAACCATCTATCGGATTGAGATTCCGATGGAGGCGAACCATGAGCAGGTTCGTGGTCAGAAATATGAAGCACTGGTGCGTAAGTCGGCACAGCAGTATGGCGTTCAGGAGTCTCTGATCTACAGCATTATGGAGACAGAGAGTCACTTTAACCCATACGCCACCAGTCATATTCCGGCTTACGGGCTGATGCAGGTGGTGCCCAGTACCGCAGGGCGTGACGTTTTCCAGCGTATTAAAAAACGTAACGACCAGCCAACCCGAAGCTATCTGTTTAATCCGACCAATAATATCGATACCGGCACTGCTTATTTGAGTATTCTGGATGATATTTATCTGAAAGATGTCAAACATCCGCTGGCGCGGGAATACTGTGTGATTTCGGCTTATAACGGTGGGGCGGGTAACGTACTGCGTACTTTCTCAAGGGATCGAAAGCATGCGGTCAAGGTTATCAATAGCCTGACACCGCAGCAGGTTTACGTGAAACTTAACCGCAGCCATCCCAGTGCCGAATCCCGCAAGTATATTGAGAAAGTGGTGAAGGCTAAGAAGAAATATGACGGCATGTCGGTAGCACAAAGCCCGTAAGGGATCACAGCGCGGATTAAAATCGGCAGAGGTGCAGGGACGTTTCAGGCTATATCGTAGAGAGATAAAAAAACCGGTATTCATTATGAATACCGGTTTTTTTAGTTTCAGATCGTGATCCGTTTATTGAGTCGAAACTTCCGGCTCATGATTCCGACGCTGAATGTTGATCTGCTCTGTTTGGTTAACCACCAGAGCTATGTCAGCAGACTTTTGAAGCTGCAGGCGGTAATCAACACCGGCTTGCAGGACTGCTTTATTACAGGATGAACCCACACAAGGTTCAGAGATGCCTTTGCTGCCAGCGTTGTTGATCAGGAATGCATCCATTACACCATCAAAAATATGGCCGTTAGGTTCAACACACAGGGCACGGTTTACATGCAGTGATAGCTTTCCGTTATCAATTTCGGCATCTGCAGACAGCAGGCAACGTTCCGGCAGGGTTGCACCCGTTTCAGAACCTGTCGCTTTCAGTAGCAGGTGAGAAACCGTCTCGCCCTGAGAAATGCTCTTATCAATCAGAACCTGTACTTTCAGAACGGTATCCGTGGGCAGTTGATAACCTTCCGCTGCAGATGATTCAGCAAAAGCGGGTAGGCAGGCTCCTAGCAGGGCAACAGATGTCAGTAATCGTTTCATAGCTCACCGTCTCAGTTAGTACAGGTTTTGCACATCATGCCGTTTTTGGCTGGTGTACAGAATTAGCCGGATGTTTTCAGAGAAGCTCTGTTCAGGCATCCGATTGGCGTTATCAGAACTGCGGTATATCGTTTTTACGCAAAAAAATGGTAAGAAACCAATTTCGCTTTTCATCAAAAAAACGATGCAACTCTGATGATCTGGCTTAATGCGTGCGCAGTATAACAGATCCGATTGATTAGTCTGTTTTTGCTGTAAATGCTGTTACAGCATCGGTGTTTCGCTATCAGAACAGACTTTTCCGGATATTTATTTCGAGGCTAAATTTTACGCGCAAAGATTATGCTTGACTGTGATGGTCAGGTAAAATGGACAAATTGTCGCACCCCGCCAACGGCGAAAGTGCGTTATGATTGCCGCTTTTTTACAACAGCTGCTTAATCTCTGTACACCGATAAACTCGATCCGCACGATAAGTTCCGGTGGATTCTATATCAGACAGAGATCATATATCTTGATTTTGATTAACCCTAAGGCACTGCAATGACAGAAAAACTGACCGGTCTTTACGAAACTATCCTGACTGAGCTGGGTGAAAACCCTGAGCGGGAAGGTCTGCTGGATACTCCTAAGCGTGCTGCAAAGGCGATGCAGTATCTGACCAAGGGGTATAACGAAACACTGGAAAGTGTGACCAATGGTGCGGTTTTTGAATCAGAAACCGATGAGATGGTGATTGTTAAGGATATTGAGCTGTACTCCATGTGCGAGCACCATATTCTGCCTTTTATCGGTAAATGTCATATCGCCTACCTACCATCAGGCAAAGTATTGGGCTTGTCCAAGTTTGCCCGTATTGTCGATATGTATGCTCGTCGTCTGCAGATTCAGGAAAATCTGACGAAGCAGATCGCAGATGCTGTTATGCAGGTGACCGGTGCCCGTGGCGTTGCTGTTACAATTGAAGCGAAACACATGTGCATGATGATGCGTGGTGTCGAGAAGCAGAACTCGGTTATGAAGTCTTCTGTTATGTTGGGCGCATTCCGTGAGTCTCAGTCGACCCGCATGGAATACCTGCAGCTGATCAGCAAATAAGACCTCTTCATTTGACTGGGCGGTTGCCCGGATAAGGATCTGATATGCCATTACATGCGGTAAGCAATGCCCACAGAGGACATAATCTGGCCACAATCCAGATTAAAAATCTGCGCTTGCGGACTTATATAGGGATCAATGAAGACGAGATTGTGAACAAGCAGGACGTCATCATTAATATCACCATCCAGTATCTGGCGGATCGCGCGGTAAGTTTTAATCATATTGATGAAGCGCTGAACTATCGCACCATTACCAAAGCCGTTATCGCTCACGTGGAGAGTAACCGTTTTGCCCTGCTGGAGCGTCTGACCAGAGAAATCCTTGATATTACTATGTCTTATGATCAGGTGCAGGTTGCTCAGGTCGAAGTTGATAAACCTCATGCACTTCGTTTCTCAGACTCTGTCTCGATCACCCTGTCTGATCACAGGGACTGATCATGTCGTTCTTTGCAGAAGTCAGCCAGCCGGATGAGATGATTGTTTCATCCGGTTTGGCTTTTCTGCTGTTCTCAACGCCGGATTGTGGTGTCTGCGATGCCCTTAAGATCAAGCTACCTTTGTGGGCTGAATCTCAGGCTTATCAGGCAGAGTTCCGTTGGTTGAATTTATCTCGTTTCCCTGAAGCTTCCAGCCGATTTCAGGTGTTATCCGTTCCTACACTGATTGTTACGCTTGATGGACAGGAATTATCCCGTCAGCTCCGTCATGTTAATCTTGGCTTATTGCAGGAGCAGCTTGCACGCCCTTTGTCGCTTTGGGCTGAGCTCTGATCCCCCTTCTTTATATCGCTTTATTGTGAATCATTCTTCTGGAGATGTGCCTAATGCAAGGTCTTATTATTTCCTTTGATGCTGCTACTCAGGAAGGTGTTATCCGCTCTGAAACCGGAGAAGAATTTACTTTTGACCTTACTGGCTGGCGAGGCCGGGGCTTACCGGATGCAGATATTGCGGTAAGTTTTGACGCTCAGGATGACGGTTCTGCCCGACAGGTTTTTAACCTCCCGGCTGGCCAGTTAAAGGCTGTAGGAACTCAGAGCGTTGGTAGCGATGAGATCTCGGTCCCTTGGTATAAAAAATTAGGCAGGTTTTTAGGGTGATTCGCTGTGGTGTGTGAGCCAGATCACAGAGTTACCGTTAGCTTATATAAATAAACAGTTAAAAGTGGGCGTTGGATTAATTTCGAATACAATGACCAAAAGAACGGATATAGAGGATTCCCTAATGTTGAAAAAAATTGCTCCGCTAGGATTGGCATTCGTAGCGATGAGTGCTCAGGCAGATGTTATTGGGTTGCATGCTGGGGCGTCTATGTGGACACCGGATATCAGTGGTGGTTTTCAGTCGGAAGGGTCTGCGGCCTCTGAGATTGATGTAGAGCGCGATCTGGGTTTTTCTGACACCTCTGCAACCAGCTTTTATGTTGCTATTGAACATCCGGTTCCTTTACTTCCTAATTTCCGCCTGGAGCGCACCAGTCTGTCAGAAAGCAGTACCAATACGCTGAGTAAGTCAATCTCCTTTGAAGGTCAGACTTATACTGCCAGTTCAAAGGTGCACAGCAAGTTTGATCTGAGCCACACAGACTATACCGGCTATTATGAGATTCTGGATGGACTGGGCTGGTTGAGTGCGGATATCGGTCTGACGGTGCGCCAGTTTGATGGCGAAATCACCATTAAGGATACCGCTGGCAGCGCTGATGAATCGGTAACGCTGGATGTTCCGGTTCCTCTGTTGTATGGCAAGGGGCAGTTTGATATTCCGATGGCACCTTTTCCATTGGCTGTTGGTGGTGTGATTAACTATCTGAGTGTCGGTGGAGCAACAATTTCAGACCATCGCCTGTATGTTTCGGCATCGGCTCCTTTGCCAATTGAGGTTGGTGGTGAGTTAGGCTATCGCAGTTTTGGAATGGAACTTGATGATGTTGATAACCTGGATGCGGATCTTACCGCCAGTGGCTGGTATGCAAGCGCTACGCTGCATTTCTGATTAGGTTTGGTATTAACAAAGCCCCGGCTGATTTATCAGCCGGGGCTTTGTTGTTTGAACAGGATGACTAGCTTTGCGGCGGAGTCGGCCGTCTGCCAACTTCTGCCTGCAGCGTTAAAGATTTGCCGTCTCGGAATATTGTAATGCTGATCTTTTCTCCGGGGCGCTTCTGAGCAATCTGATTCATTGTGCCGCGGCCGCTGACAACGGCTTCGCCTTCCACCTGAGTAATAATATCTCCGGGCTGCATGCCTGCAAGATGAGCGGGTCCATTGCGAAGCAGGCCAGCAATTAAGATACCCCGGCCATTATGAAAGCCGAAAGAGTTTGCCAAAGCGGGTGTTAATTCCTGAACCTCTACACCCAGCCAGCCCCGTACCACACTCCCTTCACGGATGATATCGATCATGATCTGGCGGCTTAGATTAGATGGAATGGCAAAACCGATTCCCTGAGAGCCGCCGGACTTACTGAAAATGGCTGTATTTATCCCCAGTAATTCGCCTCGGGGATTGATCAGCGCACCACCGGAGTTGCCCGGGTTGATGGCGGCATCGGTCTGAATAAAATCTTCAAAAGTATTAATGCCCAGCTGATCTCGTCCAGTAGCGCTGACAATACCCATGGTTACTGTCTGGCCTACCCCGAATGGATTACCGATAGCCAGAACAACATCGCCAACTTCAATATCATCCGATGGCGCAATAGTAATAACAGGCAAGTCCGGTAGCGGAATGCTGAGAACAGCCAGATCTGTTTCCGGGTCTGTGCCAACAACCTGAGCGATCGCTTCCCGTCCATCCTTAAGGGCGACTTTAATCTCATCCGCACCGGCAATGACGTGGTTGTTGGTCAGAACATAGCCATCGGCACTGACAATCACGCCAGAACCCAGGCTCGACTGCAGGCGCTGTTGGCGCGGTACACCGTTATAGCCAAAAAACTGACGAAAGGCCGGGTCCTGTAAAAGCGGGTGTGCGCGCTGCTCGATAATTTTACTGGTGTAAATATTCACAACAGCTGGAGACGCCTGCTTGACAGCGTCCGAATAGCTGAAAGGGCCGCTGAGTTTCGGGGAGCTTGCTGCCTGAGCCGCTTCTACGAAAACAGGTTGAGGGTTTCCCTCCGGTGTGTCGGGGACAGAAGTTTGCTGGTTGATTGTCAAACCAATGACAGCACCAGCCAGTACTGGCAAAGACAGGTATCGAAATAGTTTTTTCATGAAAAACTCATTACTGATTCGGACGGGTTCAGTGTATATGGTGTTTGTAACGCAAAATTCAATGCGATGACAGCCGGGTTTTGTACTTCTTCTGTTTACGGCTGCGGCTAATCGTCGCGGGGTTTGGCATGTTAAGATGCCGCTTCTTTTATGTGTGTTGCCTTGGAGTAAACAGATGCTGGTATTAAAAGAACTGGTGAAACAATTAGATATTTTGCTGGAACCGAAGGCATATAGCGATTATTGCCCAAACGGGCTGCAGGTCCAGGGGCGAGAGCAGGTCAGAAAGATCGCCACGGCTGTTACTGCCAGTCAGAAAATTCTCGATCAGGCGGTAGCCGCAGGCGCTGATGCCTTACTGGTTCATCATGGCTATTTCTGGAAAAATGAACCCCCTTCAATCACAGGTATGAAATATCGCAGGCTCGCCACTCTGATCAAAAACGATATCAGCCTGTTAGCTTATCATTTGCCATTGGATGCGCACAGTGAGCTGGGTAATAACGTAGAGCTGGCGCGTATTCTTGGCTGGCAGATTACCGATGGGCTTGATGCCGGTAATTCAAGAAGCATCGGGCTGGTCGGTTCGGCCATGAAAGATAAAACATTGGGTGAAATTGCCGCACGAATCCAGCGTGAATTAGATCGGAAACCTCTGGTGGTCGGAGATCTGTCAAAAGAGATCAAAAAAATAGGTTGGTGTACAGGGGCGGCGCAGGGGTTTCTTGATCAGGCGGCAGAAGCGGGCTGTGACCTCTATATCAGCGGGGAAATTTCCGAAAATACGGTTCATGCCGCACGGGAGCTGGGTGTAGCCTATATCGCGGCAGGCCATCACGCAACAGAGCGTTTTGGTGTGCTGGCATTAGGGCGCTGGTTGCAGGATAAATATGGAATAGAGCATATTGCCCTGGATGAAAAAAACCCGGTATGAACCGGGTTTCTGGCGGAGTTTGCACCCTTTGGCAGTAACTCTGATTTACGGCCGTTAGAGGCTTTCAGGGTGCTACAGGCCTTTAGGCGGCTCCGGCATTTTTTCACGCTCTAAACCGAAGTCTTCAGACAGGGTTCCTGATGACTTAGGTGCGTAATCCATAGGGGCCTGATAATTTTCATCATCAAAAGACTCCTGCTTGTTGCCTCGGCTCTTTTTGCTGATTCGTTTGTATAGTGAAGCATCATCGCAAAAACTTTCAGCACCACTTTGCAGGTGCCCTACCAGGCTCTGATAATTCTTTTCCATATTTGTCAGCAGTTCGTCCGTACGGGCAAAATGCTCGCTGACATTTTCATTCAGCCGGGCAAGTTCCATCTCTTTTTGATTCATGCGTTGCTTAAGATCTGAGTTTTCACCGGTGTTAGCGTTTAGCAGGTGATAGATCAGAGCACCAACACCACAGCCCACGATAAAAGTCAGAATAATAAGGGTCCAGTCGATATTGGCTTCCATAAATGACTCCTTAACTACTTGGATGACATCGATAAATAGCAATGATGTCCTAACGTGCTGATTATTATACAGGGTATTCGATCAAGAAGACCAACGGCATATTATTCAAATATATTAAATATTAGATTTAAAGCGAGTATCCACATTTACTCCCCGGTTTCTTGGCGATATGAACCTTACGGCTAATGTCTGTGTTTGGGTGTTGCGCCGCAAACCGGTATAATACTGGCCACAAAATTTCGGCCTCAACGTCTCTTTACCCTCGGCTCGCTGACGGCTGCACTTTATCCAAGTGATTTCAAAGTGAATTAGCGGTTTTCTGTACAACCTTCGGAAGCAGATTTATGACACCTTTAGAGCGCTACAAACAAGATCTTGAACGCGATGACTTCAGCTATGATCCGGCACAGGAGATGGCAGTGAAGCACCTGCAGCGCCTGTATGATGATCTGGTCGCGTATCAGCCGCCTAAAAAATCGTTTCTGAAAAGTCTGTTCGGTAAGCCGGACGTTAAAGAACCGGCTATGGGATTGTACTTCTGGGGCGGTGTAGGGCGGGGTAAAACCTATCTGGTTGATACCTTCTTTGAGAGCTTACCCTTTGAAGACAAGATGCGCGTTCACTTCCACCGCTTTATGCAGCGTGTCCATGATGATCTGCGTAAATTTGATGGAGAGAAAAACCCACTAACGCTGGTTGCTTCTAATCTGGCTTCAGAGATTCGTGTCCTCTGTCTTGACGAGTTTTTTGTCAAAGATATTACAGATGCGATGATTCTGGCTGGCCTTTTGGGTGAATTGTTCAGAAATGGTGTCGCCCTGGTCACGACATCCAATATTGTTCCTGATGGTCTTTATGAGAATGGCCTTCAGCGCGCCCGTTTCCTGCCGGCAATTGACCTGTTGAAACAGTACACAGAAGTCGTCAACGTGGATAGCGGTGTTGATTATCGACTGCGTGCGCTGGAACAGGCTGAAATTTTCCACTATCCACTGGATTCAGCGGCTAATGAAAGTCTGATGAAGAGTTTTAAGAGCATTGCCTTGGGTGAAGGTAAAGCTGATGTTGCTATTGAGGTCAATCACCGACAGATGAAAACCCTGCGTATTCACGAGGATGTGGTCTGGTTTGATTTTGATGAGTTGTGTGACGGACCCCGTAGCCAGAATGACTATATTGAGTTAGCGAAAGAGTTTCATACTGTCTTTCTGAGTGATGTCCCTCAGATGAAGCGTGATACCGATGATCAGGCCCGCCGTTTTATTAATCTTGTTGATGAGTTTTATGATCGGAATGTAAAGCTCATCATTTCTGCTGAGGCGGGCATACCTGATCTCTATTTAGGCGGTAATCTGAGCTTTGAGTTTGACCGAACTGTATCCCGGCTGCTGGAAATGCAGTCGCATGAATATCTGGCTCGCGAGCATCGTCCGTAGCGTAATGTTTGAGGCGGCGTAAGCCAGCTGCTGCTAATGCGGGTATTCCGAATTATTTGATGATTTACCGGTTAAGGGGCTTAACTTTGCTGAATGAAGTCGCTATACTTCGCGCTCCTTTTTTAAGGTAATGAACGTTGCAACGGATCTGCAACCAATAAAAATAGGCAACTGGTCCATCGGGACGGGAATGACTCTCTGATCGTAAGACCGATATAGGCTATTAATTATGAAAACTTTTAGTGCAAAACCAGAGACCGTAAAGCGCGACTGGTATGTTGTCGACGCAGAAGGTCTGACCCTGGGTCGTTTGGCTACTGAGCTGGCTCGTCGCCTGCGCGGTAAACACAAGCCTGAGTACACTCCTCACGTTGACACCGGTGACTACATCGTTGTTGTTAACGCTGAAAAAGTGAACGTTACTGGTAACAAAGCAAAAGACAAAATGTACTACCGTCACACCGGTTTCATCGGCGGTATCAAGTCTATGTCTTTCAACCAGATGATCGATCACGCTCCTGAGCGTGTTATCCAACTGGCCGTTAAAGGCATGCTTCCAAAAGGCCCTCTGGGTCGTGCAATGCAGGCGAAGCTGAAAGTGTATGCTGGTGAAAACCACCCGCACGCAGCACAACAGCCGCAAGAACTGAAACTTTAATAGGAAGATAAACATGTCTGCAACTCAGTATTACGGTACCGGTCGTCGTAAGACCTCTACAGCTCGTGTATTTATGCGCGCGGGTTCTGGTAACATCGTTGTTAACGGTCTGCCTCTGGATGAATACTTCGGTCGTGTAACTGCACGTATCGTTGTACGTCAGCCTCTTGAACTGACTGAAAATTCTGAAAAGTTTGACCTGAACATCACTGTTAAAGGTGGTGGCGATTTTGGTCAGGCTGGTGCAATCCGTCTGGGTGTTACTCGCGCTCTGATGGAATATGATGAGACTCTGCGTAAGGCTCTGCGTGAAGCTGGTTACGTGACCCGTGACGCTCGTAAAGTTGAGCGTAAGAAAGTGGGTCTGCGTAAAGCACGTAAGCGTCCACAGTTCTCCAAGCGTTAATTCGCTTACAGACCTTATTGGTTTGTTATCAAAAAGCGCTCAGGCCCTTGCGTCTGGGCGTTTTTTTTGCCCGTAGCACAACTATCTACCTCAAAGTTGATCTGGCTCAAGCGGCTTTCAATGGTAAGGTTTAACCTTGCTGCCTTCGCAGTAGCTATGCAACTAAGGCATTATTTTTACAGGGTTATATTCCCTTGTGTTGCGGTGCCGATTTTTTTACTATTTGTGCCATTTATTTTCCGTGAAAAATGGCAACGGGTTAAGTTGCTTAATTTAAGTTGCATAACCCTTTGAAATTTAACGGGTTGGTTGATGGGAGAGACCTTACGATGAGTAATGACGGCGTAAACAAAGGGCGTCGCCGTTTCCTTCTCGGCGCAACATCTGCAGTTGGTGCAGTGGGCGTTGTGGGGGTAGCGGTTCCCTTTGTAGCATCCTGGAACCCAAGTGCGAAAGCACGGGCGGCGGGTGCTCCGGTTAAAGCTGATATTTCAAAGCTGCAACCGGGTCAGCAAATGACAGTCGAATGGCGTGGTAAGCCTGTATGGGTTGTTTACCGTACGCCTGAGATGATTGCGAACTTAGAGAAGCTGAACGACCAGGTAGCGGATCCGCAATCTGCAGTTCCACAGCAACCTGAGTACGTAACGGGTGTTCTGCGCTCTATCAAGCCAGAATATGCAGTGATGATTGGTATCTGTACTCACTTGGGTTGTTCTCCTACCTATCGTCCGGAAGTAGGTCCTGCTGATCTGGGTGACGACTGGTTGGGTGGCTTCTTCTGTCCGTGTCACGGTTCCCGTTTTGACCTGGCTGGCCGTGTTTATAAGAGTGTTCCGGCTCCTGTGAACCTTGAGGTTCCTCCGTACAAGTACGAGTCAGACACTACTATCGTAATCGGTGTAGATCAGGAGAAAGCATAATGGCTGGTAACCGTAATAAAGGTAATCCGGGCCTGATGGGCTGGATTGATGATCGTTTCCCGGCTACGGCTATGTGGGAAGATCACCTGAGCAAATACTATGCTCCTAAGAACTTCAACTTCTGGTATTTCTTTGGCTCTCTGGCACTGCTGGTGCTGGTTAACCAGATCCTGACGGGTATCTGGCTGACCATGAGTTTCAACCCAAGTGCTGAAGGCGCTTTCGCTTCCGTAGAGTACATCATGCGTGATGTTGAATACGGCTGGCTGCTGCGTTATATGCACTCCACAGGTGCTTCTGCATTCTTCGTGGTTGTGTATCTGCACATGTTCCGTGGCATGATGTACGGTTCCTACAAGGCCCCGCGTGAGCTGATCTGGATCTTCGGTATGGCGATCTATCTGGCTCTGATGGCGGAAGCTTTCATGGGCTATCTGCTGCCATGGGGTCAGATGTCTTACTGGGGTGCGCAGGTAATTATCTCCCTGTTCACTGCTATTCCGGGTATTGGTCCTGATCTGGCGCAGTGGGTACGTGGTGACTTCCTGATTTCCGGTATCACTCTGAACCGTTTCTTCGCGCTGCACGTTATTGCGCTGCCGATCGTTCTGCTTGCTCTGGTTGTTCTGCACATTATTGCTCTGCACGAAGTGGGCTCTAACAACCCTGACGGCAACGACATCAAGAAACACAAAGATGAGAACGGTATCCCGCTGGACGGTATTCCATTCCACCCTTACTACACTCTGAAAGATATCGTAGGTGTAGCGGTGTTCCTGTTCGTGTTCTGTGCGATTATTTTCTATGCACCGACCATGGGCGGTTACTTCATCGAGGCGCCGAACTTTGAGCCGGCTAACCCGCTGAAGACTCCGGCTCACATTGCTCCTGTGTGGTACTTCACGCCGTTCTACGCGATGCTGCGTGCGATTACCTTCCCTATGTTTGGCTTAGACGCTAAGTTCTGGGGTGTGGTTGTAATGGGTGCTGCGATTGCGATCCTGTTTGTTCTGCCTTGGCTGGACAAGAGCCCTGTACGCTCTATGCGTTACAAAGGCTGGATCAGCAAAGTCTTCCTGATTCTGTTCGCGATCAGCTTCATCATTCTGGGTGTTCTGGGTGCGTTGCCTTCTACTCCGGGCCGTACTGCACTGGCGCAGCTGTGTACAGCGATCTACTTCCTGTACTTCATTCTGATGCCTTGGTACACCAAGTTTGAATCCACTAAACCAGTGCCAGAGAGGGTAACAGGCTAATGAAAAAGCAACTGATTGCACTGATTTTAGCGCTGGTACCGTTTACGGCGCTTGCAGCAGGTGGCGGTAATGTCCACCTGGATAAAATGGAACCTGATCTGTATGACAAGGCGTCTCTGCAGAATGGTGCCAAACTGTTTGTGAACTACTGCATGGGTTGTCACTCTGCGCAGTTCCAGCGTTTTGCACGTACTGCTGAAGATCTTGGCATTCCTCAGGATGTGATCGAAGAAAACCTGATTTTCAGCAGCTCTCTGAAGTATAACGATCAGATGCGTATCGCTATGCAGAAAGAGGATGCGGCAGTATGGTTTGGCGCAGCTCCACCGGATCTGAGTCTGGAAGCCCGTCTGCGTGGTGCTGACTGGATCTACACCTACCTGCGTAGCTTCTACGTTGACGAAAGCCGTCCATGGGGTGTTAACAACACTGTATTCCCTGATGTAGGTATGCCAAACGTTCTGGCCCCTCTGCAGGGTATCCAGGAAAAAGTTTGTGATCCTAATCATCACGTTGCAGAAGTTGATCCTCTGACGGGTAATCAGGTTGGCGAAAGCTGCCTGAAAATTACCAAAGAGGGTGCGATGAGCAAGGCAGAGTTTGATAAGGCTGTCTATGACCTGACTAACTTCCTGGTATATGCGGGTGAGCCTTCCAAGCTGGAAAGCAATCGCATCGCGCCATGGGTGTTGGGTTTCATCGTAATCCTGTTCTTCTTCGCATACCTGCTGAAGAAAGAGTACTGGCGCGATATTCACTAATCGTTAGCCGGCGATGAATAAGAGCGTGCAGCCTTTACGGTTGCGCGCTTTTTTTGCTCAAAGAGCAAAGTTATGCTTTTATAATGGGCCTGAAAATTTGATAGGGGTTAGACAATGGGTGTAGCAGCCAAGCGTTCTTCGATGACGTTTTATTCCAACGGTGAAGATCATTACAGCCATCGTGTGCGTATTGTGCTAGCAGAAAAGGGAGTTGCTGTAGATATTCTGGATTGCCTTGAAGCCAATAAGCCTGCTGAGCTGGCCGATATCAATCCATACAACAGCCTGCCCACGCTGGTAGATCGTGACCTGGTTCTGTATGAACCGAACGTAATGATGGAGTATCTGGATGAGCGTTTCCCGCATCCTCCGTTGTTGCCGGTTTATCCTGTTGCCCGTGCACAAAGTCGTCTTTGGATGCACCGTATTCAGCGCGAATGGTGTGTACATGTTGATGTGATTACGGCTAACAAGGATGAGAAAGCTGTTGAGCAAGCCCGTAAAGAGCTGCGTGAAGGTCTGATCGGTATCAGCCCGATTTTTGAAGAGCTGCCTTACTTTATGAGCGAAGAGTTCACCATCGTGGATTGCTGTATCGCTCCGATTCTTTGGCGTCTGCCTGCTCTGGGTATTGAGCTGCCAGAGAAGCAGGTTCAGCCTTTGATGTCTTACATGAACAACCGCCTCTTTAACCGTGAAGCGTTCCAGGCAAGTCTGTCTGAAGCTGAACGTGAGATGCGTCTGTAATTGGATCTGTTATGTCTTCCAGTCGTCCGTATCTGATTCGTGCTCTGTACGAATGGTTAGCTGATAATGATCTGACGCCTTATCTGGCTGTAGATGCCACTATCGAAAATGTGATGGTGCCGTCTCAGCATATTCAGGATGGTCAGATTGTGCTCAATATTGCCATGAGTGCTGTGCGTGAACTGGATATCTCAAATGAAGCGATTACCTTTTCTGCTCGTTTTGGTGGTGTTCCGCAGCAGGTTTATGTCCCCGTTGCTGCGGTTTTAGCAATTTATGCAAAAGAAAACGGTCAGGGAATGGCCTTTGGTCATGAACCGGAACTGCCGGATCCTGAACCTAAAGGTCCTGTTGCGGTAGAGACTGAGTCTGAGCCGGTCAGGGAAGAAAAAGAGACCGCCGGTAAGCGCCCTTCTTTGAGGGTGGTTAAGTAAGTCTCTTTCGGGAAATGTTAAGTTTCCAAGCATAAAAAAGGCACCCTAGGGTGCCTTTTTTATGCGTAATAGTTTGGCTGGCTTGTGTGATTAGCCTTCCATCGAGCCAAAGAGCTGATAGTCGATCAGATCGCACAGGCAGTGCATCGCAAGTAGCTGTACTTCCTGGATGCGGCTTGGTTGATCTGCGGGGGCGCGTATCTCAAAATCTTCACTACTTAAAAGTGACGCAACGTCGCCGCCGTCAGCCCCTGTTAGTGCAATCACGGTCATGCCTCGTTCATGAGCCGCCTGAACAGCCTGAACCACGTTGTTGGATTTGCAGCTTGAAGTGATCACCAGAAGAATATCCCCTGGTTGGCCAAGGGCTAGCACCTGCTTGGAAAAAATTTCGTTAAAGCTTCCGCTGTTTGCAATGGCCGTTAGGGTTGAGCTGTCCGTTGATAACGCCATGGCGGGCAGGCTCGGGCGATCTTTTTCATAGCGGTTTAGCATTTCAGAGGCGAAATGCTGGGCCAGAGCGGCTGAGCCACCATTGCCACAGGTTAATATTTTGTTATCACTGATCAGGCAGTTCACGATCAGGGCGCTGGCATGCTCAAGCAGGGGTGGCAGCATTTCGCTGGCAGTTGCCTGAGAGTCAATACTGCTGTGAAAGTTGGCGATGATTCGATCTTGTAAATCCATGGTCTGTTCTCAAAAATTCAGGCTGTGACAGCTGAAGGGATCCAGCTGATCTCCTTTTCATGGCTGTTTCTAATGTCATTAATAGCCACAACATCAATTCGCCACGGAGATGTAACATTGTTTTTTTGGCAGTACAGCAGAGCGGTACGGATCAGTTTCTCCTGCTTGCTGCGGGTTACGGTTTCCGCAGGGCTGCCAAATTGTTTGTTTTTACGATAGCGGACTTCCACAAACACTAATGTTTCTCTGTCCTTCATCACCAGATCCAGCTCTCCGGTTTTAAAGAAGACGTTGCGATCCATCGATTCAAGCCCTTGAGATTTCAGATAGCTCTCAGCGGCTTCTTCTGCTTTATAGCCGGTTTTTTGTGTGGGTGATGTCATCTCAGCTTCCTTGCTGCTCTATCGGTACTGATAAGTTTGTGTTCGTTAGATCAGCCATCACTTTTCGCTGCGGTTGGCGTAGCAAGATACTGTCGCATCACTGGACGGCCGTTAACGAAAGTGGCCCATTCCAGCTGGCGTTGTATGGTCTGGTTGCCACGCATCGACAGTGCGCCGGTTGCCCCATAGACTTTGCTGTCCGGAAGTGCCTGCAGCATACGAAGGCGTCCTGCAAGCTGAAGTGCATCGGTACCCATCGCAAAAAGACGGCCATAGCGATTCGTCTCATCTGGCCAGGCTTTATCAATCTGACGTTTCAGGTTGGAGTCATTTTCCAGAAACCAGGGAATGTCACAGAAGTTAATGCCGTTAAGATCCTGATCCCGTGATGGGGATGCTTTACCGTTATACAGGTGCGAAGTGGCATAAACCGGAAGATCGGCAGCGTAATAGAATGCCAGCGCTGGTTTTACCTGACGGGCTGTTGCTGGTGTCGCAACCAGGAACATCATATCAATATCCTGACGGCGGCGAGGTTCAAACTCGATCTTTTGGTCCAGAATTTGGCTCATGCGACGCCAGCGTCGTTCGCTCTTATCGACCTCCAGCATCTTCTCAATGCTCAGGCCTAGGTTGGTTTTGCCGGAGTACATTGCGGTTTCTGCAACGGTGCCGCCTTGTTCTGACCAAGACGTTTCAAAGGCGGTTAGAGCGCGTCCGCCCCAGTCGCTGGAAGGCGTTAATGTCAGGGCGCGCTTTTTACCATCCTGCCATGCGGTTTTTGCGGCCTGGGCCGCTTCATCTTCAGCTGAAATAGCGTACTGGAAGAGCTGGTTGTTTTCGGTCTCGGCGTTGGTACCGTAGTTCAGGGCCAGGGTTGGCAGTGCTAATGCGCTGCGTTCCTGAAGCTCGGTTACCTTATTTTTTGACAGTGGGCCGATGGCAACTTCGGCACCTGCAGCCATGGCAGCACGGTAGAGTTCATCAAGACTCATGATATTGCTGTCATAAAAGCTCAGTTTTGGTGTGGCGGCTGATTGCGCCCGAGCGTCGACAGCGGCTGCGATAATACCATCGCGAATGGCGTTTCCTGCCCGTGCCAGAGGGCCGGACTGGGGAAGAAAAACGGCAACATGCTGTATCGGGTTACGACTGATCTCAACCAAAAAGGCCATATCTCTCGGTAACGATAGTGCCCCAGGGTGATCGCTCCAGTGTCGTAACCAGCGACTTAATTCAGTATTAAATTGGTCCAGATTATTAGCGGCTTCCTTACGGACGCGTGCAAGATCCAGCCAACCCTTGAGCTCTTCATCTTCTTCGTTGTTTATTAGTGAGCGGATATCATTCAGCGTGATATTCAGCAAAGCCTGCCAGAGTCGTTCGTAGGCTTGTTGCGCGGGCTTTCCGGTTTGCTGACGAGCCAGCAGCAGGTATTCTCTGGCGCTGGCTTCGTGATAACCCAGAATGCCATAGGCGTGAGCCCTGTACGCGGTCAGAGACATCTGTTCCGTGGGCGTCAGGCGGTCATAAATCAGATTGCCTGTGTTATTTAACGCAATCAGGGCCTGCCAGCCTTCACCCGTGCCCAGACTCAGCTCAGCTGAGAGGAAAACAAAGCGTTTCTGCAGACTGAAAGGCAGGCGGTAAGCGTGAATTTTAGCCAGCAGGCGCAGTGCTGCATCTGGTTTGCCTTCTTGTGCTAGAATCTCCGCCGCCCGTAATTGATAGATCTGTGCCTGGTCAAAACTGGATTGTTGGGCCAGCAGAAGCAGCTCTTCCGCAGAAAGCTTTGTTTCCTGGCTTTCTGTAATGGGGCTATCACCCGATTGGGGTTTTTGAGTGCCTCCGCCACAGGCGGCGAGCATTGCGATAACCGGAATTGCAAGCCATCGATGTAGCTTCAGTGATTTTTTAAGGTTTGGATTGCAGTTTTGCTGTTCACGAGCAGGCATAATCAAACTCTTATTTCAGGATCGTCTATTCACAAGATCGTCTTGGTTTAACCGGTCGTTTCAGACTATCGGTACCGGCAAATTTTTCAGTAGGCAATTCATTGGGCAATAGGTATTGGGTTGCTCGGATGATCTTTACTGGTTGCCAAATCTGATCTTTCTCTATGTTTTTTAACGATTTTTAACCGTCTTTTAACCGATTTTTTAAACTATAAAACAGGGTGTCAGGATGTCTGAGTCCGTATTGTACGTGGTTGCCACGCCGATTGGTAATCTTGCCGATATTTCAGAGCGTGCGTTAAGTATTCTGCGTTCCGTTGATCTGATTGCAGCGGAAGATACCCGCCATACCCGTCAGTTGCTGATGCATTTTACGATCAATAAGCCTTTGTTTTCGGTGCATGATCATAATGAACAGCAGCGTATCGAAAAGGTGATCGCTGAGCTGTCTTCTGGGCAGAGTATCGCACTGGTTTCTGATGCCGGAACACCGCTGATTTCAGATCCGGGTTTTCACGTGGTTCAGGCAGTGCGTGATGCCGGTTTTCAGGTTGTTCCTGTGCCGGGCCCTTGTGCTCTGGTGACCGCTCTGTCAGCTGCGGGCATGCCAACGGACCGCTTCTGCTTTGAAGGCTTTCTGCCAGCCAAAAGCAGTGGCCGCAAGAAGCAGTTGCAGCAGGTGGAGGATGAACCCCGCACGCTGGTGTTTTATGAATCTCCGCATCGTATAGTCGATTCGCTGACCGATATGGTAGAAGTGTTGGGGGCTGACCGTCTGATTACGGTTGCCCGTGAACTGACCAAAACCTTTGAAACCTTTTTTACCGGAACCTTAGAGCAGACCATTGCGTGGATGCAGGCTGATACGAATCAGCAGCGTGGTGAGTTTGTGTTGGTAGTGGCAGGTGCGCCCGTAAAAGAGGATGAGGAAGCTGCAGCAGTTTCTGCGGAGAAGGTACTTAAAGTTCTGCTGGAAGACCTGCCGGTGAAACAGGCTGCGGCACTTTGTGCCAAGATTACGGGACAGAAAAAAAATGCCCTTTATCAACAGGCGCTTGAGTTGCAAAAGTCCTGATCGTTTTTTATTGGTTGGGGCGGCTGTTTCTGTTTGAGGATGCTTTTTTCTGCCTGTGATGACTATCGGAAAGCTGTATTTTTTCCGTAGCAATTCCGCTGTCTTGTCTGGAATTGAAAAAGTTGCCAGGTCTTTGGTTTTTGAGATCTTTTCCCGCGCTTTATGGGCAAAAACTGGTTGTCTGGGGACGGTGATCCTTATATCCTAGCTCGCTTGGAGTTGGCCAGGCAGTCGCTGCCTTTACAGCTTGCTGTAAGGGGGGAGGAAAGTCCGGGCTCCATAGGGCAGAGTGCCAGGTAACGCCTGGGGGGCGCGAGCCTACGGAAAGTGCAGCAGAGAGCAGACCGCCGATGGCTTTTTCGGAAGTACAGGTAAGGGTGAAAGGGTGCGGTAAGAGCGCACCGCGTGACTGGTAACAGTTCACGGCATGGTAAACCCCACTCGGAGCAAGACCAAATAGGAACCCTAAGGTGCGGCCCGCACTGGGTTCGGGTAGGTTGCTTGAGACCAGTGGTAACGCTGGTCCTAGATGAATGACTGTCTACGACAGAACCCGGCTTATCGGCCGACTCCACATCATTTACAGCACTTCGTCAGAGCTTTCTGGCGAAGTGCTGATCCGGTTTAACCGCAAATCAACAATCAGATCTCATCATGACTCAAGCTTTTCAGCACCTGACCGTTTTGTTGAATGAAGCCGTAGAGGCTTTGGTTCACACGCCATCCGGCACCTATGTAGATGGCACCTTTGGTCGGGGCGGCCACTCACGTCTCGTTCTTGAAAACCTGAATGAGCAGGGAAGGCTGTACGGTATCGATAAGGATCCCCGTGCGCTGGAAACCGCTAAGATGCTGGAAGGCGAAGATAGTCGCTTTAAAGTCTTCCGTGGCTCTTTCGCTGAGCTGGATCAGTTTGCTGCTCAGGAAGGTGTGGCGGGGCAGCTGGACGGTATCCTGCTGGACCTGGGGGTTTCTTCGCCTCAGTTGGATGATCCTGAGCGTGGTTTCAGCTTTATGAATGATGGCCCGCTTGATATGCGAATGAACCCTGACGCGGGTCAGTCCGCCGCTGACTGGGTGAATTCTGCTCCGGAAGCCGAGCTGATCCGCGTGATGAAGGATTACGGTGAAGAGCGTTTCGCCCGTCGTATGGCCCGTGCCATTATCGAAGAGCGCAAGCGGGAACCGATTCTGCGAACCGGCCGACTGGCTCAGATTGTCAAAGATGCTAACCCTGCCTGGGAAAAGGGTAAGCACCCGGCAACCCGTGCGTTTCAGGGGATCCGTATCCACATTAATCGTGAGTTGGAAGATCTTGAGATCTGCCTGCAGCAATCACTGGATCTGCTGAAGGTTGGCGGTCGCCTGGTGGTGATCAGTTTCCACTCGTTGGAAGATCGTCTGGTAAAACGCTTTATGCGCGATATGGCAAAAGGGGATACCCACTTGCCACCGGGCGTGCCGTTTACTCAGGAGCAGCTGAATATTCGTCTGAAACTGTTGAGTAAAGCGATTAAACCTTCTAAGCAGGAAGTTCAGGATAATCCCCGTTCCCGAAGTGCAGTGATGCGGGTTGCGGAGCGAGTGGCTTAAGCCGCTTCGCCCAGCTGTTTTGGAATTGTCAGGAATTTAGTGTAGAGGGCAGCGAGTGCTATGAGTTCGGAACCACTGGCATCACGACACGACGCATCAGGCAAAGGAGCGACCCGTCGCCCTGAACCGGCGCAGCCGCTTTATGCTCAGATTCGTTCAGAACTTCTGGCGCTTTTGCCGGATTCTCTTTCTTATTCTGCCCGTCTTTTTATCGGCTTCAGCCTGCTGACGCTGATCTCTGCTCTGCTGGTGGTGTACGCCGCTTATGAAAATCGTCTGGCTTATGCGGAGCTACAGGCGTTGGAAAAACAGCAGCGGCATTATGATGTTGAGTGGGGGCAGCTCCTTCTTGAGCGGAGTACCCTCGCATCTCCAAGTCGTATTGAAGCTCTGGCTCGGGAGTCACTGCAGATGCAATTGATTCAACCGGAGAATATCCACGTGTTGGACGCGGATAGCCTGAAAGCAGAACAAGCGCTGTCGCTGCGAAACCGTAGCAAATCGCTTAAGGCGCCGGCGAACACCTCGGAAGAGGCTGACTGATGGATCGCAGAAAAGAATCAGCTCTGATCGGCTACCGTTATCCCATTGCTCTGATTGTATTACTGGCAGCAGCCCTGCTGCTGGCGGGTCGTATGGTACATCTGCATATTGCAGATCGTGAGTTCCTGCAGGAGCAGGGGGATGCCCGCAGTGTGCGCAATGAGCCGATCCCGGGGTATCGCGGTATGATTCAGGATCGCAATGGCGAGCCACTGGCGGTCAGTACACCGGTTACCACTCTTTGGGCAAATCCCAAGCATTTTGAGGCTTCTGAGGAGCAGCGCACTGCTCTGGCCCGTGTGCTGGAGATGCCGGTTACGGCTCTGAACAAAAAAATGCAGGATGCCGAAGGTAAAGGTTTTATCTATCTGCGCCGTCACATGATTCCCGATCAGGCTAATCTGGCGCTGGACCTGAAAATTCCCGGTGTCTATGGTCAGCCGGAGTATAAACGCTACTATCCTGCTCATGAGATGGCGGCTCATCTTGTTGGCTTTACCAATATCGATGACAAAGGGCAGGAAGGTCTGGAGTTAGCCTTTAATGATGCGCTCAAAGGTGTACCCGGTGAAAAACGGGTACTGAAAGATCGTCGGGGGCATGTGTTCCGGGATCTTCAGATTTTAAAACAGCCTGTACCGGGACAAAATATTCAACTGACCATCGACCTTAAGCTTCAGTTTATGGCTTATCGTGAGCTGAAAGCGGCAGTGGATCAGCATGGTGCTAAATCCGGATCTGTCGTGCTGCTGGATGCCGAAACCGGTGAAGTGCTGGCGATGGTGAATCAGCCTTCTTATAACCCGAATGATCGTAGTTCGCTGGACTTGAGAGCCCTGCGTAACCGTGCCCTGATCGACCTTTTTGAACCCGGCTCTCCGATTAAACCTCTGACGGTGGCTTCTGCTATCGCCAGCGGGCATTACAAAGCTGACGATGTTGTTAATACCAGTCCCGGGTACCTCCGCCTGGGTAATCAGAGTATCCGGGATTTCCGTAACTACGGTAATCTGGATCTGACCACTATTATCACCAAGTCCAGTAACGTAGGGGTCGCCAAAATTGCGCTGTCGATGCCGATTGATACCGTCTGGTCCTACCTGCAGCAGATGGGGTTGGGGCAGGGAACCGGTATCGGTTTCCCCGGCGAGGCGGTTGGGTCGTTGACCGCTCCCCGTGAAGGTCAGAAAGCCAAGATTGCGACCATGGCCTACGGCTATGGCCTGGCGGTGACCTCTCTTCAGCTGGCTCAGGCCTATCAGGTGCTGGCTAACCACGGTCTGAAGAAATATGTCTCCCTGATCAAAGGTGGTGATACCTTGCCGGATGAGCAGGTTCTGCCAGCATCTACTGCCAACCGTGTGGTTGAGATGATGGAGACGGTAACCTTACCAGGCGGTACAGGAACACGAGCTGCGATCCCGGGTTATCGGGTGGCGGGTAAAACCGGTACCGTGCATAAGGTGGGTGCGACCGGTTATGAGTACGAATATATGGCGGTATTTGCCGGTATCGCACCAGTTTCAGATCCAAAGGTTGTAGCCATTGTCTGGGTCGATAGCCCATCCGGTCGTGAATATCACGGTGGTGAAGTTGCAGCGCCTATCTTCAGCCGCATTATGGGCAACGCGCTGCGTTATCTGAATGTGCCGCCGGACAATATCGCTCAGGAGGTGGCAAGTGGCCAGTGATCGTTTCGTTGCCCTGGTGCAGAAAAAAGCAGAAGAACTCTTTCCTAAGCTTACAGGTCTTTCGACACTTGAAGGCCAGCTGTGTATCGATTCCCGTCAGGTTGCTGCCGGTGATATTTTTGTTGCTCTAAACGGTACTTCCCACCGCGGACTCGACTTTATCCCTCAGGCGATCGCTAAAGGTGCGGGGCTGGTGCTGCTTGAATCTGATCAGGATGAGATGTACAGGATCGATCAGGTTCCTGTTGTAGCGTTAAACCACCTGCGTCACCAGTTAGGTGAGTGGCTCGGAGAAGCTGGTGAGCTGAACGATAACGCTCTGCACCTGATCGGTATTACCGGTACCAATGGCAAGACTTCAGTGAGTCATTATCTGGCACGAATGCTGGAAGGGCTGCAGCAAAAGGCAGCGGTAATCGGCACAGTGGGTATCGGTGCACTGGATAATCTGCAGACAGCAACCCATACCACGCCGGATCTGGTGCAGCTGCATAAGGTAATGTCTGAGCTGAACCAGCAAGGGTTTAGCTATCAGGCGATGGAGGTTTCCTCTCATGCGCTGGATCAGCAGCGTACTGCAGGCGTACCTTTTGAGGTTGGTGTTTTTACCAATCTGAGTCGTGACCATCTGGACTATCACGGCACCATGGCGGCTTATGGCGAGGCCAAGTCGCATCTTTTTACTCAGTATCCGATCCGGTATGCGGTTATTAACGCGGATGACGAATACAGTGCTGAGCTTGAGTGGCATATCGCCCAGTCCCAGTCCCAGCCGACGATCTATCGTTACAGCCTGAGTGACTCAAACGCCGACCTTTACTGTGCCGCCTGTTCGGCAAATTCCCGCGGTTTTGCCCTGACCCTAGATGGTCGTTGGGGGCGGTTTGATCTGCAGCTGCCGTTGTTGGGGCGCTTTAATGTCGCCAATGCTCTGGCCTCTGCGGTAACGCTTTTGGCATTGGGTTTTGATGCTCAGGATGTGATGGCTCAGCTTGAAGCGGTGCAGCCGGTTGCCGGACGTATGCAGCTGGTTCAGCTTGGCGCTCAACCAAACACTCAACAGAGCTCTGAGTACACAGAAATTGCTAAACCTGAGAAGCCTCAGGTGGTTGTGGATTACGCGCATACGCCGGATGCGCTGGAAAATGCGCTGCTGGCGGTGAAAGAGCATATTCAGGGCCGACTCTGGTGTGTCTTTGGTTGTGGCGGTGACCGGGATGCTGGTAAGCGCCCGCTTATGGCGGAAGTGGCTTCCCGACTGGCGGATGAGGTTGTGGTAACCAGTGATAACCCCCGCAGTGAAGATCCGGCTCACATTCTGTCTCAGGTTGAACAGGGCTTACTGAAACCGGCCCGCTTCTCTCAGGTTGATCGTGCTGAAGCGATTCTTCGTGCGATTAATAGTGCTGCACCGGAGGATGTGATTCTGATTGCCGGTAAAGGCCACGAGACCTATCAGGAAGTGAAAGGCATTCGTCATCACTTTGATGATGTGGAGCAGGCGGTGCTGGCTCTTCAGGGCTATAACGTTTCCGAATCGCCATCGGATACCGAGCATAAGGGAGCAACAGAATTATGATGCGTGCGCTCTCATTCAGTGAGCTTCAGCAACGCTTTGGTGGTACCTGCTATGGCGATACCCTTAGCTTTACTCAACTGGAAACCGATTCCCGTGCGGATCTGACCGGTAAGGTTTTTCTTGCCCTCAAGGGCGAGCGTTTTGATGGCCACCGTTTCTGTGCGCAGACAGCCGAACAGGGGGCTGCAGGTTTGGTGGTCAGTGAATACCAGCCGGATATCGATCTGCCACAGTGGTGTGTTGATGATACCCGTATTGCGCTGGGGCAAATTGCACTGTTTAACCGGGATCTCTTTCAGGGGCCGGTTGTAGGCATTACAGGCAACAGCGGCAAAACCACGGTTAAAGAGATGCTGGGTTCCATTCTGGCGTCAGCCTCTGATACTGATTCTGTACTGATTACCGCGGGTAACTTCAATAACGATATTGGTGTGCCGCTGACGCTTTTAAGGCTCTCCCCTGAACACAAGTTTGCCGTCATCGAGCTGGGTGCTAATCATCTGGGTGAAATTGATTATTGCGCCCGACTGGCCAGGCCTGATGTTGGTGTGGTGCTCAATGTGACCGGTGCCCATCTGGGTGAATTTGGTTCGATGGAGAATATTGCTCAGGCGAAGGGCGAGCTGATTTCAGCGCTGTCTGCTGACGGGTGTGTGGTTATCAATAGCGATGACCTCTTTGCCGGATACTGGCAGCAGTTGGCAGGTGCACGCAGGATTACCGGTTACAGCATGGTATCTGAGTCAAAAAAAGCGCAATCAGATATTGCGACTCTGACTGCCCGGAACGTACAGTCATGCTCTGACAATGGAGCTCTCGGCTACAGCTTTGAGCTATGTTATCAGGCTGACCGGCAGTTGGTTCAGCTTGCTGTACCTGCCCGGCATAATGTCAGCAATGCTCTGGCTGCAGCGGGTGCAGCGCTTCAGTTAGGCTTGTCATTGAAGATTATTGCAAAAGGATTGCAGGCTTTTTCGGGTGTTAGCGGGCGTTTGCAAACCGTTACCGGCTTTAAACAGTCGCGAATTATTAATGACAGTTACAATGCCAACCCCGGTTCGGTGCGGGCGGCGATTGATACTCTGATGGATTATTCCGGACAACATATTCTTGTGCTGGGGGATATCGGTGAGTTAGGTGATGAGTCTGTCTCGGCGCATTCGGCTCTGGGCGAATATGCCCGTGCAAAGCAGGTTGATTATCTGTTTACCGCAGGCACGTTTACCGAACATGCCGCCATTGCTTTTGGTGAGGGCGCACGGCACTTCTCCGATAAGGAGACGTTGGCTAAGGCGGTAGCAGCACTACTGACATCAGAAACTACAGTACTGGTGAAAGGCTCTCGCAGCTCCCGTATGGAAGAGGTGGTTAACGCCCTTTGTCCGACTGAGTAGGCTGCTGGGCACCGCCGATAATTCCGAATGAAAACATGGAGTAACCGGATTGGACTCAGGCCGATCCGGTGAACATAAAACTTATAACGAAGAGCCCCGAAGAGGGCATAACCAGGGAAATAACCTACAGATGCTTCTGATTCTTGCCGATTGGCTGTCTCACTACTACAGCGCCTTTTCTGTCTTTAACTATCTGACTTTACGAGCCATTCTGGGGGTTCTGACTGCGCTGGCCCTTTCCCTGTTTTTAGGCCCCTGGATGATCCGCAAGCTGGTGTCTGCTCAAATCGGTCAGTCGGTGCGTGATGATGGCCCCCAGAGTCATCTGAGCAAAAGCGGCACACCTACCATGGGGGGCGCATTGATTATCAGTGCTATTGCGATCAGTACGCTGCTATGGGGTGATCTGACTAACCGTTATGTCTGGGTTGTTTTAGTTGTAACTCTGATGTTCGGTGCCGTGGGCTGGGTTGATGATTACCGAAAGGTGGTTGAGAAGAACTCCCGTGGTTTGCCGGCCAAGTGGAAATATTTTTGGCAATCGATAGCAGGTTTAGGTGCGGCGATCTTTCTGTTTCAGACGGCTCCGACAGCTGCCGAAACATCCCTGATTCTGCCTTTCCTGAAAGATTTCAGCTGGGAAATGGGCATCTTCTTTGTCGTGCTGACTTACTTTGTGATTGTGGGTACCAGTAACGCGGTTAATCTGACTGATGGTCTTGATGGTCTGGCAATTCTGCCGACGGTAATGGTGGCTTCTGCATTAGGCGTATTTGCTTATGCTTCGGGTAATATTGAGTTTTCAACCTACCTGAAAATTCCTTATATTGCCGGTTCCGGTGAGCTTCTGGTGTTCTGTGCCACTATTGCCGGTGCGGGTCTTGGTTTTCTGTGGTTTAACACCTATCCGGCTCAGGTCTTTATGGGGGATGTGGGGGCTCTGGCGTTGGGTGCAGCACTGGGTGTTGTTGCTGTTATCGTGCGTCAGGAAATTGTGCTCTTTATCATGGGCGGTGTCTTTGTGATGGAGACCATCTCCGTTATTCTGCAGGTGGCGTCCTTTAAGCTGACTGGCCGACGCATTTTTCGCATGGCTCCGATTCACCACCATTTTGAACTGAAAGGCTGGCCGGAGCCCCGTGTTATTGTTCGCTTCTGGATCATTACTGTTGTTCTGGTTCTGATCGGTCTTGCGACTCTGAAGCTGCGTTAGTTGCGTCAATGAAAGAATTTGCGGCGAAAAGCCGAACCATTAAAACGTAAACCAATTATCGCGTATTAGTGCTGAGTTAACGTGTATTAACAGGAAGTTGATACGCAAAAATCCACAAATAGCATGGCCCTAATGACAAGGTCATGCGGCAGACTGTGACTGAGAGGATGATACTGTGTCCCATAGCGTAGTGATAGGTTTAGGCCAGACTGGGGTGTCCTGCGCCCGGTATCTGGCAAGCAAGGGAGAGCGTTTCGCTATTGCGGATACTCGTTACAATCCGCCGGGATTAGCTGATATTGAGCGCGAGTTTCCGGATGTGGAGCTCTGGCTTGGGCCATTGGATGCCGGCCTGCTTTGTGAAGCTTCTCAGCTGGTGGTCAGCCCGGGTATTGCGATTAGTGAACCGGCCATTGCCAGGGCGATGGATGCCGGTGTTCCTGTCATTGGTGATGTTGAGCTGTTTGCCCGCGAGGTTGCCGCTCCTGTGATTGCGATCACCGGATCCAATGCAAAAAGTACGGTAACCAGTCTTGTCGGACACATGGCGAAAAAAGCCGGTATCGACGTTGGTGTTGGCGGCAATATTGGTCTGCCGGTGCTGGAGCTTCTGGCGCAAGGCGAGAAAGATCTCTATGTTCTGGAGCTATCTTCTTTTCAGCTGGAAACCACCCATAGCTTGCGGGCTCAGGCGGCAACCATTCTGAATTTAAGCGCTGATCATTTGGATCGTTATCCGGATATGCTGGAGTATGGTCTCGCGAAACAGCGTATCTACACCGGGTGTAAGCTTGCGGTGACGAATCGTGATGATGAAGCGACCTTACCAGTGCACGAGTTTAAGAGCGGTCTGGTGAGCTTTGGTCTGGATCAGCCTGAAGAGGGCCAGTTTGGCCTGCGCACTGATAATGGCAAGCAATGGCTTGCTCAGGGTGATGAGTTACTGATTGCGGTTGATGAGATCTCATTAAGCGGTCGTCATGGCCAAATCAATGCGTTGTCTGCACTGGCTTTGGGGCAGGGGGCTGGTATTCCTATGACTGCGATGCTGGAAGCTCTGAAAGACTTTCAGGGACTGGACCATCGTTGTCAGTTGGTTCATGAGCATGACGGTGTTAAATATATCGATGACTCCAAGGGCACCAATGTGGGGGCGACTGTTGCTGCGCTGAATGGCTTGGGTACCGATGGGTCTATCATTCTAATCGCCGGTGGCGATGGCAAGGGAGCGACTTTTGATGAGTTAGCGGCCCCTGTTTCTGAATATTGTAAAGCGGTCGTTTTGATTGGGCGCGATGCTAATCTGATTGCCGGAGTTTTGCATTCAGAGACACCGGTTTATCTGGCGGCATCGATGGAAGAAGCTGTTGCTCAGTCGGTTAAGCTGGCAGAGCCTGGTGATCAGGTGTTGTTGTCTCCGGCGTGCGCAAGTTGGGATATGTTCAAAAGTTATATCGAACGTGGTCAGGTGTTTACGGCAGCGGTGAAGGATCTTTGCCGTGCAGGTTGATCGTAAACAGCAATTAGCTGAATGGTGGCAGCGAAGCTCTGAGAAACTGCAACAGCTTTCGCAGGCTTCCTATCAGGCGTTGAAACCTCTCTTGGCTCTGCTCAATCTGGTTCATGTCAATAAAGAGATGACCCGCCGCATTGATGGTTGGTTGCTTTTCTCTGCATTGTTTCTGCTTTTTCTGGGCTGGCTGATGGTGACTTCTGCGTCGATGGAGATCGCTGGCAGCCGCTACGGTAATCCTTTCTTTTTTAGTATTCGTCACGGTATCTATCTGCTGATGGGGTTAGGGCTGGGGCTTTTTACCGCTCTGGTGCCGATTCGCTGGTGGTATGACAACAGTTTCGCACTTTTGCTGATCGCTTTCCTGTTGCTGACTGCTGTTCTTGTGCCGGGCATCGGCCGGGAAGTGAACGGTAGTTCCCGCTGGATCTCATTAGGTATCGTCAACCTGCAGGCTTCGGAGTTGGCCAAACTCTTTATGGTGGTCTATCTCTCAGGCTATCTGGTGCGCCGCCTTGATGAGGTGCGAGAGCACTGGTCCGGGTTTATGAAGCCTCTGGCTGTAATGGGCTTTATGGGGTTGCTCCTGATTATGGAGCCGGATTACGGGGCTACCGTGGTTATCCTTGGCAGTATGTTGGGGATGCTCTTCCTGTCAGGGGTTGGTATGAAGCGCTTTATCATTCTGATGAGCAGTACCATCGCTTTGGCGGGCTTTATCGCGTTGATGCAGCCCTATCGAATGAAACGTCTGACCACCTATTTTGATCCCTGGGCGGCACAGTTTGACTCCGGTTATCAGCTGACGCAGGCCCTGATCGCCTTTGGTCGTGGTGGCTGGGATGGTTTAGGTCTGGGGAATAGTGTGCAGAAACTCTTTTATCTGCCGGAAGCTCATACTGATTTTGTTTTTGCCATTCTGGCGGAGGAACTTGGCCTGTTGGGGGCGTTACTGACGCTCTTTATCTATGGTCTGCTGGTCTATCGGATCTTTGTTATCGCCCGAAAAGCCGGTGAGCAAAAGCTGCTGTTTCATTGTTATATCGCTTTTGGTCTGGCACTGGTCATTGCTGCGCAAACCTTTATTAATATCGGTGTGAATACCGGCCTGCTTCCGACCAAGGGGCTGACTTTACCTTTTATGAGTTATGGCGGCAGTAGTCTTCTGATCAGTTGTGTCATGGTGGCGATCTGCTTGCGGATCGATCAGGAAACCCGCCACAAAGCCGAATTTTACGAGAAAGAAAGAGCGAAACATGCCCAGCGTTACCGTCGATAAACCAACTTCAGGTGCTGATATGTCAGCGGAAGAAAATGCATCAGAAAAGTCTGATCTATCAAAAGGACGCTATAGCTGTAAACGCGTCATGCTGATGGCTGGCGGAACCGGTGGTCATGTAATTCCAGCGTTATCCTTAGCCGAACGGTTTGCCGCAGAAGGTTTGTCTGTTGAGTGGTTGGGCAGCCCTCAGGGAATCGAAAACCGTCTGGTGCCTGCTGCCGGTATCAAGCTGAATCATATCGATGTCGTCGGGCTGCGAGGCAAGGGTGTTATGCGTAAGCTGGTTGCCCCTTTTCTGATTCTGAAAGCAGTTAAACAAGCTGCTGCAATTTTGCGTCGTTTCAAACCGGATTTTGTTGTGGGGCTGGGTGGTTTTGCCAGTGGCCCCGGTGGAATTGCGGCTCGCATGTTGGGTATTCCAGTCTATATCCATGAGCAGAATGCCGTTGCAGGGATGACCAATCGTTGGTTGTCAAAAGTTGCCCGACAAACCTTTGCTGCATTCCCGAAAGCCTTTGCTGAGCAAGTTGGAGTCGTGGTGACCGGTAATCCGGTACGGGAAAGCCTGCTGTCGATTCCGGATAAATCTGAGATTCAAACGCCGGTAAAACTGCTGGTGATTGGTGGCAGTCTGGGGGCACAGGTTTTTAATGAGCGTCTTCCGGAGGCTATCGCGAGGCTTGCTGATGAAATTCGTCCTGAAATCTGGCATCAGTCCGGAAGGGATAAGCTTGAGGCCACTGAAGAAAACTATAAACGGATGCAGGTCACGGCGCGCACGCAGGAATTTATTGATGATATGACGGGAGCCTTCGATTGGGCTGACCTTGTGATCTGCCGTGCGGGTGCTTTAACCGTTTCGGAGCTTGCTGCTGCCGGTCGTGCATCCGTTTTGGTTCCTTTGCCGATTGCGGTTGATGATCATCAGACCGCAAACGCGCGCTTTTTAGTTGAGGCTGATGCAGGTATTCTGCTGCCTCAAAAAGATATGGATGCTGAGGTTCTGGCGACTACGCTGGAATCCTTATTCAGCGATCCGGAGAAAATTTTGGCGATGGGCAAGAATGCCCGTCGTGTTGCACGTCCGCTAGCGACTGAAGCGGTCGTTCAAGGTTGTTTGGAGAAGAGTTTTGGCTGAAGAAAAAATGGGTTATCAAGTCCCTGAAATGCGCCGTATTCGTCGGATTCATTTTGTTGGTATCGGCGGCGTGGGTATGTGTGGTATTGCCGAGGTTCTTCTCAATCAGGGGTATTCTATTTCGGGCTCTGATCTGAAAAAGTCTGCCAGTGTGCAGCGTCTGCTGGATCTGGGGGCCGAAGTTTTTATCGGTCATGATGAAAGCAACGTTTATGGTGCTGATGTGGTTGTGGTTTCAACAGCTATCAATACTGATAACCCAGAAATCGCTTATGCGGTTAAGCGTCGTACTCCTATCGTTCGTCGTGCTGAGATGTTGGCTGAACTGATGCGTTTCCGACACGGTATTGCTGTAGCAGGTACTCACGGCAAGACCACTACCACCAGTCTGATGGCGACGGTTCTGGCAGAAGGCGAGCTTGACCCGACCTTTGTTATTGGCGGTCGTCTGAACAGTGCCGGTAGTAATGCCCGTCTGGGCGAAAGTCGTTATCTGGTGGCTGAAGCTGACGAAAGTGATGCGTCTTTTTTGCACCTGCAGCCGATGGTCGCAATTGTGACCAATATTGATGCCGATCACATGTCCACCTATGGTGGTGATTTCAGTAAGCTGAAGCAGACCTTTATCGATTTTCTGCACAACCTGCCTTTCTACGGTCTGGCGGTGATCTGTGTTGATGATCCTGTGGTGCGCGAGCTGATTCCTCAGATCAGTCGGCCGATTCTGACTTATGGCTTCAGTGATGATGCGGATTACCGTATCGCAGATTTCAGCCAGCAGGGACAGAAGATCCGCTTTACTGCAATTCGTCCTGATGGGCATGCCGATCTTCAGGTCACGCTGAATATGCCGGGCCGTCATAATGCGCTTAATGCATTGGCTACGATCGCGGTTGCTACAGATGAAGGCGTTAGTGATGACGCTATTATTGCCGGACTTGCCCGTTTTGATGGTGTTGGTCGACGCTTTCAGATTCTGGGACAACTGGAGCACGAACGTGGTCAGGCGATGTTAGTGGATGATTATGGTCATCACCCGACAGAAGTTGAAGCCACGATTAAAGCGGTTCGCAGCGGTTGGCCGGATAAGCGATTGGTGATGGTGTATCAACCTCATCGCTTCAGTCGTACCCGTGACCTCTATGAAGATTTTGTTCAGGTACTTTCCGGAGTCGATAAGCTTCTTTTGATGGAGGTTTATGCGGCGGGTGAAGAAGCGATTCCTGGAGCTGATGGCCGTGCTCTCAGCCGAAGCATTCGTGAGCGTGGCCAGGTCGAACCTGTATTCCTGCCTGAAAAATCGGAGCTTAAGTCGGTCCTAAAGTCTGTCCTTCAGGATGGCGATATCCTGTTGATGCAAGGGGCTGGTGATATTGGTGGGCTGGCGGTGAGTCTAGCTGCAGAAGGTTTAGAGGAGAGTGGCGATGAGTAGTCATCAGAGTATAAATTCATCGCTGCGTGTAGCCGTTTTGTATGGCGGCACTTCAGCGGAACGTGAGGTTTCTCTGAAAAGTGGTAGTGCAGTTATTGCTGCCCTGAAGAGCGTTGATGTTGATGTAGTGGGCATTGATATCGACAAGACAGGTGACTGGCTGCCTCAGCTGCAACAGGCTGATTTTGACATCGCTTTTCTGGCGCTGCATGGTCGTGGCGGTGAAGATGGTACCATTCAGGGATTACTGGAGTGTTTAGGCATTCCTTATACCGGAAGCGGTGTCCTGGGTTCTGCTCTGGCGATGGATAAACTGAAGACAAAGCAGGTTTGGCAGACTTTGGGCTTACCTACGCCTGGTTATTGCTGGATCGATGCTTCGACAGATCTTGAGGAAGTATGGCGAAAGCTGGAAGGCAAGTCTCTAATGGTTAAGCCTGCTCATGAAGGTTCGAGCATTGGTATGTCTAAAGTTGATCGTCTGGACCAATTACAGGCGGCAGTTGCTAAAGCAGCGGACTTGGATAGCTGTGTGTTTGTCGAGCAGTGGGTGACTGGAAAAGAATATACTGTTGCTATTCTGAATGGAGAAGCCCTACCTGTTATCGGGCTGGAAACCAACCATCAGTTTTATGATTATGAAGCCAAATACTTGGTCAATGACACACGCTATCTGCTGCCGTGTGGCTTGTCTCTCGAAGAAGAGAAAGAGCTGCAGATCTTATCTTTGGAAGCCTTTAATGCTGTTGGTTGTCAGGACTGGGGGCGTGTTGATCTGATGGTAGACGAATCGGGGAAACCACAATTGCTGGAAGTTAATACTCTGCCGGGTATGACAGACCACAGTCTGGTGCCCATGGCCGCGAAGGCGAAAGGGTATAGCTTTCCTGAGTTAGTGTTGGCTGTTATTCAGGCGGCCCAGCTACGATATGGCATTTAATCGCGCTTTGTATTGAGCCGGAGGTTGTGTGTTTAATTTGCCGGGGCGTATCAATTGGTTAAATCCCCTTGTATTAACGGGAGTATTTGTTTTACTGGTTGCTGGGTTTAAGTTAGTTCATCCCTTGTTTTTCTGGCCTGTTGATGGGGTTCGTGTTCTGGGCTCAATAGAGCACGTGGAAAAGAAACGTCTGCAATTTGTTCTCGCGGACACTTTATCACCGGGCTTTCTGGCCTCAGATATGAATGCTGTAAAAGAAGGAGTGGAGTCCTTACCGTGGGTTGCTGAGGCTAAAGTCAGAAGGGTTTGGCCTGAGCAGGTTGAGATTGCGGTTACCGAGAAGAAGCCTATTGCAAATTGGTTGCAAAATGGACTTCTTGACTCTAATCTAGTTGCCTTTTTTCCGACTCTACGACCTGATTACAGTGAGTTGCCTAAACTTGCAGGCCCTTCGGGAACGGAAAAGGAGGTTTGGGCGTTTTATCAAAAGCTGAGCGAGCGATTAGAGTCTTCCGGGCTTGATGTTGATGTTGTTTCGCTGGCAAGGCATGGAGCCTGGTCTGTTCATATTAAAGAAGGTCCCTGGCTTTTATTAGGGAAAGAGCAGACATTTAAAAGATTGGATCGGGTTAATTCCGTTTATTCCAGTCTGAAGGACCGTTGGGAGGAGGTTCGCTTGGTTGATCTGCGATATCCTAACGGTTTTTCTGTTGAATGGTTGCAATAGAATTTATAATCTACGGCAGAGTCTTGGATTTCTTTAGATTTATTTATGGTTTACGTTGACGCTTTGAGGAGAATGCCCGGCTTATGGCTGCAAATATGACGAACAACAATATGGTTGTCGGGCTTGATATCGGAACATCAAAAATCGTTGCCATTGTTGGCCATCTTACCCCAGATGGTGAGGTGGAGATTGTAGGTATAGGCTCTCACCCTTCCCGCGGGCTTAAAAAGGGTGTTGTTATTAACATCGAGTCCACCGTTCTTTCTATTCAGCGTGCCATTGAAGAGGCAGAGCTGATGGCTGGTTGTAATATTCACTCAGTGTATGTGGGTATTGCGGGTAGTCATATTCGAAGTATGAACTCTGATGGTGTTGCTTCAACCTCCAACCGTGAAGTTACCGAAGATGATATTGACCGTGTTGTCAGTTCAGCTCGGGAAAAAGCAACATCACGCATTACGACTGACCAAGAAATTATTCACGTAATTCCCCAGGAATACACGATTGACCTGCACGAAGGGATTAAAGAGCCTCTGGGAATGTCGGGACGTGAGATTAAAGTTCAGGTCCACCTGGTGACCGCTGCCGTTAATGCGATTCAGAATATTGTTAAGTGTGTCGGGCGATGTGGACTGGAAGTTGACGGTGTCATTTTAGAGCAATTAGCGTCAAGTTATGCTGTGCTTAATGAAGACGAGCGTGAGCTTGGTGTGTGTCTTGTTGATATAGGTGGTGGCACAACAGATATAGCCATCTTTACCGAAGGTGCGATTAAACACACCTCTGTCATCCCGATTGCCGGTGACCAGGTCACTAATGATATTGCGATGGCGTTGCGAACGCCAACGCAAAACGCGGAAGAGATTAAAATAAAATATGCGTGCGCGTTAACGCAGCTGGCGAGCGAAGATCATGTATTTCAGGTGCCCAGTGTCGGTGAGCGAGCTCCGCAGGAGTTGTCTAGGCAGCGCTTAGCTGAGGTTGTAGAGCCCCGTTACGAAGAGTTGTTTAACTTGGTTCTGGATGAGATTCGCCGGAGTGGGTATGAAGACCTTATCCCCGCGGGTATCGTTCTGACCGGTGGAACTTCTAAAATGGAAGGTGTTGTTCAGCTCGCTGAAGAGATCTTCCATATGCAGGTACGTGTTGCGTCGCCGAGTAACATCAAGGGGTTATCGGATGTTGTAGGAAACCCTATCTATTCGACCGGGGTTGGGCTTCTGGTCTATGGGTTGGAGAATACGGGTGCAACATCTTCCCGGGCAACCTATGTTGAGGAGCAGTCATCTGTGCAAACTGATGATACAGGCATCGTTGAGAGAATCAGAGGCTGGTTCAAAGGCAACTTCTGATGAGCTGCGTTAAGTGCGTTTGAGGAGACTGAAACATGTTTGAGATTTTAGATAATGCAGCAAACGCCAATGCTGTCATCAAGGTTGTTGGTGTTGGTGGTGGCGGTGGTAACGCAGTGACGCACATGCTTCGACATAATGTTGAGGGCGTGGATTTTATCGTTGCCAATACCGATGCTCAGGCCCTTAAGAAGGTAGAAGCGAAGAGTATTTTGCAGCTGGGTAGTGAGCTGACTAAAGGACTTGGTGCTGGCGCCAACCCTGAAGTGGGACGTCAGGCAGCCCTTGAGGATCGTGAGCGCATAGCTGAGCTTCTTAATGGCTCTGATATGGTCTTTATTGCTGCGGGCATGGGTGGTGGTACAGGCACGGGTGGTGCTCCTGTTATTGCAGAAGTTGCTCGCGAGTTAGGTATTCTGACCGTTGCGGTTGTGACCAAGCCTTTCCCGTTTGAAGGCCGCAAGCGAATGGCAATTGCGGATCAGGGGATTCAGGCTCTGTCTGAGCATGTTGATTCTCTTATTACTATTCCTAATGAAAAATTGCTGACTGCTCTGGGTAAAAATACCAGCTTGCTTCAGGCTTTCAGTGAAGCGAACAACGTTTTGTTGGGCGCTGTACAGGGTATTGCTGATCTTATTACGCGCCCTGGTATGATTAACGTCGACTTTGCCGACGTTCGAACGGTTATGTCTGAGAAAGGCATGGCGATGATGGGTACGGGTACCTCAAGCGGCGAGAATCGCGCTATTGAGGCAACTGAGAAAGCGATCCGTAGTCCTCTTCTGGAAGATATCGATCTGCGTGATGCCCGAGGCATTCTGGTCAATATTTCGGCTGGGTCGGACTTTTCTATCGGTGAGTTTACTGCGGTAGGTGATCTTCTCGACGAGTTTTCTTCAGAACATTCCACGGTCGTGATTGGTACATCCATTGATCCTGAAATGGACAGCAACGACGAGGTCAAGGTTACCGTTGTGGCAGCTGGTCTGGAGCAAGATCGAATTGTTCAGGCCCCTAAACCGGCTGCAGCTACGTCAGCCACTAAACCGCAGTCTTCAGCGCCAGTGGATTATACTAAGCTGGACCGCCAGCCTGCGATTAACCGAAAGGGGCAGGACGCCGCGGCAGTTAAGAAGCAGGCAGAGAATAAGTCCGATATGGATTATTTGGATATCCCTGCATTTCTGAGACGACAGGCCGATTAATTATTTAATTAATATGTGACAAAAGCGGCACAAAATTGCAACAAACTTAGTGGTTGAATTTGCTCTTAATCTGTTAGAATTAAGCTAATTTCCCACCCAGAAGATGAAAGATAATAGCATGATTAAACAGCGGACACTCAAAAATACGATTCGGGCAACTGGTGTAGGTCTTCACTCCGGTGAAAAAGTGTACCTTACGCTGCGTCCAGCCGCTGCTGATACTGGTATTGTTTTTCGTCGCACGGACCTGGATCCTGTTGTAGAGATCAAAGCTACTGCAACTAATGTTAGTGAGACGACCATGTCTACCACTATTTCCAGCGGTGATGTGAAGGTTGGGACGGTGGAGCATCTGCTGTCGGCACTGGCGGGTTTGGGGATTGATAACCTTTATGTTGAGGTTAGCGCCCCCGAAGTCCCTATTATGGATGGCAGCTCAGGCCCTTTTGTTTTCCTCGTTCAGTCTGCCGGCATTCAGGAGCAGGAAGCTGCGAAGAAGTTTATTCGTATCAAGAAGCCTGTTGCAGTAAGTGAGGGTGATAAGAGTGCGTCCTTCGTTCCGTATGACGGTTTCAAGGTTTCATTTGCAATAGATTTTGATCACCCTGTCTTTACTTCACAGCGCCAGGATATCTCGATTGATTTTTCGAGCACCTCCTTCGTTAAGGAAGTGAGCCGTGCTCGTACCTTTGGCTTTATGCAGGATATTGAGTTTTTACGTTCAAAGAATCTTGCATTAGGCGGAAGTATGGACAATGCCATCGTGGTTGATGAATATAGCATTCTGAACGAAGATGGCTTGCGCTATGAGGACGAGTTCGTTCGCCATAAAGTTTTGGATGCTATTGGTGATCTTTATCTGCTCGGTTATGGTTTGGTTGGCGAGTTTAAAGGTGTGAAATCAGGTCATGGCCTGAATAATAAGCTGTTGCGTGAACTGCTTTTAAATAAAGATTGTTACGACGTCGTAACCTATGAAGAGTCGGAAAAATCCCCGATCTCTTACATGAAGCCGGCCGCAGCTGCCAGCTGATATTGGCTCAGTAAAAGAAAACCTCCTTCGCGGGAGGTTTTTTTTTAACTTGAGTGCTGCAGTTTTTGCGTATGCGGCCTGGTTCTATTGTGAGTCTTCAGCAAACACTAGAGCTTTCGGTGAATGCTATTAGCCTTCGGTGGGCGCTATGAACTTTCAGCCTTTCTGATATGTCTTGCCAGTTTGGAGAGGCTTTCTTTTAAAGAGGAGTGGATGCAGTTTTCAGCGGCATGTTCTACCTCCAGTGCGATTTGTTCTGAACGGTGAGGCTTTTCTCTTATGGCAGGTTTTTTTTGTTTTTTTTCAGGCCTGACTTTGATGGTAACTTTTTCAAGTTGAGCCCAAGTGTAGCGTTGGTTTATTTTTTGCATCAATAGCCGCTGTTGGAGTCTGAGGCGTGTCAATAAAGCTGCAGATGTGATGTGAATTACAACTTCATAGCGGTTAATATTTGCCACCTTGGCTTTTCCGGCAAATTGTGGCGGCAGCAGAGAGGATATCTCTGTATCCAACTGTTGCAGAACATCTGCTTTATGAAACAGCTTGGCCAGTAAGGTATTTTCTTTGTTAATAATCTCATTAAGGCGTTTTGTCGCGCGGTATGATCGCATATACTGTGCCTGTTAATGGGTCAAGTAAAAAAGTATCTAAGATACGGAAATTGTAAAAGGTTGGTTTAATGAATATCGTAATTTTTAATGATAGCCATTCAGCGTCAAAAAACCTACACATACCGGGATGGATGATGGGGCTTTTACTGACGGTATTCATTGCTGCTCCTCTTGCGGTTGGTGGTGTTGGTCTCTATGTGACCCTGAATAATGAGTCCCCTCTGCTGACTGAAGAGTCTGCCCAGGAGTGGCTTGATGATATTCGTCAACAGAAAGATGATATCGATATCTTACGTCGTAACTCCCAGGAACAGCTGGATGCGCTGACGGTACGAATTGCTGAACTCCAGGCTCGCTTGGTACGCCTGGATGCTCTGGGTAAACGATTGACTCATATCGCGGACCTGGAAGAAGGGGAGTTTGATTTTGATCGTACTCCTCCTGTTGGTGGTCCTGAAGTAATGGAAATGGGGATTAGTGTAGAGGTTGATGATTTTGTCTCTACAATTGATGAATTAGCCCGAACTATTGATGATCGTGAACAGCAACTTCAGGTTATTGAATCACTGTTGGGTAGTCGCAAGATTCAGGATGATGTTTTCATTGCTGGCCGCCCTATCAAAAAAGGATGGTTGTCCTCTAAGTACGGAAAACGAACTGACCCTTTCACGGGTCGTATCGCCTGGCATGAAGGTGTCGATTTTGCCGGTAAAGATGGATCAGATGTTATTGCGGTTGCAGCGGGTGTTGTAACCTGGGCCGGGCCACGTTACGGCTATGGTCTGTTGGTTGAGATAGATCATGGTGATGGCTATACCACGCGATACGCTCACAATAAAAAAGCTTTGGTTAAACCCGGTGATATTGTCAGTAAAGGGCAGGTACTTTCTCTGATGGGAAGTAGTGGACGCTCAACTGGCCCCCATGTTCATTACGAAGTACGGCACAGGGGACGTTCTATGGACCCTGCGAAGTTTATTTATCGCGCCAGTCGATAAACCCCGCCTTGAATCATTTCTGCCCGCATGAGTACGTGTTACTATGCGGGCAGAATTTTTTTATTTTTCCGTGCCTTAACGCTCAAATGCGTTCTCAAAGCTGAAGAAATAACATGGTTGCATCACTATTAAAGAAAATTGTTGGCAGTAAGAATGACCGTGAACTGAAGCGGTTGAGAAAGACCGTTAACGTCATTAATGGTCTTGAAGATCAGATCAAGTCCCTCACAAATGAAGAGCTACAGGCTAAAACCGCAGAATTCCGCCAGCGCCTTGAAAAAGGCGAAACCGTAGATACCCTCCTACCCGAAGCTTTTGCTGTATGTCGTGAAGCCAGCTCCCGTGTAATGGGAATGCGTCACTTTGACGTTCAGTTGATTGGTGGTATGGCGCTTAATGCAGGCAAGATTGCTGAGATGCGCACGGGTGAAGGTAAAACGCTGGTAGCGACTCTTGCGGTATATCTGAATGCGCTGCCCGGTAAAGGCGTTCACGTTGTTACTGTGAATGATTATCTGGCACGACGTGATGCAGAGTGGATGCGACCGCTTTATGAGTTTCTGGGACTGACCGTTGGTGTTTCCGTACCGGGAATGAATTCAGAGCAAAAGCGTGCGGCTTATGCCAGTGATATCACCTATGGGACCAACAATGAATTTGGTTTCGATTATCTGCGGGACAACATGGCCTTTAGCCTTGAAGACCGCGTTCAGCGAGAGCTGCACTTTGCTGTGGTCGACGAAGTTGACTCTATTCTGATTGATGAGGCACGTACCCCTCTGATCATCTCTGGCGCTGTTGAAGACAGTTCAGAGATGTACCGCACCATTAATGAACTGATTCCAAAACTCCGGGAATGTATCGAAGAGGGCGGTGAAGGCCACTTTACTAAGGACGAGAAGCATCGTTCTGTTGAACTGACAGAAGATGGTCACCAGTTCGTTGAAGATTTGTTAGTGGAGAAGGGATTGCTGCCGGAAGGGGAAAGTTTATATGCCCCTGCAAACCTGGGGCTGCTCCATCATATCAATGCGGGTCTGCGGGCTCATACGCTTTTCCAACGTGATGTACACTATATTGTTCAGGATAACGAAATCGTTATCGTTGATGAACATACGGGGCGTACAATGCCCGGTCGTCGCTGGTCTGAAGGCTTGCATCAGGCTGTAGAAGCCCGCGAAGGTGTTGCTATTCAGAATGAGAGTCAGACACTGGCTTCAACGACTTTCCAGAACTACTTCCGCCTGTATGACAAACTGTCAGGTATGACAGGTACTGCGGATACAGAAGCTTTTGAATTCCGTCAGATTTACAGTCTTGATGTGGTTGTGATTCCGACTAATAAAGAAGTACAGCGTCGTGACCTGAATGATTTGATCTTCCTGACCATGGAAGAGAAATTCAACGCCATTATTAAAGATGTGAAATACGAAGTTGAACGTGAGCGACCTGTTCTTGTAGGTACGGCATCTATTGAAGCGTCTGAGTATCTGAGCCGTCTTCTGACAAAAGCGGGCGTAAAGCATAACGTACTGAACGCAAAGCAACACGACAAAGAAGCTCATATTATCGCCCAGGCCGGTCGTCCCGGAGCTGTTACCATTGCGACAAACATGGCGGGGCGTGGTACGGATATCGTTTTGGGCGGTAGTTGGGAAAATGAGATCGAACAGCTCGATTCACCCACCCAGGAACAGATCGACAAGATCAAAACTGAGTGGCAAAAGCGTCACGAAGCCGTTCTTGCGGCAGGCGGCCTGCATGTGATTGGTTCCGAGCGGCACGAGTCCCGTCGTATTGATAACCAGTTGCGAGGCCGTTCTGGTCGACAGGGTGATCCGGGCTCTACCCGTTTCTTCCTGTCACTTGAAGATGACCTGATGCGCCTTTTCGCCTCTGAGCGTGTGCGTGGCTTTATGCAGGCCTTGGGCATGGAAAATGGCGAGGCCATTGAGCACCGCATGGTGACAAGTGCTATTGAAAAAGCTCAGCGTAAGGTTGAAGGACGCAACTTTGATATCCGCAAGCAGTTGCTTGAATACGACGATGTCGCTAATGACCAGCGTACTGTTGTTTATCAGCAACGTGAAGAGGTTTTAAGAAGCGAATCTATTGCCGAGATTATTGATTCGATTCGTAGTGATGTTCTCAATGATGCGATCAGCACCTTTATACCACCTCAGAGCATGCCTGAGCAGTGGGATATTGCTGGCCTTGAATCCCATCTTGAAGCAGAGTTTGCTTTGCACTTACCAATTCAGCAATGGCTGGATGAAGATCAGCAGCTGTTCGAAGATAGTCTTCGAGAAAAGATTCTTGAAGAGCTGACCGAAGTGTATCGTGCTAAAGAGGCGCGGGTTGGTGAAGGCACTATCCGACAGTTTGAGAAACAGGTGTTGCTGCAGGTTCTGGATACTCGTTGGAAGGAACATCTTGCAGCTATGGATCATCTGCGCCAGGGGATTCACCTGCGAGGTTACGCGCAAAAGAATCCTAAGCAGGAATACAAGCGTGAGTCGTTTGAGTTATTCCAGGAGATGCTGGGTAATATCAAACACGATGCAATTCGCATTCTGAGTCATGTTCAGGTTCAGCAGGAATCTGATGTAGAAGAGATGGAGCGTCGCCGTCGCGAGGCTCAGGCTGAGCAGGCGTACCAATACCAGCACGCTGAAAGCAATGCGATGGGTTCAGACAATGAATCTGAGCAGCCGGATGAAGATGCAGCTCAACCCTTTGTGCGTGAAGGCCGTAAAGTTGGCCGCAACGAGCCTTGCCCGTGTGGTTCAGGCAAAAAGTTCAAGCAGTGTCATGGTAAGTTAAGCTAACCAAATCAAACTGCTAGGCCCCGAGTGTTACATGGTGTGTCATTAGTTGTCGCTATCAAGTCGACATTTGTGAATTGAGGAGTGTGGTCATGGCTGTTGGCCCATCGGAATTGCCGGTATTTAACATTATCTCTGGCGTGCGTTTAGGCGTAGCCAGCGCGGGCATTAAAAAGCCTGGGCGTAAAGATGTTGTGGTTATTGAATGTCCTGCGGGCGCTACTGTTGCCAGTGTGTTCACCAAAAATGCTTTCTGCGCGGCTCCTGTTCAGGTTGCAAAAATGCATCTGCAAAAAGCGACGCCACGATACTTTCTGGTAAACACCGGCAATGCCAACGCCGGTACTGGCCCTTCCGGTCTGGAAAACGCAGTCCGCTGCTGCGCCTCTCTGGCTGCAAAAGCTGGTGTGCAGGAGTTTGAAGTGCTTCCGTTTTCGACGGGAGTCATTGGTGAGCCTCTGCCGGTTGATAAGATTGAAGCGGTATTAGCCGATGCCATTGGAAATCTGGCAGAAGACAATTGGGCGTCTGCCGCGGAAGGTATTCTGACGACGGACACTCGTCCGAAGGGTGCCGTTGCAACTGTTGAGATCAATGGTCAGACCGTTAAAATCAGCGGTATTTCCAAAGGTTCCGGTATGATTAAGCCCAATATGGCAACCATGCTGGGTTATATTGCAACTGATGCCAAGATTGATCAGGCGCTGCTTCAGCAGATGTTGACGACGACAACGAACCGCTCCTTTAACCGCATTACCATTGATAGTGATACCTCAACAAATGACGCCTGCATGTTGATTGCAACCGGCGCTTCGGCTGAGATCAAAGCGGATGATGCTGCGGCGGTTGAAGCTTTCCAGCAAGCGCTGGACAGCGTTGCTCAGCCATTAGCGCATGCTATTGTTAAAGACGGTGAAGGTGCTACCAAGTTTGTCGAGATCACAGTGAGCCACGCTGTTAGCAGTGAGGAAGCGCTTGAAGTTGCTTTCACTGTTGCTCATTCTCCGCTTGTTAAGACCGCACTGTTTGCCAGTGATGCTAACTGGGGGCGTATTCTGGCTGCCGTTGGCCGGGCGAACGTAGAGCAACTGGATGTAAATAACATCAATATCTGGTTAGGCGATGAGCAAATTGTTGAGAATGGCGGACGCTGCGCTGCCTATACCGAAGAGGCAGGCTCAGCAGTGATGGCTAAAGAAAATATCACGATCAGTATCGATCTGGCCCGTGGTGACGTTGCCGAAACGGTATGGACGACAGACCTTTCTCACGATTATGTCACCATTAATGCTGACTATCGTAGCTGATATTTGTTGTTGAAGGATCAGCATCCTTTGTTTGGCTTAATAAGCATTCCGGGATGTAAATAGAGGGTGAGGTACAGATTAGTGGGCATAAGTGCCGAAGACACTAATAGGTGCCTCACTTTTTTGTTTTAGACTTTATGAAATACAGGTGCCCCATGCCCAAGCATCTTCATGTTGCCGCTGCAGTTGTTCGTAACGAAAAAGGCGAAATTCTGATTGCTCGCCGTCCTGCTACCGTTGATCAGGGCGGTTTATGGGAGTTTCCGGGCGGTAAGCTTGCTCCCTACGAAACTGGCCGTCAGGCACTGGACCGTGAGTTGTGCGAAGAAGTAGGCATTCGAATCGAAAGTGCTTCCCCCCTTATTCGTATTCATCATCGTTATCCGGAGCGAGTTGTTTTGCTCGATGTTTGGCAAGTGGAAGCTTTTACCGGTGAAGCCTATGGTCGTGAAGGCCAGGCTGTTCGCTGGGTTAAAGAGCAGGATCTGATTCAATACACCTTTCCTGAGGCTAATAAGCCGATTCTTAAAGCGCTGCGTTTACCGGACCATTACATGATCACCGGGGATGCGGAAAACGAGGAAGAGTGGCTGAAAAAATTACAGACCGCTTTGAATACGGGGGTTGAGCTGGTTCAGCTTCGTGCTCACGAACTGTCAGAAGAGGCGTTTGCAAAACGGGCAGCTGCCGCACTGGAGCTGACTAAGGCAGCGGGGGCGCGTCTGATTCTTAATGCCGAACCTTCAATGCTTGAGCGGGTCGATGCTGACGGTATCCACTTAACCTCCGAGCGCTTATCGCATTATGCCAGCCGCCCGATACCTGTGGCTAAATGGTTGTCCTGCGCATGCCATAACACAGTACAGCTTAAGGCTGCCGTTGCTTTGAATGCTGATTTAGCCACTTACAGTCCCGTTCAGGAAACTGAAAGTCATCCGGGTGTTGAAGCGATCGGTTGGCAGGCATTCCATGAGGCGGTAGAACCTGTCCCTATGCCTGTTTACGCATTAGGTGGCTTAGGGCGGGCAGAAATACGGCGTGCCCGTGGCCTTGGTGGTCAGGGGGTAGCGGGTATTCGTGCATTCTGGCCTCAGAGTAAATAAGGTTAATAGCACGACGTTTTTACATTCCGAAAATACCCGCTGAATGAAGCGGGTATTTTTTTGTCTGAACTTCGCCCGGGTCTCTTTGATCCAGTTTAAGGGCGCTAATCTTTTGGATACAGATCCATCATATCGCTACTGGCTTCGTCAAAAGCAGGCTCTCCGGCAATTTTATGACTCTCGCTGGCCCATTCGCCAAGATCAATCAGGCGGCAACGATCGCTACAGAATGGACGATGCGGACTCTCTTCTCCCCAGATAACATCAGCTTTACAGGTTGGGCATTTGACGGTGAGCGTTTTTTTCGACATCGAGTTTTATCCGTTGGTGGTACCAGATTATCGTTCTAAATCAACCACTATGACTTAGCTTGGGCAATGATTCTACCAGAGCGACGCCTTATTGTGATGGGGCGTTGCTACTCGTTGTTTGTATGATAGTTGCTGGAGATTTGTGCAAGGACTTCTGGTGTTATGCCAGACAGGATTGCCCGGAATGTGCGTGCCTCCGGGCAGATACTCCTTGCTGTTCTGCCAAGGTCTCAAGGCAATTTCTTTAACAGGAACGCAAGAGACGGATTGCTGATCATTATGAGCTGAGAACAGCGTTAAAAGTCCTCAGTCGCCAAGGAAAGGTAGCGTTTATGACGTTGCAGGCATTCTGCCTGCAAATAGCTGAGGTCACGATTATTGACGATAATATCGTCCGCCTTTTGGCGTCGTTCTTCACGAGGAAGCTGTGCTTTTAAAATCGCTTTTACCTGATCGACACTGTTCTGATCTCTTCGACTGGCGCGTTCTATCTGCAGTGTTTCAGGAGCATCAATAAGTAACACCCTATCTGTAAGCTGATCCTGCCCACTTTCAAAAAGTAGCGGTGAAACAAGGATGCTGTAGGCGGATTCTGACATCGCCAGCTTATCCACAATGCGTTGTCGGATGGCGGGATGGGTCACCGATTCCAGCCAAACTCGCTCTTGTGGGTGGCGGAATACTTGATCGCGAAGCCAGGAACGATTCAGGCTACCATCACTGTTCAGTACTTCCGGCCCAAAATGGTGTTTTATCTTTTCCAGCGTCTCAGTGCCAGGCTCAACGACGCTCCGGGCTTCAATATCGGCATCGACCACGCAGATGCCGAGAGTCTCAAAAAAATCGGAAGCTGCTGTTTTACCGGAACCGATCCCGCCGGTCAGTCCTATGATGAGTTTTTTGTTCTGCATGATTGGTTATCAGTTGAGATGAGTAACAGCAAGATTAAGGGTTAAACCGAAATATTTGCCATAAATTTACAAAAACAGCTGAGTCATAATGGAACGCACGGTATCAGGAAATGCTATACACAACCAGCCAGAAAGAGCCAAAGCCGGGCCAAAGGGGATGCCGCCTTCATGATGCTGGTTCACTGCTTTGTAGATCAAACCAATGATAAGCCCGCTTAGAGCGCTTAACAGTAGCATTGCAGGCAACATGCTTACACCAAGCCAGGCTCCCAGTGCTGCTAAAAGCTTGAAGTCACCATACCCCATACCTTCTTTGCCTGTGGCGAGTTTAAATAACCAATAGATCAACCAGAGGCTCAGATAACCCAGAGCGGCTCCCCAGACTGCTGCTGATAGTGCACTGGGTTGATAGAGCGTCTGGAACAAAAGACCTGCCCAGAGTAGCGGCAGTGTCAGCCGGTCTGGTAGCAGAAAGGTTTTAAGGTCGATAATACTCAGAGCCAGAAGCGTAAGGCTGACCGTAAAAAGTGCAACGCCCTGTGGGCTGAAGCCGAATAACAGCCAGCTGATTACTGCAAGAAGACCTGCTGCAATTTCAGTCAGCGGATATTGCAGTGAAATGGGGGCTTTACAGGCCTGACAGCGACCTCTGAGTATCAAATAGCTGATCACAGGAATGTTCTGCCAGGCTTTAACCGGCGCCTTGCAGTGGGGGCAATGGGAATTGGGCCAGGCGAGGTTAAAGTTCTTTTCTGCGGCTTCGGAATCAGTTGATTGATTCGTGCCCGCATCCGTCAGTAACTGGTACTGTTCTTCCAGCTCATTTTCAATCATCAGGGGCAGGCGGTAGATCACCACATTGAGAAAACTGCCGATCAACAGGCCGATAATCAGCAGGAAAGCGATCGCCAGAGCCGGAGCGTTTTCCAGAAGTTGAATCAGATCAGGCATCAGAACAAGCTACCCATTTTGAAGATTGGCAAATACATTGCCAGCACAAGTCCGCCGACCATTACGCCGAGAATGGCAACCACGATAGGCTCCAGAAGGGTTGTCATACCTTCAACGGCATCATCGACCTCTTCTTCGTAAAAGCCCGCAACCTTGTCGAGCATCGTATCCAGCGATCCGGATTCTTCGCCGATAGAAACCATTTGAGTCACCATTGCAGGGAATACATGTGTGGTTTTCAGAGCAAAGTTAAGCTGTTGCCCGACCGAGATATTGTCCCTTGCCTGAAAAACTGCTCGGGAATAGACCCGGTTACCTGAGGCTCCTGCGGCCGACGCCATAGACTCAACTAAAGGCACTCCTGAGGTAAAAGAGGTAGAGAGCGTTCTGGAAAAGCGAGCAATAGAAGACTTTTTAACAATTTGCCCGATAACCGGCAGACGCAAAATTAATGCGTCGATGCGATAGGCGAAAAGTTCAGATGCTCTGTAAGCTCTTATTAGCAGAAAGGGGATAAGTACCAGGATACCAATAATGCTCCACCACCACTGACCGACAAATTCTGACATGTTGATTACCATCTGAGTCAGGGCCGGTAACTCGGCATCAAAGCTGTTAAACAGAGATTCAAATTGAGGTACGACCTTTAACAGCAAAATCAGCATTACTGCGATCCCTATTACCATAACCGCTATCGGGTAGTAGAGAGCTTTTTTTATTTTGGCTTTAATACGATCGGTTTTCTCCTTGTAAACAGCAACACGATCCAGCATATGCTCCAATGAACCGGAACGTTCGCCAGCTTCAACAAGATTACAGAAAAGTTTGTCGAAGTATTTCGGGTGTTTACGAAGCCCCATGCTGAGCATATTGCCGTCGGCGACTTCATTTCGGATATTGAGAATGATCTTTTGCATGGCCGGATTTTCCAGGCCTTCTGCAACCACATTCAGAGATTGGACCAGAGGTACTCCGGCTCTGATCATGGTCGAGAGCTGGCGAGTAAACAGTGTGATCTCTCTGGTCGTGATTTTCTTTTCCCCAAGGCCAAAAGGGGCGGGTGTTTTTTTCCGGATTTTTTCAGCAGTGATGCCCTGTTTGCGGAGCTGGGCTTTAGCAAGGTTCAGATTGAGTGCCTGCAGTTCACCTTTAATCTTCTGTCCCTGATTATCTTTGCCTTTCCAGCTGTAGACCTGATATTCCTGTTTTTTATTTTTTTCCGGTTTTGTTGCCATTGTATTTTACCTCCAGATCCTTCTGCTTCTAGTCCTGAGTGACCCGGTTGATTTCGGTCAGGCTGGTTGCTCCGGCTCGTACTTTATCCAAACCTGCGGCTCTGAGACTCGGGTATCCCTCTTTTTGTGCCTGTTGGCTGATCTCAAGAGAATTAGCACCATCCAAAATGAGTCGGGAGATTTCGTGAGTCACAGGCATTACTTCATAGATGCCAACCCGTCCTTTATAACCGTTATTGCAAAGCTCGCAACCTACCGGCTCGAACAGTTTAAGTGACGGTACTTCCTCGGCTCTGAAGCCTGCGTCAATCAGAACCTGCTCAGGGATGCTGGCGGGTGATTTGCAATTACTGCAAAGTTTACGGGCTAGTCGTTGAGCAATAATCAGGCTGACAGAGGTGGCAATATTAAAGGCTGGGATACCCATGTTGTTCAGCCGTGTCAGGGTTTCAGCGGCGCTGTTGGTATGCAGTGTAGAAAGAACCAGGTGGCCGGTTTGAGCAGCCTTGATGGAGATTTCAGCCGTTTCCAGATCGCGTATTTCCCCCACCATAACAATATCGGGATCCTGGCGGAGAAAAGCCCGAAGGGCTGCTGCGAAATCAAGTCCCACTTTAGGATTTACGTTGACCTGGTTAATGCCTTCCAGATTGATTTCAACCGGATCTTCGGCCGTAGAGATATTGCGCTCAGGAGTGTTCAGAATATTAAGACCGGTGTAGAGCGTTACTGTTTTACCGCTACCGGTTGGTCCTGTTACCAGAATCATACCCTGGGGCTGAGACAAGGCTTTCTCATAGGCGTTTTTCTGGTCTTGAGTGAAGCCTAACTCGTCTATTCCCATGCGGGTAGAGCCAGAATCAAGAACACGAAGTACGACCTTTTCTCCCCAAAGTGTCGGTAGTGTATTCACACGAAAATCGATAGTACGCGTTTTCGATACCTTGAGTTTAATGCTGCCATCCTGGGGAACCCGTCGCTCAGAAATATCCAGATGCGCCATAACTTTCAGGCGACTGGTAATTCGGTGGCGCAAATTAAAGGGCGGTTTCATCACTTCGTGCAGAATGCCATCAGTCCTGTAGCGGATACGAAAAATACGCTCGTAAGGTTCCAGGTGAATATCCGATGAGCCCATCTTGATCGCATCCAGCAGGACTTTGTTTACAAACTTAACGATGGGGGCATCATCAGCACCGCTGGAGAAGTCTTCATTGGAGCGGTTACTGTCTTCAGTTGAGATATCAAGGTTCTCAATATCTTCGTCTTCCAGTCGGGCAAGAGCCTCTTCATCACCTTCCAGATAGGCGTCAACGGCTTTGGCCAGCTGATCATAGGGCACTAGAATCGCTTCGGTGTTCAAACCGGTCTGGAATTGAATTTCATCAACCGCTGCCAGATTGGTTGGGTTTGCAATCGCGAGAAACAGTTTACTGCCCCGACGATAGAGCGGTAACGCCATATGGTGGCGGATCAGCTTTTCACTCACCAGATCCTTTGGAAAGTGCTCACGATCAAAGGCAGACAGATCCAGAAAAGGGACGCCAAACTCTCTGGCCGCAGCTAATGCAAGTGCTTTAGGGGCAACCTTATTATTGGCGGCAGCATACTGAAGAAAGGAGGTTTCCTGTTTTTTTGCCTCATCGGCGATAGCCTGAGCGCGTTCCTCGCTGATAATACCTTCCATGATCAGTCTTTTGGCTATTCCACCTAATGTCACTGGGCTCTCCTTGATCGATGTGATTTGGCCGTTTTGTCCGGTAGCAACAGGGTATTTGCGATGCATCAGAAAAGAAATAGAATAAATAAACTTTTGATGTTTACCTATTGTAACAAAAGGGTTCCTTGCCTAAACTGCCCTTCTGATATTTTACTCACACAGATGTTAATAAGTTTGCGTAAAGGCAGATTCAGATTACCATCTTATGGGCTGGTTTCACTAACTTAAGGATGATTAGAATGAAGACAATTAATAAAGCAGCAGCTAAAGCACAACAGGGTTTTACTCTGGTAGAACTGCTGATTGTGGTTGCCATTATCGGGATTTTGGCCGCTGTTGGTACTCCTTTGTATCAGGATTACACAAAGCAGGCGAAGCTCACTGAGCTTGACTCAATAGTTGATGGTTACAAAACGGCGGTTTCCGTTTGTATGCAGATGAATGCTAAAACCGAGTGTGATGCCGGAAAGGAAAATATTCCTGCGGCAGTGTCAACGGGCACTTATGACACTTTGGCTACACTGAGTGTGGCAGATGGTGTTATTACGGCAAAAAGTGTTGTGGGGCTGGCATCGGATGATTCAAAAGCGGTTAAGCGTGTATTTACACCGACTAAGGTGAATGGCGGTCTTAAATGGTCTATGGTTGAAACCGAAGAGTAAGTCTAGCTATGCAACAACATCTGGCGAAACTATCCCGTTATCACCGCTGGGCAACCGAGAAACTGTTTGAGTCTGTTTCTCTGTTAACCGATGAGCAGTATCGTCAGCCGACGGATCTGTTCTTTAGCAGTGTGCATGGGACGTTGAACCATTTGCTGTTGGTGGATCAGTTGTGGTATGCCCGTCTTGAGGGTGTGCCTTATACGGTAAGCAACCTGGGCCATGAAATCGAGCAGGATGCTAAATCTCTTGAAACCGCCCTGTTAGGCCAGTGTGATAACTGGTTTAAAACCTGCGCGACGCTCTCTGAGCGCCGTCTGGCTCAGGATGTTGCTTTCCGTAATCTTTCCGATGAACCCTGTAAGCTCAATATTGGTGATCTGGTGATGCATGTGTTTAATCATGGGACTCATCATCGTGGTCAAATCTCTTCCGCATTGGTCGCTTTTGGTGTCCCTGTGCCTGAAATGGATTATTACTACTTTGTTCGCCGGTAGATAAGTTCGTTGGATTAAGATGCTGATCGGTATCGGCACAAAAAAACCGAAGGTGATTGCCTTCGGTTTTTTTGTGTTCATCGAACTGGAGGGTGAAATCAGTACATCGCCTGCTCTTCGTCCATTACTTCTTTCAGGACTTCCAGGTACAAACGGTCTGCATCAGAAAAATCTTCCGGATCATCCGGAATTTTTACACTGGTTTTACTGCTGATTTCGTTGGCAATAATCGCTGATGCATTCTGAGTGCCGTAATGCTTGCGGGCAACCTCCAGAGAGGCCGGGATAATCTCGGGGTCCTGCAGAAGTTTTTTAATGAATTGACGTAGTTCGTTTATGACGCGGGTTTTGTTCATTTCATTTGCGCTGCTCATGATGGCTCCTTAGATGCCGTTCGCAATCTTATAATCGTTTTGCACAGTGGCTCTGTCGATTGTTCTGTGGATGCGGCGTGTTACTGAAATTCTCTATTGGAAGCCGCCGATAAACAGAATTATATAAGCTGTCTGCCTGATTAAATAGACGTTTTTTTTCAGGGGGCTTTTAACGCCTGATGACGTTTGCTTTAACTACGTTGCCAGACCCGTAACTGCCCCAGCCAGGCTTTGTCCTCAAGATGTTGTTTCAGGATAGCCTCGGTCAAAGTAACGGGTAGGCAATCTGCCAGATAAAGATCGATATCGATCCTGTTATTCAGATAGTGCAGCACCAGCTGATTTGCCTGAAATTCAATGGGTAAGCTGCGCCACGCGTACTGAAGTTGTTCAATAATCTCTTCCCTTAAGGGTAGCAGCTCATCCAGCGGCGGCAGGCTATTGTCAGAATCATCCTCTGCATCAATATGGAAGGTAACGTCTGCGACCTCCGGGTGATGCTCCCGAATTAATTGAGTGACCTGTACTCCGATCTGGTGGCCTTCGGAAACGCTGATACGGGGATTTACCTCAATATGGATATCCAGGAAAACCTGAGAACCCATTTTTCGGGTTCGCAAACTGTGGATCGCTTTAACGCAGCTGATGCTTTCGGCGTGACGTAGCATTTCACGGGTTTCTTCTTCCGGCAGAGCGGTATCCACCAGTTCCCGAATGCTATCCGCCATTAGCTTCCAGCCGATATGAGCGACCATCAGACCAACAATCAAAGCGGCAACCTGATCCAGCCATTGATAGCCCAGCATCGTACCGCCAATACCAATAAACACGACGATAGAGGAAAGAGCATCACTTCGACTGTGCCAGGCGTTGGCGACCAGAAGATCGGACTTAATTTTACGGGCAACCCGCATGGTGTAATGGAAAATCCACTCTTTACCCAGAATAGAGGCAGCAGCAACTACTAACGCAGGCCAGCCCGGTATGGCAAAGTTATCCGCCTGCCAGAGTCGGATCAGGCTGTCATAGGATATAGCGCCGGCAACGGCTATCAGCAAGCTGCCCAGCACCAGGGTGCCCATGGTTTCAAAACGGGCGTGACCATAAGGGTGATCCTTATCCGGTTCCTGTCGGCCGTAATGCGTGACTATAACTACCAGGGCATCGGTCAGCAGGTCTGATAATGAGTGAATGCCGTCAGCGATCAGGGCGTGAGAGTTGCTAATCCAGCCAATCAAAATTTTAGCGATGCCCAGCACAGCATCCAGTACGGCACCGATCAGTGTTACTTTATGTGCGGCTTTTGCTTGTTCCTGCAGCATGGAGAGGTCCTGTAGCGACAGAGGAAGATAAGAAAGCAGTTTGATAGAGAGAAGAATAGCTTTTCCCTTTCCGGTTGTCCTGACAGGGTTCAGCCGGAAAGGAAATAGTGCCAGTGCCAGCTTAAGCTTTGATTAAGCCTCGGCTGTTGAGAATCGGATTGGCATACATTCTTAATACATAAGGCTGCAGCGACTCAGGAATCTGCTGTAGACGCTGATCAAATTTCGCGCGTTCCTGATCCGAGATCATGGGTTTGCCGCTGATATGGCTATGCTCACCCATCTGCTCCAGGGCGAGCCAGTTGGATGGGTAGAAGCAGTAGTTATCCCAGATCTGACGGTCAACATGAGCCGCTGCATCATCGGCATCTTCAAACTCACCGCTTAATGGATGTGAGAAATGTACATGCACCCGGCCTTTATAGCCTGAGATTCCCTTAACGATGCTATCAATATCTTCAAACTCAACCTTGCTGTAGCTGCCTTCGGTCGCTACGGCATTTAGCTCACGGGCTTTCATCTCATCGCAGGGGTCGTACTCGTAGGAGATAGTGACAGGTACTATTTTCAGCTCGTTAATTACTTCAGAGAAGGTCGGGCCGGAGCCTTTCTTTTTGCGACTCATGTAGAACATCTTAATGATGGCCGGATCGGTCAGGTCGATGCCGTCTTTTGCACGACCCTCTTTCTGAGCGATCCAGATGGAGTGCTGCTCTTCCAGAAGCGAAAAATTAATGTAGCCGGACAATTGAGTCAGCGCTTTCATCATTTCGCGCACGCCCTTGACAGAACGTTTTACGATAAAGCTTTTGTTCAGGCGCATCAGGTCGCTGACATAGGGCTTTTGCAGCAAATTGTCACCGATAGCGATGCGAACCGTATTCATACCCTGTTGGTACAACGCATAGTTAACAAACGCCGGGTCCATGGCGATATCTCTGTGGTTGGCTACGAACAGATAAGACTGGTTCGGATCCAGTTTGTCGAGACCTGAAACGGTAAAACCATCCGTGGTATTGCGGATCATACGATTCATATAGCCCGCAATCTGGCTTTGGAACTCATCCACGCGTTTGATATTGGCAAACTGAGACTTCAGCTTACGGCGAATAAGGGGGCGCAACAGAAAACCCAGGCTCTTATGCAGTTGTGGAAAACGGAACTGGCAGATAGCGCTGATCAGTTCTGGGTTGTTGATAACCTCCTGTACGACATCCTGTACTTCATGGTCGTAGTAGGGGCGAATCTCTTTAAAGCTGTCGTTTTCCGTTGTGTTCATTGTCTCTCTTTGTCCGTCGGTTTCTGTCAGGCTGACCGCTGGCCTTTGGCTTCTTATCGGTCGTAACCCGTCGGTTCGTTTTCGGTTATGGTGGTGCGCTTTATTCAGCGGCAGAAGCTTAACCGTAAACGGGGGCGGTTATCTGTTCTGTTTTGCAGTGTTTATGTTGAGCTCTCCCGGTTGGGAGATGAAATCAGTTAGATCCCAAGTTAGTCTGACCGCCAAGCCATTCAGCCAGGGTCGGGATAAAGCGTTTCAGTTCAAGGGTCATCAGACTGAAATCTGTATCCAGGCGGGTCATTGGATCCTCATCGCCATAGCTGTCCTTGGCTTCATCCAGCAGATCGTCACCAAAACGCAGGCGCTTGATGACAAGATCATCCTGCAGGATAAACTGAATACGTTCCTGCCAGTTAATTGCAAGTTTAACCACTTGCTTACCGGTTTCAATGTGGGCCAGAATCTCTTCAGCATCCAGTTCCTGCTGTTTGCAGCGGATCACACTGCCTTCTTCCAGGTCAGAGCGAAGCTCGCACTGGCCATCAAGCTCCAGGCCCTGAGGCCGTTTGCTGGAATCCTGAAGCCATTCGGTCATCACGATGCTTGGGCTTTGTTCCGTATTAAAAGGCACAACAGGCAAAGAACCCAGTGTCTGACGCAGCAGGTCCAGAAACTCATCCGCCTTTTTAGCACTGGAAGCATCAACCACAACCAGCTTGTCGGCCGGTGAGATATACCCCCAGGTAAAACTTGAGCGTACAAAGGCACGGGGTGTCAGTTCACTCAGAATGTCTTCTTTAATAGAAAGCTTCTCTTTGCGGCCCACGTGACGATTCTCTTTGGCTTCCAGCTCCTCAACCCGCTCCTGTAAGGTTTCATTGACCACTGCGGCAGGTATCACCTTCTCCTGGCGTCGCAGGCACAGCAGGACTGCATCACCGCAGGCATGATGCAGTTGACCGGCGGTTGCCGCTGGCAGCGTCCACCCCAGACGATACGTCTCAATGCTTTTACAAGGTTCAAAACGGAAAGCTTCTAACTGGGATTCCAGCTTGCTGGTATCCAGTTCGATCTCTTTGTTGAGCTGAAAAAGCTGAAGATTTTTAAACCACATGCCACAGGGCTCCATTGATTCGGGGCGCGACATTATCCAATAAAGGTGATCCTGAGGCCAGAGAATAGGTTGCTAAGTCTTTTGATTACAGAATGTAACAAAAAACCTGGATCTGGCTTGCAAAGCATCCATAAGGCTTTGCTGCAGCAGGAGTATTGCAGAAATATTACTGTCATTTAAGTGTAAGAAATCTGTCATTTAGCTTTGGCAAGGTGTGCGCCATAAAAGGAATAAAGGGCATAAGCCCACTACTGCATAATGATGAGCGGGGCCAATCCCTGCAAATAAAGGCTACCCATCTATGAAAATTGCTACGGTTACTCGGGCTACTTCTGTTGTTCTGGTTTTGATTGCGGTTTCTCTGGCCGCAACACTGTTCTGGGGGCTTCAGAGACTGGATAGCGCTTTTTCTGCGACTCAGTCATACACCGAACTGAAAGAAGAGGTGGCGCTGGATCTCAGGCGTACGCTTCAGGAGTACCTGCAAACCGGTAATGCGCTTAAGCTAAGTGCTGCAGAACAGGAGATTGACCGTTTAACGTCAGAGCGTCTTAGGCAGCTGCCACCGGCATTGGCATCTGATATTGCAGACTCTCTGAATCGCCTGAAGGATGGGGTTACTGGCGAATTCCGTGGAGCTGGCAAACTGGCGGGTAACCAGAAGGGGTTGCTGCTTCAGGCGGAAAAAGAGATTGCTGATGCGGCCGATGCGATCTACGACTATGCCAATGAGGGCGAGTCTGATAGTCCTCGTGTCGCGACCAGCTATTTTAAATTGCTGCACCGGGTTAACCAGACACTGGTTCAGGTGAAGTACCTGCGCGAACAGTACATGGATAGCGCAAACTCCAGTTATCGTGAATCCCTGCTTGAGCAGGTGTCCCAGCTGAAAGACGATGTAGCCGAACTGAATGCTCTACCCCGATTGGGTGTTTATGCTGAAGCTGAAGTCGATGAGATGCAGGCGTTGATGGGATGGGGCGACGATTCTCAGAGCGAGCAAAAACAAGTGGATATGGGTGATGAACTGATCAGCAACCTGCTGGGCTTTGTGCGTCGCTACCCGACAGAGCTTGATAACACGCTGGATAACATCGAAACAGGCGTTAAAAGCCGTGCCGCAGTGAATCAGTTGATTGCAGATGCCGAATCGCAAATTCTCTCCGGTCAGGCCGAGGTGATCGCCTATCGCCATGCGCTTGAAAAGCAGGTTAAGCAGATCTTTATCGCCTATGTTGGCTTGATTGTGCTGGTAGCTGTCATTCTGCATCTGTTTCAGAGTCGGGTGGTGCTGAAAACCCTTCGAGAGCTATCTGATGGTATTGCCTCTCTGGTGCGCAGTGGTGAGATGCGTCAGATCAAGGTGCATAACCCGGAAAGTGAAACCGGTCAGATCGCGCAAAACTTCAATCACATGATTGAGACTATGCAGAGCCAGCAGCAGGAGAAGCACACGCAGCTGACTCAGATTACGGACTCGCTGGAAGTGGTGCTGACGGATATTGATACCATCAGTAAAACGGCTAATGAGACCCGCGACTATATTTCCAAGTCCCACAGTTTTACCGATGAGCTGACCCGTCTGGCCAAGGATGTGGATGCCAGTTCTACTCAGGTAGAAAGTTTTGCCCGCGAAACCGCAAGCTTTATGGAGAACAGCCAGGTCAGTGCCCGTAATGTGGAGCGTGCCAGTGAGCAGGCTATTGCCACGTTGTCCAGTGGCCATCAGTCATTGGATGAGCTGATCACGGCGGTGGATGAAGTGACCAGTATTCTGGATGTGATCTCGGGTATTTCCGAACAAACCAATTTGTTGGCGCTGAATGCGGCAATTGAATCTGCAAGGGCTGGTGAACATGGCCGAGGCTTTGCGGTGGTGGCTGATGAGGTGCGTAATCTCTCCATGGAGACTCAGAGCTCTGTCACCAAAATCGGTGGGATTTTGGGACAACTGAAAAACTCTTCCAGTAACCTGAAAAGCAATATGACCGATATTTCCGATGCCGCTCAGGAGCAGAAAGAGGCATCGACGTACCTTCTGGAGATGTCTAAGACGGTTCAGGAGCATTCAGACAAGGCTGCCAGTTTTGCTCATCAGGGTGCGAAGGTTGCCCGTAATCAGGTAGAGCAGGTTGAAGTCTTTATCGCCAGTATGGAGGAGATGGAGAAACAGGCGCAGCAGGCAGAGGATGTGATTCTCTCGGTGCAGACCGAAGTGCATGAGAAGGTACTTTGGATCTCTAATGCTCTGGGTGTCTCCCGCAGCAAGAAAGAGTTTCTGCTCTGACCGACCTACCCTGGCGATGATGATAAAACCGACCTTTTTTTAGGGTCGGTTTTTTATGCCCTCAACAAAAGCCAAGGCTTTCAAAACAGAATCAGTAAAAAGGCTTAACAAACTGATTTATCAACTTTTTGCCAAATACGGTGCATAAGTGACCAAATTGCTGCAAGGGGGCAATAAAGAGTATAATCGGCTGAATTTTGAATAAGAGTGTTGCGCACTGGGTTGCAACGCAGTGTTGCCGATAAAGGATTCCGATACTCATGGGTGAATTTGCAAGAGAAATTCTGCCAGTCAACATCGAAGATGAGCTAAAACAGTCCTATCTGGATTACGCCATGAGCGTAATTGTAGGTCGTGCACTTCCCGATGTTCGCGATGGCCTGAAGCCGGTACACCGTCGTGTACTTTTTGCCATGCAGCAGCTTGGTAATGACTGGAACAAACCGTACAAGAAATCGGCCCGTGTGGTCGGTGACGTGATCGGTAAATATCACCCGCACGGTGACAGCGCAGTTTATGACACCATCGTCCGTATGGCGCAGCCGTTCTCCATGCGTCACATGCTGGTTGATGGTCAGGGTAACTTCGGTTCTATCGACGGCGACAGCGCAGCAGCGATGCGTTACACCGAGGTGCGTATGGCGCGCATCTCCCATGAGATGCTGGCGGATCTGGATAAAGAGACCGTTGATTTCGTCGACAACTATGACGGCACCGAGCGGATTCCTGAAGTTCTGCCGACCCGTGTACCTAACCTGCTGGTGAACGGTTCCTCCGGTATTGCAGTAGGTATGGCGACCAATATTCCGCCGCATAACCTGACGGAAGTGGTTAATGGCTGTCTGGCGCTGCTGGATAACAGTGAACTGACCATTGATGACCTGATGGAATATATCCCGGGTCCTGACTTTCCGACCTCCGCTATTATCAATGGCCGCGCGGGTATTCTGCAGGCTTACCGCACCGGTCGTGGCCGTATCTATGTCCGTGCCCGTCACCACATTGAGCGTGACGACAAAGCGAACAAAGAAACCATCATCATCACAGAGATCCCTTATCAGCTGAACAAAGCCCGTGTCATCGAGAAGATTGCCGAGCTGGTGAAGGATAAGAAGATCGAAGGTATCTCCGAGCTGCGTGACGAGTCTGATAAAGACGGTCTGCGGGTTGTTATCGAGCTGAAGCGTGGCGAGTCCGGCGATGTGGTGATTAACAACCTGTTTGCCCAGACTCAGCTGCAGAGCGTTTTCGGTATCAACATCGTTGCGCTGGAAAATGGTCAGCCTAAAGTACTGAACCTGAAACAGCTGCTGGAAGCTTTCCTGCGTCACCGTCGCGAAGTGGTGACCCGTCGTACCGTTTACGAGCTGCGTAAAGCCCGTGAGCGTGGCCATATTCTGGAAGGTCTGGCGATTGCGCTGGCGAATATCGATCCTGTGATCGAGCTGATCCGTCAGTCACCATCCGCAGCAGAAGCAAAAGAGAAACTGATTAACGGTAGCTGGGCACCAGGCAACGTGATCGCCATGCTGGAGCGCGCAGGTGCCGACTCCTGTCGTCCGGATGAACTGGAAGCTCAGTTTGGTCTGCAGGGTGATGGTGAATACCGTCTGTCGCCAAATCAGGCTCAGGCTATTCTGGAACTGCGTCTGCACCGCCTGACCGGTTTGGAGCATGAGAAACTGCTCAACGAATATAAAGATATCCTTGAGAAGATTGCGGAACTGGCCGGTATTCTGGCTGATGCCGAGAAACTGCTGCAGGTTATCCGCGAAGAGCTGGAAGCGATCCGTGATCAGTACGGCGAAGAGCGTCGCACCGAGATCATCAGCAGTCAGCTGGATCTGACCATGGAAGATCTGATCAACGAAGAAGACATGGTAGTCACTATCTCCCGTAGTGGTTATGCCAAGTCCCAGCCGCTGAGCGATTACCGTGCTCAGCGTCGTGGTGGTCGTGGTAAGTCTGCAACTTCCGTGAAAGATGAAGATGTGGTTGAGCACCTGCTGGTTGCCTCAACCCACGATACGATTCTGCTGTTCAGCAACAAGGGCAAGGTTTACTGGCTGAAAGTATACGAGTTGCCTCAGGCAGGTCGTGGTTCCCGTGGTCGTCCTATGGTGAACCTGCTGCCGCTGGAAGAAGGCGAGCAGATCAGTACCATTTTGCCGGTTCGTGAATACCCGGATGATCACTTTGTCTTTATGGCGACCGCTAAAGGTACGGTTAAGAAAACGGCTCTGAGCCAGTTCTCCCGTCCGCGCAGCAGCGGTCTGATCGCTCTGGATATCAGAGAGGGTGACCGTCTGATCGGCGCCGCTATCACTAACGGTAACAACCACGTGATGCTGCTGAGCAGTGCCGGTAAGATGATCCGCTTTGATGAGTCTAACGTGCGTGCCATGGGCCGTACCGCGGGTGGTGTTCGTGGTATGCGTCTGCCGGAAGATGAGGATGTACAGGTTATCTCCCTGATCATTCCTCAGACTAACGAAGTGGCTGCGGAAGACGACGAAAACGCGGATAATGCTGTCGATATTGAAACGGTAGAAGAGGGTGCTGAGGCACTGTCTGATAACCAGATCTACATTCTGACCGCTTCTGAAAACGGCTACGGTAAGCGTACCTGTCTGGAAGCTTTCCCGGTTCGTAACCGTGGTGGTCAGGGCGTTATCGCTATGCAGACCAGCGAGCGTAACGGCCAGCTGGTATCGGCGATGCAGGTGAGTGATCTGGATGAGATGATGCTGATCACGGATAAGGGCACTCTGGTGCGTACCCGTGTTTCTGAAGTCTCTGTCTCCGGACGTAATACTCAGGGTGTGACCCTGATTCGTCTGGGTGATGACGAAAGCTTGGTAACCGCCGTGCGCATCGATGAGCCGGAAGGCACAGAAGATGAGATCGCTGATGAATCTGAAGACGCTGTGAATGCAGCGGAGCAGAACTCGGCGGAGCAAAATGCTGAGACCGGCGAAAGCGCAAGCCCTGAAGAGGGTGATGACGCAGAGGGTTAATTCTGACCCGGGTACTCAATTGATTGGGTGTACCCTTTAAAAGCGTTACCCATCCGGCGAGGGCTTCCTCGCCGGAGCTGTTTTATACCGGATGCGGTTTTACCGCGTTGATACGACCTGAAGTTCCTGTGATGACTCAATACCCTATTTGATCATCTCTTGGCAGCGCATCTGCCAGAACTTCGATTTTGAGAAGACCTAAATGACACGTCTCTATAATTTTTGTGCGGGACCTGCGGCTCTGCCTGAAGCGGTACTGAAAAAAGCTCAATACGAAATGCTGGACTGGCAGGGACGTGGCCTGTCGGTCATGGAGATGAGCCATCGTAGTGATGACTACGTGGCGATCGCTGCTAAGGCGGAAAAAGATTTTCGCGAACTGCTGAACATCCCGGATAGCTATAAAGTGCTCTTTATGCAGGGCGGTGCCAGCAGTCAGTTTGCGATGGTTCCTCTGAATCTGCTGGGCAAGGGCGGCATTCCTAACTATATCGAAACCGGTGTTTGGGCGGGCAAAGCGATTAAAGAAGCTTCCCGTTATGCAGAAGGTCTGCATATCGCAGGTAGCAGCAAAGATCGTAACTACACCTGCACGCCTTCTCAGTCTGAGCTACAGATGTCTGACAACGCAGCCTATCTGCACTTCACCAGTAACGAAACTATCGGTGGTCTGGCGTTTGATTACCTGCCACAGGTCGATGTTCCACTGGTATGTGATATGTCGTCTGACATTCTGTCCAAGCCGCTGGATGTAACCCAATACGGTGTTATCTATGCTGGTGCTCAGAAGAATATCGGCCCGGCGGGTCTGACACTGGTGATTATCCGTGATGATCTGCTGGATCAGACGATGGCCGTAACGCCATCCATGATGAACTACCGCATCTGTGCCGATAACGATTCCATGTACAACACACCACCGACCTACGCCTGGTATCTGGCGGGTCTGGTGTTTGACTGGCTGAAAAATGATGTTGGCGGTCTGGAAAAGATGGCTGAGATCAACACCCGTAAAGCTGAAAAACTGTATCAGGCGATCGACGGTAGCGACTTCTACGGTAACCCGATTGCCGTTGCTAACCGTTCCCAGATGAACGTACCGTTTACGCTGGCAGATGCTGCTCTGGAAAAAGTATTCCTGGCAGAGTCGGAAAAAGCGGGCCTGCTGAATCTGGCTGGTCACCGTTCAGTGGGCGGCATGCGTGCCAGTATCTACAATGCGGTGTCAGAAACGGCGGTCGATGCACTGATCACCTTCATGTCTGATTTCGAGAAACGCCACGGGTAAGTTGCTATGTCAGAAGTAAATCTAACGGAAGCGGAGCAGCTTGGCCTGCTGCGCGACCAGATCGATAATATCGACCAGCAGATTCAGCATTTGATTAACCAGCGTGCCCGTTGTGCACAGCAGGTTGCTGAGGTTAAGCAGGCTTCCGGTGCCGGTGATATTCAGTTCTACCGTCCGGAGCGTGAAGCTCAGGTGCTGCGTCGTGTGATGGAGCGAAACGAAGGCCCGCTGTCTGATGAAGAGATGGCGCGCCTGTTCCGCGAAATTATGTCCGCCTGTCTGGCCCTTGAAGAGCCGGTTAAAGTGGCCTTCCTTGGCCCTGAAGGTACTTTCACTCAGGAAGCGGCACTTAAGCACTTTGGTCATTCGGCGGTCAGTTTGCCAATGGCGGCTATTGATGATGTGTTCCGTGAAGTGGAAGCGGGCGCGGTAGCTTACGGTGTGGTTCCGGTTGAGAACTCTACCGAAGGCGTGATCAGTCACACGCTGGACAGCTTTATCGATTCTTCCCTGAAGATCTCCGGTGAAGTGGTGCTGCGTATTCACCAGTACCTGCTGGTGGGCGAGAACACCCGTAAAGACAAGATCTCCCGCATCTACTCCCACGCCTCTTCTCTGGCGCAGTGCCGTAAGTGGCTGGATCAGCACTACCCGAACGCTGAGCGTATTGCGGTAAGCAGTAACGCAGAAGCGGCGCGTCTGGTGAAGAGTGAGTGGCACTCAGCGGCGATTGCCGGTGATATGGCGGCTCAGTTGTACGGTCTGGAAAAACTGGCGGAGAAGATTGAAGATCAGCCGGATAACTCCACCCGTTTCCTGATCATCGGTAACCAGGAAGTACCGGCCAGCGGTGAAGATAAAACCTCTCTGATGGTGGCAACCCGTAACCAGCCGGGTGCTCTGCATGACCTGCTGGAACCGTTCCACCGTCATGGTATCGACCTGACCCGCGTAGAAACCCGTCCATCCAAAGTGGGTGCGTGGAACTACGTCTTCTTTATCGATTTTGCGGATCACGCAGAAAGTGAGAAGGTTAAGGAGGCTCTGGCGGAAATTGGCCAGCGCGTTTCCGATATCAAAATTCTGGGTTCCTATCCGAAGGGCGTGCTCTGATTACTCCCTGAGGTTATCGTATAACACGAATAAAGAACCGGACGGGAGGCTTGGCCTCCCGTTTTATTGTCCTGTTCCGGTATATTGTGACGGACTAAAAGCGGGCAAGAGCAAACAAGAACAGCAGCTAAGGCGGAATAACGATGGCGTGTGATTACATTGAATTAGCAAATAAAGGCGTTCAGGGTCTGCAGCCGTATCAGCCGGGTAAGCCGGTAGAAGAGCTGGAGCGTGAACTGGGTATCAGCAACATCGTTAAGCTGGCCAGTAACGAAAACCCCTTGGGCCCAAGCCCAAAAGCGCTGGATGCGATCCGTAAAATAATGCCGGAGCTGACGCGATATCCCGACGGTAATGCTTTCCGTCTGAAGCAGGCGATTGCTGATAAGCTGGGTGTCGAGATCGATCAGATTACTCTGGGTAACGGTTCCAATGATGTGCTGGAGCTTATCGCCCGTGCTTATCTGACCGCGCACAGCGCGTCTCTGTATTCTCAGCATGCCTTCGCTGTTTATCCGATTGTGACTCAGGCCATTGGTGCCCAGCACATTGCGGTGCCTGCGGTGAACTGGGGGCATGATCTGGACGCGATGGCAGCGGCGATCACGGATAAAACCCGTGTTATTTTTGTCGCCAACCCGAACAATCCAACGGGGACCTGGCTGAGTGAAAAAGCGGTTCGCGCGTTTCTGGATAAAGTACCGGAGCGCATTATCGTCGTGCTGGATGAGGCCTATACCGAATATGTGGATCAGCCGGATTTCCCGGATGGCATCAGTCTGATGAAAGATTATCCGAATCTGGTGATAACCCGTACTTTCTCCAAGGCTTATGGTCTTGCTGGCCTGCGCATCGGTTATAGCGTCAGCCACCCGCAGGTTGCGGATATTCTGAATCGTATCCGTCAGCCGTTTAACGCCAATATGTTGGCTCAGGAAGCGGCTATTGCTGCGCTGAACGATGATGAGTATCTGGCTAAAAGTATTCAGGTGAATGCTGAAGGGATGGCGTATCTGGAAGCAGAGTTCAAACGTATGAGGCTGGATTTTATCCCGTCTGTTGGCAACTTTATCTGTGTGGATGTTGGTCAGCCAGCAGGCCCTGTTGATCGGGCGCTGCTGCAGGAAGGTGTGATTGTACGCCCTGTCGCACCGTACCAGATGCCAAACCATTTGCGTGTTTCTATCGGCACTATGGAAGAGAATCGTCGATTTATCGAGGCACTGGAAAAGGTATTGTCCGCTTCCGGTGCGCTGTCTGGACAGGGAGAATAACCCCGGGTGAAATCGATAAAGAAAACACTCGTTATTGGCCTTGGTCTGATTGGTGGCTCTCTGGCGCTGGCGCTGCGTAAAGCAGGTTTAGGTGGCACCATCATCGGTTGTGACCGTGATCAGGATGAGGTCGATCTGGCGCTTCAGATCGGCATGATCGATCAGGGTTCTATCCAGGCTGAAGACTGGATCGCTGAGGCAGATCTGATCGTAGTGTCCGTGCCGGTTATCGCCATGGAATCTGTGATGGCGCAACTCAAGCCTCTTCTGAGAAAAGACACGCTGGTGACGGATGTGGGCAGCAGCAAAGGCTCAGTGCTGGAGTCCGCCATTAAGATCTGGGGGCAACTGCCGGAAAACTTTGTCCTTGGTCACCCGATTGCCGGTTCTGAGAAAAGTGGTGTTAGTGCTGCTCTGGTGGATCTTTATCAGAAGCATAAAGTGATTCTGACCCCTGCTCCGGAAAATAATCCACAGGCGGTCACGACTATTACCGAAATGTGGCAGGCAGCTGGCGCTGAAGTACTGACCATGGATATCGAACGCCATGATGAAGTGCTGGCGGCAACCAGTCATCTACCGCACATGCTGGCGTTTTCTCTGGTTGATACTTTGGCCTCCCAGGATGAAAGCCTGGAAATTTTTCGTTATGCCGCTGGCGGTTTCCGCGATTTTACCCGAATCGCCGCCAGCGACCCTGTGATGTGGCGTGATATCTACATCGCAAACAAACCCGCTGTATTACAAGCGCTTACGGAGTTTGAGCAAGGCTTGTCACGTTTAAGAACGGCCATTGAAGAGTCGGATAGTGACGCTATGCTGGGTATCTTTACCCGGGCAAAAGCCGCCCGTGAGCATTTTTCAAGAATTCTGGACAATTCGGCGTATATCCCTATGCAAAACAAGCTAATCCACTACCGTACCGCTCCGGGCAGTGCCCTGAGCGGCCGCATCCGTGTTCCGGGTGATAAATCGATTTCTCATCGCTCCATCATGCTGGGTTCGCTGGCTGAAGGCGTCACTCATGTTAAAGGCTTCCTGGAAGGGGAAGATAGTCTGGCAACGCTGCAGGCGTTCCGTGATATGGGCGTGGTTATTGAAGGTCCGCATCAGGGCGAAGTGACCATTCACGGTGTGGGTCTGCACGGCCTTAAGAAGCCTGCCGGGGCTCTGTATCTGGGAAATTCAGGTACGTCTATGCGTCTTCTGGCAGGTCTGCTGGCGGGTCAGGCGTTTGATGTTGAGCTGACCGGTGATGCGTCTCTGACCAAGCGTCCTATGGAGCGTGTGGCTAAGCCGCTGCGTGAAATGGGTGCGGTTGTGGAAACCGCTGAAGGTGGTCGTCCGCCAATGCTGATCCGTGGTGGTCAGTCATTGAAAGGTATCGACTATAAAATGCCGATGGCCAGTGCTCAGGTGAAATCCTGTGTGCTGCTGGCCGGTCTGTATGCGGATGGTGAAACTAAAACGACAGAACCTGCGCCAACCCGAGATCATACCGAACGCATGCTGACCGGTTTCGGTTATGAAGTGGTGCGTGACGGCTCAACCGCAGCCCTGCAGGGTGGCGGCAAGCTGACGGCAAGCGATATCGATGTGCCTTCCGATATCTCCTCGGCGGCCTTCTTTATGGTAGCGGGATCTATTGCGGATCGTTCTGAGATTCTGATTGAGCACGTGGGTATGAACCCGACCCGTGTGGGTATCCTGAATATCCTGCGTGAAATGGGTGCAGATATTACACTTGAGAATGAATCTGAAGTGGGCGGTGAGCCGGTTGCGGATGTTCGAGTACGTTCTGCTGATCTGAAGGGTATCGATATTCCACAGGATCAGGTGCCGCTGGCGATCGATGAATTCCCTGTGCTGTTTGTCGCAGCAGCCTGTGCCGAGGGGGTTACCCGCCTACGCGGTGCGGAAGAGCTGCGTGTTAAAGAGAGTGACCGTATTCAGGTGATGGCGGATGGTCTGCTGGCGCTGGGTATCGAGTGTACCGTTTATGATGATGGTATTGATATCGTTGGCGGCAAGCTGGGCGGTGGCCGTGTCCACAGCCATGATGATCACCGTATCGCTATGTCTTTTGCCGTTGCTTCTTTGCGTGCTGAAGGCGAGATCTTTATTGAAGACTGCGCCAACGTTGCGACTTCCTTCCCGGGCTTTGTTGAGCTGGCGAATGGCGTAGGTATGAACATTAGTGTTGAAGAAGCCTGATTCGTCAGGCCAGAGGAAAGAAAATGAGTGCATCTGCACCTGTAATTACACTTGATGGACCGGGCGGTGCCGGCAAAGGCACCATCAGTCAGATCATCGCCGGTAAACTTGGCTGGCATCTGTTGGACAGTGGCGCTTTGTATCGTCTGACCGCGCTTGCGGCAGAGCGTAAAGGTGTTGCCTTCGATGACGAAGCTGCGCTGGCTGAAGTGGCCCGTAATCTGGATATCGCTTTCCTGCCTGGTGCAGAGAATGAGCCGGTCAGTGTGATGCTGGATGGCGAAGAAGTTTCCAAAGAGATCCGTACTGAGACAACCGGTAACAACGCTTCCATTGTGGCCGCCCTGACTCCTGTTCGTGATGCGCTGCTGCAACGTCAGCGTGACTTCCGTCAGGCTCCGGGGGTTGTAGGCGATGGTCGTGATATGGGAACGGTGGTTTTTACCGATGCTCCGCTGAAGATTTACCTGACCGCCAGTGCCGATGAAAGAGCCCGCAGAAGGGTAAAACAGTTGCAAGAAAAGGGCATTGATGCTAAATTCCAAGCCATTTTAAGCGAGATACAAACTCGCGACGAGCGTGATATGAACCGTGAAGTAGCGCCACTAAAGCCTGCTGACGACGCTATCACACTCGATACAACTGAAATGTCGATTCCGGAAGTGGTTGCACAGATTATCGATCTGGCTAAAGCTCGCGCTTTGGTCTGATTCTCTGTTTTCTGTTTTCGGGGGGTACCCAGAAAAGTGTCATAGGAAATATCTGTCCTTTAACTGATAAACGGATATTAACCTCAACCGGCGTTAACACTTCTGGGTGCAGATAAAATGAAGCCCGTATTTGCTGGTGGTACGGAGACTGTGGTGACGCAAGCCAATACCTTTTTAAAGGTGGCATTGTGAAGCCCTTAACTTGTAGATCACGTAGGAAAAATAATGAGCGAATTAAGCTTTGCTGAACTGTTTGAACAAAGCCTTCAGGAAGTCAACATGGAGCCAGGCTCCATTGTTACAGCAACTGTTGTTGACATCGATGGCGACTGGGTAACTGTACACGCTGGCCTGAAATCTGAAGGCGTTATCCCTCGCTCTCAGTTCTTTAACGAAGGCGAAGAGTTTGCCCTGTCTGTAGGCGACGAAGTTCAGGTAGCTCTGGAAGCAGTAGAAGATGGTTTCGGTGAAACCCGTCTGTCTCGTGAAAAAGCGAAACGTGCTGAAGCATGGAAAGGTCTGGAAGCGGCCTTCGAGAAGAACGAAATCGTTAAAGGTGTGATCAACGGTAAAGTTAAGGGCGGCTTCACTGTAGACGTTCATAACATCCGTGCGTTCCTGCCTGGTTCTCTGGTTGACGTACGTCCGGTGCGTGACACCACTCACCTGGAAGGCAAAGAGCTGGACTTCCGCGTAATCAAACTGGATCCTAAGCGTAACAACGTTGTTGTATCCCGTCGTGCGGTTCTGGAAGCTGAAAACTCTGCAGAGCGCGAGCAGCTGCTGGCTAACCTGCAAGAAGGCCAGGAAGTTAAAGGTATCGTTAAGAACCTGACCGACTACGGTGCATTCGTAGATCTGGGCGGTGTTGACGGCCTGCTGCACATCACTGATATGGCTTGGAAGCGCATCAAGCATCCTAGCGAAATCGTAAACGTTGGTGACGAAATCAACGTTAAAGTCCTGAAGTTCGACCGCGAGCGCAACCGTGTATCTCTGGGTCTGAAACAGCTGGGCGAAGATCCATGGGTGAACATCATTTCCCGTTACCCAGAAAACACCAAAGTAACGGCACGCGTTACTAACCTGACTGACTACGGCTGCTTCGCTGAGCTGGAAGAAGGTGTTGAAGGTCTGGTTCACGTTTCTGAAATGGATTGGACTAACAAAAACATCCACCCATCTAAAGTTGTTAACGTGGGTGATGACGTTGAAGTTATGGTACTGGACATCGACGAAGAGCGTCGTCGTATTTCTCTGGGTATCAAGCAGTGCACTCCAAACCCATGGGAAGAGTTCTCTGGCAAGTTCAACAAGAACGACAAAGTGACTGGCTCTATCAAGTCTATCACTGACTTCGGTATCTTCATCGGTCTGGATGGCGGCATCGACGGTCTGGTTCACCTGTCTGACATTTCTTGGAACGAAGCTGGCGAAGAAGCTGTTCGCAAGTACAAGAAAGGCGACGAGATCGAAACGATCATCCTGTCTATCGATCCAGAGCGTGAGCGTATCTCCCTAGGTATCAAGCAGCTGGATAGCGATCCGTTCCAGGAATACGTAGCTGAGAATGACAAAGGCGCTCTGGTAACGGGTAAAGTTATCGCTGTAGACGCTAAAGAAGCAACTATCGAGCTGGCAACTGACGTTACTGCTACTCTGAAAGCTTCTGAAATCAGCCGTGATAAGGTTGAGGATGCTCGCAACGTACTGAACGAAGGTGATGACGTTGAAGCTAAGATCGTTAGCATCGACCGTAAGAACCGCGTAATCAACCTGTCTGTTAAAGCGAAAGACGCAGCTGACGAAAAAGCAGCTCTGCAGAAAGTTCGCAGTCAGGAAGTTGAAACTGCTGGTCCTACCACCATTGGTGACCTGATCAAGCAGCAAATGGAAAACAACTAATCATTACTGATTAGCTGAGATCCATAAAAACCACCGCGTAAGCGGTGGTTTTTTTTTGCCCAGGCATTCGCTATATGCTTATCGGTAATCATGAATTCAGTCTGTATATTAGCTACAGGTCACGAGCTGCGTGGGTTGTAGTCATTTCAGTAACTGAATCACATTTATATTATTCAGATTAATAAAGTTGTTGGCATACCCGTTTTTGGGGACTACATTTACATCTGTTGCACTGCGGAAGCAGCGAAGGATCAAAACATTTCGGACGTTACGGACAAGGAGGTTGGCCAATGGGTCTTCAATTCAAGACGCACTTAGGAAGCGTGAGCCATTCTTTGCCTTCATTGCCAGTAACGGCCTCCGGTAATCTGTCTCTGAATACTCCTGTGGGCAGTTGTGTCGATCACTATGGTCGCGTGTGGTTGGCGGATACCGCACATAACCGCATACTGGTACTTGATACTGAGCTGGATACGCTGTTGATTGCTTTTGGCTCAGTCGGCAACGGCAATGGCCAGTTCAATATGCCTTTCCGGCTTTTGTCCCATCCTGATAAACAGCTGATCTACGTTACCGATATCGGTAACTATCGTGTTCATATTCTCTCCTATAACGAAGATAGCATTACGCCTATCTCAACCTTTGGTGACACTCAAGATGTGGATCTGAAGGGCCCGAATGGCATTGTTTACTATCAGGGTAAGCTGTGTGTTGCTGATGAGTTTTATGAGGGACCTGATGGTGTCAGTCGTTTGGTGGTATTCAGCGACGAGGGTGATTATCTCTACGATATCCATCAGATCACAGGTTATAAGAACCCTGTGGAATTACTCTGGCCTCAAGGTCTAAGTGTTGATCGTCAGGGGCGTATCTATATCGCTAATACCGGCTTTAATACGGTGGTTCGTTGTGACTGGCAGGGAAAAGGTATTCCCTTTTCCTCTACCGGAAAACCTTATATCGACGGGCTGGAGTTGGCTCGTGATGTTGCCATCATTCAGGGTAAAGTATTGATACCTGGTGGTAAGGCGAATGCTATCTCAGTTTATAGTCAGAACGGTGTTTCTCAGGGAACATTGGCTGGCTATTTTTCACCGATTCAGCTGACGGAATTTCCGGAAGAAAATACCTTTCTGGTGACAGAGCCAATACTTGCTTCACTTCAGCTGCACAGAGCAAATCTCAGGCAGGTGCAGCGTGGTCGTGACATCTATCCTGATGTACTGAGGCAGGTTGGTGATGAGCGCGATGGTAATGGACAGCTGCACTTCTCAACTTCTGCTGCTGGTGCTATTGGGCCTGAGAAGGTCAGCGATCTAGCGGTAAAAGCGCCAACTGCTTTACATTGGTTTGCCCAGCAACAGATGAACCAACTGCAGCAACAACAGGAAACCTTCCTTAAGCTGACAGAGAGCTCTGGTGTGCCTACCTGGCTTAATATGGGGCTGAACTGGCAAATGGAGTGGATGCAGCGTTGGCAAAGAAGCTGGCTCTCTCTTTTTATCTCATCTGCTGGTGCCGATGAAGATGAAAGTCTTTGGGTAGTGGATGCCGGAAACTATCAGCTGCAATCCACTGATAACCTTAAACCCAATAGTCTACGCTCCGCGAGTATGCCCCTGTTACCAGGGTCATTAGGAATTGCTGCGCTTACACCGTTAAACCCTTTACCGGGGCAGTTGGCCCCTAGTGTTCCTCTTCTGGTTGTCAGTAATTATCTCAGTGGAATTGTCACAATTTATCAATACCATCCCTTCTATCGTGAACTGATACCTTATACCGCTTTTGGTGCTCAGGGCAGCGCCCCCTGGCAGCTAAACAAGCCTCAGGGGCTGGCTATTGACCCCGTTAGTCGGGATATCTTCATAGCGGATTCCGGCAATAACCGTATCGCACGTTGGCGTCTCAATAGACTGGGTATTGCCGGTTTGGTGGATACGTTTGGCTCTCAGGGTGATGGTGAGAATGAGTTCCATACACCATCTGATATTGCGGTCTCCGATGACGGTCTTTGTTATGTTGCAGATCAGTTCAATCACAGAATCCAGGTAATGGATTTTGACGGTCGGCCGATAAAGCGATTCGGTAAACCCGGTTATGGTACGAATGACGATCATTTTCTGCTGCCGACCAGTGTTGAGTTTGAACAAGGTCACCTATTTGTTTCGGATCTGGTAAACCGTGCGGTGAAGGTTTTTGATCGAAATGATCAGTGTGTGTCTTCTTTTGCTGCTTTCGGAGCTGATAGTTCAAAAGGCCAGCTATGGATGCCTTATCTGATGCATGTTCGTAACCAGCGAATCTATCTGCCGGATTGTGCGCTGAACCGGGTTAATGTTTACCACTTTGAAGCAGGAGATCAGGCATGAGTGTTTTCGCCCGTGCGTCGGCCAAGCGAAGAAAAGATCGCCAGCAAATAGAGCAAGAGGGGAGCAGCATGGGCGCTGTTTCCGAAGTAGATTCAGAAGAGCTGCTTGAAACCATCAGGGATGTCATTCGGAAAACATCAGCTGACCCGAATATGGATCGGGAAGCTGCTGTTGAACATCTGAACCGGTTACAGGAAAAGCATCACAAGCTCCTGTCCGGAAAGTGCATTACAGGGCCTTAGGTAGACGCCTCAGGCAAGGAATAGAGGGAAAATCATGGAAACCAGTTTATCAAGAATATCCATTGCTACCCGAGCGTGGATGATACTGGGGTTGTTTGCGTTGGGGCTTGTGATCAACACCTTATTGGATGCGTCCAAGATGCGTGATCACCTGCGTGCAAGCTACGAGAAAGGGGTGACGCTGCTTGTTGAGAGTGGCGTTGGTGTGATTGATCACTACTACCAGCTTAGTCAGGATGGCACGCTCTCTGAAGCAGAAGCTAAGCGTCAGGCATTAGCAGCAGTCACAGCAATGCGTTTTGATAATGGCAATTACCTGTTTGTCGGTGACAATCAGGGGGTGCAACTGGCCAGTGGTGTTAAGGCTCTGGTGGGTAAAAATATCATGGGGCTGAAGGATCCAACCGGTAAGCCTTTCGTGCAGGAGTTATATACTCAGGCGAAAAGCGGCGGTGGTTTTGTTGATTATCAATGGCCTAACAGTAAAAACAAAGAGCAGCTGGACCCTAAAACCAGCTACGCAGGTTATTTTGCTCCCTGGCAGTGGACGATCGGCAGCGGCCTGAATATGGATGCACTGCAGGCGGATATCGCGGCTTCTGAGCTGATGTCGATTTTCAATGCGGTCATTATTCTGGTGGGGTTGTCGGTCATTCTGGTGTTCTTTATCCGCAGTATTACCACCCCGTTGAACCGTACAGTGAAAGCGATGCGTGGTTTGTCTCAGGGTGAAGGTGATCTGACTCAGCGCCTGGAAGAAACTGGCTCTGTGGAGCTTGTCGCACTCGCTCGCTACTTTAACCACTTTGTTGCTTCTCTTCAGGGGATTATGCGGGATGTTAGTGGTTCTGCTGAGCGTCTGGCCAGTTCGGCTTCTCAGCTGGTAGCCTCCACACAGAGTGTGGATGATAGTGTGCATCAACAAAAGCAGGATTCTGAGCAGCTGGCGAGCGCTATGATGCAGATGCTGGCAAGTGTTGAGGAAGTCACGGAACGTACCGTCCAGGCAACGGAATCCACAAGTCAGGCGACTACAGAGTCTGAGCAGAGCCAGAAGATTATCAGCCAGAATATTTCTGAGGCTCAGCGTCTTGCCGAAGCGATTCATCAGGCCAGTGAGGTGATTTCTCAGTTAGCGGAAGATAGTCGCAATGTGGATACCGTACTGGAAGTGATTCGCGGTATTGCTGAGCAGACTAACCTGTTGGCACTGAATGCGGCGATTGAAGCGGCCCGTGCCGGTGAGGCAGGTCGCGGCTTTGCAGTGGTTGCGGATGAGGTTCGTACCCTGTCGCAGCGTACTCAGGAATCGACCACAGAGATTCAGACCATCGTTGAGAAGCTTCAGGCGGCAGCTGAACAGGCGGTATCTGTGATGAGCGATGGTGCAGAAAAAGCGGGTATTGCCGCGGAAACCTCTGCGTCAGCAGGTCGGGCACTGGGTAATATCACGCAGGAAGTCGCTTCTATTCAGCGTATGAATCAGGAGATTGCTGCTGCGTCAGAAGAGCAGTCAACCACGGTCTCCGGCATCAACAATAATGTTGTCAGCCTGCGCGACCTAACCAATAGTGTGAGCAGTGAATCAGCTCAGATGGCGTCGGCCAGTCAGGAGCTGATGGATGTATCACAGGATATGATACGTCTGATTCACCGCTTCAAAGTCAGCTAAGTTGACAGGCAAGCCTGAGCTGTCAGAGCCATGCCGATAAAAGAAACATGAAGTGACCCCCAATAGTTGGACACCCGACATTGGAGGGTTCTTTTTTTATCCGTTTGACGAGGGCTTTTTCATCAGTTCTGATTATTCTGGCGACGCTGCCAGTCTTCTTCAGACTCCAGTCGGGTCAGAATACCTTGCAGAAGGCTCAGCTCTGCTTTCTCAGGTAGATTACGCTGGAAATAGGCCCGTAGCTTGCCCAGTGTCACATCCTTGGGTTTGCCTTTAAAATACCCTGCATCATCCAGTCGCTCTTCCATGCGATCCAGAAAGAATTTCATCTCTTTGGCACTGGGCAGTTCGATCTCTTTCTTAACCGGCTCAAAGTGAGTCAGGCTTTTTTGATACAGCTCGTAGGCGATGATCTGCACTGCTGACGCCATATTCAGAATCGAATAGTCCGGGTTGGCGGGAATAAATACGTGTTTGTTGCACAGTTCGTACTCTTCCGCGGTCAGGCCGCTGCGTTCACGGCCAAAGACGATGGCGATCTCTTCTTCGGCCGGAGTCTCCCGGGCGAAAACGGCGCATTCCGGTGGTGTCATCGCCGGAACCTGATGAGAGCGGGGGCGGGCACTGGTAGCTATGACGTGTTCGCAGTCACCAATGGCATCTTCCAGGGTCTCGCAGATAACCACGTTATCCAGAATATCTTCAGCGCCTGCGGCCATGGTATTAGCATCTTCATGGGGGAACTGATTGGGTGATACCAGATACAGGCGATCCAGTCCCATCACTTTCATTGCCCGGGCAGCAGAGCCGATGTTGCCGGGGTGATAAGTATTAACCAGAACAATGCGGATTTTTTCGAGCATAAAGATACCGTGATGCAAACAGGGAGGAGAAAATCAAAGCGGCAAGGATACCGTAAACCGACAGCCGCTGCAGGGAGAAAACAGCAGCCCTACAAACTACGGTGCAAAAGCCGGGTGCAGGTAGTTAGCCCAAACAACGGGCACAAAAAAGCCCCGCTGCTGCCGGTTAAGGCATTTCAGCGGGGCTTCTGGTATCAGAAATCAGCGCCTCTGACGAAGCGCTGATTCCAGTGACCGGAGCTTGATGATTACATCATGCCGCCCATGCCACCCATACCGCCCATGCCGCCCATATCAGGCATGCTTGGCTTGTCTTCAGGTGCATCAGCAACCATAGCTTCGGTAGTGATCATCAGACCCGCAACAGAAGCCGCTGCCTGCAGAGAAGAACGGGTTACTTTAGCCGGATCCAGAATACCCATCTCGATCATGTCGCCGTATTCACCAGTTGCAGCGTTGTAACCGAAGTTACCTTCGCCAGCGCGAACGTTAGCCACAACAACGGAACCTTCTTCGCCAGCGTTGGTTACGATCTGGCGCAGAGGTGCTTCCATGGCGCGGAATGCCAGCTCGATACCTACGTTCTGATCGTGGTTGTCACCCTGAATCTCTTTAACTTTCGCCAGAGCACGGATCAGTGCAACACCACCGCCAGGTACCACGCCTTCTTCTACTGCTGCACGGGTTGCGTGCAGAGCATCTTCAACGCGGTCTTTCTTCTCTTTCATTTCCATTTCAGAAGCTGCGCCAACTTTGATTACGGCTACGCCGCCAGCCAGTTTAGCAACACGCTCCTGCAGTTTTTCTTTGTCGTAGTCAGAAGTTGTTTCTTCGATCTGAGCACGGATCTGACCAACGCGAGCTTCAATGGCAGCAGCTTCACCAACGCCATCGATGATGGTGGTGTTTTCTTTGCTCATGGTGATGCGCTTCGCGCTACCCAGATGCTCAAGAGTGGCTGCTTCTAGGCTCAGGCCAACTTCTTCAGAGATTACAGTACCGCCAGTCAGGATAGCGATATCTTCCAGCATTGCCTTACGACGATCACCAAAGCCAGGAGCTTTAGTTGCAGCAACTTTTACGATACCGCGCATGGAGTTAACAACCAGAGTTGCCAGTGCTTCGCCTTCGATATCTTCAGCGATGATAACCAGAGGCTTACCTGCTTTAGCAGTTGCTTCCAGAACCGGCAGCAGCTCACGGATGTTAGAGATTTTCTTATCAACCAGCAGGATCAGAGCGTCGTCCAGCTCAACCGCCATTTTTTCCTGGTTGTTTACGAAGTATGGAGACAGGTAGCCACGATCAAACTGCATACCTTCAACAACTTCCAGCTCGTCGTCGAAACCACGGCCTTCGTCTACAGTGATAACGCCTTCTTTGCCAACTTTAGCCATCGCTTCTGCGATGATGTTGCCTACAGTTGCGTCAGAGTTCGCAGAGATAGTGCCCACCTGTGCGATCGCTTTGTTGTCGGCGCAAGGTACCGCCAGCTCTTTCAGCTCAGCAACAACAGCCTGAGTCGCTTTGTCGATACCGCGCTTCAGGTCCATTGGGTTCATGCCTGCAGCAACTGATTTCAGACCTTCAGTAACGATCGCCTGAGCCAGAACGGTTGCAGTAGTGGTGCCGTCACCAGCAACGTCATTCGCTTTAGACGCTACTTCTTTAACCATCTGCGCGCCCATGTTTTCGAACTTGTCTTTCAGTTCGATCTCTTTAGCAACAGAAACGCCATCTTTAGTGATGGTTGGAGCACCGAAAGATTTTTCCAGTACTACGTTACGGCCTTTAGGACCCAAGGTTGCTTTAACAGCATCTGCCAGTACGTTTACGCCTTCCAGCATACGCTGACGAGCATCAATACCAAATAATACGTCTTTTGCCATTTTGAAAAATCCTGCTTAGAAATTAATGTCTGTCTTAAAAGATGCAAATGCGAATTTGAACCGGTATTAGCTTTCTAATACCGCGAAAATTTCGCTTTCGCTCATGATCAGCAGTTCTTCACCGTCGATTTTTACGGTGTTGCTGGCATAAGGACCAAACAGAACTTTATCGCCTTCCTTAACGCTCATAGCCTGAAGCTCGCCGTTATTCAGAACACGACCCTGACCCACTGCAACTACTTCACCCTGATTCGGTTTTTCAGCTGCAGAGCCAGGCAGAACGATACCGCTAGCCGTTGTGGTTTCTTCTTCCTTGCGGCGAATTACTACGCGGTCGTGCAAAGGACGGATTTTCATTCTCAAATCACTCCTAAAAAAGATCGTTGAAGTTCAATCTTTAAAGTTCCGGTATAACCGGATGTTTTTGTTTTGCCCAACGGGCTCAAAAGGTATGTCCCTTATGTGGGGGACATGCTTTTGTAATTCAATAGCTTAGGAAAAATTATTTTTTCCTCTCATACTCACCTTCAATCACATCACCGGATTTTCGGTTTTCTGATTGTTTCTGACGTTGGTGAGTTGATTCCCAGCGGTGCTCCTGAGGGTCCTGCCACTGGGTTTCACCGTTTGTCTGATGGATAGGGTTGACGCTGATGTTTTTCAAGACCTGACTTAAAAGAAAATGTCGGCTGCCCGGCAGTATACAGATAAAACCAAGCGCATCAGTAACAAAGCCCGGTGTCAGCAATAGAGCACCGCCAACGGCCAGTACAATTCCCTCGGCCATCTCTCTTGCGGGAATTTGTCCCTGATTTAGTTTCCAGTTGGCGCGATTGAGCATCGCAATCCCTTGTTGTTTCAGCAGGGCAATACCGATGACAGCTGTCAGTATTACTAGGGCGATAGTTGGCAGTGCGCCGATCTGTTGTCCGACTTTGATCAGAACAACCATTTCGATCAGTGGCACTGCAATAAACAAGAGCAAAAATTTATTCATAATTCATTTCCTGATTGGCTGGAAAAGATATAGGGACGGCTAATTAGGTTTTCAATGCCATTCAATAAGAGTGTCTTTCGTTTTGGTTACTGTTGCAGATGCGAAATACAGGGTTCGCAACTGCAAAAAAATGGGTTATATTGCGATGCACAATATCTAGAACAGTTATCAATACTCAACGTATTGGCACCAATGTCATGTGAGAAGCCCAGGGGGTCGTGATGGATTTGCAGGATAAAGTAGTCGTAATTACAGGTGGTGGTCAGGGTCTGGGTCGTCAGATGGCTCTGCGTTTGGCTACCAAAGGCGCCAAGCTTGCTCTGGTTGATCTGAATCAGGAGAAGCTGGATGAAACTGCTGACCTGGTTAAAGAAGCCGGTTCTGAAGCGAAAACTTATATCGCGAATGTTGCTAAGGAAGCTGAAGTAGAAGCGACCTTCAGTAAAATTGCGAACGACTTCGGTCGTCTTGACGTGCTGGTAAATAATGCAGGTATTACCCGTGATGGTCTGTTTATCAAGGCTAAAGAAGGTCAGATTCAACAGAAGATGAGTCTGGAGCAGTGGCAACAGGTTATCGATGTTAACCTGACTGGTGTATTCCTGTGTGCCCGTGAAGCCGCTTGCCAGATGATTGAGCGCAACATTCAGGGCGTGATCATCAATATCTCCAGTATCTCCCGTTCCGGTAACCTGGGGCAGACTAACTATACAGCGGCTAAAGCTGGTGTGGCTAATATGGCTGTTACCTGGGCTAAAGAGCTGTCCCGTTATGGTATCCGTGTGGGTGCTATTGCTCCTGGCTTTATCGAAACCGATATGACTGCCAGTATGAAGCCTGAAGCGCTGGAAAAAGTTTGCTCTGTGATCCCAATGAAGCGTCTGGGTAAGCCGGATGAAATTGCTCACTCTGTTGAGTACATCATTGAGAATGACTACTTTACTGGTCGTATCATTGAGTGCGATGGTGGTCTGCGCATCTAATCGCAACCTGCCGTATGAACTGAAAAAGGAAGGCATATGCCTTCCTTTTTTATTGCCTTTTGGTTGCAAGTTTAAGCATTGCTGCCCTTTAAATTGCCAGTCTGGCTTTATTCTGCTCAAGTGTTCTTAGGCTGATACCTTTTACCTGAGTCAGAGCCTCAACACTTTTAAAATCGCCGTGCTCTGTTCTGAAATCAAGAATACGTTGGGCTTTGGCAGGCCCTATCCCTTTAAGACTTTGTAGCTCGGCGAGTCCGGCAGTGTTGATATTGATAACCGACTGCTGGTTCTCAGAGATTTCTGTAACCTGGGCGGTTTCTGCAGAAGCGTTTTCATTCGTTTGGGCCTTAAGCGGTGAGCTTAAAACTAAGGCGCAAGCAATAATCAGATTGCTGATCAGGGTTCTTATAGAGGTTTTTCTGGCTGTCATAGCAACATCCTTTGTTGAAGTTAATTTCCATAGTCGTACTTTTTAACCCTAGTAAATAAATGGATATTTGCTTCATAGACTTTGGTTGAATCCTTGTTGCTGACTCCACCTTCCTGAATATCGATAAATTTGTCCTGTACCCTTTCAGGTCAGGCTTTATAATGTGCCCGCACTCACAGCTGAGGAAAAATTGATGTCTCTAATTGTTGAAAATCCGATCATTGTTGCGCTGGACTATCCTAATGCCGAGCAGGCGTTAGCTTTTGTCGATCAGCTTGAGCCGGGACGTTGTCAGCTGAAAGTGGGTAAAGAGTTATTCACACGCTCAGGCCCTGCAATTATCGAGGCACTGACCCAGCGTGGTTTTAAAGTATTTCTGGATCTGAAGTTTCACGATATCCCCAATACTACAGCTCAGGCGGTACTGGCTGCTGCAGATAGTGGTGCCTGGATGGTAAATGTTCACGCATCCGGTGGTCGTCCAATGATGGAAGAGTCTCTGAAGCGTCTGCGGGGAGCTGGCCACGATACCTTACTGATTGCGGTTACAGTTCTGACCAGTATGAATGAACAGCAGCTGCGGGAAACCGGTGTGAATGCGACTCCGGCAGAACAGGTGATGCATCTGGCGTCATTGACTGAGCAATCCGGCCTTGATGGTGTGGTCTGCTCTGCTCAGGAGGCGGTTATGCTCCGTGAAGCGCTGCCAAGGAGTTTTCAGCTAGTCACACCTGGGATTCGCCCATCATTTGCTGAGAAAGGTGATCAGCAGCGCATTGTCACGCCAAAACAGGCCCTGATTGATGGTAGTGATTATCTGGTTATTGGTCGGCCGATCACTCAGGCTGAAGATCCGATGCAGGCTCTGGGGTTGATAGAGGCGGAGATTGCTTCTATCAAGGGGTGAGTCTGAAACTATCAGGGTGAACACGATAAAGCGCGTCTTAGGATGCGCTTTTTTGTATTTGGATCTTGTAAGGCTTTAGGTTGTTCAGAAGGTCAGATGATATCGTCTGGCTGAACACTGCCCCAGCTTCGGCACTTAGGGCATTGCCAGAGAGGGCTATGTTGGCTTTTGAAGCCACAGTTGGCACAGCGTGACTTGTGTTGCTTGCTGTCAAAGCGTGCCAGCTGTTGTTCAAGTTGGTGCAGCCTTGGTTTAATTGGGCCGCTATTGCTCTGCTCCAGCATTAGGCGCACCTGAAGTCCTGCAACAAAAGGGGAGGTGCTTTTTTGTCTTGCCGCGTAAGCTTCAAGGTATTCTAGGGCTGAAGTGCTGTCGTAACGTTGCTGAATTAACTCTGTTTTAAGGCTAAGTGCTGTTTGAGAGGGAAACTTATCCAGAGCTTCGTCCAGCACTGGGCCCAGATCTTTATCCGTCATAATCCCGCGAAGTTCAGGTAGGATGAGGGAGTAATAGCGTTTGTCCTGCTCCGGAATCCGGAGCAGTAGTGCGCGACCCTTGCGAATATTGTTGCTTTTCAGTTCCATGTTGGCTGTAGACCAGTTCGCACGGATGCAATTTGGGTCATTGTACAGCGCCTGCTTCAGATATTTTCTCGCTTGAGTGGTTTCACTCTGATGCAGAAGGCTTTCAGCCAGTTCGCAGTAGTAATGGGCCACCGCTTTTCGTTGTTCCGGCAGGTCTCTTAACAGTCTGTTGTTACTGATCTCAATTGCTTTTTGCCACTCTTTTTCCTGCTCATAGATGCGTAGCAGAAGCTTCAGTACCTGCAGGCGCACTTCATCAGATTGGGCCTCTGTGATTTCCAGTAACAGGCGTTCGGCGCGATCAAAGAGACCTGCGGCAAAAAAATCACGGGCCAACTCCAGTTGAACCTGTTGAGTAAGCGGCTTGCTGAGTGTCGGGCGGGCAAAAAGGTTTTGGTGCAGTCGGATCGCTTTTTCAGTTTCGCCTTTGCTACGAAACAGGTTTCCCATAGCGATATGGGTATCAATAGTTTCCGGATTAATTTCCAGAACCCGCATAAAGGTCTCGATCGCCTGATCCTGCTGATCATTTAAAAGGTAAGTCAGACCGGCGAAGTAATCTTTGTTCAGGCTGCTTTCGGAAAGGGATGCCCGAGCTCCCCGGTTTTTGTTTTTGGCTTTGTAACCAAGAAAAAACCCGATCGCTATCGCTGTAACCAGTGTTATCAGCAACAGCATCTCATTCATTCTGAGTGTCCTTCAGACCGGAAATACGCAGTGCGTCCAGTTCTTTTTGCGCTACTTTCAGCGCTTTCTCGCTACGCATCTGTGAGGCTTTCAGGCGTACAAAGGTGGATAGAGACAGCAGCCAGCCGGTGATAAGGCCAATAACAAGACTGCCAAGGATCAGTAGAGAGATGCTAATCTCCGGCAGACGCAGGATAAGCAGATCAATGGCGTAAGGTGTCGTATTTCGGGAAGAAAAAAGCACACCAGTGATCAGAAGTATTAAGACCACAGCAAAGAGAATACCGCTTTTGAGCCAACGCATCTTAACTCCTGTTATCCGGTTGGGTATGGCTGGATTATGCCAGCATTCGACAGGAATCTCATTAGTGAAACAGAGCGGATGTTCAGAATACGGCTTTAAACAACGTCGTTTTTCAGATGCTAACTACGCAGTTTTTTCGCCTCGTCCACCTGTTCACGCAGCTCTTTACCCGGCTTAAAATGCGGAACAAACTTTCCAGTCAGGTCCACGGCTTCACCGGTTTTAGGGTTACGTCCGGTACGGGGCTCGCGATAGTGCAGAGAGAAGCTACCAAAGCCTCGGATTTCAACCCGGCCACCGGTGGCTAGGGTATCGGTAATCTGTTCCAGAAGAATCCGCACAGCAGCTTCAACTTCCTTTGCTGATAACTCAGGCTGTTTTAAGGTTATCTGTTCAATTAACTCTGATTTCGTCATTGTCTGTATCCTGCATTTTTGATCGTTATTCTTCTGGGGCATTGTTATTCAGATAAGCGACCCTATTATTATCGGCTACTCAGAGAAAAATAAAATAGCGATAATCCTGTATTAAACAAAAGGTTAGTGAAAAATCAATGGCTAAAAGCAGTTTTTTGTTTTTGATCATTGGTCGAAGCTATCTGGGGTATGCAGATCAAGCGCGGTATACTGGCGATAATTGCCCAGATTGATAAGCGGGCTGTTGAATAGGTTTTAGGTGTCAAATGAGTATCGAAGAAGAAGTAAAGCGTTTGCAATGGCAAAGTCGTCGCGGTATGTGGGAGCTGGATCTTATGCTGGTTCCTTTTGTGCAGAACTGTTTCCGGGATCTGGATGAAACGGATCGTAAGCGGTATGAAAAGCTGCTGGAATGTGAAGATCAGGATCTGTTTGTCTGGCTGATGCAACGTGATCTGCCGGAAGAGTCTGAGCACCGTCTGATTTTGCAGAAGATTATCGCTTATGCCGAAGACGGCGACCTGTCTAACTTTAAGAGCCTCTGACTGGCTGCGTGGCTGGCTGATTGCGAGCCACGTTCTCCCTCTGCTTTTCCTTTGTTTTCATCGTCCTGAACCTCTGAGTTTTCTTTTTGCCATTCCGGCCTTTCTGCTCTGGCGACGTTCAATGCGCCTTTTGGGATTGGCTGGCCTGCCTGATGATGTGATTGAGATTAAGTTTGATGATGATCACTGGGGGTTAACGTTGCGTTCCGGTGAGCGTCTGGTTGTTGATCTTCATCATAACTCCGGTTTTTTCAGTTTTTGGCAGTTTCTGCTCTTTAAGAATGAGGATGGTAAGCTCTATCGGGTTCTGGTGTTTCGTGACAGCATGGACCCGGAGAGTTTTCGTAAGCTCAGGATGCTACTGCGCTTCAGAAAGAAAAATGCCGGCTTCAGATTCTGAGGCCGGCATTTTGGACGCGAGTCAATCAGCGAGGGGGGTGAGTCTCACCACTGATCCGGGGTTAGCACTGTATTACGGGGCTCAGTACTGAGTTTTGGGTAGTCCAGAGTGTAGTGCAGGCCGCGACTCTCTTTCCGCATCAGTGCGGAGCGGATAATCAGATCCGCTACAACCGAAAGGTTGCGCAGTTCGATCAAATCACCTGAGATCTTGTAGTTTGAGTAGTACTCAGAAATCTCATTGTTAAGCATATCGATACGGTGCTTGGCGCGCTGCAGGCGCTTGTTGGTGCGTACAATGCCCACGTAATCCCACATAAAGCGGCGCAGTTCATCCCAGTTGTGGGCGATTACCACGTCTTCATCAGAGTCAGTGACCTGACTCTCATCCCAGTCCGGTACATATGGTGGCTCGGGAACAAGATCAAGTTTGCTGAGAATATCCTGTGCGGCTGATTCGGCATACACCAGGCACTCCAGCAGGGAATTGCTGGCCATGCGGTTCGCCCCATGCAGGCCGGTAAAACTGGCTTCGCCAATGGCGTAAAGGTTTGGGGTATCCGTGTGACCTTTGGTGTCGACAACAATACCGCCACAAGTGTAATGAGCGGCGGGTACTACTGGTATCGGGTCTTTAGTGATATCAATGCCATATTCCAGGCAGCGCTCGTATACGGTCGGGAAATGAGCCTTGATAAAGTCTGCGGGTTTATGGCTGATGTCCAGATAGACACAGTCGCTACCGAGTCGCTTCATCTCATGGTCAATGGCTCTTGCGACAACATCCCGGGGAGCCAGCTCCTGACGCTCATCAAAGCGATGCATAAAGCGTTTGCCATCTGGCAGTAACAGGTGTGCACCTTCGCCGCGAAGGGCTTCGGTGATCAGAAAGGATTTCGCCTGAGGGTGATAGAGGCAGGTTGGGTGGAACTGGTTGAACTCCATGTTGGCAACCCTGCAGCCTGCACGCCATGCCATAGCGATACCGTCGCCGGACGAGCCATCAGGGTTGCTGGTGTAGAGGTAAACCTTACTTGCCCCCCCGGTTGCGAGAATAACAAAACGGGCTTTAAAGACGTCCACGTGCTCCGTTTCACAGTTGAGCACATAAGCGCCCACGCAACCGTGGCCTTCGGCATCCAGCTTGCGACGGGTGATCAGATCCACCGCCATTCGGTTGGTATAGATCTCAATACTTTTCTTTCGTAATGCCTGAGCGATCAGGGTATCGGAAACCGCAAGTCCGGTAGCGTCAGCAGCGTGAATAATTCGGCGATGGCTATGTCCGCCCTCGCGGGTCAGATGATAAGGCTGATCACTATCATTTTCATCGTTAGGCGTGAAAGGCACGCCTTGGCTGATCAGCCAGTCAATGCTTTTCTTGCTGTTTTCAACGGTGAAGCGCACGGCAGCCTCATCGCACAGATCCGCACCGGCGATCAGAGTATCCTGAACATGAGATTCAACACTGTCATCGGTATCCAGTACCGCAGCAATACCGCCCTGAGCCCATCGGGTTGAGCCGTCATCCAGTGTACTTTTGCTCAGGACAGCGACTGAACAATGGTCTGCCAGTTGCAGCGCCAACGATAAACCGGCAGCACCACTACCGATAATAAGAACATCATGCTGAAAAACCTGGCTCATCAAACTTTTTCCGATGCACAAAAAAATGAAAATTCCTGCGCTGACACGGTGAACCTTTGAACAGGGCTCGGGTCATAATGGCAAGATTACTTAGGGCAACCGATGTTAGAGAAATTTCAGTCATCAGACAAACTTACGTTTGGTTTCATTGTCTTTGAAAGCGCTGTTAGGTTTGTTGGTCGGAGATTCAGAGTTGCTCAGATCGCTGGTTGTGTATGTATGCTGTTATTCCGTAACAAGCTGATTACACTGAAAGTTGGTCAGCGATGGTATCGCCATAAACCGGAATACCAGCACTGACTAAAGCCTGTTGGCGTAGCATAATAATTATCCGAAACGACAGGTAATAATGAGTCATAGTGTTCAGAAAGAAACACCTTATTTGCTTTGCGTTCCCGGTTTTGCCGTTGGACGCATTGAGGTTGAGAGATGACGAAGGAAACGGATCAGCAGCTTGTAGCGCGGGTTCAGGCGGGTGATAAGCGGGCATTTGACCTGCTGGTACGTAAGTATCAGCACAAGATTGCTGCGTTGGTCAGCCGTTATATCAAGGATTCTCATGAAGTGCTGGATGTGACCCAGGAAGCTTTTATCAAAGCATACCGGGCGATCGGCAACTTCCGTTCAGAGAGTGCTTTTTATACCTGGCTATACCGCATCGCTATCAACACTGCCAAGAACTATCTGGTATCCCGAGGCCGAAGGCCTCCCGGAACCGATATTGATTATGACGATGCCGAAGTGCTGAATAACGACGGCCGTCTGAACGATAACGCTTCACCGGACAAACGTCTGGAACGGGATGAGCTGGAAGCAACGGTATACAAAGCGATAAACAACTTACCTGATGAGTTGCGTACCGCTATTACGCTACGGGAAATGGATGGCATGAGCTATGAAGATATTGCTCAGGTTATGCAGTGCCCGGTGGGGACAGTCCGCTCACGCATCTTTCGTGCCCGTGAGGCCGTGGATCGCGAAATTAAGCGGCTGTTTGAGCCTGAGCTGGCGGCTCAGTAATTTTTCACCCTGCAAGTCAGGGTAAGTAAGAACCGAGGTTAGCTATGAGTGATAACATTCACCAGTCGCTTTCACATCTGATGGACAACGAGGCGGATGAGCTGGAGTTGCGCCGTATTTTAAAAGCCTGTGATGAGCAGGGTGGCGAACACTTGGCTGAAACCTGGCATCGATATCATCTGGTACGCAGTGTGCTCCATAAAGAGTTCGAGCAGGAGCAGTTGGTGGATATCGCTGACCGCATCTCTGTCGCGCTGGAGCAGGAACCTGAGCCGGCCCGACGCAAGAAGTTGTTTGAGAACTGGCGTCTTCGGGCGACACAAATTTCAGATACCTGGATGGCTAAGGGTGCGATTGCTGCCTCTGTTGCGGCGGCAGTGGTTCTGCTGATGCCGAATCCTCAACAGGGGTTGCCGGTCGCACAGCAGGTTGCAACTCAGGAGGCTGGCTATCAGCAGACTCTGCCTGCCCGGGGGTTGCAGCAGAGCCCGATTGGTGTTCAGCGTGTCAGCGCTGGGGCGGAAGCATCCCAGGCTCCCTATCAGTTGGTTGACAATCAGAAGTTGCGTCAGGAGCGCCTGATTCGAGGCTATCTGATGCAGCATTCTGAATATGTGGCCACCAATGGTACTCACGGAATGATGCCGATTGTCCGCGTCTCAGGTTATCAGTCTGCGGGTCAATAAGCGTTCAGAGCCGGAGGCGGAAGTGTTACCGCAGCAGCCGTTATCCGGTTCAGACAGGTAGTGATTCATGATCAGAAAATTTATACCCACAATAAGCCTTCTGGGCGTACTGCTGGTCTCTCAGGTGGTCCGCGCAGCGGAAACTGCAGACCAGTGGTTACAGCGTTTCACCGATGCGATGCATAACTACGAATACAGTGGTGTTCTTGTTTATTCCAGAGAAGGTCAGCTGGATGCTGTTGAGCTTAGCCATGATGTCAATGAGCAAGGTGAACACGGGCGTCTGAGTTATCTGGATGGCCTGCCACGGGAATTCCTGCAGCAGGGTGATCGTATCACGCGCAAGATCTCCGGTGAGGTGGTTGCCAGTGATCGAATTCAGGGGCGTAATCCATCAGGTCGTTTTTCCGGCGGTCTTGAGCGGGTTAAGCAGTATTATCAATTGCAGCTGAAAGGTCAGGGGCGGGTTGTTGGTCGCCCTGCAGTAATTGTTGAGATTGTCCCCCGTGATAACCAGAGATTGGGCTACAGGCTTTGGCTGGATAAAGAATCGGCCCTGCTGTTGAAGTCTGTGACCTTAGATCCTTTGGCCCGTGAGCTGGAGACATTTCAGTTCACTTCGTTCTCCTTCACCGCGAAAGCAGAGCAATCTCCTGCCCAGAATTCAGAAGAGCCTCCTCTGAAGAGCGCTCAGGAGATATTGCCTTGGTTGCCGGATGGTTTTGAGCTCTTTATGCAAAAGCAGGCGGTTGTCGTTTCTGATAATCATCTGGCTAATATGTACTCATGGTCTGATGGTGTCAGTACTTTCTCTGTCTTTGTTGAGCCTCTGAGAGTTGATTCCCTGAAGGAAGGCCACCATCAATATGGCGCAACGGTGGTTGTGGTACGCAGTATTCATGAGCAGAACCAGGGACGTGTTATCACAGTTGTTGGTGAGATTCCTCTGCATACTGCTCAGAAGATCGCTGCCGCTTTCTGACAGCTCTGAATTAGCCTGATAATGGATTCAGTCGTTTGTGGTCAAGGATGGATCGTTTAAGCTTAGTCGTGTTTCTTGTACGTCATTGAAAAGGTTCTGCCATGCTGGAAGAGCAAGCGATAGTCGTTGAAGTGTCCTCAAATGAGGTCTGGGTTGAAACCTGTCGTCAGACCGCCTGTCAGAGTTGCTCGGCTAAAAGCAGTTGCGGTCATTCGCTGTTGAGTAAAATCAGTAGTGGTAAAACACAACGATTACAGGTGAATACCGACAAAGAGCTTCAGGTTGGCGATCAGGTGGTTCTCGGCTTAGGTGAAGGCGCTTTTTTAAGAGGGTCGGCCTTGGTTTATCTGTTTCCTCTGCTGGCGCTTATTGTTGGTGCTCTGGCCGGTGAATCTTTATTTGGTCAGGATTCCCTGATGAGTTTTATTCTGGCCGGAGCCGGGCTCCTGGCTGGTTTTGGATATGTGCGCTGGTATAGCTGGCGTCACCGGCAGGATGCCCAGTATCAGCCCGTGGTACTGCGTAAGTTACCGCACACGGGCGATATACCCTTGATTAATCAATAGACCCACTCTATCTAGAAAGTTAACGCTGAGGCGAAACGCCCCTTGTTAATGGTTAATACCTTGTCTTAATTATCTGTTGGCTGTGTATGTGGATAGTTGAGGTGCTCTGGCAGGCAATCGGTTTTGGTTACCTGTGATGGGCAAGCCGATATTATCCTCATATTCAGACACTTCGTTCAGGAGAGTTTGATGAAAAATATGGGCAAAGTTCTTGTATCGCTAACCTGGGTGCTGGGCTGGCTCCTGTTTGCCGGCAAAGTTCAGGCTTATAACCTGCCTGACTTTACTGAGCTGGTGGAGGATGCGGCTCCGGCGGTGGTAAATATCAGCACGATAAAGACCCGCTCTGATAATCACCCGCCTATTGCCGGTATGGATCAGGAGGATCTTCCTGAAATCTTCCGGCACTTCTTTGGTCGTCGTGGCTCACCCCAGGAGCAACCTCAGCAGTCGCTGGGCTCCGGTTTTATTATCTCCGATGATGGCTATATTCTGACTAACAATCATGTGGTTGAGGGTGCCGATCAGATTCTTGTCCGGCTTTCGGACCGCCGTGAAATGGAAGCAACCGTGATCGGTCTGGATAAGCGAACCGATCTTGCTCTTCTGAAAATCGATGGCTCATCACTGCCCGTTGTTGAGCTGGGAGATTCCTCCAGACTTAAGGCGGGTGAGTGGGTGCTGGCGATTGGTTCTCCATTCGGTTTTGATCACTCTGTGACGGCAGGTATTGTCAGTGCGGTAAACCGCTCTCTGCCAAACGAAAACTATGTGCCTTTTATTCAGACTGATGTGGCGATTAATCCGGGCAATTCTGGTGGGCCCCTTTTCAATCTGGATGGTGAAGTGGTCGGGATTAACTCTCAGATCTACACCCGTTCCGGTGGCTTTATGGGGCTGTCCTTTGCAATCCCGATTGATGTTGCTATGAATGTTGCGGACCAGTTGAAAGATAAAGGCCGTGTCGCCCGTGGCTGGCTGGGTGTTGTCATTCAGGAGGTTAACCGTGATCTTGCGGAGTCCTTTGGCTTAAGAAAGCCGATGGGAGCCCTGGTTGTTCAGGTCGCGCCGGATGGCCCTGCCGGTAAAGGCGGTATTCAGGAAGGCGATATCATTCTCGAGTTTGAAGGCCAGGAGATCCGTCGCTCCGGTGAGCTACCGCCTTTAGTGGGACAGGTTCGTCCGGGAGATAAAGCCAAAGTACTTGTTTTGCGTGACGGTTCCCGTAAGCAGTTAAATATTACGATTGAAGAGTTACCGGATCAGCGCGGTCAGCGCCGTACCCAACAGGAGCAGCCAGCAGACCGTTTGGGTCTTAAAGTTGCCGAGCTGAGTTCTGAAATGAAACAGCGCTGGAGTGTGGATGAGGGTGTTGTCATTGTGGATATCGAGCCGGGTAGTGCTTCGCGTTCCGGATTCCGGGAAGGTGATGTGATTACTATGATGGGTAATCGGCAGATCAATGATCTCAGTGATTACCGAAAGGCAGTTGAGCTGCTGAAAAAAGGCCAGTCTGTCCCTGTTCGCGTTGTTCGCCAGGGTGAGCCCGCCTTTGTACCACTTAAGGTTGAATAAACGACCGCATCTGCCGATTGTTAAAGCCGGGAGATTTGTATCTTCCGGCTTTAACGTTGCTGCAGATATTCCTTATGCGGATCACGGATGACCAAGCCGTGTTATTTGGAAATCTGAACCGTCTCACCTTACTGGGCATGGCGTCTGCAAAGGGAATCATGTAGACTTCTGTGCTAATTTTTCCGGGGCTTTTACACGGATTCGGAGTTTATGGCCGTACAGACAGGCCGCGCCACTTGTTATACCTAATTTAGCCGACGCTGTGCTTTTGGTCGGTGATGTTATGAATTGAGCTGGTGTTAAGACCGAATCGAACAGCCCTGACTGAATAGAACCATTCATATTCGTCAGCAGATGACCTTTCTTTGGTGAAAATATACTGTGAGTCGCTTAAGTCACATCCGTAACTTCTCTATTATCGCCCATATCGATCATGGCAAATCCACTCTGGCAGACCGCTTTATTCAGACCTGCGAAGGCCTGACCGAGCGTGAAATGGCTGCTCAGGTTCTGGACTCCATGGATATTGAGCGTGAGCGCGGTATTACTATTAAGGCGCAAAGTGTAACTCTTAACTACACCGCCAAAGACGGTAATACCTACCAGCTGAACTTCATTGATACTCCCGGACACGTGGATTTTTCCTACGAAGTTTCCCGTTCTCTGGCGGCCTGTGAAGGTGCTCTGCTGGTCGTGGATGCGGCACAGGGTGTTGAAGCCCAATCGGTTGCTAACTGCTATACCGCTATTGAACAGGATCTGGAAGTGGTTCCGGTTCTGAACAAAATGGATCTGCCGCAGGCTGAGCCAGACCGTGTTGCGCAGGAAATTGAAGACATCATCGGTATCGATGCCACTGACGCTGTTCGTTGTAGTGCCAAATCCGGTCTGGGTATCGAAGATGTGCTGGAAGATCTGGTGGCTAAGATCCCGGCACCGGAAGGTGATCCGGATGGTGATCTGCAGGCGCTGATTATCGACTCCTGGTTTGATAACTATCTGGGCGTTGTATCCCTGATCCGTGTGGTTGAAGGTACGGTTCGCAAGGGCGACAAGATCATCATGAAATCCACCGGTAAAGCCTGGGGTGTTGATGGTATCGGTATCTTCACACCGAAGCGTACTCCAACCGGTGAACTGAAGGCCGGTGAAGTAGGTTATCTGGTTGCCGGTATTAAAGATATTCACGGCGCGCCTGTGGGTGACACTATCACCTCTGCGAAAACCCCTGATGTGGCGATGCTGCCCGGTTTCCAGAAAGTAAAACCTCAGGTTTATGCGGGCCTGTTCCCGGTAAGCTCTGATGACTATGAAGACTTCCGTGATGCGCTGGAAAAACTGACTCTGAACGATGCCTCTCTCTTTTACGAGCCGGAAAACAGTGAAGCGTTAGGCTTTGGTTTCCGTTGTGGCTTCCTCGGTATGCTGCACATGGAGATCATTCAGGAGCGTCTGGAGCGTGAATACGATCTGGATCTGATCACTACGGCACCAACGGTAATTTTTGAAGTGCTGTTGAAAAACGGTGATGTGATCACGGTTGATAGCCCTTCTAAGCTGCCGGACCCTGCCGGTATTGAAGAGATGCGTGAGCCGATCGCCCGCGTCAATATTCTGGTGCCTCAGGATATGTTGGGCGGCGTTATCTCCCTTTGTGTTGAAAAGCGTGGCGTGCAGATCGATATGCAGTTTATGGGTAAGCAGGTTCAGCTGGCTTACGATATCCCGATGAACGAAGTAGTTCTGGATTTCTTCGACCGTCTGAAATCGGTGAGCCGTGGTTTTGCCTCTCTGGACTACAGTTTTGATCGTTTCCAGGCTGCAGATCTGGCGCGTCTGGATATCCTGATCAATGGCGACAAAGTTGATGCTCTTGCCTGTATCGTACACAAAGAGCATATCCGTAGCCGTGGTATGGCACTGACCGAGAAAATGAAAGAGATCATCCCTCGTCAGATGTTTGACGTGGCGATTCAGGCGGCGATGGGGAATCAGGTTGTTGCCCGTCAGACCGTAAAAGCGCTGCGTAAAAACGTAACCGCGAAGTGTTATGGTGGCGACGTCAGTCGTAAGAAGAAACTTCTGCAGAAGCAGAAAGAAGGTAAAAAACGGATGAAGCAGGTTGGTCGTGTGGAAATTCCGCAGGATGCCTTCCTGGCCGTTCTCAAAGTGGATAAATAAATATGGATTTTGATTTTGCATTAGTACTGGTGATTGCTGTCGCCATAACAGGTGTCGGTTATGCAGCTGACGTTTTCTTCTTTGCCAAGAAACGTAAACGTGCCGTCAGTGCTTTTCTGAATCAGCCTCAGCGCTCAGTAATGGATGCCGAGGTGATTAATCAGCTGGAAAAAGAGCCGTTGTGGGCAGAGTATTCGCGCTCTTTTTTTCCGGTATTGTTTCTTGTTCTGATTGTCCGTTCCTTCGTGGTTGAGCCGTTCCAGATTCCCAGTGGATCTATGCTGCCAACCCTGAAAATCGGTGATTTTATTCTGGTGAACAAGTTCGCTTACGGCCTGCGCCTGCCGGTGAGTAACAACCGGATTGTAGAGATCGATGATCCGAAACGTGGCGATGTGATGGTCTTCCGCTATCCTGAGGATGACAAGGTGAATTACATCAAGCGGGTTATCGGCCTGCCCGGTGATCGCCTGCGTTACGAGAACAAGGTGCTCTACATCAACGGTGAGCCGGCGGCCCAACAGTTTGTTGCGGCGTTACCTGCCGGAAACCCGAACCGGAAGCTGCTGCGTGAATCTCTGGGCGATGTTGAACATGAGATCTATAACAGCCTGCAGCCGGGTCAGAATATGCGTGAAGTGGTTGTACCGGAAGGTAAGTACTTTGTCATGGGTGATAACCGCGATCACAGTAATGACAGCCGCTACTGGGGCTTTGTCCCGGAAGACCATATCGTCGGTAAAGCCTTTGCAGTCTGGATGCACTGGGAAGGTTGGTCCAGTATGCCCAGCTTCTCCGATGTTCGGGTAATACAGTAATAATTTAACGACCGGCCAACTGGGCCGGTTTGCCTTTTCTGATGACGGAAAAAGAACGAGTTAGAGTGAAAGCAAATCTGAACGAACTCAGTAAAAAACTGGGCTATACCTTTACCGATATTAACCAGCTCAAGCTGGCGCTGACCCACCGTAGTTTTGGCGGAAGTAATAACGAGCGTCTTGAGTTTTTGGGTGATTCCATTGTTAATTTTGTCATCGCTGAAGCCTTATACCATCGCTTCACAGAGGCCCGGGAAGGGCAGCTGAGTCGCCTGCGTGCACGTCTGGTGAAAGGTCTGACACTGGCAGAAGTTGCCCGTGAATTTGATCTGGGTGATTATCTGCAGCTGGGCTCCGGTGAGCTGAAAAGCGGTGGTTATCGTCGTGATTCGATTCTGGCGGATGCGATGGAAGCGGTGATCGGTGCGATCTATATCGATGCCGGTATGGATGTGGTCCGTGAGCGTATTCTCGACTGGTATAAAGACCGCCTGACCAAACTGAACCTGAACGATACTCAGAAAGACCCTAAAACGTTGCTTCAGGAATTCCTGCAGTCCCGTCAGCAGAGTCTTCCTAAGTATGAGGTGATTTCGGTTGAAGGTGAGGCCCATGACCAGACCTTCACTGTCGAATGTCACGTTGTTTTGTTAAATGATAAAACCATAGGTGTTGGCAGCAGTCGCCGTAATGCAGAGCAACAGGCCGCCAAAAATGCCCTGACAGCACTGGAATCCAAGAAGCAAGCGTCTAAGAAATCGGACAGCAAAAAGTGAGTGCATCTATGAGTGATCAGACCCGTTGTGGTTTTGTGGCCATCGTTGGCCGTCCCAATGTGGGCAAATCGACCCTGATGAATCACATTCTCGGCCAGAAGCTGAGTATCACCTCCCGTCGCCCTCAAACCACTCGTCATCAGGTCGTTGGTATCAAAACCGAAGATGATGTGCAGGTGGTTTATGTGGATACACCTGGGATGCACAAGCTGGAAAAAGATCGTAATAAAGCGATCAACCGCTACATGAATCAGGCGGCCAGCAGTGCTCTGAAAGATGTGGATCTGGTGATCTTTATCATCGATCGCATGCGCTGGACCGAAGAAGACGACGTGGTGTTGCAGAAGCTGCAGGGTATCAAGTGTCCTGTGGTTCTGGCGATCAACAAAATGGATCGTCTGGAAGATAAAGACGCGCTCCTGCCATATATTGAAGACATTGCCCAGAAGCACAACTTTGATGCCATCATTCCTATATCTGCCCAGCACGGTCACAACCTGACGCAACTGGAAGAGTTGGTACGCGGTTATATGCCGGAATCTTTCCATTACTATCCGGAAGATCAGGTTACTGACCGTACCGAGCGTTTCCTGGCTTCTGAACTGGTGCGTGAAAAAATCATGCGTCAGCTGGGTGATGAGCTGCCTTATCAGGCTACCGTTGAGATTGAAGAGTTCAGTGAAGATAACGGCATTCTCTTTATCGGTGCGCTGATTCTGGTGGAGCGTTCCGGCCAGAAACGCATCATCATCGGTGAGAAAGGTGCCCGCATTAAGCAGATTGGTCAGGAAGCCCGTATCGATATGGAGCGTGCTTTTGGTGCCAAAGTGATGCTGAATCTTTGGGTTAAGGTGAAAGGCGGCTGGTCTGATGATGAACGCGCGCTGAAAAGTCTTGGCTATACCGATCTTTAAACTGATCTGTTTGATTTGTTATTAGTTTGCAGCCTCAGAGGTGCTCTGGGGCTGCGACCCTCCTCTCAGGAAAATCCCCGTGGCTGCCAGTGTTCATTGCCAACCGGCATACGTCCTTCACAGTCGTCCTTATAAAGAAACCAGTGCTCTGGTCTCTTTGTTGACGCTGGATTATGGCCGTATTGATGGGGTTGCCCGGGGCGTCCGACAGAAAAAAAGCCGTAACCGGGCTTTGTTGCAACCTCTGCAGCCGCTGCAGCTTTCATGGCGTGGCGATGCCAGCCTGAAAACCCTGTTTGATATAGAGCCTTGTGGGCAATTGCCTCTGTTGGGTGGTCGTGCTCTGAGCTGCGTGCTCTATGCCAATGAACTGCTTAACCGTTTGTTGTTGCCTCAGGAAGCAGTGCCGGAACTCTTTCGGGAATACGCTCTTTTGATCGCACAGCTACAGCAGCCGGATCAGCTGGAACCTTCTTTGCGCTGTTTTGAATGGCAGCTGCTGGAGACTCTGGGTTATCCACTGATCTTCGCGGATCATAAAGGTGGCGCGCTGCAACCGGATCAGAATTACAGTTATCACTGGCAGTCCGGTTTTCATCCGGTTCAGCAGGGGTTTAAAGGTGATCAGTTATTGGCTCTTAAAGAACAGAACTGGTCTGCCCCGGAAGTACTCAAGGCCGCTAAGAAGCTCAGTCGGATTGCTCTGCAGCCCTTGTTAGGGGATAAGCCTCTGTTGTCCCGTCAGCTGTTTAAGGCGGGCAGTTCAAATAAAGCGGATTCGGTTGAGAGCAAGACGAACCTCTAGGGTTCACCAATCTTTAGTTTTTTTCGTAGGTATAGAAAGGCTTGTGTTAGCCCTGATAGGCTACACCGAAACTTATTTTGTATTCCCTGCAGTGTCAGGTTCTCGTTTTTAGGAGTCATCATGGCTATAGGTTTTTCTGCATCCGTTCCGCGTTTACAATTGGGCGTTAATATCGATCACATTGCTACCCTGCGTCAGGCCCGGGGCACCCGTTATCCTGATCCGGTTCAGGCGGCCATTCTGTCGGAAGAAGCCGGTGCTGACGGTATCACCCTGCACTTGCGTGAAGACCGCCGTCATATTCAGGAGCGTGATGTGCGCCTGATCAAAGAGGTGATGCAGACCCGCATGAACCTTGAGATGGCCGTGACGGATGAGATGATCGCTTTTGCGGAAGAGATCCGCCCTGAGCATATCTGTCTGGTGCCTGAAAAGCGTGAAGAACTGACCACGGAAGGTGGTCTGGATGTGGTTGGTCAGTTTGATCGTGTTGCTGATGCCTGTAAGCGTCTGGCAGCCGTAGGCTGTGAAGTCTCTCTGTTTATCGATGCCGATCCTGCTCAGATTGAAGCAGCCGCGACCATTGCGCCTGTGATTGAGCTGCATACCGGTCGTTACGCCGATGCTGAGACCGCAGAAGAGCAGGCAGCAGAGCTGGAAGTGATCAAACAGGGCGTTAAGCTGGGCCTGAAACAAGGTCTGATTGTGAATGCCGGTCACGGCCTGCACTACCACAATGTTGAGCCGATTGCTGCTATTCCGGGCATTTATGAGCTGAACATCGGTCACGCCATTATCGCCCGCGCCATGTTTGTCGGCCTGAAAGAAGCGGTCGCCGAGATGAAGCGCATCATGCTGGCTGCTCAGCCTAAATAAGGTTGCTGAGATGATTCTGGGAATCGGCACGGATCTGGCGGTGATTGAGCGGGTTGATAAAGCGATCGCCCGTCACGGTGAGCGTTTTGCTCAGCGTATTCTGACTGAATCAGAACTGGAGCGTTATCGGGAGCATCCGCATCAGACTGCTTTTCTGGCAAAGCGCTTTGCGGCCAAGGAAGCGACTGCCAAAGCTCTTGGAACCGGTATCGGTCCGATCAGTTGGCAGGATATGCAGGTAAGCAGTACGGAGTCCGGAGCCCCTGTGATGCAGCTTTTGGGCGCGGCTGCTGATAAGGCTGCCGCTAAAGCTGCTGCTGATCAAACTGTAGTCTGTCATCTTTCGATCACTGATGATGGCGGTTTAGCTCAGGCTTTTGTGGTGCTGGAAGCCCGCTGATTTGTCCTCTCTGGTTGGCAATCTTCAGACTATTAAATGTGATGAACAGCCAGACCTATGTCTGGCTGTTTTGTAATATGACCTGTTCTTTCTGCCAGGACTCCAGCTTGTCCAGTTCCTTATACAAGGTTTTCAGTGTTTCCTGAGCCGCTGTCATCTGATGCATTTTCAGCTGAGTTTCCAGTGTTTCTGTGGTTAAGGCCAATCTGGGAACACCGCAGTAGCGGGTTGCACCGTGCAGGTGGTGCACCGCATTGATCATCTCCTCAATATCTTCGCCCTGAAAGGCTCTGTCCAGACGCTCACGCGTTGCTGGTATATCCTGCATCAACATGGAAAGCATCTCCTCGGCCAGCGCTGGTTTGCCTCCGGCTAAGCGTATGCCCATCTCCATATCCACCACATTTTCCATGCTGTCTTCCAGTAACTGTTCATCCTCTGGTAAAGGCGGTTCAGCGTCGGCAGGCATGACGCTTGGTGAAAAACCGGTCCAGTGCTGAATCAGGTTGGCCAACTTCTCTTCATCAATCGGTTTGGTCAGCAGGTCATTAAGACCGGCAGCCATAAAGTTTTCTTTTTCTTCCGGCAGTGCGTGGGCTGTGAGGGCGATAATGCCAAGATCCTCATAGTAAGGCGAAAGATTACGGATGCGACGGGTGGTTTCCATACCGTCCATATCGGGCATCTGAATATCCATCAGAACAAGATCCGGTTTCTTCCTCAGAACCTCCTCAATCGCTTTTTTACCGCTATTGGCCTGAGTCACATTAAGACCGAACTCTTTCAGTAGTGTTGAAGCCAGTAGCAGATTGGAAGCGTTATCATCCACAACCAGAATGGTCGGGGCAGAAGCCATATTGCTCTGAAGGTTAAAATCCCCCGTATTATGACGGGCTGTATTGGCCTGATGCTGTTTTACTTGGCTGTAGTCTGCGGTTAGTCGATCCTCGCGACCCCTTTCCGATTGTGACAGACTTTGAAGCCGGGTTGTTTTTCGGGCAAAGGCCAGATTGCCGGAGTGTGGTGCTGTTTGCTGCTGATTGAGCACCGTTTCAATGGCTGATTTGAGATCTTCCTGACTGATCGGTTTGGCTTCCACATGACTGACACCCGCACTCATATAGCGGGTAATCAGGTCAGCGTCGTTACTGCCCAGTAATACAAGCACCGGAATCTGTTCCGCCAGTTTATGGGTCAGAGCTAATGTCGCTCTGTCATTCGCTTCCTGATGGTTAAAGGCCAATACGGCGATCTGACTGCCGGGCTGTTGCACATTAATCCCATTCAGGCTGTTGTGGCTGGTGACGTGTAAGCCAAATTGGGTCAGCTGGTGATTGAGGGCATTCTGATTAAGAGGATGGCTCTCGACAAGCAGAGTTTTCAGGCCGTCAAAGCAAGCTTCCGGTGCCAGATCATAGGTATTACCCTGAACCCCTGTGCGAATGGTGAACCAGAAAGTGGCACCTTCGCCAAGCTCGCTTTCAAGGCCGATCTCTCCGCCCATCAGTTCTACCAGGCGTTTACAGATCACAAGCCCCAGACCTGTACCGCCGTGCTGGCGGTTTTGGCTGGAATCGGCCTGGGTGAACGGGGTAAAAAGAGCCGACTGTTTTTCTTTGGCGATACCGACACCGTTGTCTGTGATCTTAAAGCAGATCACCAGCTCATCGTTGGCTTCCAGCTCTGTCATCACCCGTATTACGACATCGCCTGAGTCGGTGAACTTCACGGCATTACCCAGCAGATTGGTCAGAACCTGCTTGATTCGCAATGGGTCGCTAACCAGTGTTGCTGGCACATCATCATAAACCAATGCCACCATTTCCAATTGTTTTCGCTGTACTTCCGGAGCCAGCAGCGCGATGGTTTCATCTACGATCTCCCTTGTACTGAAAGGAATCGATTTGATCTCCATTTTCTGGGCTTCAATTTTCGAGAAGTCGAGGATGTCGTTAATGATCGACAGCAGGCTCTCTGAGGCGTTACGAATACTGTTCAGATGAGCGCTCTGATGGGGCGTTAGTGGCGTTCGGCGCAGCAGATTACAGAAGCCGACAATGCCGTTCATCGGTGTGCGAATTTCATGGCTCATGTTGGCCAAAAACTCAGATTTGATCCGGTTAGCCTCTTCGGCACGCTTACGGGCCAGGTCCAGCTCAATACTTTGGGTTTCCATGGTGATCATGGTCTCTTCCAGCTCTGAGGTGGTCTGTTCAATACTGTCGTTCAGTTCCTGACGCTTCAGCTTAATGCTGCGGGTCAACTGGTTAATGTCATCCGCTAAACGATGAAATTCCGGGCAGCCCAGGTGACGGGCTTCAACGGTGTAGTTACCGGCGCTAACCTGCTGCACCACATCCCGCGCCTCCTGAATCGGTGCCAGAAACTGGCGACTGATTCTTAGCGCCATAAACAGGGTGGCAATAAGCAGAATGATTACGACGATCCAGTTCAGGATCACATCGTAGATAATACTGAGCCGGGTCTGGCTCAGGTGGATCTCAAGCTCCAGCCAACCGACAATGGCATTGGTTTTGATCTCCATATGAATAAACTGAGGTGCAAACAAGCCTTTGTCCGTTTTGCCCTGAGCGGCTTCGGTTGCGCGGTTCTTTGGGGGAAACGGGGATAATAAAGGCTGAATAATACGCAGTGTACTGTCTGAGTACCGGACCAGCGGCTGGGGCTGCAGGCGGTGGCTGGCATTGCTGACCGGATACATGCTGGGGCCACCATGAAAGATATTTTCCCGGTCTTTGTTGTGTACCGATACAGCGCGGATTTCCGGTTCCTGAGAGAGCGCGTCCATTATGCGGCGAACTTGCTCCCTGTCATCGCGCTCCAGCGCATAAGCAAGCGGTGTCCCCAGCTGACGGCTTAATGTTTCTGCTTTCTCCATCAGGTTTTTTTCAACCAGAGCGTAGTAGTTCAGAAACAGGTGGGTGCTTAAAACCAGTGCCGTAATAATTGCCGGAAAGGTCGCAATAAAGAGAATTTTGTTACGTAAGGGCCAGTTTTTCATCATGAATCCAGATTGATATCCGCTGCGCTTGTGCTGCCGTGCCAGAAAAACACTTTTACCATAATACCTGTAAGGCTGCAGTTATAAGCAAATAGCAAAGCATTATTTTGAAAACGGACTCATTTGCCTCATATAGCTGTTTCCTACAATTGCGAATGATAGGCCTGCTATATCGGGGAAAAGTGGTTTAAAAATAAACCCGCGACAGGTATAAAAGGTCCGTTGAATTACCTGCTTTTTTACGGTCAATATTGAGATATAAGAGATCAATTCCCTGATTAAAAAGTGGGATTGCAGAATAAAGACGACCCGTTAAAGCCTAACTTAGAGAGAATCTATGTCTTCCGAACAAAAAGCCCCGGAACCGATCACTAACACTCAGGCTCAGTTTAAAAATTTCCCGACGATTGAAGCCTGTGTAGGCCAGACGCCTTTGGTGCGTTTGCAACGTCTGGTGATGGATAATGGTTCTGTGGTTCTAGCCAAACTGGAAGGCAACAATCCTGCGGGGTCAGTCAAAGACCGTCCGGCACTGAGTATGATCAATCTGGCGGAAGCCCGTGGTGATATTAAGCCGGGTGATACCCTGATCGAAGCGACCAGCGGTAATACCGGTATCGCTCTGGCCATGGCGGCGGCGATCAAGGGTTATAACATGGTGCTGATCATGCCGGATAACATGAGTGCGGAGCGTAAAGCCTCCATGGCGGCTTACGGTGCTGAGCTGATTACCGTGAGTAAAGAAGAAGGCATGGAAGCAGCCCGTGATCTCGCGCTACAGATGCAGGAAGAGGGTAAGGGGATCGTCCTGAACCAATTCGGGAATATGGATAACCCTGAAGCCCACTACCGTAGCACTGGCCCTGAGATCTGGCAGCAGACTTTCGGTCAGGTGACTCACTTTGTCAGCGCCATGGGGACCACGGGCACTATTATGGGTGTATCCCGCTATCTCAAGGAGCAGAACCCGGATGTGCAGATTGTCGGTCTTCAGCCCAGTGAAGGGGCAAGTATTCCGGGTATTCGCCGTTGGCCGAAAGAGTATCTGCCGACTATTTTTGAAGAACAGCGTGTTGATCAGGTGATCGATATGGATCAGGAACGGGCGGAGAGTACCATGAAAGCCCTGGCCCGAGAGGAAGGGATCTTTGCTGGTGTTTCCTCCGGTGGAGCTATTGCGGGTGCTTTGCAGGTTGCGGAACAGAATCCGGGGGCGGTCGTGGTGGCGATTGTCTGTGATCGTGGTGACCGTTATCTGTCTACCGGCGTTTTTAGCGCCTGATCCATTAAAGATAAGGCTGCGTTAGCAGGCGATTGCAAGAGGTGTCTCAGAAGGGTTGTCTTTGTCAATGGACAGCCCTTTTTCTATCAGGTCGGTCATGTTTTGCGGATTTTATTTCGGGCCTGGTTGGCACTATTTTGCGCTCCGGCTGGACAAGTTGAGTTTAGACGCTATCATCTGCCGCCATCCCGCCGGGACTGTGGCTTTATCCAGCATAAATCGTTGCCCTGCCCCATATCAGGTGACGGACTGTTCTGGCGTTTAAGCGTTTAAATCCGTCTTTTTGCACGGAATTGTCGATAAAAAGGGGGCTACGTGCCTGAGCAAGTGTCTGAACTCCTTATTGAACGCCAGGGCCATGATGGTCGCGGTATCGCCCATCACAATGGAAAAATCGTTTTTGTGGAGGGAGCACTGGCTGGCGAAAGCGTCAGTATTCGTATCGTCAAAACCCATAGCCGGTTTGATGAAGCCGTGTGCGACACTATTCATTCCTCATCCCCTGATCGTATTGAGCCTGCCTGTGAGTATTACTATCAGTGCGGTGGTTGTGGTTTGCAGCATCTTTCTCTGGAGCGTCAGCGCGAGGTGAAACAGACTGCTCTGGTCGACCAGCTGGAGCGCTTTGGCAAGCTCTCAGATATCCCGGTTCAGGATGCGTTAGTGGATGTCCCCTGGGGGTATCGTCGTAAAGCCCGCCTGGGAGTGAAGTGGAATCGCCACGGAGATCTCATCATCGGCTTTCGCGAGAAGGGCTCTTCCCATCTGGTAGCCATTAAGCACTGTGCGGTGCTGCATCCGGAAATGTCAGCGCTGATTCCTTCGCTGTATGATCTGATTCCTGAATTGGAATCCCGCAAAACCATCGGGCACCTTGAGCTGGCATACAGTGACGAAGGGTGCGCTCTTGTGGTGCGTCATCTAAAAGGTCTGTCCCATAAAGATCAGCTGCTTTGGCTGAACTGGTCTGAAGAACAGAGCGTGCAGCTCTACTGGCAGAAAGATCAGGCGGACAGTCTGGTTAAAGCCTCTCTTGAGAATGGCAAGGTGACTACCCTGAGTGGTGATCAGCTGCCCGTACTTAGCTACCGCCACAATGATGTCACACTGACCTTTCAGCCTAACGACTTTGTGCAGGTAAACCCTGCAATCAACCGCCAAATGGTGGATCAGGCAATGGATTGGCTGCAGCCGAAAGAGAGCGATGTGGTACTGGATCTGTTTGCGGGTTTTGGTAACTTCAGCTTGCCGCTGGCAAAAAAGGTGGCGTCTGTTACCGGTGTTGAAGGCGCATCAAATTTGGTGCAACGTGCCCGTGCTAATGCAGAATTAAATGGCATAGAAAATGCTATTTTTGAGGTGGCTGACCTGAGTCAGTCATTCAAAGGCCTTTCCTGGGCCAAGACCCGCTATAATGTTGTCCTGCTGGATCCGCCCCGTACCGGTGCGCAGGCGATCTGTGAGCAGATGAAAACGTTGGGTGCCAAGCGGGTGCTGTATGTTTCCTGCAATCCCTCCACGTTGGCCAGGGACAGCGCGATTCTGGCGGAGCAGGGTTATAAGCTGGTCCGTGCAGGAATCATGGATATGTTTCCGCAGACTGCTCACGTTGAGTCCATGGCATTGTTTGAACGTGGCGGTAAAAAGAAAAAGTCCTGATTATTTCTGTGGCAGAGGGTTGCTCGGGTATTGATTGACTGAGCAGCTGTTGGTTGCGGTGTTAGTTGTAATGTTAGTTACGCTCTCTGTCTGGTGTTTGACAGGCAGAGAAGAAGAGGCTGAATCAGCTTTTTTGTCGGTTCTAAGGCCGCTTGCTGGTTCTCAAAAGGCCCCCATTAATAAAGGGTGCAGCCGGGTGGATGCCTGAGCGAACACCTTATAATAAGAAACTGAATTTTACAGGCGAAGACATGGTAAAAGTACGCGAAGATCAACCTTTAAACCCCGATGGCACCGTTAACATTCCTAACTGGCTGCAACGCCTGCAGGAGGATGTCACGCTTCACTCTCCGGAGCGCGTTCAGTCCGCCTGTGAGATGGCCCGGGATGCCCAGCGTAATGCACGTAAAGAGGACAACTACTGGATTGCTAAAGGGTCGCGCTGCTTTCGAACCGGTCTTGAGATGGCCGATATCCTTGGTGAGCTGCAGATGGATGAGGATTCTCTCATAGCAGCGATCCTGTACCGGGCTGTACGCGAAGGCCATATCAGTATTGAACAGGTAGAGGAATCTTTCGGGGAAACAGTTGCCAAGCTGATTAATGGTGTTACCGAAATGGCGGCGATCAGCCAGATTCAGCTGCCGACTGAAGGTATCGTTTTTGGTCAGGAGAACAAAAGCCAGCTTGAAAATCTGCGTAAGATGCTGGTGGCGATGATCGACGATGTTCGTGTTGCCCTGATTAAATTGGCTGAACGTACCTGTGCGATTCGTGATGCTAAAAATGCGCCCCGGGACAAGCGCCTGCGTGTGGCCCGTGAGGTGTTTGAAATCTATGCACCGCTGGCGCACCGCTTGGGTATCGGTTATATCAAGTGGGAGCTGGAAGACCTCTCTTTCCGCTATCTGGAAGAAGATCAGTACAAAAACATCGCCCGTTTGCTGTCCGAGAAGCGTCTGGATCGTACCGAATATATCGAAAAAGTGATCGCCCTTCTGAAAGAAAAACTGGAAGCGGAAGGTATTCGTGGCGCTCAGGTCAACGGTCGTGCCAAACATATTTACAGCATCTGGCGGAAAATGAAGCGCAAAAACATCGACTTCTCGGAAGTTTATGATGTGCGTGCTGTTCGCATTCTGGTGCCGGATGTTAAAGACTGCTATACCGCTCTGGGGATTATTCACGGCCTCTGGCACCACATCCCTCACGAGTTTGATGATTACATCGCTACGCCAAAAGAGAACGGCTACCGTTCTTTGCACACCGCTGTTGTCGGGCCGGAAGGCAAGGTGCTGGAAGTTCAGATCCGTACCATCTCCATGCACGAAGAAGCAGAGCTGGGTGTTTGCGCTCACTGGCTTTACAAAGGCACCGACACCAAGAAAACCAGCGACAGCTACGAAGAGAAGATCGCCTGGTTACGTCAGGTTCTGGAGTGGCATGAAGAGGTGGGTGATGCCAACGGTCTGCGTGAAGAACTGCGTAATGATGTCGCACCGGATCGTATCTATATCTTCACACCGGATGGTCATGTGGTAGACCTCCCCCACGATGCGACACCGGTTGATTTCGCCTATCGGGTACACACTGAAGTCGGTCACCGTTGTCGTGGTGCCAAGGTTAATGGCCGTATTGTGCCGCTGACCTACCATCTGAAAACCGGTGATCAGGTTGAGATTCTGACTTCAGAAAATACCCGCCCAAGCCGTGACTGGCTTAATCCTGCACTCGGTTACGCGCTTACCTCTCGTACCCGGGCGAAAATTCAGAGCTGGTTTAAGCTGCAGGATCGGGATCAGAATATTGCGGAAGGTCGTCAGCTGCTGGAGAAAGAGTTCAAGCAGCTGGGGCTGAGCGGACTGGATCTGCCGAAGTTGGCACAGGCGGTGAACTACAACAGCGAAGACGATATGTATGCGGCGCTGGGTGCTGGTGATCTGCGTACCGGTCAGGTACTGAGTGTTGCTCAACACCTGTTTGGTGAAACCGATGATGAGGAGCAGTTGGAGAAATTCCTGCTGCACCGCCGTTATCCGGGAGGGCATAAAGGTGGTGCGACCAATGCCGATGACATCACTATTCACGGCGTTGGCAACCTGATGACCCAGATCGCCAAATGCTGTCATCCGGTGCCCGGTGATGACATTGTTGGCTACATCACTGTAGGCCGTGGTGTGTCCATTCATCGTCAGGATTGTGCTAATGCGTTGCAGCTGAAAACTGAAGATCCGCATCGTATGATCAATGTGGAATGGGGCGAGCGCACTCAGCACATGTACTCAGTTGATGTGCGTATCCGTGCCTGGGATCGTTCCGGTTTGCTGCGGGATATTATGTCCGTACTGGCTAACGACAAGGTGAACGTTTTGTCGGTCAATACACTGACCGACAAGAAAGAGAATCAGGCCAATATTCTGATTACTCTGGAAGTAGATGGTATTCAGGTGCTGGGTCGTATTCTTAACCGCATAGAACAGCTGCCGAATATTCTTGATGTGCAACGCTTTCAGGAAAAGAAAAAGTCTGCCTGATCTGTTTTTTGATATATTCAAACCAACGACAGTATTCAAACCAACGATAGTATTCAAACCGCGATCATAATGATCGCCCAAAACGCCCGCTTTTGCGGGCGTTTTGCGTTAGAGTATTGCGCTTGTTTCATTTATCGCCAAGAGTCATCTGTTATGAGCCATAAAGCCGATTCCCAAATGTCATCTGAACATACCAAACAGCCTAACCTATACAGCATAAAAGACCTGACCTACCTGATGGCGCGGCTGCGTGACCCAGAAACCGGCTGTCCGTGGGATAAGGAACAGACTTTTGCCACCATCGTGCCGCATACGCTGGAAGAAGCCTACGAAGTGGCGGATACCATTGAGCGTGAAGACTGGGATCACCTGAAGGAAGAGCTGGGTGACCTGTTGTTCCAGGTGATCTATTACAGCCAGATGGCGGATGAGAAAGGCTGGTTCAATCTGGATGATGTGGCCGATGAGCTGGTGACTAAAATGGTACGCCGTCATCCCCATGTATTCGCTGAGGGGCTGTTGTACCCCGCGGACAATGGATCTGCCACCGTTACAGATGTCGACGAAGCTCAGGTAAAACAACGCTGGGATGAGATTAAGGCAGAGGAGAAAGCGAAGAAGGCCGCGGCTGAAACCGGTGATAATCAAGCCCGTAAACTTTCTGTACTGGAGGATATTCCGGTAGGTCTTCCCGCTTTAACCCGTGCCGCTAAAATTCAGAAGAAAGCCTCAAAGGTGGGTTTTGACTGGCCGGATATTCAGGGTGTGCTGGAGAAGATTCGTGAGGAGCTGGAGGAGGTCGAAGAAGCCGTAGCCGCAGATAACCTGCCAGAGGCGCAAAAGGAGTTTGGTGATCTGCTGTTTGCTGCCACCAACCTCAGTCGTTATCTGAAAAAAGATCCGGAAAGTGCCCTTCGGGGAACTAACCGCAAGTTTGAGTTCCGTTTTGCCTATATCGAACAGCAACTGCAGAAAGCAGGGCTTAGCTTTGATGATGTTGATCTGGAGCAGATGGACCAGTGGTGGGATGAGGCCAAGTTGTTGGAGAAATAGCTACTGGAGAAATAAAGGCTGGGTTTTCTATAGGTAAATCTGCAGGCAAAAAAAATAGACCGTCTGATCTCCTGACTCCGAAGAGTCAGGCAGACGGCCCCACATGGCAAGTCCCGCAGTAGTCCTGCAGGAATGTGCCGCCCAAGGGAGAAAGGCGGCGATAAAATCGGTTCTCAGGGGGTGGTATAACCGTCGGCCCACTAAGCAGAAAAATCAGTTTGAAAGCGGACTTATCCGGCAGCTTTCAGCTTAGTATATTCTTTCAGATAGTGACGGCTGAGCTCCAGAAAACGTGGCGTTAAGCCTTCATCCTCATAAATAGGATCGCCTTCCTCATCATGGGCAACAACCTTAGTTCCCTTCTCATACGGGAAGCGACCTTCTACTTCATCCAGCGCAACCTTGATCAGGTCAGCCAAAAGCAACTCTGCCGGTCGTCGTGGGAAGAGTTCTGCCAGAGCCTGCAGTCGGGCGGCATCTTCGACCGGCAAACGAATGCTGTACAACTCTTCGGTCATTGCACCTGTGTCTTTGCTTTTCCAGTTATGGACCAGTTCATTAAAACGCATAAATAAACTCCTTATGCAAAGGAGTCAGTGGTCATTGGCTGATAAATGCCATCGCTTGACCACTGGCTATGTGAATGTGCAGTAAAACTGAAGCCTTACTCATACTGTAGCAATAAAGCTGAAGATTATTGCCGGGTATGCCGGATTTCTTTTACCTGGATTACCAAATGGCCTCATACTGATAGCATCGGTTGAGTCTAAGGCTTAATGTCTTTAAACACTGAGGTCATCCGGAGCCGCTAAGATCCGTTATGCTTAAGCTGTACGGTGTCTACGTCTTAAAGATGGCTCAGGCTGATCTGATAGGCCAGTGACATTTGGTTTTCAAACGTAGTAAATGGTGTGCAAACGTAGTAAAAAATATTTATGGGATTGATTGTGTTGGTTTTTTGGCAGTTAGTATGACTTCATTCCCTTCAACGAATTTTCCAGACATCATGGAGGTAACCCGTGAATCAGTTACATGAGTCTTTGCGTGACAATGTGCGAGAACTGGGTGACTATCTGGGACAAACCATCAGCCATCATATGGGCGATGATTTTTTAGAAAAGATTGAAACCATCCGCCATCTGGCGAAAGCGGATCGGGTGGGGGACCACTCCGATAACAGCCTGCAGGATTATCTCAGTAACCTGTCCGATGATGAGTTACTGCCCGTGGCACGGGCCTTTAACCAATTTCTGAATCTGGCCAATATTGCCGAACAGCACTACCGTGCCCGCTATCGCAAAACTGAAAATTACGAAGCGATTGAGCAGCAGTCCATTATTACCCTGTTTAACCATCTGGAAACCCAGAACATCTCGCCGGAAGAGATCTGGCAAACCATCACAGATATGCGTATTGATCTGGTGATGACAGCCCACCCTACTGAAGTGAATCGCCGTACCCTGATTCAGAAGTATGACGGTATCGCAGACAACCTGAACCAGCTGGAAAATGAAAGTCTTTATCTCGACCAGCGGGAGAAGATTCAGGATCGCATCCGTCAATTGGTTGAACAGGCCTGGCATACTGATGAGATCCGTCACCAGCGCCCGACCCCAGTGGATGAGGCTAAATGGGGTTTCGTGGTGATTGAGAACTCCCTCTGGCAGGCGGTGCCTGAATTTTATCGCTACCTTAATCAGGGACTGAAGGCCGCAACCGGCCGCTCGTTGCCTCTGGATTGTTCTCCGATCCGTTTTGCTTCCTGGATGGGCGGGGACCGTGACGGCAACCCTAATGTAACTGCCAAGGTGACTCAGGAAGTTCTCTTGTTAGCCCGCTGGATGGCCGCAGATCTTTATCTGCGTGATATCGACCAGCTGCTGAACGAACTTTCCATGTGGCAGTGTAATGATGATTTGCGTGCTGAGGTTGGAGAGGAAACCAAGGAGCCGTACCGTGTGTTGTTACGCGGCCTGCGTCGTCGTCTTCAGGTGACTCAGGAGTGGATTGAAGATCAGTTGGATGGCCATAGTCGTGATGAACGGCCGGATGCGGTACTGATCGATAGTGAAGAGCTGAAAGCCCCGCTTAAACTTTGTTATCGCAGTCTGATCGATTGCGGTATGGCCCGCATCGCGAAAGGCCCTCTGCTGGATACCTTGCGTCGGGCCAGCTGTTTTGGCCTGAATTTGTTGAAGTTGGATATCCGTCAGGATTCATCCCGTCATGCAGATGTAATGTCTGAGATCTGCCAGGCATTGGATCTGGGGGATTATCATGACTGGAGCGAGTCTGAAAAACTACAATTTCTTTTGAGTGAATTGCGCTCCTGCCGCCCTCTGATTCCCCATAACTGGCAGCCTTCTGCGGAAGTGCAGGAGGTGATCGATACCTGTCGTGTGGTTGCCCAGCAATCCCAGGAAGCTTTAGGCAGTTATGTGATCTCCATGGCGCATCATGCTTCAGACGTGCTGGCGGTGCATCTGCTATTGAAAGAGTGTGGCTGTCCTTTCCCGATAAAGGTCGTACCTCTGTTTGAGACGCTGGATGATCTGGATCGCTCTTCGGATGTGATCGGCAGTCTGCTGCGTATCGAGTGGTATCAGGATCGGATTCAGGGCGAGCAGGAAGTGATGATCGGCTACTCCGATTCATCTAAAGATGCCGGTCAGCTGGCAGCGGCCTGGGGGCAGTATCGCGCTCAGGAAGAGCTGGTGAAAGTCTGCAAACGCCATGGCGTGCATCTGACCCTCTTCCATGGTCGCGGTGGTACCGTTGGTCGTGGTGGTGGCCCGGCTCGGGCGGCGATTTTGGCTCAGCCTCCCGGTTCTGTCAGTGGCAGCCTGCGCGTAACCGAACAGGGGGAGATGATTCGCTTCAAGTTTGGCCTGCCCGATATCGCCCAGAGAAGTATGGAAATCTATGTCTCTGCTGTGCTGGAAGCGACGCTTCAGCCACCGCCATCGGTGAAACCTCAGTGGCGGCAGGAGATGAATCTGCTGGCAGAACGTGCCCTGCACAGTTATCGCCATCAGGTTCGTGACGTGCCGGATTTTGTGCCTTATTTCCGCGCGATCACACCGGAGCAGGAGCTGGCCAAACTGCCACTGGGCAGTCGTCCGGCCAAACGGCGTGCAGATGGTGGCGTGGAAAGTCTGCGGGCGATCCCCTGGATCTTCGCCTGGACTCAGATCCGTCTGATGCTGCCTGCCTGGTTGGGCAGTGATATTGCGTTGTCTGATGCGGTACAGGAGGGCGAGCTACCCTTAATCCGAGAGATGATGGAAAAATGGCCATTTTTCACCACCTACATGGATATGCTGGAGATGGTACTGACCAAGTCGGATGCCAACGTCGCCCGCTACTATGAGAAAAAACTGGTTCCGGAGAAATTGCATCCGTTGGGTGATGTGCTCTGCAGTCGTCTGGATAGCCTTAAGCAGACCGTTAAGCAGATCCGTGACCGTAAAGAGTTGCAGGAGCACATGCCGCTGATTGCTGAAGCGGTGCGGGTGCGTAACCCTTACATCGACCCGCTGCATGTTCTGCAGGCAGAACTGCTGCAAAGGGATCGTACCCAATCCGGCAATGCCCAGGTTGAGCAAGCCCTGATGGTGACAATGGCCGGTATCGCAGCTGGTCTGCGTAATACGGGTTAAATCATCCCATGTTTGCCGGTTTGAACCCCTGTGGTACTGAGGTTCAAACCGGCAATAGCAGTCAACAAGCCTCGGTTGTCTTCTAAGGCAGCCGAGGCTTAGGGAGGTTATATGGAGCCGGAAAAACAGCCTGAAATGCACAATACGGCGTCAGACTCGGTGATGCAGCACCCTCTGGTGGAGCGGGCAAGACGTTTTGCGTCAGAGGCTCACGGCCGCCATGAGCAGATTCGGCGCTACACCAACGAAGATTATATTGTTCATCCGCAAGCAGTTGCTGAGCGGGTAGCAGAGCATTTGCCGGAACCGGAAGTTCTGGCTGCTGCCTGGTTGCATGATGTTGTCGAAGACACTGATGTCGATCTGGAAGAGATTCGGCAGTTATTTGGCGATGAGGTAGCGCTTTTGGTGGATCAGCTGACCTCCGGGCCACATGGCCCTGAGCTGGAGCGGGCGGAACGTAAGTTAATTGATCGTTTACAGCTTGAACAAGCAGATAGTCGCGCTAAAACCATCAAGCTGGCCGATATTATAGATAACACCTGCACTATTGCAGAAAGAGATCCGGAGTTTGCCGCACGCTACTTACCGGAAAAATACGCCATGCTTCAGGTGTTGAAGCAGGGGAATCCGGAACTTTTTGCACAAGCACAGCAGATAATAGAAGCAGGTCTGCAGCAGCTGGAACAACTCGAGCAGAAGCCGCCTTACGAAGACGGCTGATTAAAGCGCTCTTTTACCTGCTGATAGATGGCAAGGCTTTCCGGTACTTCAATATTCAGGCGTTCAGCCTGCTGTAGCAGGTAGCCGTTGATGTAGTCGATCTCGGTGATCTTGCCCCTCAGGGTATCCTGCAGCATAGAAGAGCGATTTTTGGCCGTCCCTTCAATCACATCTGTTGCGAGCTGTAGCAGCCCCTGCTCCGGCAGTTGCAGCTGCAGCCCTTTCATCACAGCTTCAGTTTCTCTGCACAGACGAGCTACCCGATGATAACGATCCGGCTGCATCAGCTCGCCATTCAAACACTGATCGAGAGCGGTCAGACCGTTAATCGCGATATTGATCGCCAGCTTATTCCACAACGCCTGATTGATATCATCGCAAGCTTCTATAATCAGATCCGTTTGTTCCAGGTCTTCAACCACCTGACGCCAGACCTGCTGGCCTGCACTATTCAGCGCACCAACACGACTGACACCCTGACCAGCATGGATCACATGCCCCGGCTCGGTACGGTAAGCGCCATCGGTAATGCAGACGGCAACAATCGCGTACTCAGGGCATGCTTCTGCAACCGCCTGTTGAGAACCCATACCGTTTTGCAGCAAAACAATGCAGGCATCATCGGTTAATGCATGCTGAATACCTGCTACCGCCGCGACAGCATCATGGGCTTTCGTTGCGACAACCAACCGGCTAATGGATTTTTCCGGGCAGGCGGAAGCTGTGGTCAGTTCCGCCTCAAATGCTGAAGCCTGATCCGCCTGAAACCGTGTCAGGCTCAGGGATGATGGTGCAGCAACCCCTTCTCTGTGCAGTAGGGTAACGGGGAATCCAGCCTGATTCAGATAGCCTGCCCATAGGCAGCCCAGCGAACCCGCACCCAGTACCGTCCAGTGTGTTTGACTCATTCAATTTATCCAGTTGGCAGAAACAGGGGCGCAAGTATAATGCCTGCAGACAGAATTATTAAGGAGACAAACATGCCATCTTTTGATGTGGTGTCAGAACTGGATATGCATCAGGTGACCAATGCGGTCGATCAGTCTAACCGAGTCGTCACCAACCGCTTCGATTTTAAAGGCGTAGAAGCTAAATTTGTTCGTAAAGACAACGTGGTAGAGGTGATCTCTGAGTCAGAATTTCAGGTTCGCCAGATGGTGGATATGCTGCAGGCCGAGCTGATTAGCCGTAAAGTCGATACTAAGTGTATGGATGTGGGGGACGTGATCGAAAGCGGTAAAACGGCCAAAGCGATTGTGACCCTACAGGAAGGCATTGATACCGATACCGCACGCAAGATCGTTAAAATGATTAAACAGGAAAAGCTGAAAGTTCAGGCGGCGATTCAGGGTGATCAGGTACGTGTCACCGGTAAGAAGCGCGATGACCTGCAACAGGTTATCGCTTTTCTGCGTCAGGCTGAGCTTGATATTCCACTTCAATATCAGAATTTTCGAGATTGAATGTAGCGTTATTTAAAATAATATTAATCATTTAACTGCTTTGATTATACTATAAGCGGGCTCCTGATTTGACAGGTGCCCGCTTTTTTATGTTATAGTTATTTCAAGCTTCTTATCATATTTCGATCCTTGATAAGGAATATTCACAGTTAGCCAGTCACATATTGTTGAGTTTTTTAATATATCTCTATCAGTAAAGTGGCAAAGGAGTTAATTGAATCATGAGTAAGAAAGAAGCCTATCAACAAAAGGTTGAAGCCCAGCTTGACGAATGGAAAGCTGATATCGATAAGCTAAAATCTAAAGCAGATCAGGCAAGTGCCTCCGCTCAGGCTGAGTATTACGAGCAGATTGAGCAGCTCAAAGCTAAGCGTGAAGCGGTATCCAGTAAGTTTGAAGAGCTTCGCAATTCAAGTGATGAAGCTTGGGAAGATGTAAAATCCGGCCTTGATCAGGCAAAAGAATCCCTATCTGAAGCCATGGACTCCGCATCAAAACGATTCAAGTGATCTTTTGATTTATATTTTTAATATCTAAATTTTCAGTTTTTATTGTTTTTTAATACTGTTATTTTATTTATTGATTTTGTTGCGGGGTTTTATATGTTTATTAAGAATGTTTTTTTAAAATTTGTTGCTTCATTGTTTTTTGTTTCTTTCGCATCAACGGCCATGGCGGCTAATAATGATGCCGATGTTACCGTTCAGGATATAAAACGGGAAACAGCAGACGTTATTGAAAAGCTGCAGGCTTACAGCGAAGATCAACAGCAGGATGCTGTTAAAATGGCCAAGCAGGCTATGCAGCGGGCTGATGAGCGAATTAATCGATTGGAAACTAAAATCGACAACCGTTGGGATCAGTTAAGTAAACCTGCACGTAAAGAAGCCCGTGCGGCGCTCAGAGAGCTACGTCAGGAGCGGGCTCAGCTTTCAGAATGGTACGGCAGTATGAAAGAAAGCAGTAAAGGAGCTTGGTCAGAAATGAGAAATGGCTTTAACAATGCTTACCAGTCCATGTCTAATGCGTGGCAGGATGCTCAGGAAGAGTTCGATCAGAGCCAAAAAGATTCCTGATTTAAGTATTCCCGGGAGTTTTGTTCTCCTGTGATTTCAAGCCGGGGTGTTGTCACTCCGGCTTTTTTCGTTTCTCGGCCTCGGTTATTTTCTTTCCTTATTTAAGTAACCCGATAATGGCGAATCTGCTCCTTCAGAAAAGCCAAAAAAACTTTTACCTTCTCCAACGGATACTGCCTGCCGGAGTAGAAGGCATAAAGCACCAGATCCTCTGGCTGCTGTTCCAGCTCGATTGAGGTCAGTAATCCCTTACGGATCTCCACTTCACAGGTGTGAACCGGCAGCAGGGCAAAACCCAGCCCTCTGATCGCAGCGGCTTTAGCCATCTGCCCGCTGTTTACCTTGAAAGCCGATTTCACCGGCAGAATTTCATCATCTTTAAAACGCCAGGGCATGCCCTGCAATACCGATAGCGTGGTGATGCAGGGGGCTGCTGCCAGTTCGGTGAGGGATTCCGGTTTACCCTGTTTCTGCAGCAGGCAAGGCGCGGCGACAACAACACTTGGCCAACGGATCAGCTCTTTGGCGACCCAGCCTGAGTTCTCCAATGTGCCCCGGGCGAACCTGAGCACCAGATCATAACCTTCCAGCAAAGCATCACCGGGATTGATCTGAGTATCACAGCTCAGCTCTATCTTTGGGTGCTGGCAGCAAAACTCCGCCACAGTTTCTGCCAGAAATGGCAGATCCGGCATGATGATTTTCAGGTGACCGCATAGGGATTCGTTATGCCGGACAACGTCTTCCAGCGAGTCATTCATAGCCTGTAGCAGAGGTGTCAGGGATTGGTAGATCTGATCACCGGCCGTAGTGGGTGTCATGCGCCGGGTTGTACGCTCCAGCAAGCGAAGATTCAGCTGTTGCTCCAGCAGGGCAACATGACGACTGACATTGGATGTTGGTATCTGTAACTGCTCCGCTGCCTTTTTAAAACTCAACTGCTGGTAAACCACCTGAAAGCTGAGCAACCACTGCAGCTCTATCTTTTCGATCATAGGGTACGTTGCCTGAGGAGTTAATCACTCAAAAAATGGGATTTACAAGCCAATTATCCCTTATTTATCCCTAATAGCTGTCTGATGACAATGGTTGTATTACCTAAACGACAGGAGTTGTAATGAGTCAGGTTAAGCGCATTGCCATTATTGGCGCAGGTGTTGCGGGGATGTCGCTGGCGATTTTGGCGGCTGAAAAGGGTTTTCAGGTTGAGCTTTACGAACGCCAGTCGGACATTTCATCCATGGGGGCAGGCGTGACGCTCTGGCCCAATGCGATCTGGGTGCTCGACAAAATGGGGCTAAAAGAAAGGGCGATTGCGGTAGGTGGGCAGCCCCGTTTTATGCGCCAGTTTGACGTTTCAGGCAGACAAATATCTGAGCTGGATATTGAGGCGGTCAACCGGATCAGCAGTTTAACCAGCGTTACCATTTTACGTCGGGATCTGATGGCCTTGCTGGCGCAGCGGCTTGCTGAGAAGAGCATCCGGATTCAGTTTGATACGGCTATGGATGCCGATGATATCCACAGCCTGAAGCAGAAAGCGGACCTTGTGGTTGCTGCTGATGGCCGTATGAATTCTGTGGGCCGCAGGATGCTCTTTGCTGATGATGCCGAGCCGCAGTATCAGGGGTTTATCAATCTGATCGGTATCAGTCCGTTGGATGACGGCTCCAGTGCCGCTAAGTGTTTGAGTACAAGTATTCAGGATTACAGGGGAGAACAGGAGCGTTTTGGTATTGTGCCTGTGTCCGATGGCCTGTGTTATTGGGCGGCAGCCTGGCCTGATACTGGCGGCTCGCCAGAAGAGATGCGTCAGCGCTCATTATCGGTTAATGCATGGCGGCATCAGCTGTACAAGCGTTTTGGTCACTGGCCAGAACCTGTTGCTCAGACTATTCGGGATTATGACCCGGCTTCTCTGAAAGCAATTTTTGTTCACGATCTGAACCCTTTACCCCGTTGGCATCAGGATAATTTGTTGCTGCTGGGCGATTCAGCTCATGCGCCTTTGCCGACATCGGGTCAAGGCGCTTGTCAGGCGCTGGAAGATGCCTGGCATCTTGTAGACGTATTAACCGGGGAGCAGATATCTATAGGTGAACCTTGCTCCCTGGAGAACAGGCTATCGATGTTTTATCAGCGAAGAATTGGCAAAACGACCTTATGCCAGAACATAGGCCGACAGGTTGCGCAGGGGATTTTCAAAACAGCTGGTGTGAAGGCTTCAGCGGGAGCTCCTCTAACAGAATCCGGCCCGGTGGTCATCAGCCCACAGCAGCTGAATGACCTTTGGATGAAGGGGCTGGAATAGCTCGGAAAATATTAGTGTCCGGCTGTTGGGTGTTGCGTGTAAACAACGTATTGTTCAGGGCTGACATCTGATACTTATTGATGGGAATCTACAAAATGCGACAGGGGCAACTTTATTTTTTCTGCGGCAAAATGGGGGCGGGTAAATCTACCTATTCAAAACAGTTAGCTGACGAGAAGCAGGCTGTACTCTTATCGGAAGATGAGTGGTTGGCGACTCATTATCCCGATCAGATCCAGAGTTTTGATGATTATCTGAAACACGCCGCTCTAATTCGTCCGTTTGTTCGGCAGCTTGTACAACAGATTCTTGCCGCAGGCAGTGATGTCGTGATGGATTTCCCGGCTAATACTGTGCGTCAGCGAAGCTGGTTTCTTAACCTTTGCCGTGAAGTAGACTGCGAGCATCAGATGATCTGGCTGGATCTGAATGATGAGCAGTGTCTGAAACAGATCGCCCAACGCCGCCTTGAGCAACCGGAGCGGGCAGCCTTTGATACCGAAGCGGTATTTCATCAGGTGACCGCGTTTTTTGAGCCGCCAACGGCTGATGAGCACCTGAATATTGTGACATCAGAGTTTGCCGGTGACGCAGGGGTTGGAGTAAAGGAATGAGTGATGTTGTTAGCCTGCATCTTGATCAATACCCGGATCAGATCCGGGTAAGACTTTTGGAACTTCGTGATCTGATCGTAAAGAGCGCTTCAGCGTTAGAGGTGGGTGACGTTGAGCAGACTCTGAAGTGGGGGGAGCCTAGTTTCAGTGTGAAGTCCGGCAGCCCGGTCCGTATAGATTGGAAGGAAAAAACACCGGATCAGTATTATCTGTTCTTCAACTGTAAGACCCGATTGGTTGAGACTTTTAGAGAGTTATACAGCGACTGTCTTGTTTTTGAAGGTAATCGGGCGATTGTATTGCCGCTATCTGAGCCCCTGCCCGAAGAGACTGTTACGCACTGCCTTCGGTTGGCTCTGACGTATCACAAGGTTAAGCATTTGCCTCTGCTCGGCGCTTAGGCTTCGAGCGGTTTTAAACTATTTGGGAGAATACGATGACTGATATTGCTCAAACTCCGGAGCCACCCTATTACGCGGTGATTTTTACCAATCACAGAACCGAAGGTGACGAAGGTTACGGTGCTATGGCGGATCGTATGGTGGAGCTGGCGGCTGAACAACCGGGATTTCTGGGTGTGGAGTCAGTGCGGGATGGTTTGGGTATCACCGTCTCTTACTGGGAGAGTCTGGAAGCGATTAAACACTGGAAACAGAATTCGGAACATAAAGCAGCGCAGCAACTGGGTCATGAAAAATGGTACGCCTCCTTTAAACTGAGAATCGCCAAAGTAGAGCGGGATTACGGTATCTGACCGGGTTTAATGGACTGTTTTACCGATAGAAAAAGGCCTCAAGTGAGGCCTTTTTCTGTTTTTGGGTATCTTTTCAGGTGAGGAATCAGTGCGATAAAACCCGTGACAGGAAGGCTTGGGTCCGTTCGTTCTGCGGATTGTCGAACACCTGCTCTGGTGAACCCTGTTCCACAATGCGGCCTTCATGGATATAGATCACACGATCCGCCACTTCCCGGGCAAAACCCATCTCGTGGGTGACCACCAGCATGGTCATGCCCTCTTTGGCCAGTTCACGCATTACGTCGAGTACCTCGCCCACCATCTCAGGGTCAAGCGCTGAAGTCGGCTCATCAAACAGCATTAGCCGGGGTTCCATTGCCAGAGCACGGGCGATAGCTACCCGCTGCTGCTGGCCGCCGGAGAGTTGGCTGGGGTATTTTTTTGCCTGATTGGCAATACCGACCCGATCCAGCAGGCGTTTTGCGTTACTTGCAGCTTCGTCTGTGGTCTGGTTTTTGACCTTCATCGGAGCGAGCATTACATTACGCTGCACACTCAGGTGAGGGAATAAATTGAATTGCTGAAAGACCATGCCGACCTCTTTGCGGATCGCATTCAGCGCTTGCTGACTTTTGCCGTGAGCTGTAAGACCATGACCATCTACCACCAACTTCCCGGAATTGTATTCTTCAAGGCCGTTGATGCAGCGAATCAGAGTCGACTTACCGGAACCACTGGCTCCGATAATCACGACAACCTCACCAGCTTCCACCTTCAGGTCGATATCTTTCAGAACATGGTGCTGACCAAAGTACTTATTCAGCTGCTGTATATTAACGATATGAGACATGACAGGTTTCCTCAGGCTGCTGAATTGCCGCGGTGTTCATAGATACGCAGCAGAAGAGAAAGTGAAAGAGTGATCGCCAGATACAGCAAAGCGACCGCAAAATAGACTTCAAAGGCGGTAAAGGTATTGGCGATGTAGACCTGCCCCTGGCGTACCAGTTCGCCAACGCCGATCACGGAGAACAGCGAGGTGTCTTTAATACTGACAATGGCCTGATTACCCAGTGGTGGAATCATGCGGCGAAATGCCTGTGGCCAGGTGACATACCAGAAGGTCTGCACGCGGGATAATCCTAACGATACACCGGCCTCCTGTTGTCCTTTGGCGATAGATTGCACGCCACCCCGTACAACTTCAGAAATATAAGCGCCGGAGTTAAACGCAATAGCTGCAATAGCCGCTGTTACCGGGTCGATAGGTGAGCCGACAAGGTCTGGCAGACCATAGAAGATAAAGAGAACCTGCACAAGAATTGGCGTGCCGCGAAAGATTTCAATATAGGCCGTTGCGGGCCAGCGAAAAAACCATTTCTTGTTCAGGCTCAGGAGTCCAAACAGGATACCCAGCAGGAAGCCAATAATCAGACCACCAAAAGAGATCATCAGAGTATAGGGGAGACCTTTCAGCAGAAAGGGAACTGAGTTGATTGCTGCCTGCCAGTCGAATTGAAACTGGAATTCCACGTGAGAATGCTCCGGTAGTTAACAGGGAGGGAAGCCGGAGAACGCTTCTCCGGCCTGAAGCGCGTGGCTTCTATTATGGCGTTATGATAAAAAACGCCGGGCTTTCCGGTTTATTTGCTTTCGGGCATCGTACCGAACCATTTTTCGTAAATGGCTTTGTAGGTACCATCGGCTTTTATCTCTGCCAGGGCTTCGTTCACTTTGCCAACCCATGGGCTGCCTTCAACCAGAGCGATACCGTACTGCTGGCCTTCATACAGTGGACCTACCGTTTTGGTACGTCCCTGGCCTTTAGTGCTGGAGAAGTAGCCAACGTTAGGGGCGTCATAAAAAACAGCGTCCACAGCACCCGACATCAGAGCCATATACATATCAGCACTGCCTGGGTACGGTGTGATGGCGTCATCATTTTCCAGTTGGCTTACCAGGAAGTCATAACTGGTACTGCCGATTTTCGTACCGATTTTCAGGCCATCCAGATCTTTAACTTTTTTGACGTCATCATTATCTGCACGAACCAGAATACGCAGGCCTGAATCGTAATATGGGTCAGAAAAATCAACGATCTTTTCACGGGCTTCAGTAATAGTGATACCGGCCAGAGCCACATCCACGTTGCCTGTTTGGAGGGCCGGGATGATGCCATTGAAATCCATCGTTTTCAGGTCGTATTCAAAGCCTGCGCGCTTGGCGACTTCGGACAGAATGTCCATGTCAAAGCCGATCATTTCGCCGCTGGCCGGATCCATCATTTCAAAAGGAACAAAGCTGGGGTCAGTAACCGCTTTCAGGGTTTCTGCGCTTGCCATCGTGGTTACTGAGCTTAGTGCAATACCTAAACCAAGGGCTTTTAACCATTTAGTAGACATATTAACTCCTTGTGTCCGGCCGGGTGAAATCAGGCCTAACTGTGCGTGTTTATTCTTGATTTTATTCGCCATAAGGGCGCTATGAGCTAAATACCATACTACGAAAAGATTAGTGGGCGAAAGGTTTTTTGTTAGCCTTGTTGTGTCAGAGGATAGTTCTGATATGCAGTTTTAAAACTAATAGCCGCTTATTTTGTATGCTTTGGGAGCAATTTTTAGTTCATTCTTCTATTTGATTAATTTTTGTTCGCAGTTTAATCGGAAGATCACTAATGACCTGGAAAGTAGGCTTATGGCCGATAGTTTTGGTAGGTTTTATACCTTTAAAAAAACAGGGGCAGTGATTCAAGATCAATTTTAAGTTTAAACATGGTTGCCATCTGTCATTCGTTGGCCAAAAAACTTTCTTTTGATACAAAAAAGGCCTCAGTGGAGGCCTTCGTTGTATTGCGGTTTTTTAACGGTAAGTCTAAACCTTGGTGTCCTGCTGGCATTGATCACATAAGCCGTGAAGTTCCAGCTGTTTTCTCACTAATGTAAAACCTGCTTCTTCAATACCCCGGTTAAGTTCATTCAGGGTATCCTGGCTCAGACTAAGTTCTTTTACCGTATTGCACTGATCGCAGATCAGAAACTTAGGTGGCTGATGAGGGTGATCGCAGCGGATATGGTTGCAGGTCAGAAACTGATTAGTTGTTTCAAGTTTGTGTACAAAGCCGTTATCCAATAAGAACGTCAGAATGCGGTAGGCACTCATCGCCGGGAGGTTTTCAGCGTAATCTTTGCGAAATTGTTCTACCACATCGTAGGCAGAAAGTGGGCAGTTAGCTTCCAGCAGTACCCGCAAAACCTTCTCTCTTTTTGGGGTCAGGCGAACACCGGAATCCTGACAGGATTTCAGAGCGTGGCTGATGGTCTGATCAATATCTTGTTTCATCATGCCTGTGACTCCTTGGTGTCTGCTGAGGCGGATTTATTAAAATTAGGATTGGTTCGGGTGATCTGGTTCAGCTCTTCCAGAGTCACTGTGCGTCTTTTACCAGAATGATGGAATTGGTCGCGTTTTTCCGTTGGACTGTTTTTAGGTTCCGGGGCTTGCGGGTCAGTTTCGTTCTGCTCGCTATGGCTGTGCCAGTCTGAAAAGTGGCGCAGCAACCAAAGCCCCGGCAGGGCGATCAGGGTGCAGATAATAAAAAATTCCGTCCACCCCAGGGACTCTGCCATATAACCGCTGGGTGCTGAGATCAGGGTTCTTGGAATCCCCATCAGGCTGGTCAAAAGAGCGTATTGGGTAGCGGTGAAACGTTTATCCGTCAGAGAGGCCATAAAGGCCATATAAGCGGCCGTTCCCATACCGGCTGTCAGATTCTCAAATCCGATGACTGCAGCAAGAGCATTCAGGTTATAGCCGACTTCCGCTAATACAGCAAAGCCAGCGGTACTGGCCATCTGCAAAATACCAAACAGCCAAAGTGCGCGATAAATTCCCAGGCGCAGAATCAAAGCACCCCCCAGAAAAGCACCAATCAGTGTAGCCCAAAAGCCGAACAGCTTTACGGTATAGCCGATCTCTTCCGAGCTGAAACCCAGGTCTACATAGAAGGGGCTGGTCATGGCGCTGGCGAGGGTGTCGCCCAGTTTATAAAGCAGGATAAACAGCAGGATGGTCCAGGCGCTGTCACGGGTGAAGTATTCTTTGAATGGCTCGACAACCGCCGCTTTCAGACTGCTTGGTGGTGCTGCTGCTACCTGAGGTTCCGGTGCCATTAGTGTGGTCACCATGCCGATCCCCATACAGAGTCCCATTAGCATATAAACAGCGGCAAAGCCGATGCTATCGGCTAAAACCAGTCCTCCGCCGGAAGCCAGCAGCATGCCTGTTCGGTAGCCGTAGACATAAAGGCTGGAGCCCATGCCGAGTTCATTTTCATGTAGGTGTTCACGACGGTAGGCATCAATAACGATGTCCTGGCTGGCGCTGAAGAAGGTGACCAGTAGCGCCAGAAAGGCGATCATCCAGGGTGATGATGCCGGATCAGATAAGCCAAGGCTTGCGATGGACAGAGCCAGTAAGAGCTGAATCAATAGTAGCCAGCCACGACGGCGTCCCAGAAAAGGCAGAGTGTAACGATCCAGGAGTGGAGCCCAGACGAACTTCAATGTGTAGGGCAGACCGACCAAAGCCATCAGGCCTATGGTGGAAAGGTCAACACCTTCCTGACGCATCCAGATCTGAAGAACGGATATGGTCAGTAGCAAAGGCATGCCGCTTGAGAAACCCATAACAAAGGTCACCAGCATACGGCGATTGAAACAGGCGGCCAGAAGATCTTTAAAATTGAGCCGTGGTTTTTGCTGAGAGGTCAAAGTCATATCCAATTCTGTCGGGTCAGAGCGTATTGGGTCAAAGTATTTTGGGCGTCTGAACCTAGGCTGGTAACGCTAAAACAAGCCATTGTACGCAAGAACCCCCGCTGTGCCGAGGGGCAAAGCTGTTGTTATACTGCGACTCAACAATGATTCTGTATTCGAGGCTGGTTTTGAATGTTTTTGCCTCGGATGAAATGGCTGCAGAGAGACAGCAGCGTGAAAAAGACGGCAGTAAAAGGTAATCGAAATGCTGGCAGATTTTAAGGTAGCAGCAGTACAGATGGTGTCCGGTGAAGAACTGGAACAGAACCTGATTCGGGCAGAGTACTGGGTATCTCAGGCGGCGGAGCAAGGTGCTCAGTTGGTGGCTTTGCCGGAGTATTTTACGCTGCTGCACCATGATGAACGGGCAAAATTTGATATTGCAGAGGCCTTCGGTGAAGGCCCGATTCAGCAGCGCTTGGCGATGCTCGCCCGTAAGCTGAATATCTGGCTGGTGGCGGGTTCGCTGCCGCTAAAAGGTAAACAGGAAGATCATGTCACCAACACCACGCTGGTGTTTGATCCGGAAGGTGTTTGCGTTGCCCGCTATGACAAGATACATCTGTTTGGTTTCCAGCAGGGCGAAGAGAGCTATAACGAATCCGCCAGTATTGAAGCGGGTACTCAACCGATCTGCTTTGACACGCCGTGGGGACGGGTTGGGCTTGGTATCTGTTATGACCTGCGTTTCCCGGAGCTTTTCCGTGCGCTGGATAATGTAGATCTTTTAGTGGTGCCTTCAGCCTTTACCGTGCCGACCGGTCGTGCCCATTGGGAGTTGCTGCTGAAAGCCCGTGCGGTAGAAAACCAGTGTTACCTGCTGGCACCGGCTCAGGGTGGAGATCACGAAAGTGGCCGAAAAACCTGGGGGCGCACGATGGCGCTGGATCCGTGGGGTGAGAAGCTGGCTGAGCTTGGAACCGGTGAAGGCATCATCGTGGCAGAACTCAAGGTCAGCCGCTTTGAAGAGGTTCGTCAGCAGTTACCCAGCTGGTTGCACCGTCGTCTGTAAGTTGTTTTGTCTGTTTCATCCGGGATAAACGTAAAGTTTTATCCACGGACGCTTTATTCCGGATTCGGGGGCTGTCGATCAGACTGCCCCTCGACTATAATTGCCCGCAATTGATTATCTCCCATTCATCATCACAGGAAAGAACGGAAAACCATGACTGTTCGCACCCGTATTGCTCCATCACCAACCGGTGATCCCCACGTTGGTACCGCTTATATTGCACTGTTTAACCTGGCTTTTGCCCGTAAGCATGGCGGTAAGTTTATTCTGCGTATTGAAGATACCGATCAGACCCGTAGCAGTGCTGAATCGGAACAGATGATTTTCGATTCTCTGCGTTGGTTAGGTCTGAACTGGGACGAGGGGCCGGACGTTGGTGGTGAGTACGGTCCTTACCGTCAGTCTGAGCGTAAGGATATGTACGCCGATTACGCGTACCGTTTGGAAAATGAAGGTAAGGCTTTCCGTTGCTACCGTACCAGTGAAGAGCTGGATTCACTGCGTGAAGCCCGCAAAGCTGAAGGCAAGCATACTGCTCTGAAACAGAGTGATCTTGCACTGCCTGCGGAAGAGGTTGCAGCCCGTGAAGCCGCTGGCGCGCCGTACGTGATCCGTATGTGTGTACCGGAAGAGGGTGTTTGTCAGGTTGAAGACATGCTGCGTGGCACTATCGAGATTGACTGGGGCCAGATCGATTGCCAGATTCTGCTGAAAGCAGATGGTATGCCGACCTACCACCTGGCGAACGTGGTGGATGATCATCTGATGAAGATCACTCACGTCTTGCGTGGTGAGGAATGGATCAACTCGGCGCCTAAGCACAAGCTGTTGTACGAATACTTCGGTTGGGATATGCCGGTTCTGTGTCACTTCCCGCTGCTGCGTAATGCCGATAAGTCCAAGCTGTCCAAGCGTAAGAACCCGACTTCGATCAACTTCTATCGTCGTATGGGCTTCCTGCCGCAGGCGGTTGTGAACTATCTCGGGCGTATGGGCTGGTCGATGCCGGATGAGCGTGAGCGCTTCACTCTGGATGAGATGATCGAAAACTTCGATATTCAGCGTGTTTCTCTGGGTGGTCCGGTCTTTGACGTTGAGAAGTTGTCCTGGCTGAATGGCCTGTACATCCGTGAAACACTGGATGACCAGCAGTTTATGCAGGAAGTGATGAAGTGGGCTTTCAACCCTGAGTATGTCAGCCAGATCATTCCTCAGATTAAAGGCCGCGTGGAAACGTTCAGCGATATCGCACCGCTGGCGGGCTTCTTCTTCTCTGGCATGCTGCCAATCAATGAAGAGAGCTTTGCTCATATCAAGGCGGAAAAAGAGGCGGTTGTAAAACAGCTGCAGTTTACACTTTGGCAGATGGAAGCGCTGCGTGAGTGGAACAAAGACAATATCTTTGCTGATGTGAAGATGCTGGCGGATCACTTTGAAGTAAAAATCAAAGACTTCCTGCAGCCGATCTTTGTGGCTATTGCCGGTTCTGCGACCTCGTCTTCCGTACTGGATTCTATGGCGATTATCGGTCCGGATATGACCCGTGCCCGTCTGCGTCATGCGGTTGACGTTCTGGGTGGCGTTTCCAAGAAGCAGACCAAGAAGCTGGAAAAAGAGTTTGCAGCTTTGAGTCAGTAATCGGTAGATCCCTTATGGGAACAGCCTTTCAGGCTAACCGATTGATTTGTCAGCATAAGTTTTCTTAAAAAATGACGTTTTTTTGAAAAAAAGTGTTGACCGGTTCGGGACGGATCAGTATTATTCGTCCCGTACTTGAGACGGGGCCTTAGCTCAGCTGGGAGAGCGCAACACTGGCAGTGTTGAGGTCAGCGGTTCGATCCCGCTAGGCTCCACCAATCTCTTGTATGATTTGAAGTTAGAGCTACAAATAACTTCAGTCCTATGCGTCCCATTCGTCTAGTGGCCTAGGACACCGCCCTTTCACGGCGGTAACAGGGGTTCGAACCCCCTATGGGACGCCATCTTTTCTTCTGATGATTGAGTTGAAAAGAGACAAAATACCGCCTGATAGGCGGTTTTTTTATGTCTGAAATTTACTCAAGTCGCAAAAAAGCCCTTCGTTCGTTGTTGAGCAAAGAGCTTGTCTGCTATCGCTTTTCCGGAAGGTTTTCTTCAGCCTTGATCCATCATCAGCACTCTTAGTCCATCATCAGTAAGCGGTTAACAAAGTACTTGCTGGGGTCTTCCGGTCTAACAATCGTGCCAACACTTGCAGAGCTTGCCGGGTCGGTCAGATCAAAGTCGTCCGGTGTAATCAGTTGCTTATTGTCGGCATCATAGATCACGCGAACCATGGCAGGTTTGGCTGTTTCCGGATCCAGTGTCAGCACAAAGCCCAACTTATTTGACGATAAACGTACAAAAGAACCCACCGGCATCAGGCCGATACATTTGATAAAGCGCTGTACCATCAGGCGGTCGAATTGCTTGTCGCTGTTCATCAGGGTTTTAAATGCCAGAGCCGGTAGCATGCCTTTGGCATAGTTGCGGTCAGTGGTCATGGCGTCGTAGGCATCTACAATGGCTGCCATGCGTGCAAGACCGGATATTTTGTCTGCTTTAAGCTTTCTCGGATAGCCGCTGCCATCCAATCGCTCTGTATTGCCTAAAACGACGGCCATGACTTCCTTGGGCAGGTCGTTGCAGGCTTCGGTTAGTGCTTTGTGGGTTGCAATCACATGGCGCTGCATGGTTTTTAATTCGGTCTGTGTCAGTCGATCCGGCTTGAACATAATCATGCTCGGCAATGTGTTTTTACCCAGATCGTGGACAAGTCCGGCAAGGATAAGGTCGGCCAGACTTCCGGTATAGCCCATGCTCTTGGCAAAGTTAGCCAGATGAATGCCAAAACTGACACTGTGCTGCGGAATATAATCCTGAGCATCACGGAGTGTGGTGAGCGCCAGAAGAACATGAGGGTTTTGCTCGAGAGCTCCTGCCAGTTGTTCTGAAACATCATAAGCGGGCTGAAGCTTAAGTGTTTGCTTCTGTTTTAGCTGTGCCAGCAGGCCTTTTACGCAGGCGATCGCATTAGTATGGTAGATGCGGAATTCTTTGAACTGATCCTGCAGTTTAGCTTTCTCTTTCTGCTGCTTCAGCTCGTTAATGCCCGACTGAATAGAGTTCTCGTCAATCGCTTCTTCAGCCTGTTCTTCCGAAACTTCGGTATCACTTGTTGTTGAGGTGTCGGTAGTCGTCTTGGCGGTTTTGGACGATTTTTTACGGCGAGGTTTCTCACCGGTGTCGGCAGGGCTTGCTTCGCCACCTTCGCCTTCTTCCAGTGGTTTGGGTTCGTAAAGTGGTGATGTATAGCGCGCACTGGCATCGCTTGATCGTCGGGCTACTTCCCGTTGGATCTCTGCTACCGCATAGGAAACTTTCCGTTCTTCCATGGGGTGTAGGTCGACAAATAAGCAGCCGCAGCTTGATCGGTCATTTTTATCGTCGTAACCAACATGGCGAACCTGAATTGCGGTGCTGATCGACAGTTGGTTTGGAAACGTGATTGAGCAGTTATCAAGAACGGCCTGACCGCCAAGAGTTTCACGGTAATCACCATCAATCTCAATCTGGCAGCCCTGGGCGGATATGTCTTTAAGCTCACCGACAATCGGTTTAGCAAAGTCTTTGGAATCGAGGATGGCATCAATAACAACGCCGCGACGAATCTGGGCGCGGTAGAACTGTCGGCGCTGAAAATAATCCAGCTCATCCGGAAAGGGTATCTTGTAGATCGCCTGGCCATCCTGGACGCCTTTACCAACCGCTTTAAGGGTGGAGGAGGCGATACGACAGCCATCATAGTATGCCTCAAACATGAAGGCGCCACTTTTAGCCATGACGCGGTCTCCCCAGTTGGGGGAGACCTGATCCACAATAAAGTGGCGATTCTTGAGATCTACTTTGAGGATAATGGTGCTGTAAACGCCTTCAACGGTGTTGAAGTGCAGCTTAAGAGGGATGTGGTGATCCTTCAGGCGGTTGAGAAGCCCGTAGATGCTTTCAGGTTTGGTCAAGAGCTGGCCTTGCGGCTCAGATTGATTGTCCTGTTGTGCGTTGGGTGTCTCGGTAGCCAAGGTACCAAATCCTCTTTGTCAGAATGGCTGGGATGTTTCAAAAAAATGAAAACATCTTATAAAATCAAATGCCTGAATTGTACACTTAAAATTGTATCCGGCTATTACAAAAGTGTATTTAGTCTGTTGCTTTCAGGCGTTTGAGTAAGCTGGAGGTGTCCCAGCGTCCGCCGCCCATCGCCTGAACCTCTCCGTAGAACTGGTCGACAAGTGCGGTGACTGGTAGTTTAGCCTTAATCTTGCGTCCCTGGTTTAGACAGATATCAAGGTCTTTGCGCATCCAGTCTACAGCAAAGCCATGATCGTACTTGTCATCAATCATTGTTTGATGGCGATTGACCATCTGCCAGGATCCTGCGGCTCCTTTTGATATCACGTCGATGACTTTGTTTTGATCAAGTCCTGCTTTCTCTGCAAAGTAGAGGCCTTCAGATAAGCCTTGTACCAGGCCCGCAATGCAGATCTGGTTAACCATTTTGGTCATTTGGCCTGCGCCTGCGGAGCCCATTAAAGTAACGGCCTGAGCATAAACGGCCATGATGTCGCGTGTTTTATCGAAAACACTTTCCTCTCCGCCGCACATAATGGTGAGTTTGCCATTCTCTGCGCCCTGCTGACCTCCGGAAACCGGGGCATCAATAAAATGTAATCCGGCATTGCGGCAGGCAGTGTCGAGCTCTGTGGCAAGCTCTGCTGACGCTGTGGTGTGATCGATTAGAATACCGCTCGTTTTCATGGAGGATATGGCTCCGTTTTCACCGAGGGTGACACTGCGCACATCGTCATCATTGCCTACGCAGCAGAAGACAATGTCGGCATCTCGGGCTGCTTCGGCCGGGGTTTTTCCGAAAGTGCCGCCATAGGTTTCTGCCCATTGTTCCGCTTTTTGTGTAGTGCGGTTATAGACGCAAACCTTATGGCCGGCTTTTGCCAGATGGCCTGCCATTGGGTAGCCCATAACGCCAAGCCCGATAAATGCGAGATTTAAAGACATTGTTTTTGTTCTCCGTTTTTGTGGTTTGGGGTTGTTTTGCAGGCTAAGAAAAAAGGGCTGCAAAGCAGCCCTTTAGATGGAACCGGTTTGTGCTTATTTTGCAGGATAATCGCGCACATCGGAACCTTTGTACAGCTGGCGCGGACGACCGATCTTGTTCTCGCCGCTTACCATCTCTTTCCAGTGAGAGATCCAACCTACAGTGCGGGACAGTGCAAAAATCACAGTGAACATGTTGGTCGGGATGCCAATCGCCTTCAGGATGATGCCGGAGTAGAAGTCTACGTTCGGGTACAGTTTGCGCTGTACGAAGTATTCATCTTCCAGAGCGATCTCTTCGAGGCGCTTAGCAATGTGCAGCTGAGGATCATTTTCCAGGCCCAGTTCTTTCAGAACTTCGTCGCAGGTTTCTTTCATAACTTTCGCGCGTGGGTCGAAGTTACGGTAAACACGGTGACCAAAGCCCATCAGGCGGAACGGGTCGTCTTTGTCTTTCGCTTTGGCGATAAAGCGCTGAATGTTTTCTTCAGAATCTTCACCGATTTCGTCCAGCATCTCCAGAACGGCTTCGTTAGCGCCGCCGTGTGATGGGCCCCAAAGCGCAGCGATACCTGCAGCGATACAGGCAAATGGGTTGGCACCCGTTGAGCCTGTCAGGCGAACAGTGGAGGTAGAGGCATTCTGCTCGTGATCTGCATGCAGCATAAAGATGCGATCCATCGCTTTAGCCAGTACCGGATTTGGCTTGTACTCTTCGCAAGGTGTGCTGAACATCATGTACAGGAAGTTTTCAGCGTAGTTGAAATCATTGCGCGGGAATACAAAAGGCTGACCTACTGAATATTTGTGACACATTGCAGCAATGGTCGGCATTTTCGCGATCAGGCGGAATGCAGAAACTTCGCGGTCACGGGGATTGTTGATATCCAGAGAGTCGTGGTAGAACGCAGACAGTGCGCCAACTACGCCGCACAGAATCGCCATAGGGTGAGCGTCACGACGGAAGCCTTTGTAGAATTGAGTCAGTTGCTCATGAACCATGGTGTGGTAAGTGATTGTTGACTCAAATTGTTTTTTCTCTTCTGGGCTTGGCAGTTCGCCATTCAGCAGAAGGTAGCACAGTTCAATGTAATCTGACTGCTTTGCCAGTTGCTCGATCGGGTAGCCGCGGTGCAGCAGTACGCCTTTCGCGCCATCAATGTAAGTGATTGATGACTCACAGGATGCAGTAGAGACAAAGCCTGGGTCGTAAGTGAACATTCCCTTGGAGGTCAAGCCGCGTACGTCGATAACGTCAGGGCCAACTGTGCCGTTATAAATCGGCAGTTCAATTGGTTCGTCAAGCCCTGGTACCGTCAGGATCGCTTTCTTGTCAGCCATTATGGCCTCCTTTCTAATTGTTAATTCATACTTGCCATGCCCAAAATCGCGGACTGCACAAATATAGAAGGATGAGCGGGATTGTCAATTATCCAAAAAGGTAGCAGTAATGCAGGTAACGGTTGTTAAAATCAAAGGATGATCAGGCTTGCGGCAACCTGAGGGAAATCAGAAGGAATTATGCCCCGGCTATGCCTTTGGTTTTATTGTAATCAGAATAGCGAGTCACTATAATTCCTGCCGCACGATTGGCGGTGGTGCTGCCTTATATAAATAGGTAAGTGAAATGAGGTTTTAACCCTTTTGCTGCTTCTATATATAAGGACGCAACCACCAGAAACCATAAGCCCTAAGAAAGGGCATAGAGAGTGTGTAAGAGCCGTGAATAGCAAAAGACCTGTAAACTTAGATCTAGCAACTATCAAGCTCCCTCTCCCTGCATATACTTCGATTCTGCACCGTATCACGGGCGTTATTCTGTTTGTTGGACTGGCGTTCATGTTCTGGGCTTTTGATGCTTCTCTGGAGTCAGAAGAAAGCTTCAATGCAGTTAAAGAAACTCTGCAGGAGGGTGCATTCGCCAAGTTTGTACTCTGGGGACTTCTTTCCGCACTGGCATACCATGTAGTAGCGGGTATTAAGCACCTGATTATGGATGCTGGTATCGGTGAAACACTGGAAGGCGGCCGTTTGGGCGCTAAGCTGACGCTGGTGATTTCTGTAATTCTGATTGTACTGGCAGGGGTGTGGGTATGGTAACCAACGTAACGAATTTCGGCCGTAGCGGCCTGTCAGACTGGTTGTTACAGCGTTTTAGTGCGGTAGTTCTGGCTCTGTACAGCGTTTTTATCGTTGGTTACTTTCTGACGACTTCTGATCTGGACTACGCTCAGTGGTCTGCGTTCTTCCAGCAAACCTGGGTTCGCATCTTTACCTTTCTGACTATCCTGTCTATTGCTGCCCACGCCTGGATCGGTCTGTGGACGATTTCCACTGACTATATCAAGCCAACGGGGATCCGTTTTGTCTTCCAGGCAGTATGTAACCTAGCCCTCTTTACCTATGTGGTATGGGGTGTTCAAGTTCTTTGGGGAGCGTAAGGAATGACTGCAAATCTACGTACACTGAATTTTGATGCCATCATTGTTGGTGGTGGCGGTTCCGGCATGCGTGCTGCTTTGCAGCTGTCGCAGTCCGGTAAGAAAACTGCTCTGATTACTAAAGTTTTCCCAACCCGTTCTCACACGGTATCGGCTCAGGGTGGTATCACTTGTGCGATCGCAAGTGCGGATCCGAACGATGATTGGCGCTGGCACATGTACGATACCGTAAAAGGTTCGGACTATATCGGTGACCAGGATGCTATTGAGTACATGTGTTCCGAAGGCCCTAAAGCGGTATTCGAACTGGAGCACATGGGTCTGCCTTTCTCCCGTTTTGACAATGGTCGTATCTACCAGCGTCCTTTCGGTGGACAGTCCAAAAACTTTGGTGAAGGTGGTCAGGCTGCCCGTACCTGTGCTGCTGCGGACCGTACTGGTCACGCTCTGCTGCACACTCTGTATCAGGCTAACCTGAAAAATAACACTGTATTCCTGAATGAATGGTATGCAGTGGATCTGGTTCGCAACGACTCCGGTGATATCTGTGGTGTAATCGCACTGTGCATCGAAACTGGCGAAACTGTATTTGTTAAAGCGGCTGCGACGGTTCTGGCAACAGGTGGTGCTGGCCGTATCTACGCTTCTACCACTAACGCGCTGATCAACACGGGTGATGGTGTTGGTATGGCTCTGCGTGCCGGTATTCCTGTTCAGGATATCGAAATGTGGCAGTTCCACCCAACCGGTATTGCGGGTGCGGGTGTACTGGTAACCGAAGGTTGCCGTGGTGAAGGTGGCTATCTGGTAAACAAAGATGGCGAACGCTTCATGGAGCGCTACGCACCTAACGCTAAAGACCTTGCTGGCCGTGACGTTGTTGCGCGTTCTATGGTTATGGAGATCCTGGAAGGCCGTGGTTGTGGTGAGAAAGGTGATCACGTATTCCTGAAGCTGGATCACCTGGGTGAAGACGTTCTGAACAAGCGTCTGCCTGGTATCTGTGAGCTGTCTAAAACGTTTGCTCACGCTGATCCGACTAAAGAGCCTGTGCCTGTTGTTCCAACCTGTCACTACATGATGGGCGGTGTACCGACTAACGTTCATGGTCAGTGTCTGACTCAGGACGAAAACGGTAATGATCAGATCATTAACGGTCTGTACGCAGTCGGTGAAGTTGCTTGTGTATCTGTTCACGGTGCAAACCGTCTGGGCGGTAACTCTCTGCTTGACCTGGTTGTATTCGGCCGTGCCGCAGGTATCCATATCGAGAAAGCCCTGAGTGAAGGTCTGACCGATGCGCCTGTCAACGAAGCTGATATCGAGCGTGCAATGGCGCGTTTGAACCGTTGGAACGGTTCTACTGACGGTGAAAGCGTTGCTGAATTGCGTGCAGAGCTGCAGCAGACTATGCAGAACTACTTCGGCGTATTCCGTACAGAAGAGTACATGCAGAAAGGTATTAAAGAACTGGAAGCTCTGCGTGAACGTATTGCTAATGCGAAGCTGGACGATAAGTCTCAGGCGTTTAACACTGCGCGCATTGAAGCTCTGGAACTGGATAACCTGCTGGAAGTGGCGGAAGCAACCGCTATTACAGCTGAATACCGTAAAGAGAGCCGTGGTGCTCACGCTCGTGACGATTATCAGGATCGTGATGACGAGAACTGGCTGAAGCACTCAATGTACTTCCCAGGTGAGAAACGTGTTGGTAAGCGTGATGTTAACTTCGCGCCTAAGACAGTACCTGCGTTTGAACCGAAAGTACGTACTTACTAATTTACGGGAGTTAGCCTAATGCTGGTTGTTAGTGTATACCGCTATAATCCGGAAAAAGATTCTGCTCCGTACATGCAGGAATTCAACGTTGACACCAAAGGTGCGGACCTGATGGTGCTTGACGTTCTGCATCTGGTTAAAGAGCAGGACAATACTTTTGCTTACCGTCGTTCTTGCCGTGAAGGTGTATGCGGCTCTGACGGTATGAACATGAATGGTAAGAATGGCCTGGCTTGTATTACTCCGCTGTCAGAAGTTGTGACCGGTGGTAAGCTGGTTATTCGTCCTCTGCCTGGTCTACCGGTTATCCGTGACCTGGTGGTTGATATGTCTCTGTTCTACAAGCAGTACGAGCGTATCAAGCCTTACTTGCTGAATGACACTCCGGCTCCGGCTATTGAGCGTCTGCAAGCACCTGAGGATCGTGATAAGCTTGATGGCCTGTACGAGTGTATTCTCTGTGCATGTTGTTCAACGTCTTGTCCGTCGTTCTGGTGGAACCCTGATAAGTTCGTCGGTCCATCCGGCCTGCTGCAGGCATACCGCTTCCTGATCGACAGCCGTGACACCCAAACCCGTGAGCGACTGGCTGAACTGGACGATCCGTTCAGTGTGTTCCGTTGCCGCGGTATTATGAACTGCGTAAGCGTATGTCCAAAAGGCTTGAACCCAACAAAAGCCATTGGTCATATTCGTGACATGCTGTTGCGTAACGCAACCTAGTCAAACCGCAGATCATCTATACAATAATAAAGCTATTGTGTCTGCCAACAGGCAGACACCTGTGGTCGCTAAAGCCGGCGCTCAAAAAGTGCCGGCTTTAGCAAATGTAAAAACGACTTGGGGAACGGGGCTCGTCCCTAATCTGCAGAAAGGTAAGGCACGCTACCTTTTTTTTGACCTGAAAAAGACTCAGGGGTCATTGTAGATTTCAAGTTCCTCGTGCAGGGTGACTAAGAATGCAAGAAGGCATAATGGAGTTGATGTGGAGCTCTTCCCACGTCTACGGAGGCAATGTTTCCTACGTTGAAGGGCTTTATGAGCAATATTTGCTTGATCCGAATGCAATTCCTGAAGAGTGGAGGAACTACTTCGACAAGCTTCCAAGAACTGAAGGCACCGGTTCTCGTGATATCCCCCTTACGCCCATCCGCGAACACTTCGATCTGCTTGCTAAAAACAAGCATAAAGCTGCTCCCGCCAGTGCTGGCTCAGTAAGCACCGAACATGAAAAGAAACAGGTTCGTGTTCTGCAGCTGATCAACGCATATCGTTTCCGCGGCCACCAGAAAGCCAATATTGATCCTCTTAACCTGCTTCAGCGTGAGCCGGTAGCTGATCTTGATCTGGCTTATCATCAGTTATCAGCGGCTGATCTGGACACCGTTTTCCAGACCGGCTCTCTGTTCATCGGTAAAGATGAAGCACCACTGCGTGAAATTATCGAAGCGCTGGAGAAAACCTATTGCTCCACCACCGGCGCCGAGTTCATGCATATTGTGAACACTGAAGAGAAGCGTTGGTTGCAACAGCGTTTTGAAAGCGTGCGCTCTGCTCCTGCATTCGGAGTTGAAGCAAAAAAACATATTCTTGAGCGCCTGACGGCTGCTGAAGGTATGGAAAACTACCTTGCATCCCGTTATCCAGGTACCAAGCGTTTTGGTCTGGAAGGCGGCGAATCTTTTATCCCTATGGTTGATGAGCTGATTCAGCGCTCAGGTTCCTTTGGCGTAAAAGAAGTTGTTATTGGTATGGCTCACCGTGGTCGACTCAACCTGCTGGTTAATATCCTGGGTAAAAACCCTGCGGAACTGTTTGATGAGTTTGAAGGCAAGAAACTCATGCATGATGGTTCCGGTGATGTTAAGTATCACCAGGGTTTCTCATCCAACGTAATGACTTCCGGTGGTGAGGTTCACTTGGCTCTGGCCTTTAACCCGTCTCACCTGGAAATTGTATCTCCGGTTGTTGAGGGGTCGGTTCGTGCCCGTCAGGATCGTCGAAAAGACTCTTCCGGTGATGCGGTAATGCCGATCGTGGTTCATGGTGATTCTGCCTTTGCAGGTCAGGGTGTGGTGATGGAGACATTCCAGATGTCTCAGACCCGCGCTTATAAAACCGGCGGTACCATTCATATCGTGATCAACAACCAGGTTGGTTTCACGACCAGTAAGCCGGAAGATACTCGCTCTACGGAATACTGTACTGATATTGCCAAGATGGTTCAGGCACCGATCATCCATGTTAATGGTGATGACCCTGAGGCTGTGATTCATGCGGCTCAGGTTGCTGCTGATTACCGACAGCAATTCAAGCGTGATGTGGTGATTGATTTAGTTTGTTATCGCCGTCGCGGCCACAACGAAGCTGATGAGCCTTCGGGTACTCAGCCTCTGATGTATCAGAAAATTGCCAAACAACCGACGACCCGTACTCTTTATGCTCAACGTCTGATCTCAGAAGGTGTTCTGACTGAAGCCGAAGACAAAGAGAAAATGGAAGATTATCGCTCGGCGTTGGTTGATGGTCGTCATGTTGCTAATAGTTTGGTTAAAGAGCCGAATAAAGAGCTGTTCGTTGACTGGACACCTTATCTTGGTCATGCATGGACCTCGGATGCTGATACCTCTGTTGAACTGACTCATCTTCAGGCATTAGCTAACAAGTTGGGTGAGATTCCGGATGGCGTTAAGATTCAGCGCCAGGTTAACAAAATTTACGAAGACCGTCGTAAGATGGCTGCAGGTGCTATGCCTGTAAACTGGGGTTTTGCAGAAGTATTGGCCTACGCCACTATTCTGGATCAGAACCACCCGGTTCGTATCACCGGTCAGGATGTGGGCCGTGGTACTTTTTCGCACCGTCATGCTGTTATTCACAGCCAGTCAGACGGTTCCGTTTATGTGCCTCTGCAGAATCTGTCAGAGTCACAGCCAGCGATGACCATTCATGACTCTTATCTGTCTGAAGAAGCGGTTCTGGCATTTGAGTATGGATACGCCACTACAAAGCCAGATGCTCTTGTCATCTGGGAAGCTCAGTTCGGCGATTTTGCTAACGGAGCTCAGGTTGTAATTGATCAGTTCATCACCAGTGGTGAGCATAAGTGGGGACGTTTGTGCGGTTTGACTATGCTATTACCGCACGGTTACGAGGGCCAGGGCCCCGAACACTCCTCGGCACGCTTAGAGCGTTACCTGCAGTCTTGCGCTGAGCAAAACATTCAGGTTGTTGTTCCGACTACGCCAGCCCAGGTTTTCCACATGCTGCGTCGTCAGGTGATACGCCCGCTGCGTAAGCCGTTGATTGTTATGTCGCCTAAGAGTTTGCTGCGTCATAAGGATGCAACTTCGACTCTGGAAGAGCTGGCTAACGGCAGCTTCCAAACCATTATCAATGAAGTGGATACCACTCTTGATAAGATCAAGGTTAAGCGCCTGGTTCTGACAACAGGTAAAGTCTATTACGATCTGGCGAATTATCGTCGTGAGAACGAGCGCGAAGATACGGCCATTATCCGTATTGAACAGCTGTATCCGTTCCCGACCGAGAAATTGGCAGAGATCGTTGCTGAATATCCTGCTTTGGAAGATGTTGTCTGGTGTCAGGATGAGCCGATGAACCAGGGCGCCTGGTACAGCAGTCAGCACCACATGCGTGGTGTGCTGAACGAATACCGTAAAGGCCTCGGTTATGAACTGAAGTTTGCGGGTCGCGCAGCATCTGCAGCTCCGGCTTGTGGTTATACCTCTGTACATGCTGAACAGCAGACGCAGTTGGTATCTGACGCTTTTAACGCTTAATTGATCAATTACGTGCCCTGCTAAGTCAGGGCACCTTAGATTTTTTGTTTGTGCAAACAAAGAACAATCCAGAAAGGACCGAACATGGCTACTGAAATTAAAGCTCCCGTCTTCCCTGAATCTGTTGCGGACGGAACTATCGTAAACTGGGCAAAACAACCTGGCGAAGCTGTTTCACGTGATGAGCTTCTGGTTGAAATTGAAACTGATAAAGTTGTTCTGGAAGTTGTTGCTCCTGCTGACGGTGTTATCAAAGAGATCAAGAAAAACCTTGATGAAACCGTTCTGAGTGATGAAGTTATTGCGATTTTTGAAGAGGGTGCTGCCGGTTCAGCACCGGCTCCAGCTGCTGAAGAAGCTCCGGCGGCAGCTGCAACTCCTGCTGCTTCTGATGACGAAGAAACGGTACAGGTTGGCGATAAAATCCTGAGTCCTGCAGCCCGTAAAATGGCTGATGAGAACGGTCTGGATGTTGCCAAACTGAACGGTACAGGCAAAGGCGGTCGAGTTACTAAAGAAGACGTACAGAAAGCGGTTCAGTCTGGTGCTGCTAAAGCTGCTCCGGCTGCTGCTCCGGCTGTTGATGTTAATGTTGCTGCCGGTGAGCGTGTTGAGAAGCGCGTTCCTATGAGCCGTATGCGTCAGACCATCGCTAAGCGTCTGGTTGAGGCTCAGCAAACCGCTGCTATGCTGACCACTTACAATGAAGTGGACATGAAGCCGGTTATGGAACTGCGTAAGAAATATAAAGACATGTTCGAGAAGAAGCACAACGGCACTCGCCTGGGCTTTATGTCTTTCTTCGTAAAAGCGGCTGCTGAAGCTCTGAAGCGCTTCCCGGATGTTAATGCATCTATCGACGGCACTGACATTGTTTACCATGGCTACTACGACATTGGTGTTGCTGTATCGACTGATCGCGGTCTGGTTGTTCCAATTCTGCGTGATACCGATACCATGAGCCTTGCTGATGTTGAGTCCAGCATTGGTGAATTCGCTAAGCGCGGTCGCGAAGGTAAACTGGGTATTGCCGATATGACTGGTGGTACTTTCACCATCACTAACGGTGGTGTTTTCGGTTCCCTGATGTCCACTCCAATCCTGAATGCGCCTCAGACTGCTATTCTGGGAATGCACAAAATTCAGGAGCGTCCTATGGCAGTTAATGGACAAGTTGAGATTCGTCCGATGATGTATCTTGCGCTGTCTTATGACCACCGTATGATCGATGGTAAAGATGCTGTACAGTTCCTTGTTACCATCAAGGAGCTTCTTGAAGATCCGGCTCGTATCCTGCTGGAAGTTTAAGTACAGTTTGATCACTCATGACACGAAAGACAGGAAAAAATAATGTCTGATAAATTTGATGTAGTTGTCATCGGTGCAGGTCCTGGCGGTTATGTTGCAGCTATCCGTGCAGCACAACTTGGCCTGAAAACAGCTTGCGTTGAAAAATGGCTGAACAAAGAAGGCAAGCCTTCTTATGGTGGTACGTGTCTGAACGTGGGTTGTATCCCATCGAAAGCACTGCTGGAAGCGTCCCACAAGTTTGCTGAAACTCAGCATGACTTCGCGGATCTGGGTATCGAAGTTTCTGACGTTAAAATGGACGTTAAGAAAATGATCGCCCGTAAGAACAAGATCGTTGGTAACCTGACTCAGGGTATTGGTGGTCTGTTCAAGGCTAACGGTGTAACGCCACTGCACGGTACCGGTAAAGTACTGAGCGGCAAAAAAGTTGAAGTGACCGGCCACGACGGTTCTGTCCAGGTTGTTGAAGCGGAAAATATCATCATCGCTTCCGGTTCTGTACCTGTTGAAATTCCACCAACACCTATGACTGAAGGTCTGATCGTTGATTCTACTGGCGCACTGGACTTTGAAGAAGTACCGGGCCGTCTGGGTGTGATCGGTGGTGGTGTTATCGGTCTGGAGCTGGGCTCTGTTTGGCAGCGTCTTGGTTCTGAGGTAACGGTTCTGGAAGCTCAGGATGCATTCCTGGCTTCTACTGATCAGCAGATCGCCAAAGAAGCTAAAAAGATCCTGACCAAACAAGGTCTGGATATCAAAATCGGTGCCCGTGTAACCGGTTCTGAAATCAAAGACAACGAAGTGGTTGTGACGTACGCTGACTCCAAAGGCGAGCAGCAGCAGACGTTCGACAAACTGATCGTTTGTGTAGGTCGTCGCCCATACACGGAAGCACTGCTGTCTAATGACTCCGGTGTTTCTCTGGACGAGCGCGGCTTCATCTATGTTGATGACCAGTGCCGTACTTCTGTACCTGGTGTATTCGCAATCGGTGACGTTGTTCGTGGTCCTATGTTGGCGCACAAAGCATCTGAAGAAGGTGTTATGGTTGCTGATATCATCGCGGGCCATAAAGCTCAGATGAACTATGACGTGATCCCAGGTGTTATTTATACCTTCCCTGAGATCGCTTCTGTTGGTAAGACCGAAGAAGAAGTTAAAGCGGAAGGCACCGAATACGAAACTGGTGTATTCCCATTCACCGCAATCGGCCGCGCTATGACCAACGGCTGCACCGACGGTATGGTGAAAATTATCACCCAGAAAGATACTGACCGTATCCTGGGTATGCACATCATCGGTCAGAACGCTGGTGAGATGATTCACCAGGGTGTGATCGCGATGGAATTTGGTTCCAGTGCTGAAGATCTTGCACTGATGTGTTTCGCGCACCCGACTATGTCTGAAGCTGTTCACGAAGCAGCTCTGGCAGTTGATGGACACGCGATCCACATGCCGAACCGCAAGAAACGCAAGTAAGTACTAACGCGTCAAGTAAGTACTAAAGCGTAAGAAATAAAAAATTACGGGTAACCGTAGCAGGGGGCGGCACCATACCCCAAGGTGCCGCCAATAGTGTTAGTGCACAAAAAAAATGGCTTAGCAGTATGAATCTTCATGAATATCAGGGCAAACAGCTTTTTGCCGCATACGGACTGCCTGTCTCTAAGGGTTTCGCTGTAGATACCCCGGAAGAAGCCGCGCAAGCGTGTGAAAAAATCGGTGGTGACAAGTGGGTAGTTAAAGCACAGGTTCACGCAGGTGGCCGCGGTAAAGCGGGTGGCGTGAAACTGGTTGATACTCCAGCACAAGCAGCTGAGTTCGCTCAGAACTGGTTGGGCAAAAACCTGGTGACTTATCAGACTGATGAAAACGGTCAGCCTGTTTCTAAAATCCTGGTTGAAACCTGCACTGACATTGCTGACGAACTGTACCTGGGTGCGGTAGTTGACCGTGCTTCTCGTCGCGTTGTTTTCATGGCATCCACCGAAGGTGGTGTTGAGATCGAGAAAGTTGCTGAAGAAACTCCCGAAAAGATTCTGAAAGCAACTATCGATCCGCTGGTTGGTCCACAGCCTTACCAAGGCCGCGAGCTGGGCTTCAAACTGGGTCTGAACAAAGAGCAGGTTGGTCAGTTCACCAAGATCTTCATGGGTCTGGCAAAACTGTTCCTGGAAAAAGATCTGGCTCTGATCGAGATCAACCCGCTGGTAATCAAAGAAGACGGTGATCTGCACTGTCTGGACGCTAAAATCGGCGTAGATGGTAACTCTGTATACCGTCATAAAGATCTGCAGGAAATGAACGATCCTTCTCAGGAAGACGCTCGTGAAGCAGAAGCAGCTGAATGGGACCTGAACTACGTAGCTCTGGATGGCAACATCGGCTGCATGGTGAACGGTGCTGGTCTGGCAATGGGTACTATGGACATCGTTGCTCTGCACGGTGGCTTCCCAGCTAACTTCCTGGACGTTGGTGGTGGTGCGACTAAAGAGCGCGTAGCTCACGCATTCAAACTGATCCTGTCTGATGACAAAGTGAAAGCAGTTCTGGTGAACATCTTCGGTGGTATCGTACGTTGCGATATGATTGCTGAAGGCATCATCGGTGCGGTGAAAGAAGTAGGTGTTAACGTACCTGTTGTTGTTCGTCTTGAAGGTACCAATGCCGACCTGGGTAAAAAGGTTCTGTCTGAATCTGGCCTGGATATCATCGCAGCAGAAAGCTTAACTGACGCTGCACAACAAGCGGTAAAAGCGGCGGGGAACTAATCGAATGTCTATCTTAATCAACAAAGACACTAAAGTAATCTGCCAGGGTTTCACTGGTGGTCAGGGTACTTTCCACTCTGAGCAAGCGATCGCTTACGGTACTCAGATGGTTGGTGGTGTTACACCTGGTAAAGGTGGTACGACTCACCTGGGCCTGCCAGTATTCAACACTGTTGCTGAAGCTGTTGAAGCGACTGGTGCTGATGCATCTGTTATCTACGTTCCAGCTCCTTTCTGTAAGGATTCTATCCTGGAAGCGGCTAACGCAGGTATCAAGCTGATCGTATGTATCACTGAGCACATCCCTGTACTGGACATGCTGGACTGTAAAGTTAAGTGTGACGAGCTGGGTGTTCAGCTGATCGGTCCTAACTGCCCGGGTGTTATCACTCCAGGGGAGTGCAAAATCGGTATCATGCCAGGTCACATCCACCTGCCAGGTAAAGTAGGTATCGTTTCCCGTTCCGGTACTCTGACTTACGAAGCTGTTAAGCAGACTACTGACGCTGGTTTCGGTCAGTCTACTTGTGTTGGTATCGGTGGTGATCCGATCCCAGGTTCTAACTTCATCGACATTCTGGAAAAATTCGAGAATGATCCTCAGACTGAAGCGATCGTTATGATCGGTGAGATCGGTGGTACTGCTGAAGAAGAAGCTGCAGCTTACATCAAAGCGAACGTAACCAAGCCTGTTGTATCCTACATTGCTGGTGTAACTGCACCTAAAGGCAAGCGTATGGGTCACGCTGGTGCAATTATCTCCGGTGGTAAAGGTACTGCAGACGACAAGTTTGCGGCACTGGAAGACGCTGGTGTTAAGACTGTACGTTCTCTGGCTGGTATCGCAGATGGTCTGCGTGAAGTGACTGGCTGGAAATAAGCTTACTTTGAGTAAGTGGTAACTGTGGGATTGAGTCCGGCAGTTACTGGGTGAAAGCACACCAAAAGGCGACCTTAAGGTCGCCTTTTTTATTGCCTGTGTCCCGTCCTGAATAAGGTTGACACATTTTCTATCCTAAACTGGAGAAATGTGATGACCACTTATCTGAAGCGTACCCAGCGCGATTATTCCCTTGCCTTTAAACTGGCCGTTGTTGATCAGATTG